>DASXMH010000104.1:0-33556 GCA_036495785.1 Solirubrobacterales bacterium
CTGCCTCCGTGCGCCCGTCTCGTTGATGGGCCGGAAAGCGCTGATATGGAGCGCTTTTCGGCCCATCAACATCGGGGGTCGCGGAAGGCGCGCGGGACCGTGCCGGGACTGTCCCGCCGCTCGCGCCCGGGCGCGCCCGTCTCCACCTAACCAGCCGAACCTAGGGGGGGACGGGCGCGCCTCGCCTCGGCTGGAGGACGACGGCCCTGCCGGAGGGCGGGACCAGCCGTGGAATCAGCCAGCTACGCCTCGGCCGGCTCGGTCTCCCGCTCCGGCTCGGTCACCGGCTGCATGCCCGGCGCGGTCGGGCGGGCTTTCGCGCGCAGGAGGCCGAAGGCGACCAGCGCGGCGAGGACGAAGATCGAGCCCGCCCAGTAGAAGGCGGTCGTGTAGCCGTGCGTCTCGGCGGCCATCAGCTGGGCCGAGGTCGGTGCCGCGGTGAGGCCGGAGAGCGCGCTGCTGGTCGCGCTCGCGGAGACGGTCGAGAGCAGCGCGACGCCGATCGAGCCGCCGACCTGCTGGCTGGTGTTGACCATCGCCGAGGCGATCCCCGCCTCGTCTTGGGGGACGCCGTAGGTCGCGGTGGCGATCGAGGGGGCGAAGATCAGCCCGAAGCCGAGCCCGGCGATCAGCAGCGCGGGCAGGATGCTGCCGAGGTAGGTCTCGTTGGCGCCGAGGCCGGTCAGGTAGAACATCCCGATCGCGCCCAGGACGCAGCCGGCGGTGACCAGCGGTTTCGGCCCCACCAGCGGCATCAGTTTCACGTTCGAGGTGACCGAGGTGAACATGATGCAGGCCACCATCGGCAGGAAGGCGAGGCCGGAGGTGACCGGCGAGTAGCCGAGGTTGCGCTGCAGGTAGAAGGTGAGGAAGAGGAAGACCGCGAAGATCGCGATCGCCCCCAGCGCGACCACCAGGTAGGAGCCGCCGCGGTTGCGGTCGAGCACCACCGAGAGCGGCAGCAACGGGTGCGAGGCGCGGCGCTCGACCACCGCGAAGGCGACGAAGGCGACCAGCGCGATCGCGAACATCGCCAGCGTCAACGGGCTCGTCCAGCTCGCGGTCTCGGCGTGCGAGAGGCCGTAGACGAGGCAGAAGAGGCCGCCGGTGGCGAGCACCGTGCCGGGAACGTCGAGGTGGGCCTCCTCCTCGGAGCGGTGGTTGTCCAGCAGCATCAGCGCACCGACGACGGCGACCGCGGCGAAGGCGAGGTTGACCCAGAGGCACCAGCGCCAGGAGAGGTACTGGGTGAGGATGCCGCCGAGCAGCAGGCCGACCGCGGCGCCCGACCCGGCCAGCGCGCCGAAGACGCCGAACGCTTTGCCGCGCTCCTGCGGGTCGGTGAAGGTGACGGTGAGCAGCGAGAGCGCGGCAGGGGCGAGGATCGCGCCGAACAACCCCTGCACCGCGCGGGCGGCGACCAAGACCGCGAAGGAGGGCGCCGCGCCGCCGACCGCGGAGGCGATCGCGAAGCCGATCAGCCCGCCGACGAAGGTCCACTTGCGCCCGAAGATGTCGGAGATCCGCCCGCCCAGCAGGAGCAGCGAGCCGAAGGTAAGCGAGTAGGCGGTGACGATCCACTGGCGGGCGCTTTCGGAGAAGCCAAGGGCTTCCTGCGCCGACGGGAGGGCGATGTTGACGACGGTCGCGTCGAGCACCACCATCAGCTGCGCGATCCCGAGGATCGCCAGTACCAGCCAGCGTCTGTCGTGTGATTTGACGACGCTTTCCATCGGGACCGAGTCTAGGGAAGGCGATTGCTCGGCCCGCCGGGGCGATTGGTTCGCGGATTTCGCGCGTAAGCTGCCCGAACTGCCCATGAGCGACGCCGCCGACCTCTTCCTACTGCTGCAGATCAGCGACCCCCACATCGGGGCGAACTGGGAAGGGGCCGACCCCGACGAGTGCCTGCTGCGGGCGGTCGAGACGGTCCTCTCGCTGCCCCAGCGTCCCGACGCGCTGCTCGTCTCCGGCGACCTCACCGACAACGGCATGCCGGAGGAATACGGGCGGCTGCGCGACATCCTCGCGCCGCTCGACCTGGAGCCGAACGTCCTGCCCGGCAACCATGACCTGCGGGCGCCGCTGCGCGAGGCGTTCGGGCTCCCAGGCGAGGGCGAGGAGCCGGTGTCCCACGTCGTCGACCTCGGGCCGCTGCGGCTGGTCTGTGTCGACTCGACGATCCCCGGGGCCGAAGGCGGGGCGCTCGACGGTGGGCGGATCGAGTGGCTCGACGCGGCGCTGGGCGAGGACGGCGAAAGGCCGACCGTGGTCGCCATGCACCACCCGCCGCTGCGCACCGAGATCCCCACCTTCGAACGGATCGGCCTGGCGCCCGAGTCGCGCGAGGCGCTCGCCGCCGTGCTGGCGCGCCACCCTCAGGTGGTGCGGGTCGTCGCCGGCCACGTCCACCGCTCGATCGTCGCCGAGCTCGCCGGGCGCGCCGTCGTCACCGTCCCCAGCACCTACATGCAGGCGGCGCTCGACTTCACCTCGCCGGAACTGGCGATGACGCGCGACGACCCGCCCGGCTTCGCGATCCACGCCCTGCGCGACGGCACGCTCGGCACGCACCTACAGAGCGTTCCGCGGTTGGAAATCCCCGGATAGCGGGGAAAACCAACCACGGAAGAAGGGCGGCCGCGCGCCCCGAAAACCAACCACGGGAGGGGCGCGGCCGCGCGCCCCCTCAGTAACGCAGGATCGCGACGACCCCTTCGGCCTCGGCGAGCGCTTCCGCGGCGGGCCCGTGGACGACGGTGATCTTGGCGCTCACCTTGAGCGCGCCGCGGACCAGCGACTCGGCCGGCGCGCCGAGACGGGCGTCGATGACGAGCCGCTCGACCCGCCCTTCCTCGACCGCCTCGCCGAGGTCCTGCACGCCGCTCGCGGCCCGACCGCCGCCGCGCACCTCTTCCAGCGCCGCGGTGACCAGCCGCGCCTCGCGCTCGGCGTCGGCGTTCTCGACCGCCGCGGCGACGGTCTCGTGCAGCTTCCCGGTCGGGGTCGAGATCAGGTCGGCCTCGCCGCCGACCGCCAGCTTCACGTTCGGCGCGTTCAGCCCCGCCTCGAAGTTCTCCAGGTCGATCGCCTGGCCAAAGGCGAGAGCCCTGCCGATCCCCATTCTTTCCAGCTCGCGGCCGACCAGCGCGCCCGCCTCGCCGAGGAAGCGGTGGCGGTTGTGCTCGAGCCGGTCGCCGTATTCGTCCTTGCCGGACGGCCCGCCGCGGCCGCCCGAAGGGTCGCCGCCGCCGTGACGCACCTTGCGCTCGCGCCAGTCGAGGCTCGTCACCTCAAGTTCCCAGTGCTCGATCTCGCTCAGCTGGCCTTCGGCGAAGAGCAGCAGCCGGACCTGCTCGAGCGAGACGATCGCGATGCCGCGCTGCTCGCCGCGGCAGGCGAGGTCGACCAGCGGCGCCAGCGCCGGGCGCTCCCCGAGCTGTAGGCAGGCGCTCGAGTGCGGCGCCGCCCCGGTCCACCACCAGTGCTCCTCGCCACCCTTCTCGGCAACCTCGACGAAGCCCGCTTCGCCGCGTGGGGGCGGCCGGAGGTCGCCGTCTTCGTAGCGGTCGATGATCCGTTTGGCGACCGCGCGGAGGGCGACGCGGCGCTCGTGGTCGGCGTCCTTGGCCACCTCCAGCAGCCCGTCGAGGCCGTTGCGCAGCTCCGTGCGCCAGGCCCCGCCGCGGTCGGCGGGATCGAAAGCCAGATAGACGGAGACGACTCCAAGCGGCGGCTGCCAGTCGCTGAGACGACGCGCGTCCTCAAAGGTCGGGTGGGCCATCGGCGCTCCTCCTCCTCGGTCGTGGTCGGGGTCGTCTACCCCGGCTCCGGTTGCGAGGGAAACTATCGGGCGTCGCGGGCGACCCGGAAACCCATGTTGCCGGTCGAGCTGTCCGGGGTGTTGAAACTGCGCGCCGCGACCCGGTAGCGGTTGCAGTAGGAGGCATGGCAGAGGAAGCTGCCGCCGCGGATCGCGCGGGTCTGGCGGTCGAAGCGCTCGGCACACCATTCCCACACGTTGCCGCTCATGTTCAGCATCCCGTGGCCGTTCGGCTCGTATTCGTCGACCGGCGCCGTGCCGAGCCAGCCATCGTCGCCGCTGTTGTGGGACGGGAAGGTTCCCTGCCAGACGTTCATCGCGTGACGGCCGCCGGGTTCGAGTTCGTCGCCCCAGGGGAAGCGGGCCTGCTCGAGGCCGCCGCGGGCCGCCATCTCCCACTCGGCCTCGTGCGGGAGCCGGGCGCCCGCCCAGGCGCAGAAGGCTTTCGCGTCGTTCCAGGAGACGTGGACGACGGGGTGGTCGAGGCGCGCGTCGTCGAGGCCGGACTGCGGGCCCTCGGGGTGTTGCCAGTCGGCGCCGAAGACCTGCCGCCACCAGGGGGCGTTGGCGATCCCCCGGGTCGGTTCGAAGTTGGCCGGGAGGAAGGCGGCGAAGACGAAGGACCAGCCGGCCTGCTCGGCGTCGGTGCGGTGCCCGGTCGACTCGACGAACTCGGCGAAGCGCCGGTTGGTGACCGCGACCGGGTCGATCCAGAAGGGCGGCAGGTCGACCTCGCGGATCGGCCCCTCGCGGTCTTGCGGGAAGCCGTCGGCGTCCTCGGTCCCCATCAGGAAGCTGCCGCCGAGGCGGACCATGCCGTCGGTGGGAGCGTTGTTGGCGCTCTGCGGCGCCGGCGCCTCCTCCCCGCTCGGCGGGCGCCCGGGCGCGCAGCAGGCGTGGTCGTGCTCGTCCATCTGCCGTTCAGTCTGCCGAACCGCGGGCAGGGGACGGCCCATCGCCGCCGAAAATGGCACCGTCAAGCCGTTTCCGCAGTCCCGGACCCCGGACAAAGGAGAGAGACGTGGAAGTGAGAGGCGAGGCGCGCGCGATGTTCGCCGCCATCCTGTTGGTGATCGCCGGCGTGCTCAACGTGATCTACGGCATCGCCGCGATCAGCAACGCCGACTTCTTCAACCACCAGACCCAGTACGTGATCTTCGGCCTCGGCTTCTGGGGCTGGGCGACCCTGATCATCGGCCTCGTGCAGCTGACCGGCGGCTACTCGCTGTTCAGCGGCGGCGTCTACGGCCGCACGGTCGGGATCATCGCCGCCACCCTGGGCGCGATCGAGTCCCTGCTCTCGGTCGGCGGCACCTTCCCGTTCTGGTCGCTCGGGATCTTCGCCCTCTGCCTGATCGTCCTCCACGGCCTGATCGTCTACGGGGAGCCGCTGGAGCGCTGAGGCCCTGCAACCGGGCGCGGCGCCCTGGCGCGGCAATGCCGGACGCCCGGCGCGCCCCGGCGCGCCCCGGACTGCCTACCCCCGGCGCGCCCATCCCCACCTAAGTTCGGCTGGTTAGGTGGGGATGGGCGCGCCTTGCGCGTGTCCGGGGACGGTCCGGGGACACTTCGGTCGCATTCCCAGGATGAGTTCGCAGTTCTCGTCGCATAGCGCAGATAACTGCGAACTCACCCGAGGGCCCGGCCGGTGCGTTCGCACTTGACGCCAAATGACGTCGCTAAGTGCGAACTCACTCGGAGGCCCCAGCGGTGCGTTCGCACTTAACGACAAATGGTGTCGCTGACTGCGAACGCACTCCGGTGGACCGGGCCGGGGCGCGTGGACGGCACGCCTGCGTGCGGCTTTCGCCGGGAAGCGCGCGGGAGTCGACACGCTTCCTTGCGCGGTCGGCACACCTAGGTGCGCAGTCGACCTGCCTCCGTGCGCCCGCCTGGTTGACGGGCCGAAAACTCAACCATGTCTTGAGTTTTCGGCCCATCAACATCGGCGTGCCGGGGGAGGCGCAGGGGACCGTGCCTGGGACGGTATGCCGCAAGCGCCCGGGCGCGCCCGTCCACACCTAACCAGCCGACCTTAGGTGGGGACGGGCGCGCCTCGCGCAGGGCGGGCCGCGGTCGTGGTTCCGACCCCGGCCGCGGTCGCTGAGTGGTGGTCGCTCTGGCGCACCCAACTCAGCAAACGGCGCGGGTGGCGCCGCTCAGCGACTGCCGGCGCCCTGGCCGGGCGCGCCCTGGTCGCCCTCGACCAAGCCACGGAGACTGGTGCGGATGTAATGGTCCCAGCCTTTGGTGCACATCTCCTGGCAGCCGAGGCCGGCGAGGCCTTCGTGGACGAAGTCGAGGCGGGTCCGCCGGCCGGCGTCGATCGGCGTTAGGTGGAACCTGATCGTCGTCCCGACCCACTCGTCGTTCGGGTCGAAATGGGAGATGTCCTGGCCCGTGCAGGTCCAGACGACTTCGCGTTCGGGGACCAGACGATCGACGCGCAGCTCGGTCCAGCCGGCGCCAAAGGTGAGCCGACTCTTGCCACCGACCTGCTCGGCGATCTCGCCGTCGACCCACCACGCCCGCACCCCGTCGGCGGTCGCGATCGCCTCGTAGACCTTGAGCGGCGGGGCCGCCAGGTCGATCTCGATCCTCTCCTTGGTCATCGGGTCCGCGCTCATCTTCCACCTTCCTCGGTTGACTAACCCGCCGCTTATATAAGCATATGATTAGATGTAGGGATGAGCGCGAAGGGCAGCCAGGTGTTCGACGCCGTCGCCGAGGGCTCGCGACGCGAGATCCTCGACCTGCTGGCGGCGGCCCCGCGGCCGGTCGGCGAGATCGCCGACCACACCGGCCTCAGCCAGCCGAACGCCTCCCGCCACCTGCGCATCCTGCGCGAGGCGGGCCTGGTCGAGCCGCGGGCCGAAGGGCAGCGGCGGATCTACGAGCTCCGCCCCGCCGGCCTCGCCGAGCTGATCGGCTGGGTCGCCCCCTACCAGCAGCTCTGGCAAGGCAGTCTCGACGCGCTCGAACGCCACCTCGACGGCGACCCCGGGTCGCCAACCACCAAGACGGAGGAGTAGCCATGCCCGACAAATACGCCCGCCTGGAGGAAGTCGACGGCCGCCCGGCGCTGCGCTTCGAACGCGCCCTCCCCCACTCGCCCGAGCGGGTCTGGAGGGCACTCACCGACACCGGCGAGATGTTCGCCTGGCACCCCACCCCGGCCGCCTTCGAGCCGCGGGTCGGCGGCCGCGTCGCCTGGGACCCGAAGGGCCACGTCGCCGACATGCCCGACAACGAAGTGACCGACTGGGACCCGCCGCGACTGCTCGGCTACACCTGGGCGAAGGAGGGCGATCGTCCCGACCACCTGCTCTGGGAGCTGCGCCCCCGCGACGACGGATGCCTGCTGGTCCTTGTCCACACCTTCGACGACCGTCTGAAGGCCGCCCGCGACGGCGCCGGCTGGCACATCTGCCTCGACGCGCTCGCCGCCGGCCTCGAGGGCGACGGCGAGCGGCCGAGCCCCGACCACGACGAGCCGGGCCCCTGGCCGGCGCTCAACACCGAGTACCAGGGCCGCTTCGGCATCTCGCCCGAGGAGGCGACGCCGCCGCCCGTCCGCGACTGAGCGCGGCGAGCGCGTTCGCAGTCAACGACATATAGCGTCGCCAACTGCGAACGCGCCGGGTCGGGTCAGCCCTGCGCCTGCCTCGCGTACATCAGCGAGGCCGGCGTGGTCAGGTCCTCCCCGGTCTCCAGCAAGGTCTTCAGGCCGGAGAGGATCATCGGCCAACCGCCCCACAGTTCGTTGTTGGCGCCCTCGCCGAGCTGGTCGTGGATCACCCGCAACTGGCAGGAGTCCTCGCCGACCGGCTCGATCTCCCAGGTCACCCGCGAGGTCCCTTCGCGCCGCACGTCCTCGCTCCAGAGCGCCTCGAAGGTCTGCACCAGGCGCCGCGGCGGGTCGACCTCGACGTTCTTGCCGCTGGCGATGTCGATCACGCCTGGAACAGCGGAGCGGTACTCCGATCCCGGCGTCCAGTCGGACTCGGTGCCGACGCCGAAGCTGTAGCGCCGGCGCATCTCGCCGTCGGTGATCGCCTCCCAGAGGCGCTCCGGGCTGGTCTTGATGTAGATCTCGAACACGGTCATCGTGCCGCGCCCACCGACCACGGTGTAGAGCTGCTCGTCGTTCATCGTTGATCCTCCTCGAGGTCTCGTTTGAGCTCGGTCAAGGCCGAGGCCCAGGGCTCCGCGTACTTGCTGACCCAGCGGTCGTGGACTTCGCGGATCGGCACCGGGTTGAGGAAGTGGAGCTTCTCCCGCCCACGCCGCCGCGTCGTCACCAGCCCCGCGCCCTCCAGCACCTTCAGGTGCTTGGCGACGCCGAACCGTGACATCGGCAACCGCTGCTCGAGCGCGCTCAGGGTCTGCCCGTCCCGCTCGAACAACTCGTCGAGCAGGCGGCGGCGGGTCGGATCCGCCAAGGCCTTGAACACGTCGTCGATCATGGGACCGAACGATACGTGACCAAATAGTCACATGTCAAGGCCCCTGGTCGAAGAGGAGGGTTCGCCGGCGCCGCTCTTCGGCGGCACGGTCAGCGAGCAGCACCGCGCCCACCCCCTCGCCTGGTGGGTCGAGGTGATGGGCGGCCCGGCCGATTACACCGCCGACCTCGGCGGCGGCTACCCCGCGATGCTCGCCCACCATCGCGACATGGCGATCACCGCCGAGCAGCGGCGCCTCTTCGTCAACCTGCTGAGCCAGGCGGCCGACGAGGCCGAGCTGCCGGCCGACCCGGAGTTCCGGGCGGCGATCGTCGGCTACGCCGAGTGGGGCTCGCGCCTCGCGATGCACAACTCCGACCCGAACGCCGCCTACGTCGTCACCGAGGCGCCCGTCCCCCGCTGGGGAAGGGGCGTCGCGCCGCCCTTCCAGCGCTGATCCTCAGCGCGACGGGCGGCGCTTCAGCGGGGCGCGATGCGGGGGCTGGTGGACCGGTTCGGCCGGCGGTTCGGGCGGCGGCGGCGGACCGAACTCGAGGCCGTCGGGGCCGAGCTCGACTTTTTCGTGGAAGTGACGGAGGCGGATCGGGTCGCCCCCCAGCAGCGCGTACCTGGTCCCGGCCGAGGTCACCTCGACCATGATCCGCCTGCCGCGGAAGCCGATCCGGAAGCCGATCCGATCGAGCCGTTCCGGCAGGCGCGGCGAGAAGCCCAGCATCCCGTCCATGTCCCGCAGGCCGCCGAAGCCGCAGACGGCGGCGATCCAGGTCCCCGCCAGCGAGGCGATGTGGAGGCCGTCCCGGCTGTTGTGCTCGAGGTCGTCGAGGTCCATCAGCGCCGCCTCGCCGAGGTAGTCGTAGGCCAGCTCGAGGTGGCCGGTCTCGGCCGCCAGCACCGCCTGCACGCAGGCCGAGAGCGAGGAGTCGCGCACCGTCAGCGGCTCGTAGTAGGCGAAGTTGCGCGCCTTCTCCTCGGCGCTGAAGGCCTCGGGGCGGACCAGCATCGCCATCACCAGGTCGGCCTGCTTCACCACCTGCTTGCGGTAGAGGTCGAAGTAGGGAAAGTTGAGCAGCAGCGGGTAGTCGTCGGCGGCGGTGTGCTCGAAGTCCCAGCGGGCGTGCTTGGTGAAGTTCTCCGACTGCGAGTGGACGCCGAGCTCCTCGTCGTAGGGGATCGTCATCGCCTTCGCGGCGTCGCGCCAGGAGGCGATCTCCTCGTGGTCGACCGAGAGCGCCTCGGCGGCGTCGGCGTAGCGCTCGGAGAAGTCGGCGGCGGCGCGCAGGTTCTTCTCCGCCAGCAGGTTGGTGTAGACGTTGTTGTCGGCGACCGCCGAGTACTCGTCGGGGCCCGTGACGCCGTCGATCCGGAAGGCACCGTGCCCGTCGTGGTGGCCGAGGGAGCGCCACAGGCGCGCCGTTTCGACCAGCAGCGGCAGCCCCACCCCCTCCTCGAAGTCCGGGTCGACGTTGATGTCGCAGTAGCGGGCGACCGCCTGGGCGATGTCGGCGTTGATGTGGAAGGCGGCGGTGCCGGCCGGCCAGTAGGCGCCGCACTCGTCGCCGCTGATCGTCCGCCAGGGGAAGGCGGCGCCCTCGAGGCCCAGCTCGGCCGCCCGTTCGCGCGCCTTCTCGATCGTCGCCAGCCGCCACTTCAGCGCCTCCGCCGCCGCCTCGGGCACGGCGTAGCAGAGCACCGGCAGCACGTAGGCCTCGGTGTCCCAGAAGGTGTGGCCGTCGTAGCCGGGGCCGGTCAGACCCTTCGCCGGGATCGCCCGGCCCTCGCCGCGGGCGCTCGCCTGCAGCGCGTGGAAGAGGCCGAAGCGGACCGCCTGCTGCAGCTCGGCGTCGCCGTCGAGTTCGACGTCGGCGCGTTGCCAGAAGTCGTCAAGGTACTCGCGCTGGGCCTTGCAGAGCTCGTCCCAGCCGGTGTGCAGCGCCTCGGCGAGCGCCGCGCTCACCTGGTCGCGCATCGCCGGCACCGAGCGCCGCGCCGACCAGCCGTAGGTGACGAACTTGGTAATCGTCAGCGGTTCGCCGGGCGCCGGGGTCGCGTTGATGGTGAGCCGGGCGAGATCCTCCCAGGCCTCCGCCGAGTCCCACCCGCAGTCGGGCGGGCCGTCGATCTCGTGGCCCATCGCCGCCGCCCCGCGCAGCTTCGACTCCTTGGTCGAGTGGACGAGCACCGAGCGGGTGTCGTCGCCGGCGAATGCCTCGGCTTCGAGCGGCGCTTCCAGGGCGGCCGCGGCGCGCGGGTCTTTGGAGATCGCCGGGCGCGGCTCGTTGGTGACCAGCTCCGACTGGACGACGACGCGGGTCGGGGAGGCCGTCGGCTCGACCGTGTAGCGGATCGCCATCACCGCGCGCTGGACGAAGGAGACGAGCCGTTCGGAGGTGACCCGTACGGTCTTGCCGGTGGGCGAGCGCCAGAGCGCGACCCGGCGCAGGACGCCGCTGCGGAAGTCGACCCGGCGTTCGTGTTCGATCAGCTCTCCGTAGCGGATGTCGAAGGGCGAGTCGTCGACCAGCAGGCGGATCACCTTGCCATTGGTGATGTTGACGATCGTCTCCCCCGCCTCCGGGTAGCCGTAGCCGGCCTCGGCGTAGGGCAGCGGGCGGGCCTCCCAGAAAGCGTTCAGGTACGTGCCGGGGAGCGCGTAGGGCTCGCCCTCGTCGAGCGTGCCGCGGATCCCGATGTGACCGTTGGAGAGGGAAAAGACCGACTCCGACTGGGCGAGCTTGTCGAGATCGAGGTGGGTTTCGCGGATCCCCCAGGGTTCGACCGTGTAGCTCGGGTCTTCGATCACCGGGCGTCCCCGCCGGCGTCGAGGATCAGTTCGGCGAGGTCGTCGACGACCACGTCGGCGCCGTGCTCACGGAGCGCCGCGGCGTGGCCGACGCGGTCGACGCCGACCACGTGGCCGAAGTTGCCGGCGGCGCCGGCCTCGACCCCGGAGACGGCGTCCTCGAAGACGCAGGCGGCGGCGGGCTCGACCCCGAGCGCCTCCGCCCCGGCCAGGTAGGTGTCCGGCGCGGGCTTGCCCTTCAGGTGCTTTTCGTCGGCGACGTTGCCGTCGATCCGCTCTTCGAAGAGGTCGGCGATCCCGGCCGCTTCCAGCACCTGCTGACAGTTGGCGCTGGAGGAGACGACGGCGCGCCGCAGCCCCGCCTCGCGCGCCGCCTTGACGAAGGCGACCGAGCCCTCGTAGGGCTCCACGCCGTCCTTGTCGATCAGTTCGAGGACCAGCGCGTTCTTGCGGTTGCCGAGCCCGCAGACGGTTTCCGCGTCGGGCGGGTCGTCGGGATCGCCCTCGGGCAGTTCGATCCCGCGCGACTGGAGGAAGGAGCGGACGCCGTCGTAGCGCGGCTTGCCGTCGACGTATTCGTTGTAGTCGGCGTCAGGGTCGAAGGGGACGAAGTCTTCGCCCTTTTCTCCGGCGCGCCGCTTGAGGAAGGCGTCGAACATCTGCTTCCACGCCTTGTCGTGGACGACCGCGGTCTTGGTCAACACCCCGTCGAGGTCGAAGAGCAGCGCCGTGATCGCGTCCGGCAGATCGAGCTTCGCCATGTGCGGGACCTTACGAAACGGGGGCGGCGACTCCAAGCCGCCGCCCCCTTTTCGATCTGCTGCGCCGGACCTAGTGGAGGTTCACCGAGCCCTTGCCCGGCAGGCTGACGCTCTGCGAGAGCGCGTCGACGCCGTCGGTCCGGGACACCGTGGCCAGCAGCGTGTACTTGCCGGCCAGCGAGCCCTTGGTGTCGACCGTGGCGCTTGCTTTGGCCCCCTTGATCGCGGCGCGGGAGGTGCCGAACACCTTGTGTCCGCGCTCGATCCGGAAGCGCACCGCGCCGCGGCCCTTGCCGCCGCCGACCGAGCAGTTCAGCTCGACCTGGCGACCGTGGCCGTTGACGGCGCAGTGGACCTTTTCGTGGTTCTTCGAGCCGTGGCCGCCGGAGTTGCCGGAGCCGTGGTCGCCGTCGCCGGAGCCGTGGCCGTGGCCGTGGTCCCCGCCTTCGTCGTCGCCTTCGTCGCCCGCTTTCCCACCTTCTTCGCCGGTGATCTCACCGTTGGCCGGGTCGAGGAACACCTTCGGCGCCTTCGGCGCGCCGGCTTCGAAGTCGAACATGTTCGACAGCGTGCCCGCCTTGTTGGCCATCGACGTTTCGCCGGTGTGGCCGGTCTGCCAGTTTTCCTCGATGAACCGCGTGATCGAGGACTGGTCGGTCAGGGTGTTGTCGACGTAGTTCTGCCTCGCGTACGGGGAGAGGACCAGCAGCGGCTGCCGCGGGCCGAAGCCGCAGTGGCTGTTGATCGCCGGCAGCGGGGTCCCGTTTTCCTGGTCCGCCACGGGGCGGCACGAGCCAGGGGCCGTCAGCGCGTCGGAAGCCGATTCCGACGGCGAGACGATCGGCGGCATCACGTGGTCATACCAACCGTCGGAGTCGTCGTAGGCGATCACGACGGCGGTGCTTTCCCACTGGTTCGAGTGCTCGAGCTCGTCGAGCTTTTCGGCGATGAACGCCTGTTCGTCAAGCGGGTCGGAGTAACCCGGGTGGCCGTCCTGGTACTCGGCGGCCTTGACGAAGGAGACGGCGGGCAGGTTTTCGTGCTTCACCGCTTCGTCGAACGCCGAGATGTCGTACTCGTGGTTGGCCCCGCCTTCCGGCTGGCCCGGTTCGCTGTGACCGATCAGCGCCTCCGATTCCGGGGCGCGGTGCCGCGGGTTGGCGGTCGATTTGTAGTACTCGAACGGGTTGTGGTGCGGCGAGTAGTCCGTCACCGTCGCGTTGGCGACGTTCTTGTGGGTGGAGCCGCAGACCGGCTTGCCGTTGCTTTCGCCGGTCGGCGCGAAGCCGCCCTGGAACCAACCCCAGGTGACGTTGTTCTTGTTCAGCAGGTCGCCGATGTTCTTGCCCGTCATTTCGAGCGCTTCCTTGCCGCACAGGTCGAATTTCGGATCGCCGTCACCGATGTCGGTGCCGTTTTCCGAGAGGCCGGGCGAGGAGGCCGGGACCGCCCCGTGGGTTTCGCCGGAGACGAGGTTGATCGCGCCCGGGGTCGAGGGGCCGAACTGCGTGCCGAACGAGTTGTCGTTGAGCGCGAAGTGCTGGGCGAGGTTCCACAGACCGGTGACGGTGTTGCCGTCGTAGTAGTCCATCACCAGGCCTTTTTCACATTCGTGGCTGGCGGTGAATTCCGGGAATTTGTCGACCAGACCGGCGTCGTAGGCTTTCTGCTCGTCGGTGTATCCGTGGTCCATGTCGCAGGTCACGGCTTCGCCGCGGCTCAGCCGGCGCGGGTTGAACTGGTTCGGGTTGGCTTCCAGCAGCTGCTGGCTGAGGCCGTTGACCGTCGGGCTGCCGGGTGCCGCCGTGAAGGCCGGTTCGTTCCCCGGGTTCTTGGCGATCGGGTAGGTGCCGAAGTAGTGATCGAAGGACTCGTTCTCCTGGAAGATCACCACCAGGTGCTTGATCGGGGTCGTTGACGGTTCGTTGCCGCCCGGCGAGGAGCCGGAGTTCGCGAACGCGCTGACGAAGCCGAACGCGGCCAGCGCCAGCCCGACCGCCAGGCCACCGGCGATCCAACGCCGGCGCTTGCGGGACACGCCTTCTGAGCTCAAATTTGGTTCTCCTGAGACGAATGGGCGGGCCAGGTCCGGTGGCGCGCCGCGTGCCGCCCGGTCCACGACGCGGGCGCATCCTCGGCTCGGAGATGTCAACTCATGTGGACATCTTGTTCCCTAATTGTGATGATCCTGTGACTCTTGGATTCGGTAACGGCGTTGTAACACCGTGCCCCTGAGCGCTTCCTAGCTTGCCGCGCGTGACCCTGCGGCCCGCGCCAAAGAACGTCCGCGCAGGCCGCCCGCGCACCGCGCTACGGAACCTCGCGGCGGGCACTGCGCTGGTACTCGCGGCGGGTTCGCTCGGAATCGCCGTGGCAGCCTGCGGCGGCGGCTCCTCGAAGCCCGAATATCGCTCGATCAGCACCGTCGCCGCGCGTCCCGACATCAGGGTGACGAAGATCGCCGGTGGGCGGCATTCGCCCCAGGTCGAAGCGGCGCTGGCCGAGGAACGGACCAGGAACCCAGGGCCGGCGAGCGACCTCGAACGCCTCCACCCCGCCGCCTTCCGCAAGCCGGTGGCCGAGTACCGCGCCTACTCGGAGGGCCAGGCGAAGCAGATGCGGGGCGCCGTGCGCCGGCTGCGGATGGCGCTGGCGGCGGGCGACGTGCGCGCCGCGAAGCGCGCGTGGCTCGATGCCTATGACCACTACCTGCGGCTGGGCGCCGCCTACGGTGCGCTCGGCAAGCTCGACGAAGAAATCGACGGCAACCCCGGCCGGCTGCCCGGCGGCACGCACTCGCCCGAGTTCACCGGCCTGCACCGGATCGAGATGGGCCTCTGGACCGGCGAAGCGCCCGCCAGGCTGATCGCCCCGGCCGACTTCCTCGCCGCCAAGGTGGGGCGCCTGCGGGTGGCGGTGCGGCGGATCGCGATCCCGCCGCTCGTCTACGCGACCCGCGCCCACGAGATCCTCGAGGACGCCCAGCGCGACATGCTCTCGGGCCTCGACGCGCCCTGGAGCGGCGCCGGGCTGCGCGCCACCTTCGACTCGCTGGGCGCGACCGAATTCGTGATCGGCACGCTGCGTCCGCTCTTGAACGGGCGCGACTCGACGGTCGAGCCGGTCGAAATCGAAGAGGCGCGCTTCGGCCAGGCGTTACAGCGGGTGCGCCGCGAACACGGCGGCGTGTGGCCGCGCCTCGACACGCTGACGCCGCTGCAGCTGGAGCGGGTCGACGGGGCGCTCGGCTCGCTGCTCGAGCGGCTCGACGCCGTCCCCGGCGCGCTCGAGGTGAAGCGGACGCGGCCGGTGCCGACGATCGTCGCGCAGGAGCGGGAGCGCCGATGAGCGCGATCGATCGCCGCTCCTTCCTGAAGCGGGCCGGCGGGGTCGGGCTCGGCGGCCTGGCGGCGGGCTACGGGCTCGGCGCCGCGACCACCGAGGCGAGCGCCGCCGCCGAAGAAAACCCCGAAGCGCGCGCCGAGCGCGTCAACAAGGCCGAGCTCGACACCGGGCGTGGCTTTGACGGCGTCCACCAGGCGGGCATCCTCACCCCCTCGGCGAACTTCTCGATCTTCGTCGCGCTCGACGCGATCGCCGCAGGGCCGCGCGAGTTGGCAAGCGCCCTGCAGAGCCTCTCCTCGCGGGCCCGTGAACTGACCCGCGGCGGCGCCTATCCGGTCCGCGAGTACGACGAGCCGCCCTATGACTCGGGGACGCTCGGCTCGGTGATCGCACCGGACGCGCTGACCGTGACGATCGCCTTCGGCGCGAAGCTCTTCGACGGCCGCTACGGACTCGCGTCGCGCAGGCCGGCGGGCCTGACCGAGATGCGCGCCTTCCCCCACGACGAGCTCGACCCCGACCGGACCGGCGGCGACGTCCTCGTCCAGCTCGCGGCGGGCCACCAGGACACGGTCGAGCACGCGCTGCGCGAGCTGCTGCGGCCGGTGCGCGGGGCGCTGCAGCCACGCTGGAGGGTGGCGGGCTTCGCCGGCGCCCAGCGCGGCCCGTCCCCGCACAGCTCGAAGCGCAACCACTTCGGCTTCCGCGACGGGACCTCCAACCCCGACGTCACCGACCCGAAGGTGATGGACCGGCTGGTCTGGGTGCAGTCGGGCGGCGCCGAGCCGGCCTGGACGACGGGCGGCACCTACCAGGTGGTCCGCGCGATCCGCATGCACGTCGAGTTCTGGGACCGGGTCGGCCTCCACGAGCAGGAGGAAATGATCGGCCGCAAGCGCGACACGGGGGCGCCGCTGGGCGGCGTGGGCGAGTTCGAAAACCCGCGCTACGACCTCGACCCGAGAGGCGAACGAATCCCCCTCGAAGCGCACATCCGCCTCGCCAACCCGCGCGAGCCGGTGACCATCGACCAACGCATCCTGCGCCGCGCCTGGAACTACTCGGAAGGCTTCGACGACGACGGCCAGCTCAACGTCGGCCTCCTCTTCGTCGGCTTCAACCAGGACATCCAGCGCCAATTCGTGGCGATCCAGGAACGCCTCAACGACGAGCCGATGGTCGACTACATCACCCCCGAAGGCGGTGGCTACTTCTTCGCTCCACCCGCCTCCAGCGACGAGAGCGACTGGGTCGGCTCCGGCCTCTTCGCCTGAGCGTCTGCATTTGACCGTCTCCTGGACGGTCAAATGCAGACACAGGGTTACGAAAGCGCGGCCTTGATGGCGGCGAGGGCCTTTTCGATGTCGGGGCGGTCGACGTCGAGGTGGGTGACGGCGCGGACGCGGCCTTCGAGCAGGCTCACTTCGACGCCGGCGTCCACCAACTTGTCGTGGAGGGCCTGGGCGTCGGGGACGTCGAAGATGACGATGTTGGTTTCGACCGTCGCCGGGTCGATCTCGACCCGCCCGAGCTCGGCGAGACCCTCGGCGAGGAACTTGGCGTTGGCGTGGTCGTCGGCGAGGCGCTCGACGTTGTGCTGGAGGCCGTAGCGGGCGCCGGCGGCGACGATCCCGGCCTGGCGCATCGAGCCGCCGAGCATCTGCTTGTAGCGGCGCGCCTCGTCGATCAGCTCCTGGGATCCCGCCAGGCAGGCGCCGACCGGCGCGCCGAGGCCCTTGGAGAAGTCGATCCAGGCTGTTTCGAAGCCGGCCGCGTAGGCGGCGGCGCTCTCGCCCGAGGCGACGACGGCGTTCAGCAGGCGGGCGCCGTCGAGGTGGGTCCGCAGGCCGAACTCGCGCGCCACCTCGAGCACCTCCTCGATCTTCGCCGGCGGCCAGACGCGCCCGCCGCCGAGGTTGGTGGTCTGCTCGACCGTGACCAGGCGCGAGCGCGGTTCGTGGCTGTCGCGCGGGTCGCGCATGCGGGCGCGCAGGGTGGCGCCGTCGAACATTCCCCCCTCGCCCTCGACCGGCATCACCATCGCGCCGGAGATCGCCGCCGCGCCCCCCGCCTCGGCGGTGATCGGGTGGGCCAGCCGGTGCAGGTACATCTCGTCGCCGAGCGGGCGGATGTGGAGCCGGATCGCGATCTGGTTGCACATCGACCCTGAGGGGAGGAAGAGCGCCGCCTCCTTGCCGAGCAGCTCGGCGACTTCGTCCTGGAGCGCGATGACGGTCGGGTCGAGCCCGCGCTGTTCGTCGCCGACCTCGGCGTAGGCCATCGCCTGGCGCATCTCCGGGCTCGGTTGGGTCTGGGTATCTGAGTACAGATTGATCACGGAATCAGGCATAGATCGGCAACTTAGTGAACCGGCTACGTCGGCCTTCCCGCGGCGGTAAGGGGTCCCGTCTCAGGACTAAGGGGTCCGCTTCGAAAAGCGTAGGAATTCGCCCGATGTGCGGGGCATTTCTCAGTCGTACCTTGGACTGAGACATCAAGCGAAAGGCGAGACCATGAACCCCAACAACATGAATGTGGCAAAGGCGATGGTCGCCCAGCACGAGCTCCTCGAAGAGGCTCGCCGGTCGCGACTCCAGGCCCAGGCCGAGCGTCACGAGGCCAAGGCGACCGCCCCTCGCGCCACCCACAAACATCACGGCATTCTCGGGCTTCTCGGACTCGGCTAGCCAAGAGGGCGATAATCGCCCGGTGGCGACCCGAGTCAGTGCCAGCCGGCTGATCGGGCGGGCCGGCGAGCTCGCCGAGCTCGAGGCTGCGTTCGACGAGGCCGCGGGGGGCGCGGCCTCGTTGGCGTTCCTGGCGGGCGAGTCCGGCGTCGGCAAGTCCCGTCTCCTCCACACCTTCCTCGACCGCGCCCGCGAAAAGGGCGGCTGCGGGATCGGTGGCGAGTGCCTCGAGCTCGGCCCCGACGAGCTGCCCTACGCGCCGCTCGTCTCGGCGCTCCGCACCCTGGTCCGCGAGCAGGACCGCGCCCTCGACCGGCTCTCCCCCGCCGCCCGCCAGGGACTCGCCACGCTGATGCCGGAGCTCGACCCGGACGCCGCCGCGGCGGCCGACGAGGCCGAGGACGACCACTACCGGCCTTTCGAAGGACTGTTGGCCCTGCTCGAAACGCTGGCCGACGAAACGCCGATGGTCCTCTGGCTCGACGACGCCCACTGGGCCGACAACGCGACCCGCCACTTCCTCTACTTCCTCGCCGCCAACCTGCCCGACCACGTCCGCCTGCTGACCGTGATCGCCTACCGCTCCGACCAGCTCCACCGCCGCCACCCGATGCGCCCGCTGCTCGCCGAGCTCGGCCGCGGCCGGCGCGTGCGCCGGCTCGAGCTCGCCCCCTTCGACCGCGGCGAAGTCGCAACCCAGCTCGCCGACATCCTCGGCGCCGCCCCCGATTCGGAGGTCGTCGAGCGCTTCTTCGACCGCGGCGAAGGCAACCCGCTCTTCACCGAGGAGCTGCTCGCGGCGGGGGCCGACGGACGCGGCCAGCTCCCGTCGACCCTGCGGGACGCGCTGCTCTTGCGGGTCGAACGGCTGCCGGACTCCTCGCGCAAGTCGATGCGCCTGCTCTCGGTCGCCGGGCGCACCGATCACGCGATCATGGCGGCGATCTGCGGCGGCGACGAAGCCGAACTGGCGGCCGGGCTGCGGGCGGCGATCGAGGCGCAGGTGATCGTCGTCGGCCGCGACGAACGCTACGGCTTCCGCCACGCGCTGCTGCGCGAGGTCATCTACGACGACCTGCTCCCCGGCGAGCGCGCCGACCTGCACCTGAAGCTGGCCGAAGCGCTCGAGGCGACCCTCTCCGAACCCGACCACGCGGCGATCCGCACCGCCGCCGTCGCCCACCACTTCAACGCCGCAGGCGACCAGCCGCAGGCGCTCCGCACCGCCGTCGCCGCCGCCCGCGCGGTCGAACGGGGCGGCGCGCCGGGGGCCGCGGCGGCCCTCCTCGACCGCGCCCTGGCGCTGTGGCCGCGGGTCGCCGAACCGGAGACGCTGGCGGGCGTCGAACACACCACGCTGCTGACGCTGGCCGCCCGCGCTCACGGCCTCGACGCCGACGAGCCGCACGCGATCACCCTCTACGAAAACGCGCTCGGGGAGATCGACGAAGCGGCCGAGCCGCACCGCGTCGCCGGCATCCTCGCCGAACTGGCCTCGGCGCGCTGGGCGCTCGGGCGGGCGGAGGCCGCCCGCGGCGACCTCGAGCGGGCGCTGAGCCTCCTGCCGGAGTCCGAGCCGACCCCGGAGCGCGCCCGCATCCTCGAAGAGAAAGCGCGCTTCCTGCTGCTGCAAGGGCGCTTCGCGGAAAGTCGCGACGCCGCCGAGGAAGCGCTCCGCGCCGCCGAGGCGGCCGGGGTCGAGGACATCGAGGCGCTGGTCCTCAACCGGCTCGGCCTCTGCCTCTTCCTGCTCGGCGAAGAGGAGCGCGGTGAGCCGGTGATGCGCGAATCGCTGGAGCTGGCGCGCCGCTCCGGCTCCAACGACCAGCTCGCCGCCGCCTTCGTCAACTTCGCCGACGCGCTGCACATGGCGGGGCGCGGCGAGGAGGCGGCGGAGCTCGCTGCGCAGGGCGAAAAGGAGATCACTCCGGGGGACCGCTCGATCCTCTGGATCGTCTCGGCACACTCGGAGATCCTCTTCTACCTCGGCCGCTGGGACGAAGCCGAGGCGATCCTCCCCGCCCGCAACAGCGGCCAGGGGACGGCGACGATGGCGAACCTGCTGCTGCGGCGCGCCTCGCTGATGCTGGGACGCGGCGACGCCGACGGTGCCCGCAAGGCGGTCGAACACGCCCGCACCTTCCTCGCCGACTCGGTCGAGCCCCAGTACATCGCCCCGGCGGCGGCGCTGACGGTCGAACTCGAGCTGCGCTCCGGCGACGTCGAGGCGGCCCGCGAAGCGGCCGAGAAAGCGATCGACCAGCTCGAGTTCTGCAGCGATGACGCGGCGCGGATGGCGCTGGTCTCGGCGGCGGGGACGGCGGCCGAGGCGGAGGCGGCCGACCGGGCGCGCGACCTCGGCGACACGGCCGAGGCGGAGGCCTCCCAGCTGCGTGCCGAGCTGATGGCGGCGCGGACTGCGGCGGCGGCCGAAGTGACCGGGCGCTGCCTCGAGAACGCCTACAACCTGACCGCCGAGGCGCACCTCGCGCGCGCCCGCGACGACGACGATGCCGCCGAGCGGGCGGCCGCCGCGGCGAGCGCCTGGGACGCCGTCCCCCGGCCCTACCAGGCGGCGATGTGCCGGCTGCGCGAGGCTGAAGCCCACGCGGCGCACGGCGAGCGGGAGGCGGCGGGCGCGGCGGCGGCGAAGTCGCTGGCCGCGGCCGAGCGGCTCGGCTCGGAGTGGCTCGCCGCCGAGGTGGCCGGACTGATCGCCCGGGCGCGGCTACCGACCGGCGCCGCGGTGGCGAGCAACGGCGCCTCCGGCAACGGCGCGGGCGCGCCGGGCGCCGAGGAGGACCCCTTCGGCCTCACCCCGCGCGAGCGCCAGGTGCTGGGGGCCCTCGCCGAAGGCGCCACCAACCGCGAGATCGCCGCCTCCCTCTACATGGCGGAAAAGACGGCGAGCGTCCACGTCTCGCGGATCCTGGCGAAGCTCGGCGTCCGCAGCCGCACCGAGGCCGCCGCGGTGGCCCATCGCTTGAACCTGTCGTAGCCGGTCCCGGCGCGCCCCCGGACCGCCGCGGACGTCGGCGCCCGGACCGCGGCCCCGGCGCGCCCCCGCCCCGGGCCCCGGGCCCCGGCGCGCCCATCCCCACCTAAGTTCGGCTGGTTAGGTGGGGATGGGCGCGCCTCGCGCGTGTCCGGGATGGCCAGGGGACATTTCCGTCACAACCCCCACGATGAGTTCGCAGTTCTCGTCGCATGGCGCAGATAACTGCGAACTCACCCGAGGGCAGGGCCGGTGCGTTCGCAGTTGACGACAAATGGTGTCGCTAAGTGCGAACGCGCTCGGTGGGACCGGGCCGGGGCGCTTGGACGGCGCGCCTGCGTGCGCCCTTCGCCGGGATCTGCGCGGGAGGCGGCACGCTTCCGTGCGCGGTTGGCACACCTACGTGCGCAGTCGACCTGCCTCCGTGCGCCCGTCTCGTTGATGGGCCGGAAAGCACTGATATGGAGCGCTTTTCGGCCCATCAACATCGGGGGTCGCGGAAGGCGCGCGGAACCGTGCCCGGAGCGTCACGCCGCAGGCGCCAAGGCGCGCCCGTCCCCACCTAACCAGCCGACCTTAGGTGGGGACGGGCGCGCCTTGCGTCGGCTCAGGCGTCGGTCGCGCGCAGGAAGGCGAGCACGGCGAGGACGCGGCGGTGGTCGTCGCCGGCGGCGCTGAGGTTCAACTTGCCGAAGATGTTCGAGACGTGCTTCTCGACCGCGCCGGGGGTGACGACCAGGGACTCGGCGATCGCGTTGTTGGTCCGCCCCTCGGCCATCAGCGACAGCACCTCGCGCTCGCGCGGCGAGAGCGCGTCGATCGGGTTCTCCGCCTTGTTGCGGCGTTCGCCGACCAGCTCGGCGACGACCTCGCGGTCGAGCGCCGTGCCGCCGTCGGCGACGCGGCGGACCGCGTCGAGGAAGGCGGGGATGTCGCCGACCCGCTCCTTCAGCAGGTAGCCAACGCCCCCTTCGCCGCCCGCCAGGAGCTCCGCCGTGTAGACCGGCTCGACGTACTGGGAGAGGATCAGCACCCCCATCTCCGGCCGGCGCTTGCGCGCCTCGACCGCGGCGCGGATGCCCTCGTCGGTGAAGCTCGGCGGCAGCCGCACGTCGACGATCGCCAGGTCGGGCTTGTGGCCGCCGACGATCCGCAGCAGGCCGTCGGCGTCCTCGGCCTGGGCGACCACCTCGACCTCGTGTTCGCGCAGCAGCGCGACCAGGCCCTCGCGCAGGAGCAGCGAGTCCTCGGCGATCACGACCCGCACGGGAGCATCACCTCGATCCGCGTTCCCTCGCCCGCCGGCGAGGCGATCTCGAAGTCGCCGTCGAGCGCCGCCACGCGGCGCCGGAGGCCGTCGAGGCCGCCGCCCGCGGCGACGTCCGCCCCGCCCGGCCCGTCGTCGCCGACGACCAGGTCGAGCGTGTCGCCGTTCAGCCGGATCGTCACCGTCGCGTGCGCTCCCGGCGCGTGCTTGGCGACGTTGGTGAGCGACTCGGCGACGACGAAGTAGGCGGCGCTCTCGACCACCGGCGCCGCGCGCCGCGACAGCTCCGCGTCCACGGTCACCGGGACCGGCGAGCGGGTGCCGAGCGCTTCGACCGCGGCGGCGAGGCCGCGGTCGGAGAGCACCGGCGGCGCGATCCCCCGCGCCAGGTCGCGCAGCTCGGCATTCGCCGCGGTCGCCTCGGAGCGCGCCTGGCGGATCAGCGCGGCGATCTCCGGCCGGTCGGCAAGGCCCTCCTCGGCCCGGCCGAGCTGCATCGAGAGGGCGACGAGGCGCGCCTGGGCGCCGTCGTGGAGGTCGCGCTCGATCCGCCGCAGCTCCGCCGCCTGCACGTCGAGGGCGCCGCGCCGCGTCTCGGTCAGCACGTCGACCCGCTCGGTCAGTTCGCGTTCGCGGGTCGGGCGCAGGTCGGCGCCCTGGCGCTGCAGGTAGGTGAAGTAGACGGCGAAGGCGATGCTGAAGCCGAGCAGCGGCCAGACCGGCCAGAAGTAGCCGCCGCCGGAGATCGCCCAGACAAGGAACGCGTAGACCGTGAGGACGACCGAGAAGGCGGCCTGGGTCTCGAGGTCGCGCCGCGGCCCCGGCGGCGCCAGGCGCGACCAGCGCCAGGCGACCACCAGGCCGAGCAGCAGGGCGAACGAGATCCACACCCAGGCGGGCCAGAAGTAGCCGAGGCCGGTGATCGCCCAGATCACGAAGCAGAGCGCGGCGATCGCGGCCGCGATCTGGGCGGGCAGCCGCGGCACCAGCCTCGAGAGGCCGGTGAGCCACGGCGGCACGATGGCGAGGAGGCGCGCCGTCAAGCGCGCGCCCCTTCGCCCGCGGCCCGCGGCGTAGGGCGGCCGCGGCCCTCCCCATCGACGGCCGAACCGCCATTGGTCGCGGCGGCGCCGTTGCTCGCGGCGCCCACTGCCGGCTCCGCCTCCGGCGCGCCGCCCGCCATCGCCGGGGCCGGGCCCTCGAGCCCGACCCGCGGCAGCCACCGCAGCGCCGGCGGCAGGTACCAGTTGCGCTCGCCGAGCAGCTTCATCGTCGCCGGCAGGAGCACCCCGCGGATGATCGTCGCGTCGATCAGGATCGCCGCCGCCAGCCCCACGCCCATCTCCTTGAATTCGAGGAAGGAGAGGGTCGCGAAGATCGCGAACACGGCGACCATCACCGCGGCGGCGCTGGTGACCACGCCCGCGGTCGTCCGCAGGCCGTGCGAGACGGCAGCCTCCGTCGACATGCCGCGATCGTACGCCTCCCTGATCCGGGTGAGGATGAACACGTGGTAGTCCATCGACAGCTCGAAGAGGACGACGAAGAGGAACAGCGGCAGCCAGGAGGTAATCGAGCCGATCGAGTTGAACCCGATCAGGTTTTCGAAGTGCCCGTCCTGGAAGACCCAGACGACAATGCCGTAGGCGGCGCCGACCGAGAGCAGGTTGAGGCAGATCGCGGTGATCGGGATGACGATCGAGCGGAAGCTGACCAGCAACAGCAGGAACGCCATGCCGAGGACGAAGGCGAACACCCAGGGCATCCGCTGCGACAGCAGGTCGTTGAAGTCGACCGAGCCGGCGGTCGGGCCGCCGACTTCGGCCTGCGCCCCGTGCACCGTCCCGATCGTCGCCGGGATCAGCACGTCGCGGAGCTTCGTCAACGCCGCCTGCGAGCGCGCGTCGGTGCCGTTTCCGGCCAGCGGCACGCGCAGTTCGGCGACCTTGCCGTCCTTGGCGACGCGGTAGGACTGGCTCGCACCGAAGTCATGGCCGTCGGCGGCGAGCCGCTCCCGCAGCGCCTCGACCTGACGAGCGACCGGCGCCGCCTTCACGTTCGGCGCGGTGATCGCCACTTCGGCCGGTTCGACGCCGCCCGGGAAGGCGGCCTCGACGCGGTCGAAGGTCTTGACGATCGGCATGTCCTTGGGCAGCCCGCTGACGCCGGAGTTGGCGGTGTGCAGGCTGAAAGCCGGGATCGCGAGGACGAGGAGCCCGGCGACCGCGAGTCCCGCAGCCAGTTTCGGCCGCTGCATGACGGAGCCAACGAGAGCCCCCCAGACCCGGGACCCTTGCGCAGCCGTCCCCTGAGCAGGTGAGCCCTGCGCGACGCCTCCGTCGGCGCGCCTTTGGGGGTGTCCCGCCGGAACCTCCCCGCTGTTGTTCCGCCGGGACACCCCCAAAGACGCGCCCCCGCGTAGCCGTCCCAAAAACGGAATCCGTCCCTTCTCGATCCGGTCCCCGAGCCAGGCAAGCACCGCCGGCAGCACGGTCAGCGAGCCGACCATCGCGACGGCGACGACGATGATCGTCCCGGTGGCGAAGCTGGCGAAGGTCTGGTCCCCGGCGATGTACATGCCCGCCATCGCGACCATCACGGTGAAGCCGGAGACGAGGATCGCCCGCCCCGAGGTCGCCGCGGCGGCTTCCAGCGAGGCGCGCTCGCCGGCCCCGGCAGCGCGCTCCTCGCGCTCCCGCCGCAGGTAGAACATCGAGTAGTCGACCCCGACCGCGAGGCCGATCAGGAGCACCACCGAGTCGATCTGTTCGGCGACCGGGCCGAGCAGGTGGCTGACCGGGCCGATCAGGCCGATCGTCGCGCCGACCGCGGTCAGCGCCAGCAGCAGCGGCAGGCCCGCCGCGAGCAGCGAGCCGAAGACGACGATGAGGATCAACAGCGTGATCGGCAGCGAGGTGGTCTCGGCCTTCTGGAAGTCTTCTTCGAGGCTGTCGCCAACGGCCTTTTCGCCGCTCGCGTCGCCGACCTCTTCGACCCGCAGGCCGGGGTGGGCGCGCTGCACGGCGGCGACCTGGTCGAGCGCCTCGCCGACCACTTCGTCCGGTTCGATCTTCTTCGTTTCCGGGATCTCGAACTTGACCAGCGCAGAGCGGCCGTCAGCGGCCGACTGGGACCCTTCGGCGCCCTTCTTATATGGACCGGTCAGGTTGTGAACGAAGGGGAGCTTCTGGAGTCGCGTTTCGACTTCGTCCACCGCGGCGCGGGCGTGCCTGCCGCGGATCGATTCCTTGCCTTTGGTCTGGACCAGGACCGACTCGACCGCCCCCTGCGGGAAGCCCTTTTCGAGCGTCCGTTCGGCGCGCGCCGACTCGCCGTCGCCCGAGCTGTTGTCGAGCGTCTTCGTGCCCAGCGCCCCGCCGACGACGATCGCCGCCGCGATGAAGGCGATCCATCCCCAGATCGCCAGCTTGCGGTGCCGGGCGCTCCAGCGTCCCGCCCGTCCCGCCAATCCCAACTTCCTCCTGCTTCGCATCGCGCGTCCTCCGTCCGGTTTCGAGGTCGATTCCGCGCCGAAAAAGGCGCCTCTCAACCCTGCGCGAGAAGCGATCCGCTTCCAATGAGGCGCACAGGCGAGTCCCCCTGTGGCGTCCCGGCGTCCCCGAGGTGGGGTTAACCCCACCGCCGACGGGGCTCGGACGGCGTAGGGTCGGCAAGGTCACCCTTGCCGCGTGGAGGCGCACCGAGATGGCGGATCAGGTACCAGCCGTTTGCGACGTGCTCGACACGATCGAGCGGCGAAACTGGAAGCGGCTGCGCCGACTCCTGCATCCGGATGTCCACTGGACGACGGCGGTCGAGGAGCACCTGCATGGCCCCGATGCCGTCGTCTCCTGCCTCGAAGGTGATCCGCCGCCCGCGCCGCCCGCCTATCACGAGCTGCGGGAGGGCCGGATGATTCGCTGGATCGACACGCCGGGCTGAAGTCGAGCCCAACCCGTAGCCCTTGGTAGCCCTGTGGGCTACCAAGGGCTACGGGTTGCCTAGGATCCGGCGCATGGCGGAGGAGCGGCGGGTCGTCGAGCTGGGGGTCGGGGACGTCGACCTGGTCGAGGGGCTTTGGAAGGAGATGGTCGCCCACCATCGGGAGGTGGCCGGCGGGGAGTTTCCGGCGCGGGATCCGGACGCCGCCTGGCGGATGCGGCGGGCGCAGTACGTCGCCTGGCTCGAATCCGGTGAGGGGCTGCTGTTCCTCGTCCCCGGGGAGGGGGCGCAGGGGGCGCCGCTCGGGTACGCGTTCCTGCGGGTAGGCTCGCCGCCGCCGACCTGGGACCTCGGCGAGCCGGTCGGCGACCTCGAGTCGCTCTCGGTCGCCGCGGAGGCGCGCGGATCGGGGATCGGGACCGAG
Source organism: Solirubrobacterales bacterium (assembly GCA_036495785.1). Lineage (GTDB taxonomy): Bacteria > Actinomycetota > Thermoleophilia > Solirubrobacterales > 70-9 > VAYN01. Next base: position 26,511 of record DASXMH010000104.1, read on the forward strand.
CTGATCGAGCACTGTCGGGGACGGCTGCGCCAGCGCGGCGCGAAGTGGTGGAACGTCACCGTCGTCGCCGCCAACGAGCGCGCCGTCGAGCTGTACGAGCGGGAGGGATTCCGCCTCTACTCGCACAACATGCTGGCACCGATCGAGTAGACGCAGCCGACCTGAAAGAGTTGGCGGCGGTGGCGTCCCTCAACCCAGAACTGACCGAGCTGTCGCTCGAGCGGCTGCACCTCCGCCGCAGCGCCAAGTGGCGGTTCTACGACCCCGACGTCCTCCCCGCCTTCGTCGCCGAGATGGACTTCCCGCTGGCGCCGGCGGTGAAGATCGCGCTCGCCGAAGCGGTCGAGCTCGACGACACCGGCTACGGCCGGCCGGAGGCGATCGGCCTGCCCGAGGCCTTCGCCGCGTTCGCCAAGGATCGGCTCGGCTGGGAGGTCGATCCGGCGGGCGTCTCCCCCGCCCCCGACGTCGTCAACGCGATCACCTCGCTGCTGCGCCTGATCGCCAAACCGGGCGACCGGGTCGTCATCAACACCCCCGTCTACCACCCCTTCTTCGGGATCATCGAGGAGCTCGGCTGCGAGCTCGCCGAAGTGCCGCTGGTGGACGGCGAGCTCGACGTCGACGGGATCGACGAGGAGTTCCGCCGCGGCGCCGTCGCGGTGATCCTCTGCAGCCCCCACAACCCCACCGGCACGCTGCCGACCGAAGGCCAGCTGAAAGCGCTGGCCGCCGCCGCGGCCCAGCACGGCGCCTGGGTCCTGAGCGACGAGATCCACTGGCCGCTGGCCCTGCCCGGCGCCCGCCACGTTCCCTTCCTCGCGGTCTCCGAGGAGGCGCGCGAGCACGGGATCGCGCTCGTCTCCGCCTCCAAGGCCTTCAACCTCGCCGGCCTCGGCTGCGCCCAGATCGTCACCGCGTCGGAGCGCGCCGCGGCGGTTGTCGACGAACTGCCCTTCATCGCCAAACACGCCGGTCACTTCGGCTCGCTGGCCACCGTCGCCGCCTACCGCGGCGGCGCCGCCTGGCTCGACGACGTGATCGCCGTCATCGACCACAACCGCGCCCTGCTCGCCGACCTGCTCGCCGAGCGCCTCCCCGAGGTCGGCTACACCCCGCCGCGCGCCGGCTACCTGACCTGGCTCGACCTGCGCGCCTTCGGGCTCGGCGACGACCCCTGCCAAGCGCTGCTCGAGCGCGGTCGCGTCGCCCTCAACGCCGGGCCGACCTTCGGCCCTCTGGGCAAGGGCTTCGCGCGACTCAACATCGGTACCTCTCCGGCGCTCGTCGAGGAGGCGGTAAAGCGAATCGGGAGGGCTGTGGGACGTGACTGAACCGACGGGGGCGCCGCAGGTGGCGGAGTTCGAGATCGAGCCGATCGAGGAGGAGGCGCGGCGCTGGCTGGACGCGCTCGAAGCCGAGACCGGGCCGCTCTCCCTCTTCGACACCCACACCCACTTCGGCCGCAACGACCCCGACATGTACCGCCAGGAGCCCGAGCAGCTGATCGCGACGATGGAGCACGCGGGCGCCCGCGCGATCACCTTCCCGATGCACGAGCCCGACGGCTACCCGCCCGCCAACGACGAGGCGCGGACGATCGAGGCAAGCGCGGACGGCCGCATCGTCCACTTCTGCCGGGTCAACCCGCACGACGGGGCGCCGGCCGAGGCAGAGCGCTGCCTCGACCTCGGCGCCCACGGGATCAAGCTCCACCCGCGGGCCGAGCAGTTCGCGATGTCGGAGCCTGCGGTCGAGGACCTGACGCGGCTGGCCGAGGCGCGCGGCGTGCCGATCCTGATCCACGCCGGGCGCGGCATCCCGGCGCTCGGCCGCGACACCCTGGAGCTGGCGCGGCGCTACCCGGGCGCCCGCTTCATCCTCGCCCACGCCGCCGTCTCCGACCTCGCCTGGCTCTGGCGGCTGATGCCCGAGCACCCGAACCTCTTCGTCGACAGCTCCTGGTGGAACCCGGCCGACTTCGTCGCCCTCTTCAGCCTGGTGCCGCCCGGCCAGATCCTCTGGGCGAGCGACAACCCCTACGGCCAGCCGCTCCACGCCGCCGCCTTCCAGCTCCGCTACGCGCTGCTGGTCGGGCTCGGCGGGGAGGCGATCCGGATGATCGCGGGCGGCCAGATCGAGCGCATCCTCGCCGGCGAGGAGCCCGCCGACCTCGGCCCGGCTCCCGGCCCGCCGGGGCCGCTCGACCCCGGCATGGAGCGCATCGTCTCCCACCTGACCACGGCGATGGGACGGGCGATGGCCGAAGGCGACCCGGCCGAGTCGGTCGCCCTGGCGCGGCTCGCCTGCGACCTCGAGGGGCCGGAGGCGGCGTCGGCGCGGGCGATCATCCGCCTGCTCGACCTCGCCAACCACCACAACGGCCCGCCGCCGCCCGGCCGCCGCTTCCCCCGCTCCGCCCAGTTCGTCATCTCGGCGCTGGCTGTGGCGCGGACCCCGGGCATCGCCCTGCCGCCGGACACCGGGGCTTGACGCGCGCCCCGCTGCCGTGATCGGCTCCGGGAGGTGAAACAGATCGCGACGATCGGCGTCTACGGCGCCGACCTCGAGAGCTTCCTGGCGACGCTGCGCGAGGCGAAGGTGGACCTGCTGCTCGACGTGCGGCAGCGGCGCGGCGTGCGCGGCTCCGAGTACGCGTGGGCGAACGCGCAGCGGCTGGAAGCGGAGCTGGCGGAGGCGGGGATCGGCTACCAGCACCTGAAGGAGCTGGCGCCGACCACCTCGATGCGCGAAGCCCAGTACGAGGCCGACGCGGCGCGCGGAGAGGGCAAACGCTCGCGCACCGTGCTCTCCCAGGCCTACGCCGAGCGCTACACCGAAGAGATCCTTGAACGCGTCGACCTCGACCCGATCGTCCGCTTCATCGGCCGCTCGAACCCCGCGCTGTTCTGTGTCGAGCGCGACGCGGCCGCCTGCCACCGCTCGCTGATCGCCGCGCGGCTGGCGCGCGACTACGGGGCGCGGATCGTCAACCTGCGCGCCTGAGCGCCGTGCGAGTTCGCAGTTCTCGTCGCTATGCGGCGATAAGTCTCTGGTTCCACACCGCGGCCGACCTGCCGGGCGTCGTCGACCCCGGCATCCTCACCCGCCTGGCGGCGGGGTACCGGGGGTCGGTCGACTCGATCCTCGCCCAGCCCGCGGGCGCAGTCCGCGCCGCCAACACCGAAGCGGTGGGCTACGCGGCCGCCCAGCCGGGCCTGGCCGACAGCCGCGCCCCGGTCAACCCGGTGTTCGGCGCCGAAGGGGTCGGCGGCCCGCCACCCCAGCCCGCCGGCCCCGGCCCCTGGTCCTCCGGACCCGGCTGGTAATTCGACGTAGGCTGCGGCCCGTGAGCGAGGACCGCCACGGGCTGCAGCGCTTCGTCGATGCGCAGGAAGACAGCGCCATCTACGCCCGCGCGCTGGGCGAGCTGCACGCCGGGCGCAAGCAGGGCCACTGGATCTGGTTCGTCTTCCCCCAGATCGCCGGCCTCGGCCAGAGTCCGATGTCGCGCGCCTACGCGATCCGCTCGCTTGAGGAGGCCCGCGCCTACCTCGACCACCCCCTCCTCGGCCCGCGCCTCCACGAGTGCGCCGAGGCCCTCCTCGCCGCCGACCCCTCCCTCTCCGCCGAGCAGATCCTCGGCACCATCGACGCGATCAAGCTCCGCTCCTCGATGACCCTCTTCGCCCGCGCCGCCCCCGACGACGAGCTCTTCCCCGCCGTCCTCGATCGCTTCTACGCCGGCGAGCCAGACCCGGAGACCGACCGCCGCCTGCCCTGAGTCCGACCCTTGCGTGGGAAGGGTCCGCCTCGCTTAGCCCAGCGCTCGCGCGAACCCTTCCAACCCCGCGGGCCAGCCGCCCGGCGAGCCGACGCCGCCGCGCACGCGCTCCCATCCCTCGCCATGCCGATCGAGGTTGCGGTGTTCGAGCTCGACCCGGGTACGTCCGGGCTCCTCCTCGACGAAGCGGACTTCGACCTCGCTGGTCTTGTCGGGATCGGTCTCCAGTTGCCAGCTCGGCGAGATGTCCCAGGTGAAGACGATCCGGGCGGGTGGGTCGTAGACGACGACGCGGGCCCAGCGGCACTCGCTGCCGTCGACGCCGACGTCGTAGATGTGGCCGCCGACGCGCGGCTCGAACACCATCCGCTCGAGCTTCGCGTCGATCAGGTGATGATCCGGGTTCCACCACGCTTCGATCTGCGCGGTGAAGAACTCGAAGGCGCGCTCCCGCGGCACCGCGACGGTGGTCTCGGTGCCGACCACGGTGGGCGATTGCGACTCGGTGGTCATCGTCATTTCTCCCTTTCCGCCTCGACCGCCGTCTTGAAAGCGGCCAGCGAGCGGTTCCAGAACCCGTCGAGGTAGGAGCGCAGCGCGTCCAGTCCCTCGGGGTCGACTTGATAGATGCGCCGGTTGCCCTCGCCCCGGTCGGCGACCAGACCGGCAGCCTTCAGCACCTTGAGGTGCTGGGAGACGGCGGGCCGGCTGACCGGCAGCTCCGCGGCGAGTTCGCCGACCGCGCTGGGCGCGGTGGCGATCCGCTCGAAGATCTGCCGGCGGGTCGGATCCGCCAGCGCCGTGAACGCCTCGGCAACTGCGTTAGTCGTCACTTACCGTAAGTTATCACTTACGGACCGGATGTGGAGAGAGTCAGTAGCCGGCCGGGTGGCGGGCGACGAAGCCGGCGGTCGAAACCATTTCCGGATGCCAGCGCGGCCCGGTTCCGTGGGTGTCGCCGACGGTGTCCCAGCGGAGGCCGTCGATCACGGCGAAGGCGTGGCCGGCGTTGGCGTAGATGGTGATCCAGCGGCCTTTGCCCGGCACGCCCCAGTTCGTCATTTCGCCGGAGTCCATCGGGGTGGTGATCAGCCCGCCGCCGTGGAGGGCGTAGCTGACCGCGCCGGAGCAGTCGTAGCCGGGGCTCCACCAGCGGGCGTGGCCGCCGCCCCAGATGTAGGGGCGGGTGTGGATCTGGTTCGCCGCGGCGATCGCCGCCTTGACCGCAGGCGGGGCGCTTTCCGGCGGCGCGGCGACGCCGAGCACCAATTCGGCCGGGGTGACCGGCAGGCAACTCCGCACCCCTTCCGGGTCGGTGGTGCATTCGGTCGAGCCCGGGGTCGGGGTCGATTCGGTGGCCGGTTCGCCGGTGTCGGTGGTCATCCCCACCGGGGTGACGCCGCCGCCCGAGGCCAAAGCGCCTGCCGGGAAGACGATCGCGACGATCAACCCGATCGCCAACGCCAAACGTGTTTTCCAGCCCACCCCGCGGGACGGTCCCAAAACCGATCTCCTTTGTCGGCCTGCGGGGTTAGCTGTCGGGCTGGCGCTGAAGGAGCCTGCGCTCCCACCGTCTTCCGGTGGATTCGCCCCAAAATCGGTTCCCCCGCTCCGAGGTTGTTCGGCCCTCGGATTCGGCTTACCGGTTCCTGATGGCGGTGCAGTGTAGCGACCGAACCGGCGTCAGGTGAGAAATGTTTCCCGCTCCTTCCGCCGGGAATATCCGCCACCAATGTCTGAAACGGTCCTCCGCCTCGACCAACTGCGCAAGAGCTACGGCGAGACGGTGGCCCCCGACGCTCCGCGAGGCGATCGCGATCGACGTCCGCCGCGCTAGCCGATCAACCGTCCCGGCCGACCCGCCGTCCAGACGGAAGGCGCGCCCGTCCCCACCTAAGTTCGGCTGGTTAGGTGGGGACGGGCGCGCCCGGGCGCGAGCGGCGGGACAGTCCGGGCACGGTCCCGCGCGCCTTCCGGGGACCCCGATGTTGATGGGCCGAAAAGCGCTCCATATCAGCGCTTTCCGGCCCATCAACCAGGCGGGCGCACGGACGCAGGTCGACCGCGGACGTAGGTGCGCCGACCGCGCGCGTGGGTGTGCCGACCGCGCAAGGAAGCGTGTCGCCTCCCGCGCGCGCTTCTCGGCAAAGGATGCACGCAGGCGTGCCGTCCGCGCGGCCCGGCCCCGGTCCCCGGAGTGCGTTCGCACTTAACGACACATATTGGCGTCAAGTGCGAACGCGCCGGCCGGCCCCTCGAGTGCGTTCGCAGTTGGCGACGTCATTTGTCGTCAAGTGCGAACGCACCGGGCCGGGCCCTCGGGGGGAGTTCGCAGTTATCTGCGCTATGCGACGAGAACTGCGAACTCATCGCGGGAGGCACGCCGGAAGCGTCCCCGGACCGTCCCCGGGACACGCGCAAGGCGCGCCCATCCCCACCTGACCAGCCGAGCCAAGGTGGGGATGGGCGCGCCGGGGCCCGGCGTTGCGGGTCCGTCGGCCCGGCTGTCCCGGGTCCGTCGGGCGTTGAATCAGCATCCAGCCTGGGGTCAGAGCAGGGACGTCTGGCGGGTCGACCAGGCCGGGTCGGGACGACCGGAGCCCTCGAGCTCGAGCAGCGCCTGCTTGCGGTGGAGCCCGCCGCCGTAGCCGGTCAGCGAGCCGTCGGCGCCGATCACCCGGTGGCAGGGGACGATGATCGCGACCGGGTTGCGGCCGTTGGCGGCGCCGACCACGCGGGCCCGCTGCCACGGTTCGACGCCAGGGCCGAAGAGGTCGGGGGCGACCCGGGCGGCAAGCTCACCATAGCTCTCGGTCTCGCCGTAGCGGATGTCGAGGAGGCGGCGCCAGACCGCGAGGTCGAGGGGCGCGCCGCGCAGGTCGAGCCCCAGGTCGAACTCGCGCAGCTCGCCGCGGAAGTAGGCCTCGAGCTGCTCGATCACCGCGGGCATCGGCGCGCGCGCCGACTCCGCCGGCACCGGCACCTTCCCCGGGAACCAGAGGCCGCGCAGCCCCGCGTCCCCGCCGATCAGGGTCAGCGGCCCGATCGGGCTCTCGTAGATGTCCCAGGTGACGTCGCTCATCTCCGCATCCTCCTGCGCTCGCTTTCAGAGTCAAACGCGCGCCGCGGCAGAAACGTGAGATCGGCGGCCCGTGCCGGATCGCGCCCGTCGCTGCCTAGGATGAGTGCGTGGCCCACACCGACACCACGTCGCCTCCGCCGCGCTCCTTCCCCGCGGTCGCGCTCCGCCCGCCCGCGGCCG
>DASXMH010000105.1:0-1569 GCA_036495785.1 Solirubrobacterales bacterium
CCGCGTGGGGCCCCCACCGGCGCGCCACCCGCGGAAGGGGCGTCTGCGGACGGGGCTGGGGGCTCAGGCGCGTCCGGACTCACCGAGGTTGGCTGGGCAGGTGAGGGTTCGGGCGCTTGTGGCTGCGGCTCGGGCGCGGACGCCTCAGGCGCTTGCGGCTGCGGTTCGGGCGCCCCGGGGGCGGACGCCTGGGGCTGCGCGGACGCTTGGGGTTCGGGGCGCGAAGGATGGGGCGTGCTCGGGGTCGGTTCCGCGGGGCGGGCGGGGAGGCTCGGCGGCGGAGAGATCGGGGTCGGCGTGGGTGGCGGGCCGCCCGCCAGTCTCTGTTCGAGCTTCTCGATCCGGCGGAGCAGGCCCTCGGTGGTCGGATCGAGGTCGGGGCGGGCGGCTTTCAGCAGGGCGATCTCGACCGCCATGCGCGCGTCGTCACCCTCGCGGACCGCGGTCAAGGCGCCCGCCAGCTCGTCGATCGTGCGGACCAGGGTGGCGGGGCCGACGGTGGAGGCCTGCTGGGAGATCCGCCCCGTGTCGGTGGCGGTGACGACGAAGGTGGTCGGCACCTCGCCGGTCGTCTGGGTGACCAGCAGAAGGCGCAGGTGGGCGAGCAGATCGCGCGCGAACTGGGACGGATCGCGCCCCGAGCGCGCCATCCTCTCGACCCCGAGCAGGACCTCCTTCGGGTCCGAGGCGCCGACCGCGTCGACCGCCTCGAAGAGCAGGTCCGCGTCGGCCGCGCCGAGCATCTCCAGCACCTCGTCGAGCCCGACCTGGTTGCCGCCGAAGGCGACCAGCTGGTCGAGCGTCCCAAGCGCGTCGCGGAAGCTGCCCTGGGCGGAGCGGGCGATCATCGCCACGGCGCCGTCCTCGACCTGGATCGACTCCTGCGCCGCGACCCGGTTCAGGACCTCGGAGATCTGCTCGAGGCTGGGCCGCTGGAAGTCGAAGCGCTGGCAGCGGTCGGCGATCGTCGCCATCACCTTGTGCGACTCGGTCGTGGCGAGGACGAAGACGGTGCGCGGCGGCGGCTCCTCGAGCGTCTTCAGGAAGGCGTTCCATGCCTCTTTCGTGAGCATGTGCGCCTCGTCGAGGATGTAGACCTTCCAGTGGCCGCCGGCGGGCGCGTAGGCGACCCGCTCGCGCAGATCGCGGACGTCGTCGACGGAGCGGTTGGAGGCGGCGTCCATCTCGATCACGTCGATCGAGGTGCCCGCGGCGATCGTCACGCACGATTGGCATTCGCCGCACGGCGTCACGGTCGGCCCGCCCTGTTCGCAGTTCAGCGAGCGGGCGAGGATCTTCGCCATCGACGTCTTGCCCGTCCCCCGCGAGCCGACGAACAGGTAGGCGTGGTTGACCCTGTCCTGCTCCACCGCGTTGCGCAGCGTGCGGACGACGTGGGTCTGCCCCACCACCTCGTCGAAGGAGCCGGGGCGGTGGCGGCGGTAAAGGGACGTGGACTCGGTGCTCATAAAGGGCCTCCAGCCAGTCTAGCCGGGGCCGATTTGGCCCCCGTTCACCCCGGCCCGGTAGGTTGCGCGCCGTGCCACCCAGCCTACGTAAGTGGCTGGC
>DASXMH010000106.1:0-2207 GCA_036495785.1 Solirubrobacterales bacterium
GCTCTACCGCGCCAAGCGGGCGCGCCGCGCTTGCGAAGATGTCGTCGCATGGACGCCTCCCGTCGCGACGGCCCGCTCCGCGGTCGCCTGATCAGCGTCAACGTCGGCACGCCGAAGCGGATCGACACCGGCAGGCGGATCGTCGAGACGGCGATCTGGAAGGACCCGGTCGAGGGTCGGGTGAAGGTGCGCGGCGTCAACCTCGACGGCGACCGCCAGGCCGACCTCAGCGTGCACGGCGGCCCGAACAAGGCGGTCTACGCCTACGCGATCGAGGAGACGCGGCGCTGGGAGGAGGAGCTCGGGCGGCCGCTCGGCGCCGGCGCCTGGGGCGAGAACCTGACCACCGAAGAGGTCGACGTCTCCGGCGCCGTCCTCGGCGAGCGCTGGCGGATCGGCACGACGCTGCTCGAGGTCGTCCAGCCGCGCCTGCCCTGCTTCAAGCTGGCGCTGAAGATGGGGGACCCGACCTTCGTGCGGCGCTTCGCCCAGGCCTCGCGGCCCGGCGCCTACCTGAAGATCGTCGAGGAGGGCGACATCGGGACGGGCGACGCGATCGAGGTCTCCGGGCGACCCGCCCACGGGGTCGACGTGCGACTGGTCTCCGACGCCTTCCTCCTCGACCACAGCCTGATCCCGCGGGCGCAGCAGGCGCCCCAGCTCCTCGACTCCCTGCGCGACCAGATGGCCCAGCTCACCTGATGCCATCGCTGAAGCATTTTGGTGCCATGACAACCAAAATGCTTCAGCGAGGGGTGGTACGGCGTGGGGTGATGGCGCGCGCGGCTTGCTGCGCCGCGCTCTTCTGTGCCGCGCTTGGACTCGGCGCGGCGACTGCCCGCGGCGGCTTCGACGGCGGGACCGTGGTCGGCGCGGGCGGAGAACCGTCCGGCTGCACCTCGCCGGCGGGCGCGATCGTCCGCGAAGGGCCGAGGAGCTCGAAGGCGGCCGACGAGGTCGCGCTCACCTTCGACGACGGCCCGAGCCGCACCCAGACCCCGGCGATCCTGGAAACGCTCGACCGCCTCGGCGCCCACGCCACCTTCTTCGAGGAGGGCCGGCACGTGCGCGGCCGCGAAGCGCTGATGCGCCAGGTCCTCGCCCTCGGCGACGAGATCGGCAACCACTCCTTCCACCACCCGGTCGACCCCGGCGAGGGTGAGCTCGCCTCGACCCAGACGGCGATCCGCGCCGCGACCGGCTTCACCCCCTGCCTCTTCCGCCCGCCCTACGGCGAACTGGACCGCAAGGAGGAAGTGGCGGCGCGCGCCGACGGCCTGGAGCTGGTGTTCTGGACGCTCGACTCCGACGACGACACGCACCCCGGCGTCGGGCCGATCCGCGCCCGGGTCGTGCGGCGCGCGAAGCCCGGCTCGATCGTCCTGCTCCATGACGGTGGCCACCACCCGCAGACGGTCAAGGCCCTCCCCGGCATCGTCGAAGGCCTCGAGCGGCGCGGCTTCCGCCTCGTCACCCTGACCGAATTGCTCGGCGGCCGCATGCTCCACCGGCGTTGAGGGGTACCGTCTCCGTATGGTGACGCCCCCGAGCCAGGAGGAGCGCGGCCGCAGGTTCGCGGAGCTCCACCAGGGTCCCTGCTTCCTGATCCCCAACCCGTGGGACGGCGGCACGGCGCGGGTGCTCGAGGCGCTCGGCTTCGAGGCGCTGGCGACGACCTCCAGCGGCTTCGCCTTCACGCTCGGCCGCGCCGACGGGGAGGTGACGCTCGACGAGGTGCTCGAGCACGTCAAGGTCCTGGTCGAGGCGTGCGGCCTGCCGGTCTCGGTCGACCTGGAGAACGGTTATTCCTCGTCGCCCGAGGGGGCGGCGCGGGCGATCGAAGCGGTGGCGGCGGTCGGCGCGGTCGGCGGCTCGATCGAGGATTGGGAGGAGGAGGCGGGCCTCTACGACCTCGATCACGCGGCCCAGCGGATCGCCGCCGCGGCGCGGGCGGCGCGCGAGCTGCCCTTTCCCTTCATGCTCACCGCGCGAGCCGAGAACCACATCCGCGGCAACCCGGATCTCGACGACACGATCGCGCGGCTGCGCGCCTACGAGGAGGCGGGAGCGGACGTGCTCTACGCGCCGGGGCTGGCCGACGCGGAGCAGATCGCCGCGGTCACCGCCGCGGTCGACCGACCGGTCAACGTGCTGGCGCGGCCGACCCTGTCGGCGGCGGAGATCGCCGCGGCGGGGGCGGGGCGGAT
>DASXMH010000107.1:0-5307 GCA_036495785.1 Solirubrobacterales bacterium
TTCATCACGTCGGGGTCGCGCAGGGTGGTGACGTCCCCGAGCGCCCTCCCCTCGGCGATATCGCGCAGCAGGCGGCGCATGATCTTGCCCGAGCGGGTCTTCGGCAGGTCCTCGGCCCAGACGATCCTCCTCGGCCTGGCGAATTTGCCGATCCGGGTGGCGACGGTCCCGCGGATGCCCTCGACCAGCTCCTCGGAGGGCTCGGTGCCGCCGCGGAGGGTGACGAAGGCGCAGATCGCCTGGCCGGTGTCGGGGTCGGACTGGCCGATCACCGCCGCCTCGGCGACCTTCTCGTGGGCGACGATCGCCGACTCGACCTCGGCGGTCGAGAGCCGGTGGCCGGAGACGTTGACCACGTCGTCGATCCGGCCGATCACCCAGAAGTAGCCGTCGGCGTCGCGGCGGGCGGCGTCGCCGACCAGGTAGCGCCCCCGCCCGAACCGCGAGAAGTAGGTCTCGACGAAGCGCTCGTCCTCCCTGTAGAGGGTGCGGAGCATCGAGGGCCAGGGCTTCTCCAGGACCAGCAGGCCCTGGCCCTCCTCCATCGGCTCGCCGTCCTTCTCGTCGACGACCTCGGCCGAGACCCCCGGGAACGGCGTCGTCGCCGAGCCGGGCTTGGTCTCGGTGATCCCGGGGAGCGGCGTGATCATGATCGCGCCGGTCTCCGTCTGCCACCAGGTGTCGACGATCGGGCAGCGCCCTCCCCCGATCACCTTGTGGTACCAGAGCCAGGCCTTCGGGTTGATCGGCTCGCCGACCGAGCCCAGCAGGCGCAGCGAGGAGAGGTCGTATCTCCCCGGGATCGCGGCGCCCCACTTGATGAAGGTGCGGATCGCGGTCGGCGCCGCGTAGAGGATCGTCGCCCCGTAGTCCTCGACCAGCTCCCACCAGATCCCCTGGTGGGGGTGGTCGGGCGCCCCCTCCCACATCACCGAGGTCGCCCCGTTGGCGAGCGGGCCGTAGACGATGTAGGAGTGGCCGGTCACCCAGCCGACGTCGGCCGCGCACCAGTACACGTCGGTCTCGGGCTTCAGGTCGAAGACCTGGCGGTGGGTGGTGGCGACGCCGGTGAGGTAGCCGCCGGTGGTGTGGAGGATGCCCTTCGGCTTCGCGGTCGAGCCGGAGGTGTAGAGGATGAAGAGCGGGTGCTCGGCCTCCATCGGCTCGGCCGGGCAGTCGGGGTCGGCGGCGGCGCAGATCTCGTCCCAGAAGACGTCGCGGCCCTCGGTCATCGGGCAGTCGATCCCGGTCGCGCGGACGACGACGATCGTCTCGAGCGAGGCGACGCCCCCCATCTGCGCGTCGACCTGCTCCTTGATCGGCGCCGTCCTGCCTTTGCGGCGCGCCCCGTCGACCGTGATCAGCGCCTTGGCCTCGGCGAATTCCATCCGCTCCCTGACCGACTCGGCCGAGAAGCCGCCGAAGACGACGTTGTGGATCGCCCCGATCCGGGCGCAGGCGAGCATCGCCACCGCGACCTCGGGGATCATCGGCAGGTAGATGCCGACCACGTCGCCCTTGCGCACGCCGAGGTCCTTCAGCGCGTTGGCGAGGCGCCGGGTGTCGGCGAGGAGCTCGGCGTAGGTGACGTCGCGGCGCTCGCCCTCCTCGCCGCGCCAGTGGTAGGCGACCCGGTCGCCGATGCCGGCGGCGACGTGGCGGTCGAGGCACTGGGCCGAGGCGTTCAAGCGGCCGTCCTCGAACCACCGGTAGAAGGGCGGGTCGGAGTCGTCGAGGCCGACCGTCGGCTCGACGTCCCAGTCGAGCAGCTCCCTGGAGCGGGCGGTCCACCACGCCACCGGGTCGGCGGCCGCCTCCTCGTAGATCTTCGGGTCCGACCAGTTGGCCCGCTCGCGGAACCCCTCGGGCGGCGGGAACCTTTCGATCTCCAGCATCCGCTCGAGGTCCTGCTCCAGCGCGGCGTTGTCGGTTCCGATCTCGGTCATCTGCTCCTCCTTCTCGACTTCGCCCCACCCTAGGGAGCGCCGGCTCCTACCGCCGCCCGGACGGCGCCGACTCCCCGGCGTTTGTCGGGATTCGATGTGGCCCGCGTTCTCCCTATCCAGGCGCCGCACCAGGTGCCCGACCCGTCGAGCGGCGCACGATCAGCCGCGCGGGTGGTCCTCGCCCCGCAGACCTCGGCAGGCGAGCACGACCGGGACGCCCCCGAGCAGCCGCGCCAGCATCTCGCCGCCGTCGAGGTGGATCGCCGAGGTGATGACCGCGTCGACCCCCGCCAGGAGGTCCTCTGCCACCGCCAATCCATACCGGGACATCCCCCGTTCAGTCAAACGCCCTTCGGGTGGCTCCGCGCAGGTATCCCTGCGTACCCAAAACCGGCAACCCCCACTTACCCAATAGTCGAATGGCTTCCCGGGACAGTATGAAAAAGGGCCGGACTAGTACTCAGAGGAGTATTGAACGGTTGGTATAAGCGCTGCCATGGTCAGGTTCAGGTGTGCACTCATTGTGGTCTTCGCCCTCGTGCCGAGCTCCCTACTTGTTACGCCGGCGGCGGCCAAGACGCGTCCCCAGACCGCGGTCGCTTCGCCAGCCGCCGCGAGCGGCCGCGAGCAGAGCCTGGCGGCGAGCCCACAGCTGGTCGCCGCGGGGTCGGTCATCGGCTCCTCGGGCTGCGAAGCGAACATCCTCCCGCCGAACGACGACGGCTATACCGGTGAAGTGACGCTTCCGTTCGAACTCGATTTCTTCGGCCAGCGGTACACCAGCCTCTGGGTGAACAACAACGGCAACGTCACCTTCGGCGAGCCGATGAGCACCTACACCCCGTTCGAAATCAACGCCGACACCCCACCGATCATCGCCCCATTCTTCGCCGACGTCGACACCCGCGGAGCCGGTTCGGGACTGGTCACCTACGGGACCACCACCTTCGAAGGGCGGCAGGCGTTCTGCGTCGACTGGCCGAACGTCGGCTACTACGAAGAGAAGATGGACAAGACGGACGACTTCCAGCTGCTGCTGGTCGAACGCGGCGACGTCGCCCCGGGTGACTTCGACATCGTCTTCAACTACAACCGCATCGAATGGGAGACGGGCGAGGCCAGCGGCGGAGTGGACGGACTGGGCGGCACCTCGGCGGGCGCCGGCTACTCGAACGGTGACGGCCTTGCGGGTGACTTCTACCAGCTGCCGGGGTCCCTGGTGAACGGCGGACTCCTCGACTCCAACTTCGCCACCGGGCTGATCCACAACGACGCCGGCTCGACCGTGCCGGGCCGCTACGTGTTCCATGTGACCGGGGCGCCCAGCGGCGGAAATGGCTCGGGGCAGTTGTCACGCCCGTGGCCCGCGGCCGGGTACGGCTACTCGTTCGCCAACCGCGGGATGTCCGGCTATCTGCGTCCTTCCGGGCTGGCCCTCGGGGACGTGCTCACCCCCCAGGGCCTGAACGAAATCTTCGCCGACTGGTCCCGGAACACGGCGGCCTCCGGCGGCGTGGCGCAGTCGATCGCCCACCTCGGCAGGTTCATGAACGGCGGACTCTGCTTCGGCCTGGCGCTGACCGGCGGCCGTTTCGACGCCCTCCAGGAAGCCCTCTTCGATCCCGGCTCGGGCCGCGCCGACGGCGTCTGGGCGAGTGCGGGCACCGGCCCCTCGGCGACGATGAACCTGCCCTCGCCCGGCGGCGGGGGCAGCACGACCGTGTGGGACAAGCAGTTCCTCACCCTGGTCGGCGACGATTTCCTCTCCCAGCTGTCCACCCAGGTCGACCAAAGCCTGCAGCGCCAGCACTACGCCTTCGCCGACCCCACCAGCGGCGTCGCCCGCCTCCGCGCCCAACTCGAAGGCGCGATGGAAGAAGGGCACAACCTCTATGACTACTCCGGGCTCCTGTCCGGGCCGGCAGACACCGGTTTCGCCGCGATCACGATCCAGCTCCCCAGCCTCGGCGGCTACGGCTACTTCGGCCACGAGGTCCTCGCTTTCAGCGCCGAGTCGCAGCCGAACGGCGACCTCGACATCGACGTCTGGGACAACAACTTCCCTGGCACCTACTGGACGATCGTGGTCCACCCCAACGGGGCGTGGACGTACAACGCGCCCTACCCCGGCGGGACGTTCCTCACCGAATTCTCCCTGAGCGGCGCGCCCGGGAGACGGCTCGGCCTGCTCGCGGTACTGCCCCTCTTCCGGCCCGCGGGGCTCACCTACTACCCGAGCGCCACCGGGGGCCTCGGCACCGGGTCCCTCGTCGACGTCGCCCCTGAAGAGTCACTTGTCTCGGCGCTCGACAGCGGCGGCGCCCACGTGGACATCGAGCCGATCAGTGCCGACGGCGAAGGTAATAACGGCTCCGTCGTCGACCTGCCGAGCGACGCGGGCGAAGTGACCGTCGAAGGCGCGGAACCCTCGCTCGACGTTCGCGGCGAACACAGCTTCATGGCCGGAACCTCAGCTAATTCCGGTTCCCCGGTCACCTTCTTCACCAACGAGGGCGAAGGCGAAATCGAAGGCGATGAAGCCAACGTCGAACTCACCGTCGCCCGAGGCTGGCGGACGGTGAGAACCATCGGCGGGGGCGGCCTCAAGTTCGACAAAGAAACGGTGACGGCGACCAACCTCTCGGGTCACCTTCAAGTCATCCTCGAATTCATGAAAGGTGGTTCCGTCGCCACCACCACCCTTTTCGACGGAGCGACCGCCCCCGGCGGCGACGCGGTCTTCACCAGCGCCCAACTGGCGGCCGCGGAAGCCGAACCGTCAACCTCTGCCCCCCAGAGTCCCGGCAGCACGGGCTCGGATTCGTCCACGCATGGCGACGGCACCCTGCACACCGGGTACGGAAAAGTGTCGATCGCCCACTCCCCCCTCCTGCTCCGCCACGGAAAGGCGAAGGTACGACTGACCTGCTCGACCGCGGGCCCTTGCGTCGGCCATCTCCGCGTAACCGTCCCTGGCGGCGCGATCTCGCAACGCCGCGACCCCCACCCGTCGAAGGCGTCCAAGGCCCAGGTGATCGGCCAAGCGTCCTACAGCCTTGCCGCCGGCGCCACCGGTGAAGTCGCCATCCGGCTGACCGGTTCCGGCGTCGATCTACTGCGCCTGCATCACCACGTCGCCGTTACCGTCGTGGACGAACCGTCCGTCGGCACCACGGCCGCGGCCCACCTCACGCTGAAGGCAGCCGCCGGGAAATGACTCCCGCCTGACTGCGTTCGTCGCTTGTGTCGCATATGGGTACAAGCGACGAACGCACTAAAGCGCCAGGGACAGCGGCTCCTCCAGGAGCGAGCGAATCCGGGCCAGGAACTCGGCGGCGGGGGCGCCGTAGAGGATGCGGTG
>DASXMH010000108.1:0-4064 GCA_036495785.1 Solirubrobacterales bacterium
TGATCGTGCGCGCCGAGCTGCCCCCCGGCGAACGCCTCTCGGAGGCCGAGCTGGGCGAGCGCCTCGGCGTCAGCCGCACCCCGATCCGCGAGGCGCTCGGCCGCCTCCGCGACGACCGCCTGGTCGAAGTCCGTCCCAAGATCGGCACCTTCGTCGCCCGGATCAGCCCGGCGGCGGTCTCCGACGCGCAGTTCATCCGCGAGGCGCTCGAGTGCACCGCGGTCCGCGTCGCCGCCGAACTCGCCGACGAAGAGTCGATGGCCCAGATCGAGGAAAACCTGCGCGCGCAGGAACGCGCCACAGACCGGATCGACATCGACTCCTGGCAGCTCCTCGACGACACCTTCCACCGCTACCTCTGCGACCTCAGCGGCCACCCGGCCGTCTGGCCGGTCAACGAGCGCGCCAAGTCCCACCTCAACCGGCTGCGCCGGCTCAGCCTGACGATGCCCGACTACCTGCCGACGATGGTCGAAGACCACCGGGCGGTAACCGACGCGGTCGGGCGCCACGACCCCGACGCCGCCGAGGCCGCCCTGCGCGAGCACCTGCGGGCTGTCCTGCGCGAGGTCCCGCGGATCCGCGAACAACACCCCGACTACTTCGAGGAGCCCTGATGGCCGTAATCGATCGCACCGATGCCCCCGTCGACCTCGATGTCGGCGACCTTTACGACCAGTACCGCACGATGTTCCTGATCCGTCGCTTCGAGGAAGCGGCGGAGCGCCAGTACAAGGCGGCGCGGATCGGTGGCTACTGCCACCTGTCCTCGGGGCAGGAGGCAGCCACGGTCGGCGCGGTGTCGGCGATGCAGGCCGAGGACCTGCTGGTCACCGGCTACCGCTGCCACGGATTCGCGCTCGCCCGCGGCGTGCCGCCGCAGGCGGTGATGGCCGAGCTCTTCGGCCGCGCCCACGGCTGCGCCCACGGGCGCGGCGGCTCGATGCACCTGCTCGACGTCTCGCGCGGCTACTACGGCGGCTGGGGGATCGTCGGCGGCCAGCTGCCGATCGCGACCGGGATGGCGCTCTTGCTGGTCCGCCGCGGGGCCGAGCAGGCGGTCCTCTGCGAGCTCGGCGACGGCGCCGTCAACATGGGCGCCTGGCACGAGTCGCTGAACCTGGCCGCGGTGTGGCGGCTGCCGGTCGTCTTCCTCGTCGTCAACAACCTCTACGGAATGGGGACGAGCGTCGAGCGCGCCTCCGCCGAGCCCGACATCTTCAAGCGCGCCGGCGCCTACCGGATGGAGGGCGAGCGGGTCGACGGCGACGACCTCGAAGAGGTCGAGGCGGCGACGGCGCGGCTCCTGCGCGCGGCCCGCGAGGAGCGCCGCCCGGCGGTGCTCGAGGCGCTCACCTACCGCTACCGCGGCCACTCGGTTGCCGACGCCGGGCTCGCCTACCGCAGCCGCGAGGAGATCGAGGAGCACCGCCGCGAGGACCCGCTGGCGCGGACGCGGGCGCTGCTCGAGGCGCGCGGCGTGCCGCCGGAGGGCATCGACGCGATCGAGGCCGAAGTCGAAGGCGAGGTCGAGGGGGCCGTCGCCTACGCTGATCAGGACGCGGCGCCGCCGGTCGACCGGCTCGCCGCCGGCGTCTACACGCCCGGCTCCGAGGAGCAGTTCGAGCGCATGCGCCCGGGCAGCCCGTTCGGCGAGGCGGAGCTGGTCTTCGCCGGGGGCCTGGGAAAGTGAGAGGCTCCGGCCTTACCGAGGCGCCCCGGCCGACCGCGGGCGTCGAGACGATGACCTACCGCGAGGCGCTCCGGCTGGCGATGCGCCAGGAGATGGAACGCGACGAGCGCGTCTTCGTGATGGGCGAGGAGGTCGGCGTCTTCGACGGCTCCTACAAGGTCACCGCCGGGCTGCTCGACGAATTCGGCCCCGACCGGGTGCGCGACACGCCGATCTCCGAGGAGGGCTTCGTCGGGGCGGGCGTCGGCGCGGCGATGCTCGGCGAGCGGCCGATCGTCGAGATCATGACCTTGAACTTCCTGCTGGTGGCAATGGACCAGGTGGTTAACCACGCGGCCAAGATCGGGGCGATGTTCGGCGGCGAGGTCCGCTGCCCGCTGGTCATCCGCACCCCGAACGGGGCGGGCAACCAGCTCACCGCACAGCACTCGCAGAGCTTCGATGGCTGGTTCGCCGGCACGCCGGGGCTGAAGGTCGTCGCGCCCGCCAGCCCGGCCGACGCCAAGGGACTCTTGAAGGCGGCGATCCGCGATGACGACCCGGTGCTGGTGATCGAGAACCTGCCGATCTACAAAGAGAAGGGCGAGGTCGACGTCGATCCCGAGCTGGTGACGCCGATCGGGCGTGCCGCGGTGGCGCGGGAGGGAAGCGACCTGACCGTCGTCTCGCACTCCTTCGCGACGGTGCGGGCGCTGCGCGTCGCCGAGAAGCTCGCCGCCGAGCGCGGGGTGTCGGTCGAGGTCGTCGACCTGCGCAGCCTGCGGCCGCTCGATGTGGAGACGGTCGCCGCCTCGGTCGCCAAGACCAACCGGGTCCTCTGCGTCGAGGAGGGTTGGCCGAGCTACGGCGTGACCGCCGAGCTGGCGGCGCGCATCCAGCACGCCTGCTTCGACGACCTCGATGCGCCGGTCGAGCGGGTGGGGATGGCGGAGGTGCCGCTGCCCTACGCCAAGGAGCTCGAGCTTGCCGCGATGCCGACCGAAGATCGAATCGAGCGGGCCGTCCTGTCGGTCCTCGACCTGGCCGCCTGATGGCCGAGATCGTGATGCCGCGCCTCTCCGACTCGATGGAGGAGGGCACGATCCTCACCTGGATGAAGCGGGTCGGCGACGAGGTGGCGGTCGGCGACGAGCTGGTCGAAATCGAGACCGACAAGGCGAACATGGCCTACGAGTCAGACGTCGCCGGGACGCTGACGGAGATCCTGGCGCAGGAGGGCGACACGCTGGCGATCGGCGAGCCGATCGCGGTGGTCGGCGGAGGGGGCGACGGCAACGGCGCGGTTCCGGCGGCGACGCCCGCAGAGACTTCACCCACGGATACGCCCGCAGGCGTTACCTCTGATGCCGGAGAACCTCCTCCTCCGAACGACCCCCCGGAGGGCGTGTCTCCAACCCCGGCGGCGGCTGCGGGCGTATCGCTGGGTGAAACCGCGGAGCGGGTCAAGGCCTCGCCGCTGGCGAGGCGGGTTGCAAGGGATCGAGGTGTGGACCTGGCGACGGTGGAAGGGTCGGGGCCCGGTGGGCGGATCGTCAAGGCGGACGTGGAGAGGGCGGGGGCGGGCGCTGAGGTGAAGGGTCCGGCGCCCGCCGAGGTCCCTGGGGCCGCCGTGGAGGAGACGGCGAAGGGTCAGACCGCCTATCGGGAGCTGACCAAACTCCAGCAGGTTGTCGCCAGGCGGATGGCGGAGTCGAAGGCGACGGCGCCGCACTTCTACCTGCAGACGGAGATCGACATGTCGGCGGCGGTGGAGGCACGGGCCCGGCTCAAAGGGATGACGCCCGACGGGGAGGCGGTGCCGTCGTTCAACGACATGGTGGTCAAGGCCTGTGCGTTGGCGCTGCGGGAGCACCCGTTGGCCAACGGCGCCTATCGGGACGGTCGCCTCGAGCTCTACTCGCGGGTCAACGTCGGCGTCGCGGTGGCGGCCCGGGACGCGCTCGTGGTGCCGACCGTCTTCGACGCCGACCGCAAGGGCCTGCGGGAGATCGCGGCCGACGCCCGGACCCTGGCCTCGAAGGTCCGCGACGGCTCGATCACCCCGCCGGAGCTCTCCGGCGGGACCTTCACCGTCTCCAACCTCGGCATGTACGGGGTGACCAGCTTCTCCGCGGTGATCAACTCCCCCCAGGCCGCGATCCTCGCGGTCGGCGCGATCACCGAGAAACCCGTGGTCCGCGACGGCCGGATCACGACCGCCCACCTGCTCGGCGTCACCCTGGCCTGCGACCACCGCATCCTCTACGGCGCCCCCGCCGCCGAGTTCCTGGCCCGGATTCGCTCGCTCCTGGAGGAGCCGCTGTCCCTGGCGCTTTAGTGCGTTCGTCGCTTGTACCCATATGCGACACAAGCGACGAACGCAGTCAGGCGG
>DASXMH010000109.1:0-20206 GCA_036495785.1 Solirubrobacterales bacterium
CGCGCCCCCCGCGCCCCCCGCGCCCCCCGCGCCGTCTTTCGCCGGCGTCGAGGCCGGACAGGTCGCGATAAGCGATCGCGATCGGGTATGTAGGGATTCGGTTTGCGAGGCTCGGCGGTCGGGTGTTTGCTTCCTGAGTGCCCGACCTGCCCGCACCCGTCGAGGCCGCGCTGGCGGCCACGAACGCCAACGATGTCGATGCGTTCCTTGATTGCTTCACCCGGGACGGAGTGGTCGACGACTGGGGACGGGAGTTTCGCGGGCGGGACGAGATCCGGGCCTGGAGCGACCGGGAGTTCAACGGGCCGAGCCACTTCAAGTTCCAGATCGAAGGGGACAAGGTCACGCGGATGGCGATCCGGGCATAGACGGTCGATCCCGCGATGGCCGCTCGCGCCGCCCGTGCGGGGTCGTGGATCGACCAATGAGGCCCGCCGTCGCGCTGGAAAAGCCCCCGGCATGGGTCTAGCGTCTTGGTATGGCCGGATCTGGGCCGACCGAGACCGACGTGGGCGGCACAGTCGCCACGGAGGCGAGTCGCCTTGCCGAGGAGCAGGCCGCCCTGCGGCGGGTGGCGACGCTGGTGGCCCGACAGAGTCCGCAGGCCGAGGTGTTTACCGCGATCGCCGAGGAGCTGGGCGGGGTGCTCGGGGTCGAAGCGATCCGCATGATCCGCTTCGAAACGGCCCGGAACGGGGAGACGCCGGCGCGGGTGGTCGCCAGTTGGGGCGCCCAGCTCGACGTGCTGAGGATCGGCGAGCGGCTGCCGATCGGCGGCAACAACATCACCACCGAAATCTTCGAGACCGGCCGCGCGGCGCGGCGCGACGACTACTCGACCGCCGACGGGCCGATCGCCGAGCGGGTCGTCGCGGCCGGGATCGCCTCCGCCGTCGGCGCCCCGATCAAGGTCGCCGACCGGATCTGGGGGGCGATGGTCGCCTCTGCGGTCGAGGGCGGCCCGCTTCCGCCGGACACCGGCCCCCGGCTCACCCAGTTCACCGACCTGATGGGCGCCGCGATCGCCAACGCCGAGGCGCGGGCGGAGGTGCAGCGGCTCGCCGACGAGCAGGCGGCGCTGCGCCGCGTCGCCACCCTCGCCGCCCAGGGGGCCCCGCCGACCGATGTCTTTGACGCCGTGGTGATCGAGGTGCGCAGGCTCTTTCTGGCCGCCCAGGTCGGCCTGATGCGTTACGAGGGCACCGAGGAAGTGACGATCGTCGGGCAGCGCCGCGAGGTCGAAACCCCGATAATCCGCGCCGGGATGCGGGTTCCGCTCGACGGCGACAGCGTTTGCAGGCGCGTCCTCGAGACCGGCCGCCCGGTCCAGCTCGACCTGCATGACTCGGCCGGCGGCACGATCGCCGAGATCGCCCGGGCGAGCAACGTAAGCGTCACGCTCGGCGTGCCGATTCGTGTCGAGGGGGTGACCTGGGGCGTGATCTGCGCGAGCTGGGAAGACGACGGCGCGCCGCCGCCCGGGACCGAGGCGCGCCTCGCCGAGTTCGCCGAGCTGCTGGACACGGCGATCGCCAACGCCGACAGCCGCGACCAGCTGACCGCCTCCCGCGCCCGCGTCCTCGGCGCCGGCGACGAGGCGCGCAGGCGCGTCGTCCGCGACCTCCACGACGGCGCCCAGCAGCGCCTCGTCCACACGATCGTCACCTTGAAGCTGGCCCGGCGGGAGATCGGCGATGGCGGCGGGGGCGCGGCGTCGCTGCTCGACGAAGCACTCGACCACGCCGAGCAGGGCAATGCCGAACTGCGCGAGCTCGCCCACGGGATCCTGCCCTCGGTGCTCACTCGGGGCGGCCTGCGGGCCGGGGTCGACACCCTCGTCCTGCGGCTCGATCTCCCGGTCGAGGTCGAGGTGAGCGCGGATCGCCTGCCGCCCGGGATCGAGGCAAGCGCCTACTTCGTCGTCGCCGAGGCGCTGACCAACGTCGTCAAGCACGCCCGGGCGACACGCGCCCGCGTCCGCGCCATCGCCGGCGACGCCGAGCTCCGACTCGAGGTCGGCGACGACGGCCGCGGTGGCGCCGACCCGGATGGCCCCGGCCTGCTCGGGCTCGGCGATCGGATCGCCGCGCTCGGCGGCCGGCTCACGATCGAGAGCCCGCCCGGCGGCGGCACCGTGCTCCGCGCCCAGCTGCCGCTCCCGGCCCCCGGCTCTAGCGCCCCGACTCGCGCAGATAGGTGAGCGCGGCGAGCACCCGGCGGTGGCCGGTCGGGCTGGTCTGCAGGCCGAGCTTGGCGAAGATGTTGGTCACGTGCTTCTCGACCGCCGCGGGGGTCACCACCAGCGCCTCGGCGATCCCCTGGTTCGACTTGCCCTCGGCGAGCTGCGCCAGCACGTCGCGCTCGCGCGGGCTGAGGTCGTCGAGCGGCCCGTCGCGCCGCCGCCCCAGCATCCGCCCGACCACCTCGGGGTCGAGCGCGCTGCCCCCGGCGGCGACCCGCGAGACCGCGTCGGTGAAGGCGTCGACGTCGCCGACCCGCTCCTTCAGCAGGTAGCCGACCCCTTCGGCGCGCTCGCCGATCAGGTCGACCGCGTACTGGTCGTCGTAGTACTGGGAGAGCACCAGCACGCCGACCTGCGGCAGCCGGTCGCGCAGCTCGAGCGCCGCCCGCAGCCCGTCGTCGCCGTGGCCCGGCGGCATCTGGATGTCGACCACGGCGGCGTCCGGCCGATGGGCGAGCGCTTTGCGCAGGAAGTCCTCGGCGTCGCCGGCCTGGGCGACGACCTCGAAGCCGGCCTCGCCGAGGATCCGCGCGATGCCCTCGCGCAGCAGAACGTCGTCCTCACCCAGAACCACTCGGACCACGCCGGCCACACGTTCAACGTACCCCGGCGTCGACGAGGTTGCCAGGGCGCTATCCGGTATCGAGGAGGCGACGGAGCGGCTCCTCGGCCAGCTCCTCCTTGGGGACGAAGACGATCGTGCGGTCGCCGTTTGCGTCGAGGGCGCGGCCGGCGTCGCGGTCGGCCGAGGTGAGGACCACGCGCGGGCGCCAGGGGAGCGCGGCGATCCGGCGGGCGAGCTCGACGCCGGGGGCATCGGGGAGGTCGACGTCGACCAGCGCCGCCGCCGGCCGCTGCGCCTCCGCCAGGCGCCCGCCGGCGGCCGCATCGGGGGCGCACAGCACGACCTCGACCCCGATCTTCTCCAGCACCCGCGCCGCGAGGCCAAGGAATGCCGCATCGTCATCGACGACTAGAACCGAATTGACCACCTCGCAGCGATTTTTCCACCGGGCGCCGGCGTCGCGGGTAGGGCTAACCCGAGATCGCCGGCGGGCGGGCCGGAGGTCGCTCTCCGGTGCTTCGTAGCGAGGTCTCGGGCACATGGGTATTGCCTGAGAACCGCGTGGCGGGCAGAGTGAGATTTGGATCGGTTAAAGAATCGGTTAAAGAGGGTCAACGAGGGAAAGGGGCTCGCCGATGGAGCTTCGACACTTGAGGTATTTCGTCGCGGTCGCCGAGGAGCTCCACTTCCGGCGCGCCGCGGAGCGGCTCCACGTCGCCCAGCCGGCGGTCAGCGCGCAGATCCGCAAGCTCGAAGACGAGCTCGGCGTCTCCCTGCTCGAGCGGGCCCCGCAGAGCGTCCGCCTGACCGACGCCGGCGCCGCGATGCTCGACGACGCGAAGCGCCTCCTCCACCTTGCCGAGGGCGCCGAGCAGACCGCGCGGACCGTCCGCGGGCGCCCCTCGGCGCGGCTGCGGGTCGGCTACGAGGCGACGGCGCTGCCGGCCGCCGTGCCGCGCGCCCTGCAGACGGTGCGCGGCTCGGCCCGCTGCGAGGAGGCGACGCTGCGGCCCGGGTCGCCGATCGAGCTGCTGCGGGCGGTGCGGGACGAGCGGCTCGACGCCGCGGTCGTGCCGCTGCCGGCGCCGACGGCGGGCCTGCGGGTGACACGGTTGGTCGAGCAGGGGGCGATCGCCGCGCTGCCGATCAGCCATCCGGACGCGATGGCCGTCTCGATTCCGTTCGCGCTGCTGGCGCCGGAGCGGCTGACGGTGCTGCCGCGCGAGGCGAATCGTCCCTTCCACGACGCCGTGATCGCGGCCTGCCATGAGGCGAGGCTCTCGCCGGCGCTGTTCGAGACGCCCGACGTCGAGCAGGCGCTGCTGGCCGTTGCGGCCGGGTCCGGGATCGCCCTCCTGCCCGAGTCGGCCGCCGAGCGCCACGCGGCGCCCGGGGTGCGGTTCGTCGCCCTCGACCCGCCGCGCCCGTCCTTCACGGCCGGCGTCGTCACCCGCCGCGAGCACGACCACCTTCCGACTGCGGCGTTCCTGCGGGCGCTGGTGGGACGAGCCGAAACCGCGCCCGCAGTAGCGCCGCCCCAGCCGCTGGCCGCAGCGGTTTAGGGCGGCCCGCCCGGCGGCTTTCGGCTCTGCCGAGCCGCCGGGCGCGGTCGGCTGCGCAGAGGCTGGGAAAGTGTGCCCAGCGGGCCGCAAGGGCAAGGAATAGCCCTTAGTCTTTGGAACCTTCCCAGCAGGGAGTCCAGATGAGCATTCTTGACGACGCAATCCGCGAGCACCTGGAACTGAAGCGCGCCCATGGCGCCGACGAGGGCGAGGTGCAACGGCTCGAGGACGAGGCGTTCGGGCCGCCGCAGCGGCCGGACGAGATCGACCCGTTCGCCGAGGCGCCGACCGAGTTCCTCGCCTCGCCGGGCGAGACTCCGGCCGACGCGCCGGTGATCGGCGACGAGCACGAGCGCAGCGGTCGTCGTCCCAACATCACCGACCTGCAGGAGGCGCCGCCGGCCGACGCCGAGGAGACCGGGGAGGGGCCCGCCGCCGCCGCGCCGCCGCCGAGCCCCGCCGACGCCGCCGCCGCGCCGCCGCCCCCGCCCGTCGACGAGGTGCCCGCCGACCTGGCGCCGCCCGCCGAGGAGGAGCACCCGGCGGGCGAGCACGAGATCGTCCCCGACGCCGGACCGGGCACCGAGGAGCGGCACGCGATCGCCGACCAGCCGACGCAGATGTTCGACGTGCAGGCGCAGATGGACGCCGAGGCGGTCGAGGCCCCCGCCCCCGTCGAGCGGGAGAGCCCGAGCGACGAGGAGCTGGTCGACGCCGCCCAGGGCGAGCCGCAGGCCGCACCGCCCGCGCCGGAAGAGCCCGTGGACGGGCCGCCGACCGAGCTGCACGAGCAGCCGCCGCTCGAAAGCCGCGGCCCCGACGCCGAGGTCGCCGGGCACCCGCCGGCCGAGGCGGAGCCCGAGGGGGCCGTGCCCGAGGAGGAGTCGGCCGAATTCGACTTCTTCAACGAACAGCGGCTCTCCGACGAGCTCGACCAGGCGCTCGAGGCGCCGCTGCCGCCGACCGACGAGCACATCGCGATGCCGCAGTACGGGGACGCGCCCGCCCAGGGCGGCATCTTCGACTTCGAAGCCGACGAGGAGCCCTACGAGGACGACCCGTCCCAGGAAGTGCTGCGCCGCGCCGACGACGCCGAAGCGGCGGAGGAGCCCGCCGAGGAGCTGTCGAGCGAGGTCACCGAGGAAGCGCCGCGGCCCGCGCCCGAGGCGCCGTCGGAGGAAGCACCGCCCGAGTCGCCCGAGGCGCCGTCGGAGGAAGCGCCGCGGCCCGCGCCCGAGGCGCCGTCGGAGGAAGCGCCGCGCGACTCCGCCGAGCCGGCCTCCGAGGAAAACGCCTACGACTACGACCCCGATACCGGTCACGAGGACGTGCTCGAAGACACGCCGCGGTTCCTCGAGGACGCGCCGGAGGACGACGACCTCTGGTTCGAGCAGAAGCCGCCGAAGGACTTCGACCTCGACTGACGCGGGGCCGCCCGCCCGCCCCCCCAAATTGCCGTCCGCCGATCGCGCCGCGCCGGACCAATCGCTAGGTTGGGCCGGTGTCGGAGGGAGCCGCGATCGAAGCCGAGGGTCTGGAAAAGTCCTACGGCGACGTGCGGGCGCTCTGCGGCGTCGACCTGAGCGCGCCGCCCGGCACCGTGCTCGGGCTGCTCGGCCCGAACGGAGCGGGGAAGACGACCGCGGTCCGCATCCTCACGACGCTGCTGCCGGCCGACGGCGGGCGGGCCCGGGTCGCCGGGCTCGACGTTGCCTCCGAGGCGCCGCAGCTGCGCCGCCGGATCGGCCTCGCCGGCCAGTACGCGGCAGTCGACGAAAACCTCACCGGCTTCGAGAACCTGCAGATGGTCGGCCAGCTCTACCACCTGCCGAAGGGCGAGCCGAAGGCGCGGGCGACGGAGCTGCTGGAGCGGTTCGACCTCACCGACGCGGGCGGGCGGCTGGTCCGCACCTACTCGGGTGGGATGCGGCGGCGGCTCGACCTCGCCGCCGCCCTGGTCGCGCGGCCGCCGGTGCTGTTCCTCGACGAGCCGACGACGGGGCTCGACCCGCGCAGTCGGATCGGGCTCTGGGAGACGATCGAAGGGCGGGTCGCCGAGGGGACGACGGTGCTGCTCACCACCCAGTACCTGGACGAGGCCGACCGGCTCGCCGACCGCATCTCGGTGATTGACCACGGGGTGGTGATCGCCGAGGGGACCTCGGACGAACTGAAGGATCAGGTCGGCGGCGAGAGCCTCGAAGTGACGCTCGAGTCGGCCGACGAGGCGGCAGCGGCGGCCGCGGCGCTCGACGGGGTCGCCTCGCAGCGGCCGGAGCTCGACGGGGTCGTCCTGCGGGTGCCGGTGGCGGAGCGCAAAGGGAAGATCGCGGCGGCGGTGCAGCGGCTGAACGACGCCGGGGTCGGGATCGACGACATCTCGATGCGGCGGCCGACCCTCGACGACGTCTTCCTCAAGCTGACCGGCCACGCCGCCGAGGCCGAGGACGGGGAGGAGGAGCAGTGAGCAGCTTCCGGATGGCGATCTCCGACACGCTGGTGCTCGCCAAACGCAACTTTCTGCGCATCCCCCGGGCGCCCGACCTGCTGCTCAGCTTCACCGTGCAGCCGATCATGTTCGTGCTGCTCTTCGCCTACGTCTTCGGCGGCGCGATCCCGACCCCCGGCCACAGCTACATCGACTTCCTGATCCCGGGCATCCTCGTCCAGACGATGTCGTTCGGCGGTTTCGTCACCGCGATGGGGATCGCCGAGGACCTGCGCAAAGGCCTGATCGACCGCTTCCGCTCGCTGCCGATGGCCCGCTCCGCGGTCCTCGCCGGCCGCACCCTCGCCGACATCGCCACCAACGCGATCTCGATCACCGTGATGTTGGTGGTCGGCCTGATCATCGGTTTCGGCTTCTCGACCTCTTTCCTCGATGTCGTCGCCGGCATCTTCCTGCTGCTGCTCTTCGGCTACGCCTTCTCCTGGGTCTTCGCCTTCATCGGCCTCACCTCGTCCTCGCCGGAGGCGGCCCAGAGCCTCGGCTTCATCCTCATCTTCCCCCTCACCTTCGTCTCCTCCGCCTTCGTCCCGCCGGAAACGATGCCCGCCGCCCTCCAGTGGTTCGCCGAAGTCAATCCCTTCTCGGTCGTCGTCAACGCGATCCGCGCCCTCTTCATCGGCGACCCGGCCGGCAACTCCGTCTGGGGCGCCGCCGCCTGGTCGATCGGCATCGCCGCCGTCTTCGCCTTCCTCGCCGTGACGAAATACAAACGCGCCGTCGTCCGCTGAGGACGCGGCGCACATTGAGGCGCTCAGAGCGCCCCAATATGCGCCGCGGATTCAGGGTGATGATCCAGAGGTATCGCCGTCCTGTCCGTCGCAGACCGGCGTGACCCGCAGCCTTCCGCTGAGCCGCCCGGTGGTCTCCAGTAGGGCGTCCCCGGGAGGTGGGACCCCGAGCGCGAAGGCGAGCTTGTCGAGCGGGCCGACTGGATCGTCGTCTTCAGTCGGGATCCGTCAGTGGAGCCAACCGGGATCGAACCGGTGACCTCCTGCTTGCAAAGCAGGCGCTCTGCCAGCTGAGCTATGGCCCCCTCCGTCTCGATTGTAGGGGCCTATCCGTCCTCCGTCCCCTAGGTTTCCTCTCTTGCCGTTCGAGGATTCATATCTCTGGCGGGTCCGGCAGAAGGTCGGGCACGAGCTCGTGCTGGTGCCGGGCGCCGCCGTCGCCGTGCAGCGGGAGGACGGGCACGTCCTCTTCGCCCTACGCGGCGACGATCGGACCTGGTGCCTGCCGGGTGGGGCTGCCGAGGTGGGCGGGAGCTTCGCGCGCACCGCGATCGACGAGCTGTGGGAGGAGACGGGGTTGGTGGCCGATCCGGCCGACCTGATCCCGGTCGCCTGCTTCTCCGAAGCGGACCGGCACACGCTGAACTATCCGAACGGCGACGTGGCCCACTACTTCTCGATGTGCTTCCTGGTGCGGAAGTGGGAGGGGGAGTTGCGGCCCGACGGGCACGAGACCACCGACCTGCGGTTCGCCGACCCGACCGACCTGCCGCAGCCGTTCGAGGACTCGACCGCACGCGCCGTGGAGTTGCTGCTCGCCTACCTGCGGACCGGCGAGTTCCAGGTCGCCTGATCCGCGTGGCATTCGAGGGCTCATATCTGTGGCCGCGACCCGGCCGCGCCGCCGTCCCCGCTCGAAGCCCCCGCGGCCCATGCGATTGAGCTCCACCGCTCCTACCTGCGCGACGGCTCGATTTAGATCTCCCAGCAGCGGCGCCCGTCGGGAAAGCGCCCATTTTGGGCAATTGGTCAAACGGGATTACGCCAAACGTCCAGGGTTTTGGTACTGCTGCGTCCGTGAAGCGACTCGGCTCGGTTTTCCTTGCGGTCCTGGCTCTATGCGCGGCGAACGCCGCGGCAGCCTCCGCCGCGCTCGGCGAACTGACCTTCGTCGAACCGGAAAAGATCAGCGTCACCTACGGTGGCGAACGCTCCGACGAAGTCAGCGTCTGGCTGGAGAACGATGGAGCCCAGGCCGTCACTCCCGAGTTCACGACCGTCATCGAGGACAGCGACGGCGAACCGGCCTCTGCCTCCGTCGAAGCGCTCGGCACGAGCTCGAAGGCCGGCAAGCCGACCCCGGTCGCCGCCGGGCACGTCGAGCGCTACCGGCTGGCCTTCCTCGATCCGTCCGAATCGAGCGGACAGCTGGTCGCGGGCGGGGCGGGGGTAGAGCCCGCCTCCGTCCCGCTCTCGATCGGCCCGGACCTACCATCGACGCGGGGCATCGACGCGGCGCTGCTCATCCCGCTCGGTTTGGCGGTCGCCTACTTGGTCATCGCCTGGCTGTTCGGACTCCGGGCGAAGAAGCCGCCGCTCAAGCTTCGCGGGGTCGCCGAACTCGACTTCTCGAAAAGCTTTGCCTCGACCCTGACGGCAGTCGGCGCGCTCCTCGGAACGATTATCGCCGCGGGTGTCCTGCCCGAAGAAACGGTGAACCTCTCACGTGGCGGCTTCGTCGGCCTCAACCTGACCTTCGGCGTCGCGATTGTGATCGCCGCCGCGGTCGCCGGCTCGTTCCTCAGCCCGAGGTCGATCAAGAACAAGGACAAAAAGACCGAATGGAAGGTCGAAGGCTACGTCTGGTCCTTCGGGCTCGCCGCTTTGATCACGCTGTGGGCGGTGCTGGGCGAGCTCTACACCATCTTCCTGCTGGTCGGCGAACTTGGCAGCGAAGAAGGGTTCAGCTCGCTCGGGGTCACGATGCTGCGGGTGGTGCTGATCGTCGGCGCGCTCGCGCTCATCCCCTACACCGCGATCAAAGTCAAGGTCGCGGTCGAAGCGCCCCCGGAGCCGAGGGGGGACTCAGCGGCAGGGGAGGCCGGGATAGCCGAGGCCGTTCTCCCTCGCGCATTCACGATCGATGTCCCGACCGCCGAAGTCCACGATGGCAGGATCATCGCGGTGGAGGTATCCACGGCGCCGGGCTCGGCACCCCCCGCGTCGGCTCCGACCGCGGAGGAGCCGTCCCAGCCGGTGCAGCTCCTCTAGGGCGAGACGCTTCCGGGCGAGGGTGACTCGCGGGTCTCCTGGCTCGGTCGCTCCAACACCCAGCGCGTGATCGGCTGCGGGAAGTTGATCGTGCTCGGCTGCATCTCCTCCTCGTAGAAGGCACGCCACGCGGTGCGGTCGGGCGGCAGCGCCCGGTCGATTCCCAGGTGCGATAGGTAGGAATCGGAGGCATCGTGGAAGTAGTCGATCCGGACGCCGACCTCCTCGATCTCCATCGGCCGAACGACCGCCCCGGGGGCCGCCGACGGTCGCACGGGTCCTCCGCCGTCCCCGCCCGTCGGCTCCGGCGCCGCCATCCGCGCGGCGGCCGCTAGGACGCCAGCAGGCTCTCGGCCCGCTTGCCGACCGGCAGGTTCTGGTCGGCGTGGTAACTCGAGCGCACCAGCGGGCCCGCGGCCACCGACTCGAAGCCGAGGTCGTAGGCGGCCTTCTCGAGCGCCGCGAACTCGTCGGGGTGCCAGTAGCGCACCACCGGCAGGTGGTTCTCGGTCGGGCGCAGGTACTGGCCGACGGTGAGGACCTGGACGCGGTGCTCGCGCAGCAGGCCGAAGGTCTCGACCATCTCCTCAAAGGACTCGCCGAGGCCCACCATCAGCCCCGACTTGGTGACGACGTCCTCGCCGCCCATCTCCTTCGCCATCTTGAGGACGCGGGCGGAGCGGGCGAACTGGGAGCCGCGGCGGGCGATCGGGTAGAGGCGCGGCACCGTCTCGACGTTGTGGTTGAAGACGTCGGGCTTCTCGTGGATCACCTTGGCGAGCGGCATCTCCTGGCCGCGGAAGTCCGGGGTGAGGATCTCGACCTTGCAGTCGGGCGCCATCATGCGGATCGAGCGGACGACGCCGACGAAGGCGCTCGCCCCGTAGTCGGGCAGGTCGTCGCGGTCGACCGAGGTGACGACGGCGTGGCGCAGCCCCATCGCCTTCACCTGGTTGGCGACGCGCAGCGGCTCCAGCGGGTCGTTCCAGGTCGGCTTCCCCGTCTGCACGTTGCAGAAGCCGCAGCGGCGGGTGCAGACGTCGCCGAGGATCATGAAGGTCGCGGTGCCGCGCTCCCAGCACTCGCCGACGTTCGGGCAGTTGGCCTCCTCGCAGACGGTGTGGAGGTTGTCGTTGCCGATCTTCTCCTTCAGCCGCCGGTAGTTGGGCCCGCCCGGCGCCGGCACTTTCAACCACGGCGGCTTGCGGGCGCGCCTGAAGGGGATCGCGCCGTCGGTCTGCGCGGTGCCGCCCGGCTTCGCCCGCGAACGGGTGACGTGGATGCGCTCGGCCGGGACCTCGGCGGCCGGGACCTCGGGGCGCTCGCTGGGAGTGACCGTGTCGCTCATCGCTCTGCACCGAGCGTAGCGGTCGGCCGCTCCAGGCCCAGCTCTGCGAGGCTTGCGCTCGGCGCCGCCCGGTCGAAGACCTCGCCGAAGTGGCGCCCCACCGTCGCCCCGAACGCCGCGACGCTCGCCTCGCGCCCGCGCTCGCGGGCGATCGAGGTCATGCCCACCCCCTCGATCCCGCAGGGGACCACCCACTCGAACGGCTGCAGATCGTTGTCGACGTTGACCGCCAACCCATGGGTGGTGATGCCCTTGCTGACGTGGACGCCGATCGAGCCGATCTTCCGCGCCGCGCCCGCCGGCCCGGGCGCCGGCGGCGGCCCGTCGGTCCACACCCCGGTCAGCCCCTTGATCGTCCGCGCGCCGACCCCGTGCTCGGCCAGCGCCCCGATCATCACCCGCTCCAGCCCTCGCACGTACTCGTGGACGTCGCCGCCGAACGGCGCCAGGTCGACGATCGGGTAGGCGACCAGCTGCCCCGGCCCGTGGTAGGTGACGAGCCCGCCGCGGTCGGTGTCGAGGACTTCGATCCCCTGCGTTTCGTACCAGGCGGCGCCCATCGGCAGTTCCGCGGGCTTGGTGCGCCGCCCGCGCGTGTACGTGGGCGGGTGCTCGAGCAGCAGCAGGGCGTCCGGAATCTCGCCCGCGCCGCGCCGCTCGGCCAGCGCCATTTGCAGGTCCCAGGCCTCGCGGTAGGGGACCGTGCCGCACTCGATGAGAAGGAGCTCATCGTTCATCTAGAGAATTGTCTCAAGATGCGCCCATATGCTGTGAGTCCGCGCATGGTCCAGTCGAAGGCGTATCGCCCCGAATGGCTGCCCGCGGTCGCCCTGAGCTCGGCGCTGGCGGCCCTGATGTTGATCTGGGACCCGCAGGTTGGGGATCTTGCCGCGCAGGTTTTCCACACCGAGCTCTTCCGGCACACCGGCCTGGCGATCTGGAACAGCAGCTGGTACGGGGGCCACTACACGCTCAACTACAGCTTGCTCTTCCCACCCGCGGCGGCGCTGCTCGGGCCGCAGGTGGTGGGGATGCTCTCCGTGGTCGCCTCGTCCTACCTCTTCGACCGCCTGGTCCGCGACCACTGGGGGACGGAGGCGCGCTGGGCGACGCTCTGGTTCGCCGCGGGGGTCGTCACCCTGCTCGCCGACGGGCAGCTGACCTTCGCCCTCGGCGTGGCCCTCGGGCTGGCGGCGCTGCGCTCGCTCCAGGTGGGGCGGGGGACGTTCGCGATCATCGCCGCCGCGGCCTGCCCGCTGGCGAGCCCGGTCGCGGGCGCCTTCCTGGCGGGCGCGCTCGCGGCCGCGGTCTGGGAACGCGGCGAGCGCCTCAACCGCACCGCGATCGCCGCCGCCGCGGCCGCCTTTGTCCTCACCGTCGTGCCCAACCTCGCCTTCCCCGAACCGGGCCGCTTCCCCTTCGCCTTCTCCTCCTTCATCGCGATCCCGCTCTGGTGCACGGGCGCACTGTTCCTCATCCGGCGAGCCGACGGTGAGGCGCGGCTGCGGCGGGTGATCCTCGGCTACGCCCTTGCCTCGACCGCGATCTTCCTCACCCCGAACGCGATGGGCGGCAACGCGGTCCGACTCGGGGCGCTCTTCGGCGGCCCGGTGCTGGCCGCGGTCCTCCTCTCCCACCGACCGCTGCCGCGCCCCCACGCCCGCGCCCCGCGCTGGTTCTACACGGCGATTCTCGTCTCCGCATTGGCGGGCAGCATCTACTGGCAGTTCACCGCCAGCGTCACCCAGATCGCCCGCTCGGTCGGCGACCCCTCGACCGAATCGTCCTTCTTCGAACCGGCCGCCCACTGGCTCACCGCGCACGGCGCCCGCGCCGCCCGGATCGAGGTGCCGCCGACCGCCAACCACTGGGAGTCGGCCTACCTGGCACCGAAGTTCGAGCTCGCCCGCGGCTGGCTGCGCCAGCTCGACACAGCCCGCGACGACATCTTCTACAAGGAAGGCGCCCTCACCCAGGCCAGCTACGGCCGCTGGCTGCGCAACAACGCGATCGCCTACGTCGCCCTCCCGAACGCGCCGCTCGACTACTCCTCGGTCGCCGAGCGCAAGCTGATCCGCTCCGACCCGCCCTACCTGCGCGAACGCTTCCACAGCGACCACTGGCGGATCTACGAAGTCGTGCACGCGAAGCCGCTGGTGGCGCCGCTCGGCGGCGGCCGGGCCAGCGCCGTGTCGGTCGGCCGTCAGGGTTTCTCGCTCGACGTCACCTCGCCCGGCGACTTCCTCGTCCGCTTCAACTTCACCCCGTACTGGTCGATCTCCCGCGGCACCGGCTGCCTGCTGCGCGACGGCGACTGGACGATCGCCCGCGCCGCCCACCCTGGCATCTTCAGCGTCGACGCCGACTTCTCCCTCGGCGCCGCCTGGAACGCGATGACCGGGGCGAAGAAGACCTGCTGAGCGTCTGCGTTTACCCCCGGTGGGCGAGGGTGAATGCAGACGCTCGCGCTCAGCCTTTGCCTTTGGCTCGCGCTTCGGCCATCTGCTTCAGCATCCAGTCGTGGTTCAGGTCGAGGACGGCGCGCAGCTCGGAGGCCACCACCGCGTTGCGGCTCAGGGTCGGCTGGTTGTCCTGTTCTGACTCGCCCGAGATCGACCAGTTGGTCGAGCCGGTGACCGAGTAGACGCCGTCGACGATCAAAACCTTCAGGTGGGAGATCGCGTGGTGGACTTCGGAGGTGCCGATCGCGATCGAGTTGCCGAACGCGTCGTTGGCCCACCTGGCCAGCAGCTCTTTCTCGTGGACCCCGCCGGCCTGGGACTTGTCGAGGCTCATCTGCACGTACACGTGCTCGGAGTCGAGCTTGCCGCGGATCAAGTCGTCGAGCTCGGGATCGTCGTACCCGTACACGTTGAGGACGAGCGAGTGCTGGGCGCTCCCGAGAAGCGAGGCCAGCATCGGGTGGAGCGAGTCGCGCGGCGAGAAGAAGCTGCGCTGGTCGGAGGGGTAGCCGTCGAGGAAGCGCGTCTCCGCCTTGTACCGGGAGAGGTCGTCCCAGACGAACTCGGCGGGCGCCGCGGGCGCCTGGTTCGGCGCGGCGGCCTTGGCGCGGGCCTTCGCCTTCGACTTGGCCTTGGTGGCCGCCTTAGGCATAGGTGGCGAGGCGGATCGTGCGGAAGGAGAGGACCTCGTCGGAGGCGCGGCCTTCGGTCTGGGCGACGACGGTCACTTTGGCGGCGGTCAGCCCCTGCTCGAGCATCGCCCGCAGCGGCTCGGTGACGGTGAGAATGCGGACCGCGGGCTCCAGCTGGTGGACGGGGCGGAGGTCGAAGGGGTCGCGGGCGCTCGGCACGTCACAGTGGCCGACGTCGCCGAAGCAGCCGCCGTGGCCGAGGATGAAGAACGAGCCGACGTAGGCGCGGTGCTCGGGGCCCGGGTCGCCGCCGACCCCGCGCGCGCCCATGAACACCTGCGCTTCATAGGACGCCCCCGAGTGGTCGAGTCCGTAGAAGATCAGGTCGGCGCGCTCGAAACGGTGCTCCGCGCCGGGCAGCTCGAGCGGGTGGCTGGTGAAGCGCCCGACCATCATGGGCCTCCGACGGCGGCGGTCGAGGCCGCGTAGTCATAGCCAAGGTGGGTGACTTCGAGCGTCTCGCGGACCGTAATCGGGAACGGCGCCAGCGCCCGGTCGAGCAGCGCCCGCGGCACCCCCGGCCCGTGGCGCAGCTGCCACAGGTACCAGACCCGGTCGATCATGCAGTGGTGGGCCCAGAACAGCGGGTCGTAGGCGGCGACCGGGATCTGTCCCATCGTGCCGCCGGTCCACACGTGGACTCCGTCGTGGATGCTCTCGAGCTGGGTCTGGAAGGTGAGGAAGTCGCGGTTGGCCAGCACCGCTTCGACCATCGCCGGGCTGGGCAGTTCGCCCGGGCGGCCCGGTTCGCGGGTCGTTCTCGCCTGTTTGGGCGTTTCCCGCCCGGAAGGCTGGATCGGCGAGTCAAACAGTGGGTTTTTCCGCCCTTCCGCCCTGCGGGTGCTGTAGGCGGCGGGGATGCCTTCGGCGTGCCGGACCGTCCAGTCCCACCAGGGCAGGGTCACCCCGGGGACCAGGTCCTGCAGGTCCTTCTCGAAGAAGTAGAGGTAGGCGCGGTGCCAGGGCAGGAAGAGCTCCTTGTGGTGGATGCAGGAGATCGGCAGCGGCAGCCCGTGGATGCCCGCCCAGGCCTGGTAGCCGCGGTCGTCGCCAATCGCCTGCGCCGCGGTGATCGCTTTGCGCAGGTCGCCGAGCTGCCCGCCGGTCAGCCGCCGCACGCTCCGCCGGTGGCGCAGGGCTTTCGGCGCCAGCGGTGGAGCGGGAGGGCTGGCGGCCGGGGTCACCGCCGCCTCCCGTCCTGGCCCGGGCGCCGACGCTGTCGCGTGCGCCGACGGGCCATTCTCGCCCGCAGCTTGACCCCCGCCACACCACCCGTGGCGGCGATCACCGGGGCGAAGCTGAGCGCAGTCTCCTCGACCGGTATCCCCGCGATGTGCGCTCCCCCGACCATGGGAGACGCATACAGCACGCACGACGATACTGTGTGTGTTCAACTCCGAATGAGTTGGAAATAGCGGGAAAGGCTCCCGGCCGATCGTGAGCGCCACAGTGTGTTGTGATTTACACACCTGTAAGCGGTTGCAATAGTTAAACCCCATTGTACGATCGACCGCATGTCTGGTCCCTATGACGCGGTGATCGTCGGCTCGGGCTTCGGCGGTGGGGTCACCGCCTGTCGGCTGGCCGAAGCGGGAAAGCGGGTGTGCGTTCTGGAGCGGGGCAAGCGGTTCGCGCCGAAGGACTTCCCGACCGAGCTGGAGCAGGCGCCGGAGATGCTCTGGCACCGCTCGCTCAATCCGGGTGGAATGTTCGACGTCCGGATGATGCGCGACGTCTCCGTGATCACCGCCGCGGGCGTCGGCGGCGGCTCGCTGGTGTACGCCAACGTCCAGCTTCGCGCCCCGGCCGACGTTTTCGACCATGACTGGCCGGCGGCCCTCGACCGCGCCGCGCTCGACCCCTGGTACGACCGCACCGAGGAAGCGCTGCAGCCGGTGCCGACCCCGCCCGACCCGGCGCTGCCGAAGGTGCGGGCCTTCGCCGCCGCCGGTCGCCGCGTCGGCAAGCAGGCCGAACTGCTGCCGCTCGCCGTCCACTTCGGCGAGCCCCGAGAGCACCCGTTCAGTGGCGTCAGGCAGGAGGGCTGCCAGAACCTCGGCAACTGCGACGCGGGCTGCCCGGTCAACGCCCGCAACACCGTCGACATCACCTATATCGCCCGCGCCGAAAAATACGGCGCCGAGGTGCGGCCGCTGCACCTGGCGGAGCGGATCGAGCCGCCCGCGCGTCCCGGCGGCAACTGGACCGTCACCTTCAGCAACCTCGGCGAGGGCGAGGACGGCAGCGTCGAGGCGCCGACCCTGGTCCTCGCCGCCGGCACGATCGGCTCCTCGCGCCTGTTGCTCGAAAACCGGCGCCGCCTGCCGAACCTTTCGCCGGCGCTCGGCAGTCGCTTCTCCGGCGACGGCGATGCGCTCGGGATGGCCTTCGACCCGCAGGCGCCGGACGTCAAAGGCGCCCGCAACGACTTCGGCCCGACGATGACCAGCAAACTCGACTACACCGAGGAGCGCGGGTTCATCCTCGCCGACGGCGGCCTGCCGAAGAACTTCGACGTGCTGCTCGACGTCGCCCGCGGCGTCAACGTGATCCGCGGCTGGCGGCGCTGGCTGCTGCGGCTCCGGGCCGCGTTCATCTACCTCGGCTGGAGCGACCAGGCGCTGCGCCCGCGCGACCTGCGCCTCGCCGAGCGCGAGTCCGACGTCGATTCGCTGATCTTTCTGATGATCGGGCGCGACGCCGCCGACGGCCGGATGCGCCTGACCCCGTTCCTGCGCCGCTTCGACATCCGCTGGAGCAAGGCGGGCTCGGCGCGGCTCTTCGACAACCTCGAAAGGACCGCGAAGGAGCTCGCCGAGGCGTGCGACGCGGAACCGTTCTACGCGCTCGAAGGCGGGCCGATGAGCAAGTTCGCCACCGTCCACCCGCTCGGCGGCTGCCCGATGGCCGACGATTCCGCCGCCGGGGTCGTCGACGAGTTCGGCCGCGTCCACGGATACCCCGGCCTCCACATCCTCGACGGCTCGATCGTCCCCACCGCGCTCGGCGTCAATCCCTCGAAGACGATCGCCGCCTTGGCCGAGCGCGGCGCGGACCAGATGGTCAAGGACCTCGCTTGAGCCCGGTCTGGAAGAACCACACCGGCAAACAGCGCTGCGACCCGGTCGAGATCGTTGCCCCGGGGTCGCTCGCCGAGCTGCGCGACCTCGTCCTGCGGGCCGAACGCGAGGGCAGGACGGTGCGCGCCTGCGGCGCCCGCCACGCCTGGTCGGACATCGCGCTGACCGACGGGATCATGGTCGAACCCGACAACCTCTCCGGCGTCGAGGCGGTCGAGGCCGGGGCCCTGCGCGCCGGCGCCGACGCCACGAGGCTGGTCTGGGTCGGGGCGGGGACGCACCTGCGCACCCTCAACCCGGCGCTCGAGGCGATGGGCCTGGCGCTGAAGAACATGGGCGGTTACGACGCGCAGACGATCGCCGGCGTGATCTCGACCTCCACCCACGGCTCCGGCCTCGCCTTCGGCCCGTTCCCCGACGCGGTGCGCTCGCTCGAGCTGATCGCCTCGAAGGGGCGGGCGCTGCGGATCGAGCCGACCGACGGCCCGACCGACCCGGCGGCCTTCGTCGAGCCGGGGCTCGAGCTGGTCCAGGATGACGAGCGCTTCGCCGCCGCGATCTGCGGGCTCGGCACGGTCGGCCTCCTCCACCGGGTGATGCTCGAGGTGCGGGAGAAGTTCTGGCTGAAAGAGGTGCGCACGCTGAGCACCTGGGAGAAGGTCAAAGGCACGCTCACCGCCGATGGCGTGCTTGCGGGCGATGCTCACTACGAGCTGTTCGTCAACCCTTACCCCGGAGACTCGGGCGAACACCGGGTCCTGGTGACCACGCGGACCGACGCGCCGCATCCGCGCGACCTACCCGAGGACAAGCTCGAGCGCCATCCGCTGACCGAACTCGAGGCGTCGTGGCACTTCACCGGCGTCCTGCTGCGCTTCTTCGCCCGCCACTTCCCCTCGCTGATGGTGGGCCGCTTCGACGACACGCTCGAAGAAATGACCGACGACGACTACACCAACATCTCCTACAAGGTGTTCAACATCGGCGAGGCGAATGCGCTGCCCGCCGACTCGATGGAGCTCGGCATCGCCGTCGACGGCCGCCACGTCGAAGCGGTCGACCTGATCCTCAAGATCGCCGCCGAACGCCGTAAGGAAGGCGTCTACCACACCTCTCCGTTCTCGCTGCGCTTCGTTGCGCCCTCGAAGGCGTACGCCTCGATGATGTACGGGCAGCCGACGATGATGATCGAGCTGATCATGGTCACCGGCAGCCGCGGCGAGATGTCGCTGCTGCTCGGCTACGAAGACGCGCTCACCGGTCTCGGCGTGCGCCCGCACTGGGGTCAGGTCAACGCGATCGAACCGGGCCAGCCGGCGGCGATGTACCCGGAGTGGGCGCGCTGGATGGCGGTCGAGGCGGACTACAACGACTCCGGCGTGTTCGACTCGCCGTTCACCGAAAGGGTGGGGATCTGATGGCAACCGACGCGGAGCTGCTGGAGCGCTTCGTCCCGTTCGTCCAGTATGACTCGCTGGAGAGCTACGCCGCCGATTCGGTGGCGACGATGACCGACTGCGTCCCCGCCGGCTTTCCGCACGGCAACACCTTGGGCGACGGCCACGGGGTGTTGGCGGCCGTGGTGCCGGCGGGGCAGGAGTCGAAGCTCGACGTCGAGTTCCTGCGCGGCGGCCACTACCCGGACCCGCGGCGGACGGCGGTCGGCAAGAAGGACCACCTCGACGCGGTCGGCAAGGACTACGTCGCCGACGCCCGCGACATGCACTCCCGCCCCGGCTACGCCAACCAGGTGTACGGGTTCGCCAACCGCAACTGCCCGGACCAACTCTGGCTGCAGTACTGGTTCTTCTACTACTACAACGACAAGGGGCTGTTCGGCTCCGGCCTCCACGAGGGCGACTGGGAAATCGTCCAGCTGCGGATCGGCGCGGACGGCGAGCCCGAAACCGCCACCTACGCCCAGCACACCTACGGCGAGAAAGCCGACTGGGGCGACGTCGAGAAGGAAACGGGCCCGGCCGGCCCGGCGCCGGTCGTCTACTCGGCGCGCGGCTCCCACGCCTCCTACTTCCGGCCCGGCACCTATCCGCAGGCGCCGGTCATCCCGGACCACAACGACGACAAAGGCCCCCGCGTCCGTCCCCAGCTCAACGTCATCACCGCCGAGGCACCCACCTGGGTCGCCTGGCCCGGCCGCTGGGGCAGCACCGGCCACGTCCTGAAGCTGCCCTTCGTGACCATCGGCGCCGACAGCCCGCCCGGGCCGCGCTGGCACGACGCCTGGACCAGCCCCTGTGGCTTCCACGAACGCGCGAAGCCGGCCCAGGAGCTCGGCCCCGTGGCCGGCGCCGACCTGCCGAAGCCGGACCCGCCCCGGATCGAGGTCAAACGCGAAGGCGACCGCGCCGTGGTCACCTATGAGCTGCCGCCGGCCGAGCCCGGCGTCCCGAAGCCAAAACGCCTCCTCCTCAGCCTCGACGGCCACAAAGACGGCCGCCCGCCCGCGACCTACGGAATCGACCCCGTCGGCCCGAGCGGCGAAACCACCCTCCCGCTCGAACTCGAAGACGTCCCCTACACCGTCCGCGCTGCCAGCGCCGACCGCGACGGCATCACCGGCTCCACCACCAGCACCGAGCTACCCGCCGCCTGACTGCGTTCGTCGCTTGTGTCGCATATGGGTACAAGCGACGAACGCACTAAAGCGCCAGGGACAGCGGCTCCTCCAGGAGCGAGCGAATCCGGGCCAGGAACTCGGCGGCGGGGGCGCCGTAGAGGATGCGGTG
>DASXMH010000110.1:0-14390 GCA_036495785.1 Solirubrobacterales bacterium
CGTCCTCCGCACCCCCTGCAGCGCCGTGGTGATCCGCCGCGTTGCCTCGGGCAGCGCAGCTTGGATGTGCGCCTCGGCCTTCTGATGGCAGGTGGCGGGTTCGCCCTCCGGGCTCCGCGCCCAATCGAGCGCGCAATCGGCGACCAGTTCGCCGAAGCCGATGTCGTTGGCGCCCACCGTCACCACGACCATCAGCACGTCGTCCCGCCTCGCCGCCACCGCCAACTGATCGGCCTCCGGCGGCTCGCCGAAGTGCGCCGTCCCGCCTTCGTCTCCGGGCCACAGATCACGCGCCTTTGCCCCTGAGCACGCCAGGTTCACCTTCTCGTCGACGTCGATCGGCGCGCTCTCGATCGGCGCCACGTCAGACCGATGGCAGTCGTTCGCCTCGCTCGCCCCGTAGACCCGATCCGGGTCGTATTCGCACCCCAGCGCCCCACATCCGTACGCGGCGCGATCGGTGCCGGACCGGGTCCCGAACGGTTCCGAGCCGTTCCCCAGCCAGCGGCCGCCCTCGCCCGAGATGAAGCTGTCCCCCATCGAGACGATCGCGGTCGGCCGCGCCGTCGCCGGGGCGGCGAGGAGGAGAAGGAGGATTGGGGCGAGAGCGGCGATCCGCATGGCGGCCACCCAAGCGGGCGCCCCGCCGCGGGTCAAGCGGACGCGCGCGAATTGGCTCGAAGGTCACTGAATTGGCACACCCGAGCGGTCTTCCGACACACGTCCGGCCGACTGCTTCGCGACGGCTCCGGGTAGCTCCCAAGACCGCCTCGTTGCCGTCCCACGAGAGGCGTAGGATGCCCGACCCCATGCGCTACCCGGCCGAACAATTCACGCCCGAGGAGACCGCCCTCCTCGCGCCGCACTTCACCAACCTGGACCGGCCGGTCTTTGCCCTGGTCAACCTCCCGGAGACCGTGAAGGGAGCGCTTTTTGCCCGCTATTCGCGGTATTCCGGGTCGGTCCGCCGCCTCTACCTCGACGAGGTCGCGGCCGACGCGCCGCCCGGCGGGCGCCCCTTCGACGCCGAGGAGGGCGCCCGCGCCGCGGGCCTCTACGAGCGTGTCTTCGTCGGCTACGGCGACGACTCGATCGCCCAGGTCGGCGGCGCCCACGTCGCCTGCGAGTTCGTCTCGAACATCCTCACCAAGGTCCTGCAGCGCGGCCGGCTCGCCGCCTACCTCGAGCAGTCGACCCGCTACATCCCCTACGACAAACCGCTGCCCGGCGGCGGCTACCGCTTCTACCGCGACGAGCAGCTCGGCCCCGAGTTCGTCGCTGCGATGGACGAGCTCTTCGTCATCTACTCGCGCTCGCTCGGCAAGGTCGAGGAGTGGGCGGCGCACCGCTGGCCGCGCGGCGACGAGGAGCCGGAGGCGGCGTGGCGGCGCTCGATCCGCGCGAAGGCTCTCGACCTGCTCCGCGGCCTGCTCCCGGCGGCGACGCTCAGCCACGTCGGCATCTACGCCTCCGGCCAGGCATACGAGCAGCTGATCCTGCGACTGATGGCCTCGCCGCTCCCCGAGGCGCGCGAGTTCGGCACGATGATCCTGAAGGAGCTGCAGCAGGTGATGCCGAGCTTCGTCTCCCGCGTCGAGCGGCCCGACCGCGGCGGCGAGTGGATCTCCTACCTGGAGGAGCGCCGCGCCGGCGCCGAGCGCTGGGTCGAGCGGCTCGGCCTCGGGAGGCGCGAGGAGGCCGACCCGGCGCCTGCCGTCGACCTCCTCCACGTCGAGGGCAGCGAAGTCGACCTGCTCGCCGCCTGTCTCTACGAGGCGGCGGCCGTCGGCGAGCCCGAGATCCGCGCACGGGTCGACTCGCTGAGCGAGGACGAGCGCGGCGAACTGCTCGCCGCCATGGTCGGCGAGCGCGTCAATCGGCGCCACCGCCCCGGCCGCGGCTTCGAGGCGCTGCGCTACCGCTTCGAGATCGTCTCCGACTACGGCGCCTTCCGCGACCTGCAGCGCCACCGCCTGCTGACCGTGCAGTGGCAGCCGCTCGGCCCCGACCTCGGCGCCGGCGTGCCCGAGGAGGTGCGCGAAGCGGGCGTCGGCGGCGAATTCGAGCGGGCGCTGGAGATCTCCCGCGGCGAGTACGAGCGGCTCGCCGCCGCTGGGCTCGACGAGCTCGCCCCCTACGCGCTCAGCCTCGCCTTCCGCATCCGCTACGTGCTCGACCTGAACGCGCGCGAGGCGATGCACCTGATCGAGCTGC
The DNA here is from genome assembly GCA_036495785.1 of Solirubrobacterales bacterium. Taxonomy (GTDB): domain Bacteria; phylum Actinomycetota; class Thermoleophilia; order Solirubrobacterales; family 70-9; genus VAYN01. The sequence continues at coordinate 2,215 of DASXMH010000110.1, forward strand.
GCTCCGGCCGCGAGGGCCATCCCACCTACCGGGCCGTCGCCCAGGCGATGCACGAGCAGATCGCCTCCGTCCACCCCGGCGTCGCCGCCGCGATGAAGTTCGTCGACGACTCGACCGAGCCGCGACTGGAGCGGATGATGAGCGAGATCCGCACGCACCGGAAGCGCGCGGCGCTCGGCCAGGCCTAGTTCCGCCGCTTGCGCTTGCGGCGGGTGCCGCCGCCGCCCGGCGAATCGTCGCCGTTCGCTTCGGGCGCTTCCTCGGGTTCCGGCGCTTCGACCCCTTCGGGAAGATCCGCGGTCGAGGAGCCGACGGCCGCTCCGGTCTCGCCGTCATCACCATCCCCGCCCGGCCCCGGCCCGCCGCCCTTGGGTTCGATTTCTTTCGCCACGCGTTCGCCCGGCGAAGGCCATGGGACCGCCTCGCCCGCCGCCCAGGCCGGCGGCCTCCCGCCGGGCAATTTGTTCACCAGAAGCAGCGCGAAATAGATGAAGAAGATCAAACAGAACTGCACCAGCAAGATCAGCGCGGCGACCCCGAGCGCCATCCCCAACGAGCCCCAGAATCGCGACAGAAGCCCGACCCGCATCGCCCACAGGCAGCTGTAGATCAGCGCCACGGCGAGGCCGATCCGCCCCGCCAGCCCGAAGCCGGTCGCCGCGTCGCGCAGCGACGCTTCACTCAGCGCGTTCTTCGCTTTGCTTTCCGTCTGTTCTTCGGCTTCGCAGTCTTTGAGCGGGCTCGCACCGGAGTCGTACTTTTCCGCGAACGCCTTCGCGCCCTTTTCGCGTTCTTCGTCACGGCATTCTTCGGCGCCCTTTTCGGCGCTCAGCGTCGACTTCGCTTCGCCCTTGTGGAAGGTGTTCGCCGCTTCGTTGGTGGCGACCCCATTCAGCACGCCGCTGATCGCGAAGAAGATCGGCGCGACGACGATCACCCCGACCAGCTGGCTTTTCATTTTCCCGCCGGCGCGGGAAAGCGCGGCGCGGAAGAGAAAGTAGAGCGGCGCGGTGAGGATCAGGAACCCGATCGCCTCGAGAACCGACGAAATCGTCACCGCGGAGGAGTGTTCGTGCGCCGAAATCAGCAGTTCGGCTTCGCCGCTGCCGTTGACCCCGGCGATAACCACCGCCGAGACGACCAGGATCACGACGGCCAGGAAGGTCAGGAGCCCGGTGGGAATGCTCCAGCGCGACTCCCAGGCCAGGACGTCCTCTTTGCGGCGGTTCAACTCAGGCTGCCCTCTCGCACGGGTCCGTACGCTACAGCCCATGGATGAATTGACGACGAGTGCACGCACCGTTCCGCTGGAGGCGGGCGCCGGACCCGACAACCCGCCCTGCCCCGCCTGCGGCGAGCCGCTCTTCGGTTGGCTCGCCGAGCAGGAGCGCCTCGGCGCCCCGGTGCGCCGCTGCGAGAGCTGCGGCCTGGGCATCGTCGGCGGCTCGGCGGGGACCGAGGAGGCGCTCGCCAATCTCGACCGGTTGGGCGACCAGGAGCGGGCGCGGATCGTCAACCGGGCGAGCTTCGCCTGCTCGCTCGGCAGCGCCGGCTGGGCCGGGCTCCAGCCGGGCGCCCACTACCTCTTCACGGTCGAGTCGGTGCGCCGGCTGGTCGCCCGCCGCGACCAGGTCGTGCGCCGCCGCCGCTGGGCGCCGGGCCCGAGCCTCGCGATCACCTGGCAGACGCTCCTCAACTCGGTCACCTTCGGCCACAACGTGGCGCTGGCGGCGCTCGGGGCGGGACGCGCGGCGCCCGCCGAGGAGCGCTGGCAGCGGCGGATCGACGCCCTCGCCAGCGTCGTGCTGGCGATCCCGGCGGCGGTCATCGCGGTGCCGGCCGAGCTTGCGGGCGCGCTCTTCCGGCAGGGCGCGGTCATCGATCTGCGCTTCGAGCTGCTCTAGCTCTGCGGCGGCGCTAGCTGAGACCTTCGCGGGCCTCGCGGACCAGCGTCACGGCCTCCGGAAAGAGGACGCGGATCGCGTCGCGGACCTGCATCGCCTGCTCGTCGGCATTGCCGTTCAGGTCGAGCCGGCCGATCGAGGCGACGGTCATCTCGACCGCCAGCTTGATCGCGTTGTCGGCCCAGGCGACGCGCTGCGAGGACTGCATCTGCTCCGAGAGCTCCTCCATGCGGGCGCGGAACTCGTCGGGATCGCCGAAGAGGTTGAAAGGGCTTCCCTCCATGGCCCAATCAAAGCAGACCCGGCACCTCGCCGATCCACAACTGGCACGTCCTGCGCACCACCCGCGCGCATTTGCCGCCTAGCGTCGCGGCATGGCCGACGAGCGGGGACAGGCGACGATCGAGAGCGCGGGGCTGGCGGCACTTCTCGCGCTGCTGCTGATCGCCGCGATCGCCGCGATCGCGGGCGGCGGTGAAGTGACGGCGGGGCGCGAACTGGCGAGCGCAATCGGGCGCCGCACCGTCTGCGCACCCCATCTCCCGGACGTCTGCCACCACCAGCCGCTCGTCCCCGCCTATGGCTGGCCGCTGGCGCGCCTCGCCCGGGCGCTCGCGCCCACCCCCGAGGCGCTGCCGGGGCCGGACGGCCTGCCGCTCGTCCCGGTCGACTTCCGCCGCTGCCGCCGGGAGAGCTGCGCCGTCGCCGCCGGCCCCCACCTGACCGCCTCCAACCGCCGCACCACCGACTTCACCCAACTGCTCGACCACCGGCGCACCGACGGCACCGTCGAGATCGTCTACTGGGAGTACCGGCCGACGCTCGGCTGGCGCGCCATCCGCCGCACCGCCGCCGAGGCCGACGTCGAAGCCGCCGCGGACGTCGAGGTCCTCGCGTCCCAGGATCCGGCCCTGGTTCCTCTCGAGACCCTGCCGGGCCGCAACCACTACGACTTCCCGGCCGGCGAAGAACCGCCTTGGCGGTGGCACGTAGACGCGCGCTACCCGGGCTGGTCGGACTGATGGGTGTGGAGAGAAACTCTCGCTATGCGAGAGCAACCCACCACACCTCGCCCCGAAGTCGCACTCAGGCCGAGCTCGGGGTCGTCGCCTTGGCCCCCGCCCCGCTGTCCGCGCCGCCGGGGCCGCCGTCGTCCTCGCGGTCGGCGTCCTCCTGCGCCTGCTTGATCAGGCCGCGCCAGTCGGTGGTGCGGAAGACGAGCAGGACCGCGGCGAAGCCGAGCACCACCGACCACGCCGCCATCGCGATCTGCGTCCCCACCGAGAAGGAGAGGACGGCGGCGCGCGACGGCCCGCTCAAGGTCGCGACGAGGAGCGCCTGCTGGGCGCCCGCGCCGCCCGGCGTGAAGGGGACGATGTTGGCGATCGCCTGCACGCTCATCACCAGCATCACGTTGCCGATCGTCCCTTCCAGGCCGAACGCCTCGAGGAAGAACCAGAAGGCGGTGAAGCGGAGGAACCAGCCGACGCCCTGCCAGGCGAAGACCTGCTTCATGTAGTCCCGGGGCCGGGAGAGGATCACGAGGCCCTGTTTGACCCGGGCCCAGAAGCGCCGCACGCGTTTCGCCAGCAGCAGGACCCCGACGACGATGGCGACGATCAGCGCCGCCGCGGTGATCGCCAGCGTCTTCGGGTGGTTGGCCCAGAAGGAGATCTCGAAGGCGGGCAGGTGCGGCAACTGAGGCAGCGGCGGCAGCAGGCCCTGGGTGATCGCGTAGAGCAGTACCAGGATCCCGACCGAGGTGTCGAAGACGGTCTGCACGAGGAACGAGGAGGTGACCGCCGGATAGGAGGAGTCGGGGATCTGGCGTTTGACCAGGAAAACCTTGGTGACGTCGCCCGCGTGCGCCGGGATCACCGCGTTGATCCCCGCCCCCGCCAGGTAGGCCGCGGCGAGCCGCAGAAAGCCGATCCGCTTCCCCGGATACGCCGCCCGCAGCACGTTGCGCCACGCCCAGGCGCGCGTCAATTGCATCCCCAGCAGGCAGAGCAGCGCCAGCCCGAACGTCCCCCAATGGACTTCCGAGAGGTGGCGGAAGAATTCGGTCGTCGCGTTGAAGAACTGTTCGAGGCTCGACCCGAGGTCGCCTACGGGTGGCTGAACGAGGGGAACCGGCATCACAGCTAGACTAGCCACGCTCGTGCCGGACACCGACACGCACACCTTGCCCCCCCAGTTGCCGCCAGACCCCTCCGACGAGGCGATGTGCGCGCGCGCCCGCGAGCGCTACACCGCCGATCGCAACAGCGCCCGCCGCCGCCGCCGCAAGGCCCACGCGGCGATGCCGAACCTGATCATCATCGGCGGCCTCAAGTGCGGCACGACCAGCATCCACCACTACCTCGGCCTCCATCCCGAGATCCAGATGTCGAAGCCGAAGGAGCTGAACTTCTTCGTCGCCGAGCTGAACTGGGACCTCGGCCTCGACTGGTACGCGAGCCGCTTCGACGACCGCTTCCCGGTGCGCGGCGAGTCCTCCCCGCACTACACCAACCTGCCCCGCTACGACGCCGTCGCCGAGCGCATCCGCACCCACTGCCCGGACGCCAGGCTGATCTACATGGTGCGCGACCCGATCAAGCGCATCCTCAGCCACTGGGTCCACGCGACGGGCGCCGGCTACGAGACCCGCGAGATGGTCCCGGTCCTCTCCGACCCCGACACCCAGTACGTGAACCGCTCGCGCTACTGGATGCAGCTGCAGCCCTACCTGGAGCGCTTCGACCACGACCGGATCGAGGTCATCACCCAGGAGGAGCTGCAGGCCGACCGCGACGCGACGATGCGCAAGGCGTTCGCCTACGCGGGCGTCGACGAGAACTTCACCTCCGAGCAATTCGACCGCGAGTGGGAGAAGTCGGCGGCGAAGTCGGGCGACAAATACCAGTTAATGGAGAAGCTGATCAAACTGCCGGGCTTCCGCTCCTTCGATCGGAACTTCGACCGCCTGCCGGAGCGGCTGCGCTGGGTGGTCGAGAAAGTCGTCCACGACCCGGACAAGCCCCCGGCGCCGAAGCCGGTACTCCCCGACGACCTCGTCGAGCTGCTGCGCGGCCGCTTCGGTGAGGAAGTCGACGAGCTGCAGAAGTTCGCCGGCCGCGAGTTCGCCGGCTGGAACGACTACTCCGGCTGAGGGCGGGCGCGCGGCGCTGCCCGGCGGCCGGCGCTCTAGGGTCTGACGAGTGCGGCGCCTCGTCCCCGACCCCGGTCCGACCTCGGTCATAGAGCAGCTCGACGGCTACCGGCCCTGGGACGACCCGCCCGCCGACCGTCCCCACCTGGCGCTGAACTTCGCCACCACGCTGGACGGGCGCGCCGCGATCGACGGGCGCTCCGGGGCGATCGGCTCCGACACCGATACCGCGATGCTGGTTGGCCTGCGCCAGCGCTTCGACGCGGTGATGATCGGTGCCGGGACGATGCGGGTCGAGCGCTACGGGCGGGTCGTCTCCGACCCCGCCAGGCGCGATCACCGCGAGGCGCTCGGCCTGCCGGCCGACCCGCTGATGGTGATCGTCGGCAGCCTCGACCTGCCCTGGGACGCGCCGCTCTTCACCACCGGCGGCGGCCGGGTGCTGATCCTCACCGCCGAGGAGGGCGAGCCGCCCGCGACCGCGACCCCGGTCGAGGTGATGCGCGCCGCCGACGGCCGGGTCGACCTCGGCGCGGCGCTGCGCCGCCTGCGCGAGGAGCGCGGCGTCCGCGCCCTGCTCTGCGAGGGGGGCCCGCACCTCCACTCCCAGCTCCAGGCCGCGGGGCTCGCCGACGAGCTCTTTCTGACGATCGCGCCGAAGCTGGTCGGCGCCGGCTCGACCATCCTCGAAGGCGCCCTCCCCGAGGTCGCGGACCTGGAGCTTGCCTGGCTGCTGGCCGAAGGCTCGGAGCTCTTCGGCCGCTACCGCAGGCCCACCTGATCACGGCCGGGCGCCCGATGATCTAGCTTTGGGCCGTCCGCCCGCCCGGGCGGACGGCCACGAGCAGGAGGAGAAGGGGCAAAGATGGACTTCGAACCTACGCCTGAGGTCGCCGCGCTGCGCGAGCGCATCCTCGACTTCATGGACGCCGAGATCTACCCGGTCGAGCGGGAGCTGACGGTGGCCCTCGACGAGGAGGTCGCGCCGGGCGTCCCCTATCCGGCCAACCTCGCCGCGGTCCGCGAGAAAGCCCGCGCCGACGGCCTCTGGAACCTCTTCATGCCCGACGAGCGCTTCGGGCCCGGCCTCAAGAACTGGGAATACGGCCTGCTCTGTGAGGAGATGGGGCGCAGCCCGATGGCCGCGCCGATGGCCTTCAACTGCTCGGCGCCGGACACCGGCAACATGGAGATCCTCGCCGAGCACGGCAACGCCGAGCAGCGCGAGCGCTGGCTCGAGCCGCTGCTCGAGGGCCGCATCCGCTCCTGCTTCTCGATGACCGAGCCCGAGGTATCGGGCTCCGACCCGACCCTGCTCCAAGGCCGCGCCGTCCTCGACGGCGACGAGTGGGTGATCGACGCGCACAAGTGGTACACGAGCGGCGCCGTGGGGGCCGAGCTGGCGATCGCGATGGTCGTCACCGACCCCGACGCGCATCCCTACGGGCGCGCCTCGATGATCTGCGTGCCGACCGACGCGCCCGGCTACGAGCTGGTGCGGCCGATCCCGGTGATGGGACACGACAAGGGCCCCGGCCACTGCGAGATCCGCTACACCGAATGCCGCGTCCCCAAGGAGAACCTGCTCGGCGAGCGCGGCGCGGGATTCGCGATCGCCCAGGACCGCCTCGGCCCGGGGCGCATCCACCACTGCATGCGGGCGATCGGCACCGCCGAGCGCGCCCACGAGATGATGTGCCGCCGCGCCAACGAACGCCACGCCTTCGGCGGCCCGCTCGCCGACAAGCAGTTCGTCCAGGAGTCGATCGCCACCTCCCGCATGGAAATCGACCAGGCCCGCCTGCTCACCCTCTACGCCGCCTGGAAGATGGACACCGAGGGCAAGCGCGCCGCCCGTCAGTCGATCTCGGCGATCAAGGTCGTCGCCGCCAACATGGTGATGAACGTCCTCGACCGGGCGATCCAGATCCACGGCTCCCTCGGCATGACCGACGACACCCCCCTCGCCCCGATGTGGCGCTTCAGCCGCATGCTCCGCCTCGCCGACGGCCCCGACGAGGTCCACAAAATGGTCCTCGCCCGCCGCGAGCTGAACCGCTGGTCAAAGCGCGCCGAAGCCGAAGCGAGCGGCGAGCCGCTGGAGCCGCGGCACGCGACCCGCATGGTCTAGCTAAGTATCTAGCTAGTTGCTACCCTTGTCCCATGGCTCGCGTTGGTATGCACGAGGCGAAGACTCAACTCTCCAAGCTGGTCGAGCGCGCGGAAAGCGGCGAGGAGATCGTCATCACGAGACGCGGTGAGCCCGCGGTTCGACTAGTCCCCGCGAGGCAGGGCGACGGCTTCTCATCGCTGGCCGGTGCTTGGCAAGGTCGGGTGACCATCAGCGACGACTTCGACGAGCTTCCGCCCGACCTCGCCGAGTCGCTCGGCATGAAGTCCTGACGCTCCTACTCGACACCCATGTTGTCCTCTGGTGGATGGCAGGGGAACGCGATCGCATCGGCAAGAAGGCAACGGAGGCGATCGCCGGCGGCGAGGCGGAGGTCATCATCAGCGCGGTGGTGATCTGGGAGGTGGCGATCAAGCGTGGCCTCGGAAAGCTCGATGCTCCCGCCGACCTCCTCGTCCAGCTCGAACAGGCCGGCGTGGGCCTGCTTCCAATCTCCGCCCAGCACGCCGACCGGGTGGGATCGCTACCTATGCACCATCAGGACCCTTTCGACCGCCTTCTCATCGCGCAGGCGATGACCGACGGACTGACGCTCGTGAGCGCCGACGAAGCGATGTGCAACTACGAGGTCGAGGTGCTCTGGTAGCCCGCTCTGATGTGGCGCCACGGTGCGCTGTACCGATCTGTGGGAAGGGCACGGCGGCCGGTCGACCGCCGCGCCCCCGTCGTCAGTTCGTCCGGAAGGAAACTGAGTTGATCAGGTGCTGAGTGAGGCCGAAGGGAACCACGGCGCCGCTCGGATCGACGCGGATCAGTCCCGAGGTCGCGTTACCGGTCGCGTCGACCACGACGACGCTTTCGGTGGTCGTGGGACGGAATCCCACCGGCAGAATGAAGGCCGATAGACCGAAGGCACCGACATTGCTGCATCCGTGTTCGAAGACCGGTTCCCCGGGCGCACCGACCACGTGCACGGCTTCCAGTTGGTTCTTCGCATATGCGGATGCCGGCGCCCCTCCGAGCGAATTCGCGTTGGAGGCTTGGTCGGCGGAGTTCGCGTGGGACGCGTCGTTCGCTTTGTTCGCCGTTTGCTTGGTGCCGACAGAGTTCTTGGCGAGTTGGTTCGCCGCGATAGCGCTGCCGCCGGCGACGACCAGAAACAGCGCCAACGTCGAGACGACGTTGGCGTAGGTGAGCCGTTTACGGACGGACTGCTGTGTTACTCCTGCCTTTGGGAGGGTCGGGGACTTAGACAACCGCGACCCTCCCACACGTCTGGGTACTGTCAAGCCCTTGGGAGACCCGCTCTACAGGCCGGTTTGCGGAGGACGGGCCGGGCGGTCACCCGCCCGGCCACCGGTCGTCGTTCGTCAGTTGAAAATGACGAACACGGGGAGTCGTTCGTTGGCGCCCGTTGAATTCGCGGTCGCCGTGTAGGCGGTGGTCCCTGCCGGACACGCGGACGTGCCCACCCCGAGGCCACTGCCGACGAAACCGTAAGCAGCGGATGGCTGATCCGTCGAGTACAACTCGATCGTTGCCGTGATGCTGTGCGGCACGAAGGAGAGTTTGAAGCAGAGCAGACTGCTACCTGCCGTCGTGACACTGACGATGCCCTTGCTGTCAGCCGGATCGAAAGTGCCATCGGCCGCGACACGGGCGTAGCCAAGCGCGCTTCCGGGGGCGCCGGGGGCGCCGGGGGCGCCGGCAGTCCCCTGCGGTCCCGCTGCACCCTGCGGTCCGGTGGCACCCTGTGCCCCCGTTTCGCCGCGAGGTCCACGGGGACCACGTTTGCCTTTTTTGTGCGTTTTACCTGCCATGGCAACGTTCTTGTTGGCGTGACCGTTGGCAACCTGTCCGGCGGCCAGCGCAGACGCACCGCCGAGGGCAAAGAACACCGCGATCGACGACATCACGTTGGTGTACGTGAGCCGCTTACGGAGCAGCTTCATGTGTTACTCCTTCATCTGGGAGGGTCGGGACTGGACACCGCGACCCTCCCAATGCCTCTGAGTACTGTCAAACCAAGTGGGCGCAGATTTGGCTCTATAAGCCGAGTCTCAACCTGGTCTCACTTTGTGGGACGAACCCGGCTCAGCCGCGTGACTCGACCGCTTCGGCGGCCTCGGCGAGGCGCTCGACCAGGCCGGCGAATTCTTCAAGGCCACGGTTGAGTTCGAAATTGCCGTAGCCGCCGCCCGCGTAGCGGGCGTAGACGCCCTCGAGGATGATCGCCAGCTTCCAGTAGCCGAGGGCGACGAAGAAGTCGAGTTCGGAGAGGTCGCGGCCGGAGGCCTCGGCGTAGCGGGCGGCGATCTCCTCGCGGGTCGGGAAGCCCGGCGCCAGGTTGGCGGGCATGCCGAGGCTGATGCGCTCGTCGCCGCGCTCCGGCCAGTAGGCCATCAGGGTGCCGACGTCGGCGAGCGGGTCGCCCAGGGTGCATAGCTCCCAGTCGACCACCGCCGCCACCTCGCCGGAGTCGGTGAGGATCATGTTGTCGAGCCGGTAATCGCCGTGGACGATCGAGGCGCCCGTCTGAGCCGGGATGCGGGCGGAGAGGCGCTCGTGGACGCGGTCGATCGCCGTCAGCTCCCGCGTCTTCGATTTCTCCCACTGCCCGTACCAGCGGCGCAGCTGGCGCCCCACGTAGTCCTCCTTGCGCCCCAGGTCGCCGAGCCCGACCGCATCGGGGTCGACGGCGTGGATCGCGGCCAGGGTGTCGGCGACTCGCATGCCGATGTCGGCCCGGTCGCACTCGTCGGGGAAGGAGGCTTCCGCCTCGCTCACCCCGCGCAGCACCGGCCCGCGCACGAAGTCCATCACGTAGAAAGGCGCGCCGTTGACCGACTCGTCGTCGCAGAGGCCGACCACCGGCGCCACCGGCACCGGCGTGCCGCCGAGCGCCGAGACGACCCGGTGCTCGCGGCCCATGTCGTGGGCCGAGCTGAGCGTCTTGCCGAGCGGCGGCCGGCGGAGCGCCCACTCGCCCCCGCCCGCGTCGGCGACCCGGTAGGTGAGGTTGGAATGGCCGCCCGCGATCCGCTCGTAGGTCAGCGGCGGCGCCAGCCCGGGCACGTGCGCGGCGAACCACGCGCCGACCCCGGCAGTGTCGATGCCCTCGACCGCCGCACCGCCGTCGCCGTGGCCTGTAGCCTCGTTCCCCATCGCCGCGCAAGCATATTCACGCGGAGGCCGACGCCTCAGTCCGTCGCTTGCCAATCGCCTTCGGATCGGCTTTGCGATCGCGTTCGCCGTGCTCACGGCGATGGCCGTGATCGGCGTCGGGCGTTTCATCGTGCAGCGCCAGAACTACGAGAGCTCGATCGAACGGTCCTACCAGAACGAGATGGCGGCGCGGGTTCGGCTCGCCGAAGGAGTCAGGCCGAAAGCGGCCCGGGCGACGATCGTCAGGGAGGAAGCGAACCGCGCCCACCTGCGCGACTCGATCTCCGGCGACACCCGCGACACCGCGATCCTGGTCGGCGCCGGGCTGCTCGCCGGGCTGATCGGTGCGCTGCTGCTCTTCACCGGGCTGATCGCGACGATGCGGCGGCCGCTCGAGGCCTTGGTCGCGGCGGCCGGCCGGCTGGCGGCCGGCGACCGCTCGACCCGGGTCGAGATCGGCGGCCTCTCGGAGACCGCGACGCTCGGCAACGCGTTCAACGAAATGGCCGCGGAACTCGAGCTCGAGGCATCCGAACGTGACCAGCTCGATCGGATGAAAGACGAGTTCGTGCTGACCGCGTCACACGAGCTACGCAGCCCGTTGACCTCGGTGCAGGGCTTCGCCGAGCTGTTGATGATGGACCGCGACTCGCTGACCCCCCGTCAGGTGGAGACGGTCGAGATCATCCTCGACAACTGCCGGCATCTTGTCCGTCTCTTGAACGACCTCCTCGACCTCGCCCGCTCCGACGCCGGCCGCCTCACGATCCGCCCGCAGCCGACCCAGCTGGGGGAGCTGGTCGAAGACGTGGTGCGGACGATGCGGGCCCAGACCGACGTGACCGACCAGACGCTGACCGAGCGAATCGACCCGAACCTGCCGCTCGTAAACGTCGAGGCCGACCGCATTCGCCAAATACTGGTGAATCTGGTTACGAATGCGCATGAGTATTCCCCCGAACGCGCGTCTATCCAGGTAATCGCTCGGGTAGCCGACAATGGAGTGGAGATCAGCGTGACCGATAATGGCCCCGGCATACCCCCTGCGCAGTTGGAACACATCTTCGAGCGATTCGTGCGCGGCGACGCGGGCCTGACCCAGCGCGTCGGCGGCACCGGCCTCGGCCTGGCGATCTCCAAATCGCTGGTCGAGCTGCACGGCGGCACGATCGCGGGCGAGTCCGAGGTCGGGGTCGGCTCGACCTTCACGATCACGCTGCCGATCGCCGGCCCGGAAGCGATCGAGCCCGCGGCGCCGGTCGGATCCCCCGCCCTCAGCGAAGGTGGCGGGCGATGACCACAGTCCTGGTCGCCGACGATTCCGAGACGATCCTGCTCCTGATGCGGACGCGGCTCGAGCTGGCGGGCTACGAAGTGAAGACCGCGGTCGACGGCCAGGAGGTCACCGAGCTCGTCGACCCGGCCTCCGACGACGGCCCCGACCTCCTCCTGCTCGACGCGATGATGCCCCGCAAATCCGGCATCGACGCCCTCCGCGAGCTGCGCGCCGCCGGCCTCGAAACCCCCGCCCTGATCGTCAGCGCGCACCAGAACCGCGACGACGCCAACGCGCCGACCGATCTCGAGATCAGCGGCTACGTCACCAAGCCGATCGACTTCGACCTGCTCCTCGACGCGGTCGCCGAGCTGACCGACCAGAAAGCCGCCTGACGGCGGAGCTAGCTCTTCGCCACCTCGAGGCGGATCTCCTTGCCTTTCAGCTTGGTGCCGTCGAGGAACTCGACCGTGCGCTCGGCCTGGTCGGGGTCGACCTCGACGAAGGAGAAGCGGTGGAGGACGCGGACGTCGTGGACGGCCTCGT
>DASXMH010000111.1:0-1550 GCA_036495785.1 Solirubrobacterales bacterium
CTCGAATCGCGGGTTGCGATCAGGCCGCGCTCGGCGAGCCGGCGGAGGGTCGCGCGCTCGGCGCCGAGCGCCGCGGCCAGCTGCGGCGCCGACATCTCGCCGCCCTCGGCGAGCGCCTCGAGCACCGCCCGCTGTCTCACCCCGAGTCGCTCGCCGCCCTCGAGCGCCGCCTCGCCCGCCGGCAGGATCTCCGCCCGCAGCTCGGTCTTCGCCCGCACGGTGCGGCCGGACCGGCCCGTCCCGGTCCCCGGCGGCAGCACCAGCGAGAGCCCGCGTGAGGGCGTCGAGCAGTACTCGCGCGCCACCCAGAGGCCGAGCTCGACCAGCTCCGCGGGTGCGCCCGCCTCGAGCGCCTCGATCGGCTCGGAGAGGCGCTCCGGCGCCAGCTCCGAGGTCTCGGCGAGCTCGACCACGACGCCGAGCAGCCGCCGCGGCCCGAACGGCACCCGGACCAGCGAGCCGACCTCAAGCCCCTCCATCGCCTCCGGCCGGCGATAGTCGAACGGCCCCCGTAGCGCGCGGGCAGTGGTCAGCGGCTCGACCTTGAGGATCGCCATCGCGGCCTAGTGCCGTGTCCGGTGACGTTTGCCCGGTTCTGGCGCAGGCATCGGCGTGTTCGGCAAGGACGCAGACCCGAAGGCGTGGCAGAGCCACGTCGAGTGGTCGAGGACGCCGCCGGGCGCGGCGAGGGCAAACCAGAGAGGGCGAACGTTGCCTGACACGGCACCAGGTTATGGATACCGGGGGACGGGCGGCGCCGGTCCCCCGCCCGGCGGCTCGGCGCGGCCTCCCCACCAGGCCCGGACACCGCGTGTGCGGGCGCCCGACCCCTGGCCGGCGCCGCCCGCAGCACTTATGCTGACGGTGGTGAGTGTGAACCTCAGCGAGGGCGAGCAGATCATCTTCGAGGGCCACCCCTCGTGGCGGGCGATCCTCGGCTTCTACCTGAAAGGGGCCGGGATCGCGATCGTCCTCGGGATCATCGCCGCCCTGGTGTCGAGCACGGCGGTGGTGTTCGTCGTCGTCCTCGTCGTCCTCGCCCTGACGGTGCTGGCCGGCTTCCTCAAACGCTGGTCGACGACCTACACGATCACCACGCGGCGCCTCAACATCAAACGGGGGATCATCTCGCGCGAGATCCAGGAGACGCGCCTCGAGCGGGTCCAGAACGTCAACACCAGCCAGTCGGTCTACCAGCGGCTGATGCGGATCGGCGACGTCGACTTCGACACCGCCGCGAGTGGTGGCGACTACGACTTCATCTTCTACGGCGTGGCCGATCCGGGAGATGTGGTGCACGCGGTGGACCAGGCGACGGGCGTGGGCTCGGCTGGGAGCCACGGGCTGGGCGAGCCGCAGGCGCCCGGCGTTTAACCGGCGCCCCCTGACCGGCGTATCTCGGAGGCATCGAGGTGGTGGCGGATCTGGCGGAGGACGGCGGTGACCTCGTTGGGGGCGTGGGCGATCTGCCAGTGGGTGAAGCGGAGCACCCTCAGCCCCGCGGCGGTGTGGGTCTGGTCGCGTTTGACCATCCGCGCCTGCTGCGCAGG
>DASXMH010000112.1:0-12226 GCA_036495785.1 Solirubrobacterales bacterium
TTCCAGCCGCGGCACCACGTCCTTCACCGCCTTGGCGGGCGGCGCGTGGAAGTCGACCAGGATCAGCGCCCTGCGGGGCGAGGGCCGCAGGGCGGCGAGCGCGCTCCCGTCCCAGGGCGAGAGCGTCGTCACCTTGGGGTCCCGTCGCAACGCCCGGATCAGCGCCGGCCCTTGACGTTCGATCGCCGGCGCCGGCCCGCGCAGGAGGTCGGCGAACGGCGACGACTCGCCGAAGTGGGACCTGAGCAGGGCGGCGCCCTCCGCCGAGGGCGTCCCCGGGACCGAGAGCGAGGTCGGCGTCAGCCGCGACTCGACCCCGGATCCAAGGATGCCCAAGATGGCGACCACGGGGATCGCCACTCCGAGCACCAGGCGAGGCCGCCGCAGGCCGAACGGGACCTTTCCCGGACTCCGCCGACGCCTCGCCCTCAGTTACTTCTTCCCGGCCTTCGATTTCGCGCCCGCGCGCTTCTTCTTCCCGCACTTGGGTTCGACCAGCGACGAGAAGTTATGTCCCAGACCGTTCTGACCGGTCATTTCGACCGTCGCCCTGTGCTTGCCCTTGCAGATGTTGGTCGAGTTGACCAAAAGGCTCTTCTTGCCGCCCTGCATCCGGAGGACGAATTTCGAGACCGGCGCGTCGGGGACGGTCTCAAACGTCGTGCGGATGCCGCCTTTGAAGGAGTCGATCCGCCCGTCGAGGTCGACCTCGATCGGCTGGCTCGGCGGCCCTTTGAGGACCGCCACGAGATCCGGCAGCCGGTGACTCGAGGAGCGCAGGTAGACCGGCCCGGCGAGCGGCTGGTCGAGGAGCGGCGTGAACGCTTCGGCGTGGCCGTAGATCGAGCCCTTGGGGCACTGTTCGGCGGCGAACTGGACGCGGGTGCAGTTGGTCCGGATGTGGCCCTGTTCGAGGAACTCGGAACGTGGCAGGGCAACCGATACGTAGCCGATGTTCGCCTGGCCCGCGGGCTGGGTCAGGATCGCGGTCAGCGCCGGGTTGCCCGCGCGCTTCGTCTTGCCTTTCAGCTGGATCTTCAGCTTCGGCGCGAATTTGAGGTTCCTGCACCCCGCCGCCTGGAACCGGTTCGACGGCTTCGTCGTGGCGCCACTGCCACCGCCGAGCGAGGCCGAGGCCGTCATCGGCTTGCAGTTCGTCGGGTTGAGGATGAAGTCGGCGCGGTTGACGTCGATGTCGACCGAGCGAACCTTCAACGGGATGCCGCGAAGGATCGTCGGGATCGGATCGGACTTGGCCGTCAGTTCCGCCGTTTCGTGATCGATGTAGAGCGGTGCGCGAACGACAACGTTGCCGAGGTCGAACGGCCCGGCCAGCGCCGGCGTGACGACCACGGAGCTGACCGGCGCCCCCTTATAGGGACCGGCGAGGTAGAGCTTGCCGCCGACGTGGAACGGATCGGTGCCGACCCCGGCCGAGGTGTCGACGACGCCGACCTGGCTGGCGGCCGGACAAGACGGATTCGCTTGCTCGTCCTTACCACTCTTGCCTTCGGCGGTGCGGATGGCGTCGTCGGAGCAGTAAGGGATCCCGGCCAGCTTCCCGATCAGCCCTCTCGGCAGGGTGAAGTCGAGGCTGGTCAGTTCCTGTTCGCCGTCCTTGCGGTCGATCTTGATCACCAGCGGGTTGTAGCCGGCGGCTTTGGTGCCGGTCGTCCCGGCCTGGAAGCTCGGCGAGAACGGCCGCGCCGCCGGGCTGCCCGCGCAGTTGCTCGTCACCGAGAAGGAAGCGCTGGTCTGCGCCGGCGGGCCCGATTCGGGCGCCGACCACGGCGTCCATTCACCTTCGGCCGGGAAGTTTCCACAGACTTCCGAGGTCGCGAACTCCGAACGGGGACCCCCTCCGCGGAAGCGCAGGATCAGGTCGTCGAACGGCAGCTGCGGGTTGTTGTCGAAGATCGTCGTCAGTCGACCGGTCTTCGGGTCGGCCTGCACTTCGCCCGGCAGCTTGATCAGAACGCCGGTGAGTGGATCGTTGACGACGAGGTAGATCGCGAGCAGCGAGCCGAACGGGTTTTCTTCCTGGTTGGCGAGGAAGACTTCGCCGACCAGCGGGTTGTCGAGCAGCGGCGTCTTGATTTCGGCCGTGCCGAGTTTCGAGCCGCCCGGGCAGCTCGGCTGGGTTTCCTTGAAGCGCATCGGGTTCGGCATCGCAAAGCCGCTCCCCAGGTAGCCGATCTGCGCCTCGCTGCAACCTTCGAGACCGTTGGCGGAGGACGGGTTGAGGCTCATGCCTTCCGGCAGCTTGATCACCGCGCGCTTCATCTCGGGGGTGGCGAGGCCTTTGGGGTCGGTCAGACCGGGCTGGGCGATGTGCAGGTGCGCGATGGCCCCGACCGGGGTCGAGCCGGTACTCACCAGGTCGGGTTCCGGCGCGCTCGGATCAGAGCTCGGCGTGAAGCTGAACGAGACCTGGCCTTCGCCGGTACTCGGGTTGAACGCCCTGAACTGCAGCCTGTCGCAGCCGGTGAGGGCGGGCTGCGGGATGTCGAACTCGGGGAAGGTATCCGGTTCTTGGTAGGTGCTGGCCGTCGTCTTGACCATCGGCGGGGTCAGTGCCGATTCGGCACAGTTGGTCGGGTTGGTCAGCAGAGCGGTGCCGTTGCCTTCCGCGGGCACACCTTCGAAGGCCGTGAAGGCGCCGTAGAGCTTGCTGTAGTTCGGATTGTTGGGAGCGGTGAGGCGGATGCCGAAGTCTTCTTCGCCGTTGACGTTCGCCAACACACTCTGGAACGGGTAGAGCAGCTTGGTGGTGAACTCGGCCGCGACGCCCTTCGGCGGGATGTCGTTGTAGAGGCGCGACGAGAATTCAAGGCCTTCCGAGAGGCTGCTGATGATCGGGTCGAGGTTGCCGACCGTCTGCCGGTTATTGCACAGGGGGGCGCCCCCTTCCTTCGGGTACACCAGGCTTTGTGGGCACCTTTCGCCCGCCAGCGGGTTGCCGACAAAGCCCGGCGGCAGATCGACCACGACGTTCTTAGAGTCCCCGGCCGGAGAGATCGCCCCGTTGCCGAGACGGATGCTGTTGACGATGAAGAAGGCGGCCGAGTCGAACGGATGGCCGCCGGCTTGCGTCGAGGGGGTGCCGTCGGCTTCGAAGGATCCCGCCCAGGCGGCGGCGATGCCAAACGAGGCCGGTTCCTTGGATACGACGATCGGCAGCTGATAGACGGATGGGCGCGGGGCGCCGCCGCCCGACACTTCGACCGGGATGGTTGCTTCCAGCTTGGCGGTGGACTGCACTTCGACCGGGATGCTGATTCCGTTCGGCGAGGCATGCATGGATCTCACCTGCTGGTTCGTGAAACACGTCATCAACGCTTCGCCGATGGCTTCGGCGCAGTGCCATTCGATCCCCACCGCTTTGCCGGAGATGACAACGCCCGCCGGCAAGGGTCCGACCTTGACGTCGATCCGGGAGTCGGTTGGAAGGGCGCCGATGTTCGACGGCAGAACCGCGATTTCGCCGGTGCCATTGCCTCCGAAGACCGTGGTGAAGACCTTGACGAAATGGTGTGGGCCGACCAGGCCGCTTTCGTCCACCCCGAGTTCTTGGACGTCTTCGTTGGTGAGACTGCCTCCGAACGCCACGAAGTAAGGGTGCGTGGTGTCGCCGCCCGGCCCACCGGTCACCTTCACGCCCCCGGCGCCCACGGTCGGAACCGCTTCGAGCGCGCCCTGCACCGTTCCCGGCGCCGCGTCGTAGGCGATCGGTCCGGTCGACTCCGTGGCCGCGACGTTCACCTCTTCTTCGAAGAAGTAGTCGACGGTCGGCGGCTTCGAGAGGCTGACCGTCGTGCCGGACACGCCGGTGACGGTGGTACCGTGAGCCAAGCGGGTGCCGGAGACATCATGGATTTCGGCCCCTACCGGTAGCTCCCCTTCTTCGACTTTCGCTTCCTTGGCGAAGATCAGCGCGATTTCGCCGGTGGCCGAATACGCAGCGGGCATGGAGTAGGTGATCGTCGAGCCGGGCGTGTTGCAGTCGGTCGAGCAGGCCACGACGAATGCTTCCGTCCCGAATTCGATGCCTCCGCTGCCGACCCGGTCGCCGATTTCGATTTCCGAGCCTTCGCCTTCGACGGCTTCGACCGTCGCGACCGGGCTGCCTTCGGTGATCGCCACGATCGCGAAGAATCCCTTGGGGGCGATTTTCGCTTCCCCCGCGCCCGCGGCCAGCGTGTAGCTGCCGCCTTCGGCTTCGACCGTCAGTCGCTGGACCTCGGACTGCCGCGGCGCGAGATGGGTGGGAGCCGTGACCGCGAGCGACCTGAGCGCCGGCGTCGGCAGCGCTCCCGCCTGGGCATCTGCAGCGAACGCGCCGAGCGCCGCGACGGCGAACGCGAGAAGGCCGAGGGTCCTCATCGAAATGCTCCTCTGGTATCTCGCGGTCCTCACTTGCCGTTCCTCCGGTCGCCGTTGGCCTGTCGCTTGGATTTCTTGCCCTTCGCCTTCTTTTTCTTGGACTTGGACTTCCCCTTGCGCTTCTTCTTCTTGTGCTTGTTGTGTGCGCTCTTCTTCTTCGGCTCGAAGTTCTGGGTCCCGGCATCACCGGTCGTGGCGGGACCGGGCGTCCCCACAACGCCTTGGGACGGTCCCATGCAGGTGTTTTTGCCTTCCGACATCGCTTCGCAGCGCGCGGGCGGTTCCGGCAACCTCGGGTAACCGCCCCCGATTCGCGCGTCGTAGGCCGAGAACCGTGCGTCCCCGTCTTCCCAGTTCAGCGTTTCGGGAGTGGTCAGGTAGACATCGGAGCCGTCATCGCTCGCGCCGGCGAAGAGCGCCACGTACCCACCCAGGGGAAGTGCCTGGGAACCGTCCGGCGCACTGGTCAGGCGAAAGATCTGGTTGTGCGACCACTCGTAGATGTTGTTCTGGCCCCCCACGGCGCCGGGGGCGAGTGGGTCGGGCGAGTTGAAGAAAACGAGCGCTTCCCCATTCCGCTCGGCGAGGAATCGGGGCCCATGCAGAGGGTTCCATACGCCTTCGCCACGGGCGAACACTTCATACGCAGGCCGCCCATACCTTTCACCCGTCGACGGCTGCCCATCCTGGCGGCAGGTGACGCAGATGGTTTCCTGGGAGTCGGCGTCGAAGAGGTAGCCCTCTCGCATGTTGTGGTTTTCGTATCCGGTGACTGCAGCCGAGGATTCAAAGAGCAGATATCGCCCGTCGTGGCTGACCTGTGAAGTCCACTCGGATTGGTTTTCGATCAGGACGTGGGCGCGATCCCGTTCGTTGAAGGTCCCCCCGAAAGCGATCTCGGCCGGCTGACCGCTTTCGCCTGCCCGCGCTCCGTAGATGGAAAGCGATTTGGCGGCGAGGTTCTGAGCTCGTGAGTTGCCCTCGCCCGGAAGGAGCTGGTTGCTGGAGGCGAAGTAGACCACGGACCCGTCGGCGGAGGCGCCGAGGAAGCCCGAGACCTGCGCGCCGCCTTCGGCCGGCGTCACCGAGCGGTCGGTGAGTTCTTCGGTTTCGAGGTCATATTCATAGAGGTCCGTGCCTGCGCCGTTCGATTCGGCGGTGAGGCCGGCGTTGGCGGTGAAGAAGACCTTCGAGCCGTCTGCCGTGGCCCACTGATAGACGGCTTCTTCGTCCGGCGTCGCGGTTTCCGAGAGCGAGACGTCGCGAGTTTCGCGGCCGTCTTCGCGCACGAAGACGCCTTTCTTGCCAATCTCCGCCGGATTCGAGCTCGTCTGTCGTACGGCCGTGAAGAAGAGCCGCGAGCCGTCTTCGGAGACCGTGTTCTGCGTATTGCTCCAACTGACCTCCGGGTGTCCCGCACTCGCCGGGACCGACACTTCTCCTCCGACGGGTCCCGGCACGAGACCGGCGTTGCGCAGGGTTCCGTCGCGCCATTCGTAGAGCCGTCCTTCCCCGACACCGGGGCTCGTCGGGATGCCCGGGTATTCAAAAGCGCTTGAGAAGGCGGTCACGTCGCAGTTCTGCGACCCACCCGCGACGGCGTAGTTGAACAGGCCCGAGACACCTTTGGCATTCTTCGGCGGGAGGGTGCTGATCGGGGTGTAGGAGCCGTCCGGGTTGATCCGGTAAAGGTTCGATCCTCCTTCTTCGATGACGAGGCGCATGGCCGGATCCGGCGTCAGTGGATAGACGCTTTCGACAAACCCGCAGGAGAGTTCGTTCGACAGCCACTCGATCGCATCCGAGACGCTGGCCCCGTCGTTTCGTTCATCCGGCGCGTTGATCGGCGTGCTGAGCTGCCTCGATTCCCATTCGTTCGGTCCGCGCTGCGCCCGATAGACGACTTCCGCCCCTTTCGTCGCTTCGGGGTATCCGCTTTCGACCTCGTAGGCAAGTCCGCCAGGGCCGCCGGTGGCGGCCTGGAAGTGCATCTCGATGTGGGCGTTGCCTTCCCCCGGGATCGCGACCGGGCCGGCTTCGCGTCGCGACACCAGCTCATAGCAGCGCCCTTCGGGTAGTCCGCAGGAGTTCAGGGTTTCCGCGACGTGGTCGGGGCTGTGAATCGTGCCGCGACTGCTGCTCGCCGTGACCCGGTAGTGGTAGGCGCTCCCGGCCGCCAGGCCGGAGATCGTCGTCTTGACCAGGATCGGTTCGGTGCCCGAGCCGATGAACGGTTCGAATTCGACCGGCGCGACGTTGCCGTAGGCCAGGGTCTGACCCCATTCGAAGCGATAGGAGGTACCGAACCCATTCGGGTTGATCCTCGCTTCCAACGTCACGGAGCCTTGGCTGGCATTGCTCGCCTGGGCTTCGACGATCCGCGGCACGCCGAGCGTCGAGAAGAACTCGTCCTCTCCTTTCAGGGTGCCGAACGCGCCATCCGTGGCGACCACGCGGTAGCGATAGCTCACGCCGCTCTGCAGCCCGCTGATCGCCGTCTTCACTTCATGGGCGGCAAAGTCGGCCGGGATCGCCGAGAAGCCTGGCGTGCAGGGAGCGGTTTTTTCGTAGCTGCGGCTTTTCGCGAGGCCGTATTCGAAGAAACATGCGGTGTACGGTTCGCCTTCCGGGCGGACCAGTCCGTTCAGCGTCGCGGAAGTCTGGCCGATCGGGGAGGCCGGTTCGGTGGCGACGGTGTGTGCGGTCGTGAACGGTTCGTATTCCGTTTCTTCCTGGCCGTTTTCGTTGTAGGCGATGAGGCGGAATTTGTAGCCATGACCGGCCGATTGCAATCCGGTGGCGGTTGCATGGACGGGGTGCGGGGTGGAATCGGTCGCCGTTTCCCAGTCCCCTTCACACGGGACTTCTTGCAGATTCTGGATTCCCCCGAATTCATTGGTTTCGCCGTACTGGAAGACGCATTTGGTCACTTCCAGGCCTTGGGGATTGACGGTGCCGGCCAGGGTCGCCCGGGTGCCGCCCACTTCGGTCGCAGGTTCGGTGGTGACCGCGGGGACGGTCGCCGGTTGGCCGTAGACCGAGATCGTGCTGGGCGAGAAGCCTTCGCCGACGATGACTTCGTTCGAGGCGTTGACCACGAGCCCGCCCCGTACTTCTTCTTTGGGGATGAGCCGAGAGACCTTCACCGGCGGGGCGCCGTCCGGAACTTCGAACTCCCGGCCGCTG
The DNA here is from genome assembly GCA_036495785.1 of Solirubrobacterales bacterium. Classification (GTDB taxonomy): domain Bacteria; phylum Actinomycetota; class Thermoleophilia; order Solirubrobacterales; family 70-9; genus VAYN01. Next base: position 7,570 of record DASXMH010000112.1, read on the forward strand.
CCGTCCAGCACGTTGCCGTTGACGGGGTTCACCGCGACCCACCCCTTGACTTCGCGGGGCCCGGCGATGTGGCCCTTGTCGAATTGCGAGATCAGCTCGCCGGTTTCCGGATCCAGCTGGACGATGCTGTCGACGCCGCCGCAGCTGGGGCCTTGCACGGTTTCCATGCATTCGAGGGCCTCGTACGCGCCGAACAGAGTCCCTTCCGCCGGCCCTGCACCGAAGGCAAGGAAGGAAGCACCTCCCCCTCCTTCCGGGACCGGGATGTTGGCCGTGAGATCGGTGTTGACCACCGGATTCTGGGTGGGCACGAACTTGCTGATCTGCTTCTGAGAGTTGGAGACGTAGACTGCGCCGCTCGGATCGACCGCCACGCCCTCCGGGTCGCCCACCCATTCATGCACCCCGGCTTCCGTCAGCTGGCCGAGATAGCGACCTTCCCCACTGAAGACGTCGACGACCGGAGGGGTGCGCTGGGTCAGGTAGATGTCACCGTCGGTGATCCCGCCCGATTCGTCGATCGCGATCTGGAACTGACTCGGAGATCCCTGGGGGACTCTGATCCCGTTCTGCGGCGTCTGGTCGCAGGAGGCCGGTTCTTCCGCGCAGGTTTTGCCGTTTGCTTCCGCACCGTCGATGGCGTTGGTGCCGAGCGCCGCGAACGGGGCGGGCGTTCCGTCGGCGTGAAAGCGTCGGATCGTGTTGCCACTGGAGTCGGCGATCAGGACGTCGTCGGTGGTCCGGTCGATGGCGACGCCGCTCACCAATCCGACGCTGGGCTTCGCCGCCGGGCCAAACGTTTCTTTGAGGGGCCGCTGGGTGAGGGCGTCGGCGTGGGAAACAAACGCGAGCGCGAGGAGCGCGACGAGGAGGGGGATCGCGGCGAGGCTCCACCGGGTGCCCGAATGCCTTGCTCGATCTATCAAAGCTGCTCCTTGCTCGTGATGGATTGCCCCAGGGCCTGCCGAACCGACCTTTGAAGTTGGTGCGGGGCGGCGGCCGAAAGACGCGCCGCCCCGCGAGCGCGGGGGCCAGGGAAAGCACTCCACGCAAGCGCGAAGCTTTGAGCTCGGTCGGTGCCGCACGCGCAGCGCCATTCCCCTGGTGCGACCCCTTGCCTCCAATGCAACCCCCTGCCTTCGTTCCTTGTGTCCACCGGCCCGCGCGAACGCCTTCCCGGACGTCCGCGGTACCCGCGGATTTCCCCTGCATGGATCGGTGTAAACGCTAGGGTTTTCAATCTCCGCGAGTCAAGGAGCGGAAAGCTAAAAACGCTTTGAGGTGGTAGAGGCGGGGCTGGATGGGGACCGCCGGCCGGACGGGGCCTCAGGTCCGAGCGGCGTCGGAATGGAGGACATTGGTACTCCAATGCGAGCCCGCCGGCCGCATGCCCGACGAGGTGAGGGGGGCGGCGGCGCGCGAACGCCTCAGGTCCGCCCGAGGATGCCCGCCCAGAGCGGCGCATCGAAGAGGAGACACGCCGAGACCACCTCTATCCCCACCCCACCGTTCTCCCTGAGGCGCCTACTCCTGCTCCGCGGGCTTCCATGCCACGCCTGCGAGGAGCTCGACCAGGCTCACGTCGAGCGACCCCGCGAGCCTCACCCAGACGTCGAGCCCGGTATCGGGCTGCGCGTCCGCCTCGATCCGGGCCAGACGATCCGTCGCCATCATCGCCAGGAAGGCCAACTCCTCCCGCGAGACCCTCGCCCGTGCGCGGAGCCCGCAGACGTTGGCCGCGATTCGCGATCGCTCGCGCGGCCCCAGACCGCCGGCGACCGCGCCGCCGCAGGTCACGAGCCTCGCCCCCTCCGCCCGCGAGGGACCGCCGCCCGCAGCGTGGCGATCTCCCCCTTGAGGGCCTTCTCGCCGACCGTGCGAAAGGTCCCCGGGGCGATCACACTCCCCACCGCCGACCACCGAATCCCGGCCACCAGATCGTCAGGACTGACGCCCAACGCGCCGCAGAGCGCGATCACGGTGCTGATCTGCGGCATCGTGATCCCGTACTCGCAGGAAAGCACCGTCGCCGGCTCAAGCCCCGCGAGCCCGGCCAGCGCGGCGCCGCTTCGGCGCGACCGGACCCGCAGACCGTGGAAATTGGCCGAGAAGCGCCGTCTCACGTCATTCGAGAACTCCCGCGGGTCTACGCGGTCCTTCCCGCCGACCGCCTCGATGCCGGGGTGCCACCTGATGCCCGCGAAGAGATCTTCGGGTTCGATCTCCAATCCTGCGGCAATCTGGATGACGGTGTCCAGACGAGGGATCCGGAGGCCCCTCTCCAAGAGGCTGATCTCGGTCCGGTGCTTGGCGATGAGACGGGCGAACTCCTCCTGGCTATGCCCGGCGACCATCCGGTTTCGGGCAAGCAGGAGGCCGAACCGCCACGCGACCGGCGAACCGGGTCCGGTCTTGGAGCTCACGGTCGGCCAACCTCCTTTCCGTCGATGCTGAAGTGACCGCGCGGCGGTATCTGAAAGCGACCGGGGTCGAGCGTCCAATACAGGCCGTCGAGGAGCGCTGCGGGGTCGGCGTCGACCCCGGCGGCGACCTTCAGGACCGTGTCGAGGCCGGGCATCCTCCCGCCTCTCTCGAGCATGCTGACCTCGGTGCGGTGGATGTCCGCGTAGATTGCCACCTCGACCTGGCTCCGGCCCGACAGCCGTCGCAGTTCGAGGAGGTTCTCGCCGAGGCGGCCCAACATGCGCCGAGCCTGGAAGTCGTCGGCGGGCGCCGATGGCCTAGCCATCCGGGTCGGCCTCCTCCCGGTTGCCGGTCGGCAGGCCCGCCACGTCCCACTCGATGCCCGCGAGCAGCTGCTCGACAGAGACTTCGAGCGCGGCTGCGAGCTTTATCAGCGTGACGGTGAGCGGCATCCGCTCACCCAGCTCGAAGAGGCTGATCTGCGTGCGGTGGATGCCCGCGCGCTCGGCGAGGGCTTCCTGCGAGAGGTCCATGAAATGTCGTCGTCTCCTTACTCGTCGTCCGAGCTGTCGGGCAACGCGTCGGGCGAACTCGTCCATCACGCCGCGCCTTCGGAGAGGTGCGCAAGGAAGGCCCGCAGGGCGACGTGTTGGGCGACCGCTTCCCCGTAGCGTTCGATGAGGTCCGCGTCCATCTCCTCGATCTCCTCGACGATCCGCCCCATCACCTCCCGCGCCGCCCAGTCGGGCACGACGACGACGCCGTCATCGAGCCAGAAGGCCAGACGGCCGAGCGCGGCCACCTGCTTGATCGCGCCTCTCGGGTCGGGATGCTTGTTGAGGAGGTGGAGGTCCGAGGCCCTGCCGACCAGCATGCCGAGCAACGTGTCGCGGACGATCGCGAGCTGCTCCTCGGACATCCCGTCGAGACGGACGCGCGTCTCCCGCTCCCGCCGGCTCATCGGTGCTCGCCCCCGGCGTCCTCGACGGGCCTGGCGTCGTCGAGGGAGTCGAGGAGCCCGTAGCCGATCCCCCAACAGTTGATAGAGGGACCTCCCGGTCGCCGACGATGACCTTGCGGCGCGGCGGATCGACCACCAGCCCACCGATGCAGACCACCACGTCGTCGCGGCTGTGCCTCCGCCGGAGGATCGTCTCCAGGCGGTCGCGCAGCTCCTCGGACGTGAAGGGGCGCTTCAGGCAGTCATCGACCGCGAGCGCGGGATCCTTCGTCAGCACCCCGGGGTCGTCGCCCCTCTCCATCAGCGCAAGGACACCGATGTCGGGGAAATCCTCCCGTTCGACCCTTTCCCGCAGCAGGTTCAGCGCGGAACCCCGCGGGAGGTCGAGATCGAGGATCAGCACCTCGGCACCCCCGTACCGGCAAAGCCGCGAGGCGGCCGAGGCGGTCGCAGCCGGCAATGGCGCGTAGCGGTCGTCGATGAGACGTTCGCAGAGCGCGTCGAGCCGCGGCTCGCTCGCCGAGCAGACGACGACCGTCGCGATCTCCTCCGCACCGGGCCGCCTCATCGCGGGTCACCACCCTCCGTATCCGATGAGCGCGTTGCCGAATCGCCCTGCCCGGGCCCGAGCTCGCGGAAGCCCCGCGCCTCAGGGCCGGCCCGCGGGGCGACGTGGATGCCTTCGAGCATCCAGGCGAGCGGCACCCCCAGCGCCTCGGAGAGATCGAGCCATTCGAGCGCGCCCATTTCCTCCTTCCCAAAGAGGATGGCCACGAGCCTCAACGTGTCGATGCCGCTCCTCTCGGCAAGCTCGCCGATCGTCAAGCCGACCTTCTCCATGCGGCCACGGACCTTCCGGCCCTGGAAGTCGAGCAGCACCCGCGTCCGCTCATCGCCGCCGCCCCGCCAGAGCTTCGCGGGTGCCTCCTCGGCGCCGCCGAGCTCGGCGATGGCGGCAAGGTAGGCATCCCGCCGCCACCGTTCGCCGTCGCTGGGCCGGGGAGGAATCTTTGCGACCGCCTTTTCCAGCAGCTCGACCGCCTCGACGGGCGGGGGGTCGCCCGCCTCAAGCCATTCGACGATCGCGCCGGTGGCGATCAGTTCGCTCACGCCCCGCTCGGTGATCCCTCGCTCCTCGGCGTCCTCGATCTGACAGTCGAGGTCCTCCAGGAAATCCTGGAGAAGCCATGAGCGCTGCGCGGCGTCCAGGCGCGGCCCGTCCCCCATCCGGTCGAGCAGCCCGAGCGCGATCCGCTCGGTCAGGCGCCGTCG
>DASXMH010000113.1:0-8629 GCA_036495785.1 Solirubrobacterales bacterium
CGGGTCGCCTCGATGAAGCCGACCGCGGCGACCGTCTTGCCGGCGCCGGTCGCGTGCTCGAACCAGAAGCGGCGGGCCGCGCCGGGGTCCTCGGGCGCCTCCTCGACCACCTCGTCTTCGTCGTCGGGCGCCGCTTCCGCCCAATCCTGCGGCTCCTCATCCTCCTCGGGCGCTTCGTCTTCCTCGTCGCCTTCCGGGGCGGCGTCGACGATCTCGACTTCATCGGTGTCGGGCTCCTCGACGTCGACTTCACCGGTGGCCGGCTCGGCCGCCGCCGCGGAGCCCAGCTGCTGCTGGGTCATCAGCTCGGCCAGGGTGCCCGACAGCGCGTCGACCTGGTGCGGGGAGAGCTCGGCGCCGTCGCGCAGGGTCGGCGGTTCGTCGGCGAGGAAGCGCTCCAGGCCGAGCAGCAGCGAGTAGTTCCGCCGCCACTCGATCGAGGGCTCCTCGGCGCCCGCCGCGAGCTCGCTCAGCGCGGCGTCGAGCGCCTGCCTGCGGGCGGTGCCGGGGGCGAGCGCCTCGGGCCCCTCCCCATCGAGCAGGAACGGCTCGCGGGCGAAGGACGACGCACGCTCGATATCGGCGCTAGATGGGACTGCCGCGCCAGCGGCAACATCGGTGGTGTTGGCCATAGAAGGCTTTGGGTGTCTGCCCGGCCGCAACTGGAAGAACGGCCGCAGGCAAAGATGGAACGAGGGCTACGGGAAGTCGGGGTTCCGTCCTCCCGAGAACTCACTGAGGTCCGCGAACCGCGAACCAAACGTACCCGTATTGTAATCACGGAGCGGATGCGACGGCGGATCAAACTCGCGCTCGCCTTGCCGGCGGCCATCGCGCTGACCGTCGTCGCGGTCGGTTGCGGCTCCTCCTCGGGGGGCGACACGACGCATCCGAACTACGCCAAGGCGCTCGCCGGCGCGCCCGCGCCGCTGGCCAAGCTCTACGGGGAAGCGAACCGGATCCTCCCCGGCGGCAAGGACGCGTTCGAAAAGCGGGTCGCCTCGCTCGGCTACCCGGTCGTCGCCAACGTCTGGGCCTCCTGGTGCGGCCCCTGCCGCTTCGAGTTCCCTATGTTCCAGGAAATGTCGGCGAAATTCGGCAAGCGGGTCGCCTTCATCGGGGTCGACTCCGAAGACTCCGAAAAGGAAGCCGAAGGGTGGCTGCGGGATCACCCCGTCCCCTACCCGAGCTACTACGAAACCGGCTTCGATTACGCCTCCTCGCTGAAGGCGTCCGGACCGCCCGACACCGCCTTCTACAACGCCAAGGGCGAACTCGTCCATACCAAGCTGGGCCAGTACGCGAGCGCCGCAGACCTGGAAGAAGAAATCAAGCAGTACGCGCTGGGAGGCGCATAATCGGGACATGGAAGCCTTCGCCATCATTGCCCTGATCGGGATCGGCCTGTTGGCGGCGGAGCTGTTGCTGCCGACCGGCGGCATCCTGGCGCTGCTCGGGATCGCCGGGCTGGTGGTCGGCGGCATCCTCGCGCTCAGCTCCTCCGACAGCGCGGCGGAGTACATCGGCGCGGCGCTGATCACCCTGGCGGTCCTCTCGGCGGGGAGCTTCTTCTACGTCAGCCGCAAGGTGATCCACACGACCCGCGACCTGCCGAAACGGGCGGGGACCGAGGAAATGGTCGGCGGCGAAGCGGAGGCGCGCTCGGCGATCGACCCGACCGGCAAGGTCTTCATGCGTGGCACCCTCTGGTCGGCGCGGCTCGCCGACGGCGTTCCGCCGGTCCACTTCGGGGATAGAGTCACCGTGGAGGCGGTCGACGGGCTGACGCTTGTGGTGCGACCCGTCGCCGATCAGGCCCAGCGGTCCGAGCAGTCCAAACAAGGAGCAAGCTGAATGGCGGTCGTTGTCGGAATCCTCGTGGTCATCGTCCTCTTCGCGCTGATCGCGCTGGGGCTCTCGGTGAGGGTGCTGCGCGAGTACGAGCGCGGGGTCATCTTCCGGCTCGGCCGGCTGATCGCCACCAAGGGGCCGGGGCTGATCCTGCTGATCCCGCTGATCGACCGGATGGTCAAGGTCGAGCTGCGGACGGTGACGCTGAGCATCCCGCCCCAGGAGGTGATCACCCGCGACAACGTTCCCTGCCGGGTCAACGCGGTCGCCTACTTCCGCGTCGTCGACCAGAACCGGGCGGTGGTCGAGGTCGAGAACTACCTGGTCGCGACCTCGCAGATCTCGCAGACGGCACTGCGCTCGGTACTCGGCAAGGCGGAGCTCGACCAGCTGCTCGCCGACCGCGAGCGGCTCAACGAAGACCTGCAGAAGATCATCGACGAGTCGACCGAGCCGTGGGGCGTGAAGGTGACGGCGGTGGAGATCAAGGACGTCGAGATCCCCGACCAGATGCAGCGGGCGATGGCGCGCCAGGCGGAGGCCGAGCGCGAGCGCCGCGCCAAGATCATCAACTCCGAGGGCGAGTTCCAGGCCGCCCAGAAGCTCACCGACGCCGCCGACATCATCAGCACCAACCCGGCCTCGCTGCAGCTGCGCTACCTGCAGACGCTGCTCGAAATCGGCTCCAACCAGAACACGACGGTGGTCTTCCCGCTGCCGATGGACGTGCTCGAGCCGTTCATCGGGCGCGCCGACCACAACCGCGGCGGGAGCAAGGCCAAACCGGACGGTCCGCGCCCGGACGGGCCCGCGCCCGCGGGCGCGGCGCTGCCGCCTGAACCCGCGGTCGATCCCGAACCGGTGGTGCCGACCAGGGACGACGTGCCGCCCGATCCCGATCTGCCACCCTCCCGCTCCTGAGCGCTCCCGAGATCCGCATCGACCAGCTGAGCGGGCTGAGGACGATCCTCGCCCCGGGCCGCGCGGCGCGGCCGGACAACTTCACCACGCGGCGGGCGGAGCCGAAGGGGCCCGTGGGGTGCCCGTTCTGCGAGGGCAACGAGGGGGAGACGCCGCCGGAGCTCTACGCGCTGCGGCCGCAGGGGGGCGCACCGGACACGCCGGGCTGGCGGACCCGCGTCGTGCCGAACCTCTATCCGGCGCTCGGCGCCGAGGAGGCGGCGACGCCCGGGACGAGTCCCCAGGCCGAAGCGGGCTCGTTCGCGTCGAGCGGCGATCCGCTCCTGACCTCGCGGCGCGCCGGCGAACCGGACCTGTTCAGCTCGCGGCCCGCCACCGGCGCCCATGAGGTGCTGATCAACTCGCCCCGCCACGTCACCGCGATGGCCGAACTGGACGACGGCGAGTTCGCCGACGCGATCGCCACCTGGCGAGAGCGGATGCGTGCCCACGGCGACGCCTCCTACGCGCAACTGATCGTCAACGAGGGCGGCGGCGCGGGCGCCTCGCTCGAGCACACCCACGCCCAGCTCTACGCCCTGCCCTTCGTGCCGGCGGCGGTGGCGCGGGAGCGCGAGCGGGTCGGCGCCTACGGCGAACGGACCGCCGGGGCGGGGCTGCTCGCCGACGTGCTGGTCGAGGAGGTGCGACGCAAAGACAGGCTGGTGGCGATCGACGACGAGGCGGTACTGATCTGCCCGTGGGCCTCGCGGGGGCCGTTCGAGCTGCGGGTGGTGCCGCGGCGCGAAGTCGGGCGCTTCGAGGAGGACGCGACGGGCGCGGCGATGATCGCCACCGCGATGCGCGTCCTCGCCGCCCGCTTCGGCGCGCCGCCCGAGCTGAACCTCTGGATCCGCACCGCCCCGCGCGGCGCCGATCAGTTCCACTGGCACGTCGACATCGCGCCGCGGCTGACGATCAAGGCCGGCTTCGAGTTCGGCACCGGCGTCGACATCAACATCTACCCGCCGGAGCAGGCGGCGTCAGACCTGCGCGACTGCCTTTGAGCCGAGCACGGAGTCGAGCAGCCCGGGGAAGCGGGCGTCGATGTCGTCGCGGCGCAGGCGGCTCATCTTGCTCGTCCCCTCCTTCCACTGCTCGACCAGTCCCGCCTCGCGCAGCACCCGGAAGTGGTGGGTGCGGGTCGATTTGGTGATCCCGGGGGCGAAGCTGCCGCAAGGCCGCGGCTCTTCGCCGGCGGCGAGTTCGGCGACGATGCGGCGCCGCTGCGGGTCGCTCAGGGCATGGAGGACGGCGGAGAGGTCGAGGTCCTCGCGATCGGGGTGCTCGAAGGTCATGGAGAGAATGATACGACGATCATCGAACTTTGTGGTACGATGCCCATCGAACTAAGCCACCGTTCCCCCTCGCTCTCACATCTACCCCACTCACCCTCAATAGATCCCGATGAAGCGACTCCAACGCGACACCCTTCTTCTCACCGTCTGCCTCGCGCAGTTCATGGTGATCCTCGACATCTCGATCGTCAACGTCGCCCTGCCGAAGATCCATGAGTCGCTCGGCTTCTCCGACTCCGGCCTGCAGTGGGTCGTCAACGCCTACACGCTGACCTTCGCCGGCTTCCTGATGCTGGCCGGGCGCGCCACCGACCTCCTTCCCCGCCGCCAGGTCTTCCTGGTCGGCGTCGGCCTCTTCGCCGCGGCCTCGCTCGGCTGTGCGCTGGCCGACGGCCAGGGCGTCCTGATCGCCGCCCGCGCGATCCAGGGCTTCGGCGCCGCGGTGATCTCCGCCGCCAGCCTCGCGATCGTCACCGGCTCCTTCGCCGAGGGCGCCGAGCGCAACCGCGCGCTCGGCCTCTGGGCAGCGATGGGCGGCGTCGGCGGCAGCGCCGGCGTCCTGCTCGGCGGCGCCCTCACCCAGGCCTTCGACTGGCCCGCCGTCTTCATCATCAACGTCCCGGTCGGGATCGCCGTGCTGATCGCCGGCCGCCAGCTGGTCCCCCACGAGGCCGCGATCGGCCGTGACCGCAAGCTCGACGTCCCCGGCGCGGTGCTGATCAGCGGCGGCCTGACCGCGATCGTCTACGGCATCGTCCGCACCGACACGCTCGGCTGGGGCTCGCTCGGCGCGCTGATCCCGCTGGCGCTCGGCATCGTCCTGCTCGGCCTCTTCGCCCTGGTCGAGGGCAAGCTGGCGGCCGACCCGTTGATCCCGCTCGACGTCTTCAAGATGCCGGCCCTGCGGGTCGCCAACCTGGTCGTCGCGCTGCTCTTCGCCGGGATGTTCGCGATGTGGTACTTCGTCTCCCTCTACCTGCAGGAAGTGAAGGGCCAGGACGCGCTGCTCGCCGGGATCTCCTTCCTGCCGATGACGCTGCTGGTGTTCGCGGGCTCGGCGACCGCGCCGAAGCTGGTGGCGCGGCTCGGCGTGCGGACGACGCTCGGAATCGGCATGAGCCTGGCGACGACCGGCTTCCTGGTCCTGGCGACGGTTGAAGCCTCGAGTGCCTACGAGGTGGCGATCCTCCCCGGCGGCATGCTCGCCGCCCTCGGCGCCGGCTGGTCGCTGGTCCCGGCGACGATCGTCGCCGTCAAAGGCGTCGCGCCGGAGCAGAACGGCCTCGCCTCGGGCGTCGTCAACACCTCGCGCCTGGTCGGCGGCACGCTCGGCCTGGCGGTGCTGACGACGCTCGCCACCTCCCACACCAACGATCTGCTGAGCGGCGGCACCAGTCAGCTGAACGCGTTGACCGACGGCTACCGGCTCGCCTTCCTGATCGCCGCCGGGCTCTGCCTGGCGGGCGCCGTGGCCGCGATCACCCTGTTGCGCGGCCGCCCCGAGTCCGTCTCCCCGGCTCCGGACGCCGCAGCCGGCAGCGCCGCCCACTCCGCCTAGCTGCGCGGCTGCGGGTGTAGGGTCTGCCGGCCGTGGCGCCCAACCCCCGACCCATCCCCCGCTTCATCGCCGACACCAGCCAGGAGGGCATCGCCGGCGGCCGCTTCGCGGCGCGCCTGCGCGACGCCTTCGTCGGCGCGGTCGACGGGATCACCGACCTGCCCGCCGGGGCGACGGTGCCCGACGAGGTCGACTGGTTCCCGGAGCGCGCCTGGGGGGGCCGCGTCTGGGTGCCCTGCTCGGCGCGGACCGAGAGCGACGAGGGCACGCTCGAGCTCTTCGGCCACGTCTCCTACGAGCTGCCGAGCGGAGAGGGCGACCCGACCGGGTTCGCCGCGACCGCCGACTTCACCGACGTCCTCGCCGAGGACAACGCGGACTGGAAAATCGACCTCAACGACGACGTGATCGGCCGCTGGCGCGGGGAGAACGGGCGGGCGGGGGCGGTCACCCTGGTCTGGGGACGGCCGCTGGTCCGCGGCGCCGTCGCCGCCACCGCCGAGCTCGACGGCGAAACGGTCGACCAGGAAGAGATCAGCCGCGACCGCTTCACCCTGCTCGCCCTCGACGCCCTCGAGGCCTACGGCGACGAGGTCTTCATGGAGGTCAAGCTGTGGAGCCGGCGGGCGATGGAGCTCGCCGCCGAGAGCCTCTACGCCGAGCCCGAAGACGAGGGCGACGCCGAGCCTCAGGCCTAGACCGGCGCGCCGCGCGAACGGCGGCAGACCCTAGACCGGCGCGATCAGCTCCACCTCCGTACGCAGCCCCGACGATCGGGCGAGCTTCGCGTCGAGCGTCAGCAGCGGCGCGTCGAGGCCCTCCGCGAGCGCCACGTACAGCCCGTCGTAGAAGCTGACGTTGTCGCGCAGTTGCCAGGCGCGATCGACGAGGTGGCGGTGCTCGACGCGCTGCAACCGCATTTCGAGCAGATCGTCGAGCGCGGCGCGCGCCTTGCGCACGGTCAGTACCTCGGCGCGGACCTGGCGGCGCAGCGCGTTCCCCACCTCGGCGTCGACCAGGACGGGAGCCCAGACCCAGCGCTCCCGCCCGATCGCGCTTCGTGCCGCCTCCACCTGTTCGCCCCCGGTGAGGTACTCGACCAGGACCGAGGCATCGACGACGTTCATCAGTCGCCCCGCGCTTCGCGGATGTAGCGGACGGTTTCGGCCGTCGTCCCTTTCGAGCGCCCGCGCGCCCGCACCCGCGCGTCGAGTTCCTCGAAGGTCAACAGGCCCGACACCACGCCGAGTTCGCGCTTGATCAGGTCCGACAGGGAGATCCCCTCCGCGGCGGCCCGCATCTTCAGCATCCGGTGCAGCTCGTCCGGCACGTTTCTGATCTGGATCATCTTGGACATGTCCGCCACATTAATACGCGTGGAGGACACCTCTCTCAGCTGGCTGGTTCTCATGCAAGCGATCTTGGCTTCGAATTACGCACCCGTGGTGCGCACAAAGCAACTTCTCTGTCACGTCTCGCCCAACTAAGCCAAAATCCCGCCCGAGCCCCGATAGCTCAGCTGGATAGAGCGATCCCCTCCTAAGGGATAGGCCGCTGGTTCGAATCCAGCTCGGGGCATTTCTGGTCTGCGCCCGTATCTGCAAAGCTCGTGGTGGGTCCACCATCACGAAGGAGGTCGGGAGATGGAGGAGCGCGGAAGGGACGCGACGGCGAAGTCGAGTTATTACGTCCTGGCCGCCTGGAAGCTGCCGCTGATCGTCGCGGCGATCGCGTTTGCGATCGTCGGGGGCTTCTACGTGGGCGGCCCGGGGCTCGGGCTGGCGGTCGGGGCGCTGGCGGCGTCCTCGGCGCTGGTGTTCGCGATCGTCGACCCGCCGCGGCCGCCGATCGTGCCGCGTGCCGCCGCCGACGGGCGCGACCGGCTGCTTCTGGTCGTCGAGGATGCCGATCCGGGGGCGATCCTCACCGCGGCGGCGCTGGCGGCGGCCGCGAGCGAGGCCGGGCTCGAGATCCTGATCCTCGTCCCGCTGGTAAAGACCTTCCTTGAGCGCTGGTCCGAAGACGTCGGGCCGCCGCGGCGGCGGGCGCAGGAGCGGGTCGCGTTCGCGATGGCGGAGCTGCGGCGAGCCGGGGCGTCGGCCGGGGGCAGGATCGGCGACGAGGATCCGGTCCAGGCGGTCGCCGACATTGTCGCCGGCTACCCGGCGAACCAGGTCACGCTGGTCGCCGCGTCGCCGCGGGGTGACAAGGTGGCGGCCGAGCTGCGGCGGCGGCTGACGGTGCCCTTCATGCACCTGCACGGTGCAGGCGCGGGCGCCGAGGGGACGGTGCCGAGCAGCGTACCGGCGGCCTTCTCGCGCGGTTAGGAGTAGATCTGGGCCTGGGCCGTCTTGCGACGAGGCGGCCCGAAGGCTACGCGTGCCTCTCGCTAATATGTCGTGACACGATATTTCCCCTCCTCCTCGTGCCTTGCCCGCCGTGCCCTCCCCCTCCCGCTCCACCGACCTCCGCCACCTGGGCGACTTCGACGTCGGCCCGCGCCTGCTCGCGATTACCGCCTTCGCGCTGCCGATCGGGGCGCTCAGCGCCGGCGTCGCCTGGTGCCTGCTCCGGCTGATCGGGCTGATCACCAACCTCGTCTTCTACCAACGGTTCGGGACCGCCCTGGTCGCCCCCGGCGAAATCCACCACTCACCGCTCCTGATCCTGCTCGCGCCGGTCTGCGGCGGCCTCGTGATCGGCCTGGTCGCGCGCTACGGCTCGGAGAAGATCCGCGGTCACGGCATCCCCGAGGCGATCGAGTCGATTCTCACCTCGGGGAGCAAGGTGCAGCCGCGGGTGGCGCTGCTGAAGCCGCTCGCCTCGGCGATCGCGATCGGCACCGGCGGCCCGTTCGGCGCCGAGGGCCCGATCATCATGACCGGCGGCGCCTTCGGCTCGATCTCCGCCCAGCTCCTCCACCTGACCGCGGACGAGCGCAAGACCCTCCTCGTCGCGGGCG
>DASXMH010000114.1:0-40005 GCA_036495785.1 Solirubrobacterales bacterium
CGCCGATCATCTCGACGATCAGGCCGGGGGGTTTGTGGGCCGGGTCGCCGGAGTCGGCGAAGAGGGCGTCGCCGATCGCCTCGGCGACGTCGAGGCCGACGAAGTCGAGCAGGGCCAACGGGCCCATCGGGTGGCCCGCGCCGAGTTTCATGCAGGTGTCGACCTCGCCCGCCTCCATGCCGGTCCGCTCGACCATCCGCACCGCGTCGAAGAGGTAGGGGAAGAGCAGGCGGTTGACGACGAAGCCCGCCTGGTCGGGGACCTCGACCGCGGTCTTGCCGAGCGCGGCGCACCAGGCCATCGCCCGGTCGCGGGCGGCGGCGGCGGCCTCGGGGACGCAGACCTCGACCAGCGCCATGCGCGGCACCGGATTGAAGACGTGGAGGCCGTAGAGGCGCGGCACGCCGGCCTTGCCGGAGATGTCGCCGATCCCCAGGGAGGAGGTGGTCGTCGCCAGGTCGGCCTTCGGGCACGCCTCGTCGAGCGTCTTGATCAGCTCGGCCTTGGCGTCGAGGTCCTCGACGATCGCCTCGACGACGACGTCGCAGTCGGCCAGGTCCTTCGGGTCGGTGGTGACCCGCAGCCGCGACGGCTCGGCCCCCTCGATCTTCGCGCAGGCGGCGACGACTTTCTCCTCGGCGCGCCAGGCCGAGGCCTCCGACCGCGCCAGCAGGATCGTGTCGGCAGTAGTGGTCGAGACCGCGGCGAGGCCGGTGGCGATGGCGCCGCTCCCCGCGATCCCCGGACTTTCGTACCCATTGCTCTCGCTCATCGGCCGGGTTCCTATCAAGGTTTTCCGCGCGGCGCGGTGCGGTTGACCGACCGGTCAGTCAGGGCGAGTAACGTCTGGGGCCACGGTGCGCGCCGAAGGCGCACGTATTCGAGATACGGAGGAGGACGATGGAGAACGGGAAAGGCAAGCTTGGTGGGCGCGAGGTCGTGATAGTCGAGGCGGTCCGCACCCAGGTCGGTCGCGGCCATCCGGAGAAGGGCTATTACAAAGACCTGCACCCGTCGAACCTCCTGGCGAAGACCTACTCGGAGCTGGTCTCGCGGGCCGGGATCGACCCGGCCGAGGTCGGCGACGTGATCGCCGGCTGCGTCCAGCAGTGGGGCGAGCAGGCGATCAACATCGGCCGCAATGCCTGGCTCGAGGCGGGCCTCCCGGAGGAGGTCCCGGCGACCACCGTCGACCGCCAGTGTGGCTCCGCCCAGCAGGCGGTCAACTTCGCCGCGACCCTGATCGCCTCCGGCGTCCACGACGTGGCGATCGGCGGCGGGGTCGAGCACATGGGCAAAAACTCGTTCGCGGCGGCCGGCGAAATCATGGCCGAACGCGGCCTGGCGTTCTCGAAAGAGCTGATGGAGCGCTACGACCTGATCCCGCAGGGCCTTTCGGCCGAGATGATCGCCGACAAATGGGAGATCCCCCGCTCCGAGCTCGACGAGTTCGGCCTGCGCTCCCAGCAGCTGGCCCGCCAGGCGACCGACGACGGTCGCTTCGAGCGGGAGATGATCCCCTTCCAGGTCAACGGCGACACGTACATGACCGACCAGGGGCTGCGCGAGACGACGCTCGAGGGGCTCGCCGCGCTGAAGCCGGCCTTCAAGGAGGACGGCAAGATCACCGCCGGCAACTCCTCGCAGGTCTCCGACGGCGCCGCCGCGGTGCTGCTGATGACCCGCGAGAAGGCCGACGCCCTGGGGCTGAAGCCGCGCGCCCGGATCTACGACATCACCACGGTCGGGGTCGACCCGGTGATCATGCTGACCGGCCCGATCCCGGCCACGGAAAAGCTCCTCGACCGCAACGGGATGAAGATCGACGACATCGACCTGATCGAGATCAACGAGGCCTTCGCCTCGGTCGTCGCCGCCTGGCAGCGCGAGCTCGAACCGGACATGGACCGGGTCAACGTGAACGGCGGCGCGATCGCCATCGGCCACCCGCTCGGCTCGACCGGCGCGCGGCTGGTCACCACCCTGCTGCACGAGATGGAGCGCTCCGACAAGGAGATGGGCCTGGTGACGATGTGCTGCGGCGGCGGGCTTGGGACGGGCACCCTGATCCAGCGCGTGTAGGCTGCCGCTCGATGGACCTGACGCTGTCGCCATCGGAGCAGGGATTCCGCGACGAAGTCGCGAGCTGGCTGCGTGAGAACAACCCCGGTCCCGAACCGGAGGGCTCGCTCGACGAGGTGATGTCGTTCCGCCGCGAGTGGCAGCTGAAGCTGCACGCGGCCGGCTGGGCCGGGATCTCCTGGCCGAAGGAGTACGGCGGCCGGGGCGCGACGATGATCGAGCAGGCGATCTTCGTCGGCGAGGCCGCCGCCCAGGAAGCACCCAGCCCGGCCAACGTGCTTGGCCTCGCGATGGGCGGCCCGGTGGTGATCGCCCACGGCACCGACGCGCAGAAGGAGCGCTACCTGGAGCCGATCCTGACCGGCGAGGAGATCTGGTGCCAGGGCTTCTCGGAGCCCGAGTCCGGCTCCGACCTCGCCTCGCTGAAGACCCGCGCGGTCAAGGACGGCGACGAATGGGTCGTCACCGGCCAGAAGGTCTGGACGACCTTCGCCCAGTACGCGAAGTGGTGCATGCTGGTCGCCCGCACCGACGCCGACGCGCCCAAGCACCAGGGGCTCACCTACTTCCTGATGGACATGGAGCAGGAGGGGGTCGAAGCCAAGCCGCTGGTCCAGATCACCGGCGAGGGCGAGTTCAACGAGGTCTTCATCAACGAGGCCCGGATTCCAGACGAAAACGTCATCGGCGGGGTCGGCAACGGCTGGACGGTGGCGATCACGACGCTGATGAACGAGCGGGCCGGGCTCGCCTTCGGGGCGATCGCGGCGATCCACAACAGCCTCGCGCGGCTCGCCAACCTCGCCAACGAGGTGCGCGAGGAGGGCGGCACCTCCGCCTCCGAGGACTCTTACTTCCGCCAGCGGATCGCCCAGCTCTTCATCGAGGCCGAGACGATGCGTCTGAACGCCTACCGCGGGCTGACCAAGACGATGGTGTCGGGCATCCCCGGCCCGGAGGGCTCGCTCGGCAAGTGGCAGTGGGCCGACATCAACCAGGGCCTGACCGAGCTGGCGCTGGAGATCGAGGGGGCGTGGGCGACGCTCGGGCGCGGCTCCGACGGGGCGATCGCCAACGGCGCCTGGCAGTACGGCTTCCTGCGCTCGCGGGCCAACTCGATCGAGGGCGGCACCACCGACATCCTCAAGAACATCATCGCCGAGCGGGTGCTCGGCCTGCCGCGGATGCGCTGAGCGCGGGATGCGCCGAGGAAGAGGAGAAGAGGGACCTTGTACTTCGACCTGACCGACGAGCAGGAAGCGATCCGCTCGACCGCCCGCGACTTCCTCGCCTCGCGCTTCAAATCGGAGCGGATGCGGGAGATCGCGGCGAGCGAGGACGGCACCGACGAGCAGGGCTGGAAGGAGATGGCCGAGCTCGGCTGGGCCGGGCTGGCGCTGCCCGAGGAGTGGGGCGGCCAGGGGCTCGGCACCGTCGACTTGGCGGTGCTGATGGAGGAGATGGGCTACGCGCTCGCTCCCTCCCCGCTCTTCTCCAACACGGTGGTCGGGCTGGCGCTCGCGCAGAGCGCCTCCGACGAGCAGAAGGAGCGCTGGCTGCGGCCGCTTGCCGAGGGCACCGCGCGCGGCACCCAGGCGATGGTCGACGCGGGCTCGACCGGGACGCCGGGCGCCTACCCGATGAAGGCCGAGGCCGATGCCGACGGGATCGTGCTGGACGGCAAGAAGCAGCTCGTCGCCGACGCGGCGGGCGCCGCCTTCTTCCTGGTCGCCACCTCCGACGGCCGCCGCCACATCGTCCCCGCCGATACGGCGGGCGTCAGCGTCACCCAGGAGATCTCGATCGACACCACGCGCCGCCTCTCGACGGTCAGCTTCGAGGGCGTCCGCGTCCCCGCCGAGCAGACCCTGCCCGGCCACGGCGCCGAGTTCGGCGCGGTCTTCCTGCGTGGCGCGGTGGCGCTCGCCGCCGAGTCGACCGGGGTCGCCCAGCGCGCCCTCGACATGGCTGTTGCCTACGCCAAAGACCGCGAACAGTTCGGCCGCCCGATCGGCGCCTACCAAGCGGTCTCCCACCGCTGCGCCCAGATGCTGCTGGAGACCGAGAACTCGCGCTCCGCCGTCTACGGCGCCGCCTGGGCAGCCGACGCCAACCCCGACGGGCTGCACCTCGCCGCCTCGATGGCCAAGGCCTACGCCTCCGACGCCGGCTGGCGCGTCCCCGACGCCTCGATCCAGGTCCACGGCGGCATCGGCTTCACCTGGGAGCACGACCTCCACTTCTTCCTCAAGCGCGGCCGCGCCAACGCCTCGATGTACGGCGACGGGCGCTGGCACCGCGAGCAGGTCGCGAAGCAGGTCCTCGCGCCCGCCGCGGCCTGAGGCTCCGGCGCGATGGGGGCGCTCGAGCGGATCTCGGTCGCCGCGATCGGCACCACGGTCGCCGACCTCGAGGCCGAGACCCTGCGCGCCGAAGCGGCGGGGATCGAGTGCGTCTGGGCGCCGGAGCTGTTCCGCGCCGCCGACACCCAGGCCGCCTACCTGGCGGCGAAGACCGAGCGGATCGACGTCGGCACCGGGATCACCTGGGCCTTCACCCGCAGCCCTTTCATCCACGCGGTCACCGCGCTCGATATCGACGAGATGTCGGGCGGGCGGTTCCGCCTCGGCATGGGCTCCGGCGTCAAACGCCTCAACGAGACCTGGCACAACGCCGACTACGGGCGCCCGGCGCCGCATCTGCGCGAGGCGATCGAGGCGACCCGGCTGATCATGCGCCAGGCGGGTGCCGGCGAGCCGATCCGCTACCAGGGCGACTACTACGACATCGACATCAAGGGCTGGCTGCGCCCGCATCCGCCCGCGCGCGAGACGCCGCCGCCGATCTACGTCGCCGCGGTCCAGGCGGGGATGGCGCGGATGGCGGGCGATGTCGCCGACGGGCTGATCGGCCACCCGATCCAGAGCCTTGCCTGGATCGACGAGGTCGTCGTCCCCGGCTTCGAAGGGGGCCTCTGGCGCTCCAAACGCGAGCGCGCCGACTTCGACTACCTGCCGACCGTCTGCTGCGCGATCGACGACGACGAGGGCCGGGCGCTCGACATGGCGCGCCGCACGATCTCCTTCTACGCGACGGTGAAAACGTACGCGCCGCTCTGGGAGATGCACGGCTTCTCCGACCAGGCCGCGGCGGCCGGCGAGGCCTTCCGGCGCGGCGACCTGGCGGCGGTCCCGGCGGCGATCCCCGACGCGATGGTCGAGACCTACTGCGCCGCCGGCCCGCTCGACAAGGTCCGTGACCGGGTCGAGGCGACGGCGGAGCGCGCCGACGGCCTCTTCCTGACGCCGCCGACCTACTTCATCTCGCCCGAGGAGCTGAGCGAGTACCAGAACCGCATCATCGACGCCTTCGGACCGGCGTCGAACGGCACTGCGGGCTAGATGTCGATTCCGCGGCGGGTGCCTGACCGGCGCCCCCGCATACCTGACCGCGAGCCTCGAGCGCGCCCATCCCCACCTAAGGTCGGCTGGTTAGGTGGGGATGGGCGCGCCTTGCGCCTGTCCCGGGACGGTCCGGGGACGGTCCCGTCACACCTCCCGAGGCAGCCGGCGGTGAGTTCGCACTTATCGTCGCATAGCGCAGATAACTGCGAACTCACCCGAGGGCCCAGCCGGTTGTTCGCACTTAACCCGAATATGTCGGGGTAACTACGAACTCACTCGGAGGTCCCAGCGGCGTTCGCACTTAGCGACAAATTGCGTCGCTAAGTGCGAACGCGCTCCGGGGGATCGGGCTTGGGCGAGTGGAGGCACGCTTCCGTGCGCCCTTTGCCGAGATCCGCGCGGGAGCGGACACGCTTCCTTGCGCAGTCGGCCCGCTTCCGTGCGTCCGCCTCGTTGATGGGCCGATAAGCGCTGATATGGAGTGCTTTTCGGCCCATCAACATCGGGCCTCGCAGCGGCGTGGGGGTCGACCTTTCGCCCGACCGTTACGCGTTAGGGCGACCGCGGAGCAGGCCAGCCGCGGCGCCGCGTCCTAGCTGCGGTTCATCTCCCGCTGGACGTCGTCCTCGCTGATCCGGTTGCTCGGGCCGTAGGCCTTCCAGCCTTGGCCGACGATTCCGATCGCGGCGCCGAGCATCACCCAGACGGGCCAGAAGTAACCGCCGCCGCCGATCGCCCAGATCACCACGACGATCACCACCGCGAAGAGCCCTCCGGCCAGGACGCCTTTGAAGTCCTGTTTCTGCTTCAGGCGCTGGATCGCCAGCTGGCGCGCGTTCTCCGGGCTGTCGATGCCTTGCTCAGGTGCGAGCGGAGTATCCATGCCGCGATCGTAGCGACGGCGGTGCGCTCAGTCCACGGGCAGAGCGGCGACGAAGCGGGCGAAGGCGTCCATGTCGGTGATCGCCGGGCCGTGCCCGGGGAGGATCAGCGAGGGCTCCAGCGCCGCCAGCTTGTGGATCGAACGGCGGTTCAGGGGCGGGTCGTAGGTCATCTCGTCGGGGGGTTGGCGGACGCCGGGAAGGGCGGTCAGGAAGCTCATGTTGCGGACCACGTCGCCGCAGATTGCGACCCGGTCGGAGTCGCGGAAGAAGATCACCTCGCCGCGCGCGTGGCCGGGCGCGTGGACGACGCGGAAGCCCGCCACCTCGTCGCCCTCTTTGAGGACCCGATCGACCTTGTGCGGCGGACCGGTCCAGATGCGGCCGTAGATGCGTGGAATCAGGGCGATTCCCGAACCCACCGGCGCCCGTCCCTCCATCGCGTCGACGTCGTCGGCATGGCAGGCGAGCGGCACCTCGCGCGCTTCGCAGACCCATTTGGCGCAGCCTTGGTGGTCGGGGTGGACGTGGGTGAGGGCGACTTCGGCGATCTCGACGCCCTCCAGCTCGGCGAAGATCCGCTTGCGGTCCCATTTGCGCCCGGCGTCGATCAGGACGTTCTCGGCCAGGTAGACGTTGATCGTCGGCCCGGGCAACTCCTTGAGGCGCCAGACCCCCGGAGCCAGGTGCTTCATCTCAGTGCTCGATGCCGAGGGTGCGGCGCGGCTCGCCGCTGTTGTCGGACAGTTTCTGCAGGCGGGCTATCTGCCGTTCGCCTTCGAGGCGGACCGGGTGCCCGGCCGGGAACGGCTCGATCAGCCGTTTGATCCGGTTGCGGATCTGCAGCGAGAAGTGGGGGGTCGCCGGGCCGGCGAGGGCGCGGATGTCCTCGACCGTGATGCCCTGCTGCCCGCCGAGCAACTCTGGGTTCTCCGCCTCGCTCATTCCTCGCTCCCGATCTTCGCCAGTTCGGCGACTTCGTTGACTTCCGCCTGCTGTTCGACACTGATCTGCCCGGCGTCGCCGACGATCCAGACGTGGTTGTAGAAGGCCCGGGTCGGGTTGGTGGTGTAGCCGGGCTTGACGTCGAGGAAGTAGCCGCGCAATTCGGACGGCAGCGTATCGGCGCTGTCGGTGAGCAGCAACGGCCCCCAGGTGCCGGAGGCCGAGAGCGGCGAGGCGGCGGCCGCTTCGAGCGGTGCGTCGGAGCGGACCAGGACGAAGCCGTGGCCGGGGTCCGAGACCTGCCAGCCGAACTTGCCGTGGCCGAAGCGGGCGAAGGCGACCGCCGCGGCGACCGGATTGGCACCGCTGATCCGGGCCACCTTGTCGCCGAGCTTTTCGACTTCCTTCAGGACGCTGCCGGAGATCGCCGAGCCGGGGCCGAGCGCGTAGACCGGGACGCCCTTGTCGCGGCGCATTGCGGCGACCGTTTCAAGCGGCAGCTTCGCGGCTTCGGTGAAGAGCACCGGGTCGCCGGAGCGCGCCGCGTAGGCGGCGGCGGGCGCGGCGAAGGCCGGTTCGGTGCTGGAGGCGAGGAGGATCGCTTCCGGCGGCGAGCCTGCCAGGCGGTCCCGCAGGCGGGCGATCGCCGCCGCCTCCAAGGCGGCGTCACCGGCGGCGACCTTGGCGGCGCTCATCCCGTTCGGAACCTGGACGTCGCCGATCGCGAACACCGCGTCGCCGCCGGAGGCCGCGCCGCCGTGCGGCTGCAGCTTGCCCAGCGCCTCCGCGGTCGGGTCGGGGACGCCTTCGGGTTCGCCGTAGAGGAGCGGCGCCCGCACCGGTTCGGCCATCAGCACCGCGGCGGCGATCGCCCCGGCCCAGTCTTCGCCGCCGACCAGGGCGACGGCGACCGGCCGCTGCTTTTCGTTCGTGCCGGGGAAGACGGCGAGCGCGGTGGCGGCGGCGTTGGAGGCGGGATCGGGGCCGCCGATCCGGGTCGTGTTGGAGGTCGCGAAGGAGGGGTAGCCGAGTTCTTCGGCGCTGGCGCTCGCCGCTTCGGTCGATTCGCCATCGCCTTGGGCTTCGGCTTCGGAGGAGGATGACGCTGAAGACGACGACTTGCCCGATTCGCTCGGCCCGCCGCTGGTCGTCGACGGGGCCGGGGCGCCGCCGCCGTCCCCCTTCTTCGAGCCGCCCCCGGCGACGACCGCGAGGACGATGAAGCCGACCGCGATCACGATCAGCACGGCGACCAGTTTGATCGGGCCGGGAATGCGCCGTTGGGGACGTGGAGGGGCCTCAGGATCTGGCGCTGGTTTCGGGGTCGCCCGGGACGCCCCCGCGGACGCTTTCGGCTCGGCCGCTTTCCGCGGTGCCTCCTTCGACGCCCCCTCGGCGGCTTTCGGCTTGCCGGCGAGCTCCGGGGGCTCCTGCGGCGCCCCCACGTCGGCGTTGATCGGTCGGTCGGCGCTCACCCGTCCCAACGCTACAGGCGTGGCGCGGCGCCGGCTGGTCGGCTAGTCTTTGCCCCGACTGGCTGACTGACCAGTCAATCAACAGCCGATCGCGGCCCGTCCCCCCAACGGGTCGACAGCAGGGAGGAAGCGCAGTGGATTTCGGACTCAACGACCAGCAGCTGACCTACCAGGCCGAATGCCGCAAGTTCGCCCGCGAGGTGATCCGCCCGGCCGCGGCCAAGCACGACCGCGAGGAGAGCACGCCCTGGGAGATCATCAAAGAGGCGCGCAAGCAGGGCTTCGGCGGCCTCGAGGGGATGCAGCGCGCGGCCGAAGACGACGAGGGCCAGCTGCAGCCGATCATGGCGGAGCAGTTCCACTGGGGCTGCGCCGGGATCGCCCTGGCGATCAGCGGCTCCGGGCTGGCCGCCGCCGGCATCGCCGCCTCGGGTACCCCCGAGCAGACGATGCGCTGGGTGCCCGAGTGCTTCGGCGACGCCGAGACCGTGAAGCTCGGCGCCTACGCGGTGACCGAGCCGCAGGCCGGCTCCGACGTCAAGAGCCTGAAGACGACCGCGGTCCGCGACGGCGACGAGTGGGTGCTCAACGGCACCAAGGTCTTCATCACCAACGGCGGCATCGCCGACGTCCACGTGGTCGTCGCCACCGTCGACCCGACGCTCGGCACCCGCGGCCAGGCCTCCTTCGTGATCGACAAAGGGACGCCCGGGCTGTCCCAGGGCAAAAAGGAGTCGAAGCTCGGGATCCACGCCTCGCACACCGCCGAGATCGTGCTCGAGGACTGCCGCATCCCGGCCGAGAACCTGCTCGGCGGCGGGGAAAAGCTGCAGAAGAAGCTGGAGCGTGGGCGGTCCGGCCAGAAATCGCGCGCCGGGGCCGACGCGCTGGCGACCTTCGAGATCACCCGGCCGATCGTCGGCGCCTCGGCGCTGGGGATCGCCCAGGCCGCGTACGAGTGGACCCTCGAGTACCTCTATGGCCGCGAAGAAGGTGACGTGCAGCTGCTCAGCGCACAGCGGGTGCAGCAGACGCTGGCCGACGTCGCCACCGAGATCGAGGCGGCGCGGCTGCTCGTCCAGCGCGCCTCGTGGATGGGACGCAACGGCCGGCCGATGACCGGCGGCCAGGGCTCGATGTCGAAGCTGAAGGCGGGTGACGTGACGATGTGGGCGACGACGACGCTGATGGACCTGGTCGGCCCGGCCGCCTGGGACACCGACCACCCGCTGGAGAAGTGGTTCCGCGACGCGAAGATCTACCAGCTGTTCGAGGGCACGGCCGAGATCCAGCGGATGGTCATCTCGCGGATGCAGGCGCGCGAGTACGCCGAGCGGCTCGGCTTCGCCGCCGAAGTGGCCGCCGAGGCGCAGGCCCTGAAGGAGCCGGTCCCGGCCTGACCAATGTTGACGGGCCGAAAACTCAAGCCCTCCTTGAGTTTTCGGCCCGTCAACACGACGTATCCTCGGCTTCGTGCACGACCACGGCCACGGAGGCGGGGGACACGGACATAGCCACGGCTTCGGCGCCCACGCGCTGGAGGCGCGGCGCGAGGACTCGCGGCGGCGGCTCATGGTCGCGCTGGCGATCAACGTCGTGCTGCTGCTCGCCGAGGCGATCGGCGGCGTCCTCACCGGGTCGCTGGCCGTCCTCGCCGACGCCGGTCACCTGCTCTCGGACGTCGGCTCGATCGTCCTGGCGCTGATCGCGGCGCGGCTCGCGGCGCGGCCGGCGTCGGGGCGGCGCACCTTCGGCTACCAGCGCACGGAGGTGCTGGCGGCGCTCGCCAACGGGCTGACGCTGGTCGCGGTCAGCGTCGTGATCGGCATCGAGGCGATCGGTCGATTCTCGAACCCGCCCGGGATCGCGGGCGGCGGCGTCCTCGCGCTCGGCGTCCTCGGCCTGGTCGGCAACGCCGCGGCGACCGTCTACCTGGCGCGCGGCGAGCGCGAGGACATCAACCTCGAGGGCGTCATCCGCCACTCCTTCGCCGACGCACTCGGCTCGCTCGGCGTCATCGTCGCCGGCGCCGTGGTCCTCGCCGGCGGCTCCGACGTCGTCGACCCGATCGTCGGCCTGCTGATCTCGCTGCTCGTCCTCTTCTCCTCCTGGCGCCTGCTGAAAGAACCCTTCGACGTGCTGATGGAGTCGGCGCCGGCCAACATCGACGTCGATGGGATGGGGGCGGCGATCTGCCGCGTCCCCGGGGTCCGCTCCGTCCACGACCTCCACGTCTGGACGGTGACCGCCGGTTTCCCGGCGCTGGCCGCCCACGTCGTCGTCGCCCGCGGCACCGACCGCGACCAGATCCGCCAGCAGCTCGAAATGGAGCTCGGCGAGAGCTTCAGCATCGAGCACACCACGCTGCAGATGGAGGAAGAGGCGGAGGGCGGCCTTCTGAAAGTCGAGAACGCCCCTCCCTCAGGGACCGGCACGAGCGACGCCGGCTGACGCCCGGCGATTTGAGGTTCGGGGAGGGTTCTTGCGCCTTCCGTGACCGCCTCCCCGCAGTCGTGCGCTTTTCACAACGCCAGTCCGGTCGTTTGCTGAGTTGAAGGCGCTATAGCGCCTTCAACTCAGCAAAGGCCTGGAACCTCGTTGCAGAACTGTGTCGCCGGTCGCCCGCTCCCCGCCCGAGTAGCGGCGGATGCCGGGCCGACCTCTGGCGGCGACCGGCTCGGCGCCGCTGCCGCTCGGGCCGATCAAGGCCGGCAGCGGGGCGATGATCTGGCCGGTCGATGGGCCGATCGCCTCGGGCTTCGGACCGCGCACGATCGAAGGCCACTACGAGTTCCACCCGGGCATCGACATCGCCGTGCCGGAAGGGACGCCGATCCGCGCCGCGCTCTCCGGCACCGTCGCCTTCACCGAGTCGGAGGCCGAATCGGGCGGCTACGGCAACTACACCTGCATCGATCACGGCGGCGGTCTCTCGACCTGTTACGCCCACCAATCCGCCTTCGCCGTCGACCCCGGACAGTCGGTCCAGCAGGGGGAAGTGATCGGCTATTCCGGCTGCACCGGTTACTGCCTCGGACCCCACGTCCACTTCGAGGTTCGTATAAACGGTGAGGTCACCGACCCATTCGGTTATCTTTAGTTACTGCCTCGCCGATAGAGAAGTGGCGGCAAACCCAGTCTGCAAGCCAAATTAGGCAGTAATTGGTAAGGAACCTAACCAGTTTTCAGTAAACATGATTAGGCAGGCCCACACTTATCTCGTTGGCGCGCTCTCGGGCGTTGCCGTGATCGTCGTGGCGATCGGGATTTTTGTCGTGCTCGTCTCCGCCCAGGTCTTCCACGACCTGCCGATTCCGGCGCTCTCGAGCCATGACCAGAAGGCCGCGCTCGGCGCCGGCAAGGCGGTCGGCGGGGCCAATCAGCAGGCGGTGGCCTCGACCGGCGGAGTAGTCGCAGCGCCCACCGGGCCAAACCGGGCGAAAGCGAACGCGGCGGCCGCGGGCCGCAACGGCGCCGCGAACCCCACCTCCGGCGGTAACCACCAGAGCGCCGGCGCGACCCCGACCCACGGCGGGACCGCGCCCGCCGGCACCCTCGAAAGCGACCCTGGAACCGGGACCGGCAACACCGGAACCTCGGGCGGCGGCAACTCCGGCTCGCACTCAAACCAGTCCTCGAATCAGTCGCCGTCCTCATCGTCGCCGGGCTCCGGTGGCGGTTCGAACGGAGGCTCGAACTCCTCCGGGTCGATCGGCGGGAACAACGCCACCGGCACCTCCAACCCGTCCGGCTCGGGCGGCGGCGGTGGCTCGACCGGCGGCGGTGGCGGTTCGACCGGTTCCGGCGGGAGCGGCGGCTCGACCGGCAGCACGCCGGTGACCACGGCGAAGCCCTCCGAAGTCGTCACCGAAACGGTCAACAAGACGGTCGGCGGAGTCGACGAAGCGCTCGGCGGCGGCCTCGGCGAATCGGGTGTCACCAAAGTCACCGAAGAAGCCGTCGAAGGCGTCGCCGGACCGGAATCGGTGGTCGGCCAGACCGTCGACGGAGTGGGCGAAGTCGTCGGCGGGCTGCTCGGCGGCCACGGCGAATAGCCACTCGGACGATCAACCCGGGCGATCACCCGTCACAATGCCGCCGATGGCGGAGCAGGTTCACTCTGGGGCAGTGGCGGGCGATCCGATCGCGGGCTCTGCCGTGCTGCCGATCGGTAGCCGGCTGAACGAGCGCGGCCACCTCGAGGTCGGCGGTTGCGACGTGGTCGAGGTCGCCGAAGAGCACGGTACCCCCACCTACATCTACGCCGAGGACGACCTGCGCGCCCGCGCCCGCGCCTATCGCGATGCCTTCGAGCGCCGCGGAGTCGACGGCGAGGTCCTCTTCGCCAGCAAGGCCTTCCCCGCCACCGCCGCCTACAAGCTCTTCGCCGAGGAGGGGCTCTCGGTCGATGTCGCCTCCGGCGGCGAGCTGCACATCGCTCTCGCCGCCGGCTTCGACCCGGCGCGCATCCACATGCACGGCAACAACAAGTCCGACGAGGAGATCCTGATGGCGGCGCGGGCCGAGATCGGCCACCTGATCCTCGACTCCTTCGACGAGATCGAGCGCTGCGAGCGGCTGCTCGACGAGCCGATCAAGGTGTTGATCCGGGTGACGCCCGGGGTCAAGCCCTCGACCCACGACTTCATCACCACCGGCCAGCTCGACTCGAAGTTCGGCTTCGGGATGGCGGACGGCGCCGGGCTCGCGGCGGACGCGATCGAGCGGGTGCTCGCCTCAGAGGTCCTCGAGCTGGTCGGCCTGCACGCCCACATCGGCTCGCAGATCTTCGAGCTCGAGCCCTACCGCCTGGCGATCGCCGCGCTCGGCGACCTGGCGGGCGACTGGTGCAAGGTCGTCGACGTCGGCGGCGGGCTCGGCGTCGCCTACACGGAGGACGACCGGCCCCCGACGATCGACGACTACGTCGACGTGAAGGTGCGCGGCGTGCGCGAGGTCTTCGGCGAGGGCGTGCGGATGATGATCGAGCCGGGCCGCTCGCTGGTCGCCAACGCCGGCATCACCGCCTACCGGGTCGGCACGGTCAAGGAGATCCCCGGCGTCCGCACCTACATCGCGGTCGACGGTGGCATGTCCGACAACCTGCGGCCGATGCTCTACGGCTCCCGCTACGAGGCGCTGATCGCCGACCGCGCCGCGGCCGGGCCCGACACCCTGGTCACCGTCGCCGGCATGCACTGCGAGTCGGGCGACGTGCTGGTCCGCGACGCGATGCTGGCGGCGCCCGCGGTCGGCGACGTCCTCGTCACCCCGGCGACCGGCGCCTACGGCCACGCGATGGCCAACAACTACAACGGCGTCACCCGGCCGCCGGTGATCTTCTGCCGCGAGGGCGAGGCCCGCGCGGTGGTCCGCCGCGAGACCTTCGACGATCTGACGGCGCGCGATGTCTGAGGCCGTCGCAGCGGCGAGCGAGGCCGTCGAGGCCGGCGACGGGCCCAAACCCGTGCGCA
This sequence comes from Solirubrobacterales bacterium, assembly GCA_036495785.1. Taxonomy (GTDB): domain Bacteria; phylum Actinomycetota; class Thermoleophilia; order Solirubrobacterales; family 70-9; genus VAYN01. The sequence goes on from DASXMH010000114.1 coordinate 14,262, forward strand.
TCGGCCTGCTCGGCCGCGGCAACGTCGGCGCGGCCTTCGCCGACCTGCTCGCCGAGCGCGCCGAGGCGGTCCAGGCGGCGACCGGGCGGCGGCCCGAGCTGGCCGGGGTGCTGACCCGGAGCGCGGGGGACTTCGACGAGATCCTCGGGCGCTCCGACCTGGTGGTCGAGCTGATGGGCGGCACCGAACCGGCGCGCGAGTACGCGATCGCCGCGATGTGCGCCGGGCGCCCCTTCGTCACCGCCAACAAGCAGCTGCTCGCCCAGCACGGTGACGAGCTCTTCCAGGTCGCCCGCGAGTCCGGCGTGCAGCTGCGCTTCGAGGCGGCGGTGGCGGCGGTGATCCCGATCGTCCGCACGATCCAGGAGGGCTTCAGCGTCACCAAGATCGACAAGGTCTACGGGATCGTCAACGGCACCACCAACTTCATCCTCAGCGAGATGGCGGCGAGCGGGGCGGGCTACGACGACGTCCTCGCCCGCGCCCAGGAGCTCGGCTACGCGGAGGCCGACCCGACCGACGATGTCTCCGGCGCCGACGCGGCGGCGAAGATGGCGATCCTCGCGCGGCTCGCCTTCCACACCGGGGTGACGCTCTCCGAGGTGACCTACGAGGGGATCGAGTCGATCCAGCCCGACGACCTCGCCTTCGCCAAGGAGCTCGGCCTTTCGCTGAAGCTGCTCGGCGTGGCGGAGCGGCGCGGCGAGGCGATCAGCGTCCGCGTCTTTCCCTGCTTCCTCTACTCGGGCCACCCGCTGGCGCCGATCGAAGGGGCGTTCAACGCGGTGATGATCCAGGCGCCCGCGATCAACGAGGTGACTCTGTCGGGGCCCGGCGCGGGCGGCCTGCAGACGGCGAGCGCGGTGCTCGGCGACGTCGTCTCGATCCTCGCCGGCGACGCGCCGGTACACGAGACGCGGACCGAGCTGCCGATCGTCTCCGACGTCCCCAGCTCCTTCTACCTGCACCTCGAGGTCGCCGACCGGCCCGGGGTGCTGGCGCGGATCGCGACCGTGCTCGGCGACCACCAGGTCTCGGTGAAGAGCGTCGTCCAGCGCGGAATCGGCGACGATGCGCGGCTGGTGATGGTCCTGCACGAATGCCTCGAGTCGCGCTTCACGCGGGCGGTCGAGGCGCTGAACGAGCTCGGCGAGCTGCGCGGCCCGGCCCGTTCGATCCACGTGATCGAGGAGAGTTTCTAGTGCCGGTCATGGCACTGCCCGACCAGGCGGGGGAGGGGGCGAGGTGCCGGAACGGGGGCTGATCGAACGCTACCGCGACCGTTTGAACCTCGAGCCGGACGATCCGATCGTCAGCCTGCAGGAGGGATCGACGCCGCTGATCCCCTCGCCGGCCCTCTCCGAACGGGTCGGCGCCGAGGTCCTGCTGAAGTTCGAGGGTGCCAACCCGACCGGCTCCTTCAAGGACCGCGGGATGACGGTGGCGGTTTCGCGCGCGAAGGGGCGCGGGGTGGAGGCGGTGATCTGCGCCTCGACCGGCAACACGGCGGCGAGCTGCGCCGCCTACGCGGCGCGGGCAGGGCTGCGCGGCGCGGTGATCGTCCCGGAGGGGAAGATCGCGATCGGCAAGCTCGCCCAGGCGCTGATGCACGGGGCGCGGGTGGTGGCGCTGAAAGGCAACTTCGACGACGCCCTGCGGATCGTCCGCGAGCTCTCCCAGAAGCACCCGATCGAGCTGGTCAACTCGGTCAACCCCTACCGGATCGAAGGCCAGAAGACGGGCGCCTTCGAGGTGATCGAAGAGCTCGGCCGCGCGCCCGACGCGCTGGCGATCCCGGTCGGCAACGCCGGCAACATCACCGCCTACTGGCGTGGCTTCCAGGAGATGGGCACGGCGCCGATCCTCTACGGCTTCCAGGCCGAGGGCGCGGCGCCGCTGGTCACCGGCAAACCGGTGGAGAAACCGGAAACGATCGCCTCGGCGATCCGGATCGGCAACCCGGCCCGTTGGGAGGAGGCGATGGGCGCCGTCACCACCTCGCACGGCCGCATCGCCGCAGTCTCCGACGAGCAGATTATCGACGCCTACCACTGGCTGGCGAGCTGCGTCGGCGTCTTCTGCGAGCCCGCCTCGGCCGCCTCGGTCGCCGGCCTTCTCGCCCACGGCCTGCCGACCGTCGAGGGCGGCCCGAAGCCGGAGACCGTCGTCGCCGTCCTCACCGGCCATGGCCTCAAGGACCCCGACACCGCGCTGGGCAAAGCCCCCGCGGTGATCAGCTGCGAGAACGACCTGAGCGCCGTCGAGCGCGCCGTCTTCGACTAGTTCGGTGATCCCCAAGACCAGCCTGCTTCGGAGGCTCGGCGTCGAGGCCGACAAGGCCGGAATGAACTACGTCGAGGTCGACTTCTACGGTGCCCTCTCCCGAGTGGACATCGCAGGCCGGCTCGAGGACGGTTACGCGAAGCTGCGTCCCGGGCCACAGCGCGTTGCTCGCGCTGTGATCGAGACGTTGAGGCCGTCGCTGAGCGTCGGTGTCGCCGGCGTGCGGGTGGAATCGCGCCCCCGGGCCGAAGAACAGATCAACCGCCGCCTGACCGGGCTGCTCGACCTGCCGGCGCGGCTCTACGAGCGGACCGGGAAACGGACGCTCGTCGCCTTCGACGAGTTCCAGGCGCTGCTGTCCGTCGACCCCGGAATCGACGGGCTCTTCCGCAGCCGCATCCAGCGGCATGGCGACGCGGCGAGCTACGTCTTCGCCGGATCACACCCGGGCTTGATGGCGCAGCTTTTCGGCGCCCACGAGCGGCCCTTCTTCGGTCAGGCGCGCCTGCTCCGCCTCGATCCCCTGCCCGACTCGGAGATCGTCGAACACGTCGGGGAGCGGTTCGCGGGGACCGGCCGAGAGGTGGGGTCGGCGATCGATCCGTTGCTTGACCTCGCCGGCGGCCACCCGCAGCGGGCGATGCTGCTGGCGCATCACCTCTGGGAGCAGACGCCGGATCAAGGCGTCGCGGACGCCGAGACCTGGCAGGCGGCGCAGGCCGCGGCATTCGACGAACAGGACGACGCGCTGCGGGCGACCTGGGATTCACTCGAGGTCAAAGAGCGGGCGGTCTTCACCGCGCTGGCACTGGGAGAGCCGGTTTTCGGCGCTTGGACGCTCGAGCGCTTCAACCTCTCGAGAGGCGGCGCACAGCATGCGCGGGAAGCGCTCGCCCACGCCGGCCACATCCAGCAGCTGAATGGCGCCTGGCGCCCGGTCGATCCGCTGCTTGCTCGCTGGGTCGTCGATTTCCAACACAATGTCGGCGAGGATCTCCTGCGATGACCGCCCGGCACCGACTCGTCCGCGTTCCCGCGTCCTCGGCCAACCTTGGGCCGGGGTACGACGCGATGGCGGCGGCGGTGGCGCTGCACCTCGAGCTGGAGGTGGAGGAGGCGGGAGAGTTCTCGCTCGACCCGGGCGGGTTGAACGTGTCGACCGGGCGCGACAACCTGATCGTGCGGGCCTTCGAGTCGCTGCACCCGGCCGCCGGGATCGCCTTCCGGCTGCGCAGCGAGATTCCGCTGGCGCGAGGGCTGGGGTCGAGCGCCGCGGCGATCGTCGCGGGCCTCGCCGCCGCCGACCACCTCTTCGAGCTGGCTCTGTCGCGCGAGGAGATGTTGGCGCGGGCGACCGAGATCGAGGGGCACCCCGACAACGTCGCCGCCGCGATCTACGGGGGGTTCGTGGTGTGCGCGGCGGGCGGTGCTCCGAGGCCCGTCGCGACGGGCCTCGAGGGAGATGGAGTTTTTGCGGCGCGGTTCGATCCGCCCGAGGGGCTGGAGGGGATCGTCGTGATCCCGGGCGAGGAGGTCTCGACGCGGCGGGCGCGGGAGGCGATCCCGGCGGAGCTGCCGCTCGGCGACGCGGTCGCCAACGTCTCCGCCGCCGCGCTGCTGGTCCTGGGACTGCGGAGCGCCGACCTCGACCTGGTCGGCCGCGGCCTCCACGACCGCATCCACCAGCCTCGCCGGCGGGAGCTCTACCCGCGCTCGATGGAGATCGTCGACGCGGCCGCCGAGCTGGGCGCGCTGGGGGCGACGATCTCCGGCGCCGGGCCGACCGTCCTGGTCTGGACGACCTGGGAGGAAGCGGGCGGCGTCGCGGCGGCCCTGAAGGAGCGGGCCGAGGGCTGGGCCGAGGTGCGGCGCCTCCCGTTCGAGCCGCTCGGCGTCGACGTCCCCGAGCTCTAGCCCGACGAGGGTCGGTCAACCGCTTAGGAAGTCTTTCCCTACCGCCTGCGGCGCGGTTAAAGTCGCGCGATGCCGATCTCGTCGAAGTCGAAGCCGATCCTTGCCGTCCTCGTCGTCGCAGTGCTGTTCGCCCTGCCCACCGCCGCCGGCGCGACCCTCAGCTACTCCAAGACCGTCGGGCAGCCGAAGGTCTACTACGCGCAGGACAACGGCAAGGGGGCCCACCTGATCGGGCCCGGCTACAACTCCCACGTCTCGCCGAACGGCGAATTCGTCGCCTACGAACGCGGCACGATCAGCGGCGCGGAAATGATGCTCTTCTCGCTCGAAGCCGGCAAGAGCAGGCGGGTGCTCAACCTCTGGCAGGAAAGCTTCCTGTTCGCCTGGTCTCCCGACTCGACCATGGTCGCCGGACTGACCGGTCCCCTCAACGGGCCCTTCACGCTGCTCGCGGTCGACCTCGAAACGGGCAAGAAGACGAAGCTCGCGCGGGGCTTCTTCAACGGCTTCAGCTTCTCGCCGGGCGGCGAAGAAATCGTCTACGGCGTTGCCAAGTCGCAGAGGAATCCGTTCAAGAGCGACGTCTTCAAGGTGAATATCGACGGCACCGGCAGGGTCGCGCTCAGCCACAACCACACCTCCGGCTATCCGCTCTGGGGCCCGAAGGGGCAGATCGTCTTCGCCCGCTTCCTCGGCGCCAAGCAGCGCAAATACGGGCCGAAGACCGAGCTCTTCGCGATGAACGAAAAAGGGCAGCGGATCAGCCAACTCACGCACGCCAAGGTGAACCAGCTCTCTCTGGGGCTGCTCCCGATCGCGATATCCGAAGACGGTGCCCGGCTGCTGGCCGAGTTCAACGGCCAGGACCAGGGCTACGGCGTCGCGGTGAGCACGGTGACGGGGTCCGAAAAGAAGCTGACGAACAACCCCGAGTCCGGTTTCGCGGGCGCCGCCCTCTCGCCCGACGGCAAGACCGTCCTCGGCACCACCGGCCTCGGCTTCGGCGACCCGCACCCCAAAGTCGTCACGGTCCCCTGGTCCGGGGGCAGGCAGAAGGTGCTGGTGCCGGGCGGGTATCAGCCCTCGTGGGGCGGCTGAGTCGAAAAGGCCCCCGGCGCGCCGGGGGCGCGGTTAGAGTCGCCCGCATGGCCATCGCGTCGAAGTCGAAGCTGATCCCCGCCCTCGTCGTCGCGGCGCTGCTCGCCCTGCCGGCCGCCGCGCAGGCGACCCTCGCCTACAGCACCAACATCTTCCATCCCCACGTCACCGTCGCCAAGGACAACGGCAAGGGCGCGAAGCGGATCGGCGCGGGGACCAACGCGCATGTCTCGCCGAACGGCGAACTGGTCGTCTTCGAACGGGAAAGCAAAGGCAAGGGCCCGGAAATGAAGCTCTACAACGTCGCCACCGGGAAGACCAGGACGATCTTCCAGCCCTGGCGGGAAAGCTTCACCTTCGCCTGGTCGCCCGACTCGACCATGGTGGCGGCGCTGCGCGGCGGCGAACTCGGCACCCGCGCCCTCTACGTGGTCGACGTCGAAACCGCCAAGCTGACGCGGATCGCGACCGGCTACTTCAACGGCGTCAGCTTCTCCCCGAACAGCAAGGAAGTCGTCTTCGGGCTGGCGAGGTCCCAGGACTATCCGGCGAAGACCGACATCGTCCGCGACCCCGTCACCGGCGGACCGACCTCGACCCTGACCCGCGACCACATCTCCGGCTGGCCGCTCTGGGGCCCGCAGGGGCAGATCGTCTTCGTCAAGCAGTTGAACGCGAAGAAGCGCAAATACGGGCCGAAGAACGACCTCTTTCTGATGAACGCCAACGGCAAACAGGTGAAGCGCCTCACCCACACCAAGGTCGATCCGCTCACGGTAGGGCTCTTCCCGACCGCCTGGTCGGCCTCGGGCAACCAACTGCTGACCGAGTTTGGGGGCCAGGACACGAGCTACGCCGTCACCGTCAACCCGAAGACCGGCAAGGAAAGGTCGCTCAGTCCGGGAAATACCGAGACCGGCTTCGCCGGGGTCGCCCTGACCCCGAACGGCAAGACCGTGCTCGGCTACCTGGGCGGGTTCGAAGGGCCCGGTTCGGAACTGAAGATCGCCTCGGTCCCCTACGCGGGGGGCAAGCCGAAGGTGCTCGTACGCGGGGGCTTCTTGCCCTCCTGGGGCGGCTGAGCGAGCCGCGGCGAGCGGGTTTTGGACCCCTGCCTATAATTCGCGGCGCCCGCAAACCCGTCGCGCGCCCGCTCGAAGAAGGCGCGGATCCCGGGAGGTAGATATGCCCAGTCGTCAGTCCGACGCTCCGCGCGTCGAGCGTGCCCAGGCCGAGCGCTTCGCCTGGGACCGCCCCTACAAGCCACTGGTATCGCCGCCGAGCGTCGAAGACAAGGACGCCTGCGCGATCTACGCGTCCGTGCGCAAGGACGCGACGCCGAGCCACGAACCGCTCGAACTGGCGATCCCGGCGCTGCAGAAGATGCTCCACCGGGCCGGCAACGTCGACGGCGAGGGCGACGGCTGCGGCCTGCTGGTCGACCTGCCGCGCAAGATCTGGGCCGAGGAGGTCCGGGTCGGCGGCCACGACCCGGCGCTCACCCTCGACGACGCCTTCGCCGTCGCCCACGTCTTCATCGAGCGCTCCCAGGAGGTCGAGAAGATCAAGCACGACGGCCGCGAGCTGCTCGCCGAGGGTGGCTTCCGCGTCCTCGCCGAGCGGGTCGGCAAGGTCGACTCGACCGCGCTCGGCCCGACCGCGCGCGAGGAGGAGCCGATCTTCTGGCAGGTCGCGGGGCTGGTCTCCGACGCCGCCAACCGCGACGCGGTGGTCTTCGAGCTGCTGCTCGAGCTGGAGCGCCGGCTCGGCGTCCACGTCCCCTCCTTCTCCGGCACCACCTGCGTCTACAAGGTGATGGGCTCGCCGAAGGTGCTCGGCGCCTACTACCCGGACCTCACCGACCCGCGCTTCGAGACCGTCGCCGCCTTCGGCCACAACCGCTACTCGACCAACACCTGGCCCTCCTTCAAGCGGGTGCAGCCGTTCTCGGCGCTCGGCCACAACGGCGAGATCAACACGATCGAACAGCTCCGCCAGGAGGCGAAGATGCTGGCGGTCCAGATCACTCCCGGCGCGTCGGACTCGCAGGACCTGAACCTGACGATCGACACGATGGTCAGCCGCGAGGGCCTCTCGCTGGCGGAGGCGATGGAGATGATCGTGCCGCCGATCGTCGAGGAGATCCGCACCTTCCCGGAGGAGCTGCGGGGCTTCTACATGTACCTGCACCAGGCGATGGGGCCGTTCGCCCAGGGCCCGGTCGCGCTGATCGCCCGCCACGGCGACGAGTGCGTCTTCTCGGCCGACGCGATGGGCCTGCGGCCGCTCTGGAAAGTCGAGACGGAAAGCGACTTCGTCTTCAGCTCCGAGCCCGGCGTCGTCTCGGTCCACGACATGGTCTCCGAGCCGCAGCCGATGGCGCCCGGCGAGAAGACGATGGTCCTGGTCGACCGCGTCGCCCGCGCCTCGACCCTGCACCCGCACGCGGAGATGCTGCGGATCGTCCGCGACCGCTGGCTGGCCCGCAACGGGGTCGACGCGGTGGCCCCGTACGAGCGCGCCCTGGAGACCGGCGGCCCGCTCGAGGGCGCCGAAGTCCCCGGCTATTCAGAAGCCGGCCCGGCCGAGCCGGTGACGGTCGAAGACCGCGTCCTGGCCGGTTTCGGCTGGCAGCGCGACGACGTCAAACTGGTCCAGCAGATGGCCTCCAACGGGGCCGAGCCGATCGGCTCGCTGGGCTATGACGGCCCGCTGGCGGCGCTCTCGCCGGAGCGGCAGAACCTCGCCGACTACTTCAAGGAGACGGTCGCCGTCGTCACCAACCCGGCGCTCGACCGTGAGCGCGAGCTCGAGCACTTCTCGACCCGCACGCTCTTCGGGCGGCGGCCGTCGATCGACTCGGCCGCCGTCGACACGGCGACGGTCGAAACCGCGTTCCCGGTGATCCTGGGCGGTCACCACGGGCTCGCGCCGCTTTCCGACAAGACCTACCGGAAGATCGCCCGCGACCACCAGACCTACCTGCTCGAGGACCTCTGGGAGGAGTTCCGCGGCCGCGCCGCCGCGGTCGACATCTCCCTGCTCGAGTCGGAGACGACGGCGGGGGCGATCGAGCGGATCAAGCACGAGGCGGTGAAGAAGGTCCGCAACGGAGCGGAGCTGCTGATCCTCACCGACCGCACCGTCTACGACGGCGAGCGGCGCTACCTCGACCCCCATCTGGCGACCTCGGCGGTCGACCAGGCGTTGAAGCAGTTCAAGGTCGAGCGCGGCGAAGTCAACCTGCGGCGGCGCTGCGGGATCGTCCTGCGCTCGGCGGCGATCCGCAACGTCCACGACGTGATGCTGGCGCTCGGCCTCGGCGCCAACGGCGTCTGTCCCTACGTGATGATCGAAGTGATCTGCGTCGAGGACTACGAGAAGGACGTCGGCAACCTCTGCGACGCGCTCACCAAGGGGATCGAGAAAGTCATCTCGACGATCGGCATCCACGAGGTGCGCGGCTACGCGCGGCAGTTCTCGTCGATCGGGGTGAAGCCGGAGCTGGCGGAGATCTTCCAGACCAAGGCGTTCGCCGCGACCGAGAAGGGCGGCACCGGTTTCGCCGAGCTCGACGCCGACACCAACGAGCGGGCCAAGGCGCTCTGCGGCGACGACGCGGCGGCGAAACCGGCGAAGACGTTCCGCTTCTACCCGAAGGTCTACAAGTTCGCGATCGCCACCGCGAACGGCAGCGGCACCTACGAGGAGTACTCGGAGAAGGTCCGCGACCTGGAGAAGCAGAGCCCGATCTCGATGCGCCACATCATGGCGCTGAAGGGCGACCGCGACCCGGTCGACCCGAACGAGGTGGACGCCGGCGTCGGCCACCACGACTACCCGATCGTGATCTCCTCGATGAGCTTCGGCTCGCAGTCGGAACCGGCCTTCCGCGCCTACGCCGACGCGGCCAAGGCGACCAACATCCTCTGCATGAACGGCGAGGGTGGCGAGATCAAAGACATGTACGGCCAGTACCGCAACTGGCGCGGCCAGCAGATCGCCTCGGGGCGCTTCGGCGTCTCGGCCGAGATGGTGAACAGCTCCTACGTCGCCGAGATCAAGATCGGCCAAGGCGCGAAGCCGGGCGAGGGCGGCCACCTGCCCGGCAAGAAGGTCTCCGAGAAGGTCGCCGCCGCCCGTAACGCGGCGCCGGGCACCGACCTGATCTCACCCTCCAACAACCACGACCTCTACTCGATCGAGGACCTCGCCGAGCTGATCGACGAGCTGAAGACCGTGAACCCGGACGTGCGGGTGTCGGTCAAGGTCCCGGTGGTGCCGAACATCGGCACGATCGGCCTCGGCATCGCCAAGGCGGGGGCCGACATCATCACCCTCTCGGGCTTCGAGGGCGGAACGGGCGCGGCGCGCCAGCACGCGCTCCGTCACGTCGGCCTGCCCTCGGACATCGGCACCCGCGCCGTGCACCAGGCGCTGATGGAGGCGGGGCTCCGCAACCGGGTCGAGATCTGGGCCGACGGCGGCTACCGCACCGGCCACGACATCGTCAAGCTCCACTGCCTCGGCGCCAACCGGGTCGGCTTCGGGACGCTGGCGATGGTCAGCCTCGGCTGCACGATCTGCCGCGGCTGCCAGCTCGATACCTGCCACGTCGGCATCGCCACGCAGATCGAGACGACCGAGCAGGCCCAGGAGCACGGCCTGAAGAAGTTCACCCCGCAGGAGGTCGAACGGTCGGCCGAAAGCGCCGCGCGGTTCTTCTCCTCGATGGGCGAGGAGGTCAAGCAGGTGGTCGCCTCGCTCGGCTACACCCGCGCCCAGGACCTGATCGGCCGCTACGACCTGCTCGAGCAGGTGGCGATGAAGGACAAGATCGACCTGACGCCGCTGATCACGCCGCTGGAGGAGTACCTCGACCTCGAGCCGCTCGACCTGCCGGTCGCCGAGGAGGAACAGGACACCCGCGCCGAAGCGGGCCTCGTCGTCGCCCGGCCGATCCGCATGGAGGCAAAGGCCGCCTCGGCGGAGATCGCCAGGCTGGCGCCGGAAATCTGCGGCGGCCAGACCCTGCGCAGCGAGTTCCCGCGCCCGACCGACGCCAACGACCGCGTGCTCGGGACCGAGCTGGCGGGCGCGATCGCCCGCTCGCGGATCTTCGAAGACGGCCCCGAGTCGAGCGACGAGATCCTCGCCAGCCTCGAGTTCAACGGCGGCTCGGTCGCCGGCCAGGGCCTCGGCGCGTTCAACTCCTACGGGGTGGCGCTGCGGGTCGAGGGCGGCGCCCAGGACGGCGTCGGCAAGACGATGCTGGGCGGCACGATCGCGATCCTCAAGGGCAAGGGGGCGCACGGCAAGCGCCTCAACGGCTCGGTCGGCAAGTCCTTCGCCTACGGCGCCCAGCGCGGCAAGCTCTACGTCCAGGGCTCGGCCGACTCGCGCTTCTGCATCCGGCTCTCCGGCGCCGACGTGGTGCTGGGCGGCGAGCCCGAGCAGGCCATCGACGACGGCCGCGGCTGCATCGTCGACCGCGCCAACGCCAAGGGGTTCGCCTTCGAGTACATGACCTCCGGGCGGGCGATCGTGCTCGGCGACATCGGCCCGTGGGCCTGCGCCGGGATGACCGGCGGCCGCGTCTACGTCCGCTTCAACTCGTTCGGGATCACCCCCGAGGCGATCGAAAAGCGGCTCGGTCGGGGCGCCAAAGTCGAGCTGAAGGACCTCGATTCGGAGGCCCTGATCGACATCGACGACCTGCTCTCCGGCTACGCCGACGAACTCCGCGCCACCGGCCAGGACGACGAGGCAGACCGGATGCTGGCCCTGTCCCAGGACGCGACCAGCAACTTCCTCATGGTCGTGCCCCACAAGGTCCAGGCCGACCCGAGCATCTCGACCGAGTGAGGCCGGCCCTCGGCCGGCTGCGTGCCGGGGGTCGTGAGGCAGGCGACGGTACGATGCCGGTATGCCTCCGTACTGGCCAGGGGTAGACGGGTGGCCGCCGCCGCGCTGGGTTTGGCTTGCGGCGGCGGTGCTGACCGTGGTCGTGCCGCTGGTCATCCTCGCCTTTGGCACGGTGGGCGTCGTCGCCTACATCGTCTTCCTCGTCGTCTGCCTGGTACTCGGCCAGAACGCGCGCCTGAAAAAGATCGGCGCGGAAGAATTCTGGGAATCGCGCCCTAAAGACGACTGAGCTCGGAGCGGTTCGGGGCCGCGGCGGCGCTAGGGGTGGCGGCTGAGGAGCTCGGCGATCGTGCGGATCTCGCGCAGGAGCTCGTCGAGCATCTGCTCGGTCGCGGTGTGGATGCGGACCTCGGCGGCGGCGCGCTCGGCCTCGACCCGGTCGATGCGGGCCTCGAGGCGTTCGGCCCGCTCCTCGACGCCGTCGATCCGCCGGTCGAGCTTGCGCTCGACCCGCTTGGTCCGCTTCTTGACGAAGAGGCGGGTGTCCTCGCGGAGAGCGTCGAGCTCGCGGCGCAGGGCTTCGTCCTCGGCGCTCGCGGCGCTCTGCTCGGAGAGCATTTCTTCGACCCCGCTGCGCACGCGCTCGATCTCCTCGTGCAGCTGGGCGCGGGCGCGCTCGGCGGCAAGAGAGATCGGCTGGCCGCCGTCGGGCGGTGGATCGAGGGGATTCGGCACGGCATTCACCCACGGGCATGCTACGGCGAGGCGAGGCGGCAACCAATAGGATTCCGCCGCGATGGGTCCGATCAGTGCCGAAGTCGAGGTGGACGCCCCGCGCGAGGCGGCGTTCGGGTTGATCTCCGACCTCGCTCTCCGGCCGACCTTCACCGATCACTTTCTCAGCGGGTACCACCTGACCCGGATCGAGGCGCGCGGGATCGGCGCGGGGGCGCGCTTCCGCGTCAAGGCGCCGCTGCGCTCGCCCTGGGAGGACACGACGGTGGTCGAGCTCGACGAGCCGTTCAAGATCGTCGAGCGCGGCGCGGGCGGTCGCTCCAACCGCATCCCGACCCACACGGTCTGGGAGATCGAGCCGGGGCGGGCGGGCATGGCACTCCTCCGAGTCACCCACTGGACGACCCCGAAGGAACCCATCGACAAGCTTGTCGAGGCGCTCAGCTTCGGCGCCCATTACCAGCAAAAGGGCTGGAGACAGGCACTAAATCGGCTGCGTGACATCCTCGAGGCGGAAGGACCCGAAGGCGAGCGGATCGCCGTCGCCAGGGGGAGCCGCTACGCGACCGGCATCCCCTAATAGACTCCGCGCCGCTCATGTTCTCCACCCGCCGTCGAATCGCCCTGCCGCTCTTCGCCGCCCTCATGTTGGGGCTCCTGGCGATCGGCGTCTCTGCCTGCGGCTTGGGCAATCCGCGCGAAGTGGAAGAGGGTGAGGTCGTCAAGGTCGGCGGCCTCAAGTACACGGTGATCTTCTCCCGCTACCTGAACGAAAACGACAACGAGGACGCCGCCTACCTGAGTGGCCAGGAACCGCCGGGCGAAAACGCGAACTACTTCGGCGTCTTCCTCCAGGTGCAGAACACCTCGCACGAAACCAAAGGCCTGGTCGACCGGCTGACGATCACCGACGCCGAAGACAACGTCTACAACGCCCTGCCGAGCGAAAGCGAATTCGCCTTCCCGCTGGGCGGCAGCGTCGAAGAAAACGAACAGATCCCGGTGCTCGACTCGACCGCGCAGATGGGCGCGATCCAGGGCTCCGTGGCGATCTTCGAACTGCCCGAAGAAGTCTCCGCGAATCGGCCGCTGCTGCTCCACATCCCCGGGCCTCCTGGCGAATCCGGGGTCGTCAAAATCGACCTCTAGGAAGCGCGCCGCGCCGGCGTCCTATTCGTAGGCGGCCGAGAGGACCTCGGAGGCGATCGGCGCCGCCACTTCGCCGCCCGCCGCTTCGGCTTCGATCAAGAGCACCCCGATCGCCAGCTTCGGCTTTTCGACCGTCGCGAAGGCCGAGAACCAGGCGTCTTTCTTGTTTTCCGGGTGCTTCTTGTTCTCCTGGCCTTCTTTCGGCCCGAGTTCGGCGGTGCCGGTCTTGGCGGCGACCTGGCCCGCGGCGATCGCTCCCGCCGTGCCGGTCCCTTCGGTGACGACGCCGGTCATCAGTTCGGTCAGCTCGTCGGCGGTCTTCTTCGACATCACCCGCACCGGCTTCATCGTCGGCATCAGCCTCCTGGTCTGCACGATCGAGGTCGGCATCCGCACCCCGTCGTTGGCGATCGTCTGCGCGACGGTCGCCATCTGCAGCGGCGTCGCCAGCACTTCGCCCTGGCCGATCGCCGAGACGGCGAGGTCGACTTCTTCACCGATTTCGGTTGGAATCGACGACTCGGCCGGTTCCACTTCCTTGACGATCGAGGGCGCGTAGAGGGTCGGCGGCGAGTTGAAGCCGAACCGTTCCGCCGTTTCGACCATCTTGGCGTTGCCGATCTGCGGGCCGAGCGGCAGGAAGTCGGCGTTGCAGGACTCGGCGAAGGCCTCGCGGAAGGTGCCGCCGCAGTACTCGCCGTTGGCGTTTTCGATGAAGCGACCGCCGACGTTGATCCCGTTGACGATTTCGAATTCGTCGTCGAGCGAGACGAGCTTTTTCTGCAGGGCGGCGGTGGTGGTGATGATCTTGAAGGTCGAGCCGGGGGGCTGGGGGGCGGAGAAGGCCTGACCCGCCATCGCGCGGACGTCGCCGTTCTTGGCGTCGAGGACAGCGACGCCGCCCACCCGCCCGGCCAACGCCGCGACCGCGGTTTCCTGCAGGTGGGGGTCGATCGTCGTCTTCACCGGGGCGCCCGGCTGCGGCGCCGATTCGGCGAGCACGCGCCCCTTCGCCCCCTTGCCGTCCTGCGCGGGGACGGCGAGCAGCTTGCCGCCCGGCTTGCCGGCGAGCCGGCGGTTGAAGGCCTTCTCGAGGCCGCTGATCCCGACCGGCGTTTCCGGCGGGAAGCCGTGCGCCGCCAGCTTCGGCTCTTCTTCTTCGGAGGCTTCGCCGATTTCGCCGGTGACGTCGATCGCGGCGCTCCCCATCGGGTGTTCGCGTTCGGTCGCCGGGCCTTCGGCGAGCGGCGTGCCGTCGGCGGCGAGGATCGGCGCGCGCGGCGCCAGTTCGGTTGCGGCTTGGAGCTTCTCGCCGTGGTGCAGGCCGGGGAAGACCAGGTAGGCCGCCCAATCGATGCCGCCTTCGGACCACGGCAGTTCGATCTCGTCTTCGACCTTGCCGAAGGCGACGGTCTCGATCGTCAGCGGCACCGGCACGACCGTCTCGCCGTCTTCGGAGCGGGCGTCCTCGGCCGAGTTGGCGATCAGCCCACGCATCGTCGCGATGTCGCGCGCTTCGCGGTAGGCGGCGGCGAACTGCCTGGGCGTCACCTGGGTACGCGAGGAGTCGTTCAACTCCGCGTACATCGCCTTGAAGTCCCTCGCTTCCCAGGCTTGGGCGAAGCGGTTGGCGGCGTCCTTTTCGGGCGAGCCGGGGATGCCGGTGGCGGCGCCGACGACGAAGGCGACCACGGCGACCGCGCCCAGCGGCATCGCGCGCGTAAGCAGTCGTCTACGACGCTCGACCTCGATAGACCGGCTGCTCACTGCTGGAAAGGTAATCGAGCGGTCGCCCGCATGCTTGTATTCGGTTGGTGACCGTTCTCGATTGGGCGATCATCGCCTTCACCATCGCCCTCGGGCTCTGGGGTTATCGCCAGGGGTTGATCGTCGGCGCGCTCACTTTGGGAGGGTTCGCACTCGGCGCGTTTCTCGGCAGCCGGCTGGGCCCGTTGGTCCTCTCGCAGGGGGCCGACTCGCCCTACGCGCCGCTCTGCGTGGCGATCGGGGCACTCCTGGTCGGGGCGCTCGCTGCAGTCGCGCTGGAGGGCCTGGCGCTGGCCCTGCGGCGGCGGCTGGTCCGCCGTCCTTTCATGCACCGCGCCGACGGGGCGGGCGGGGCGGCGCTGATCGGCGCGGTGGCGCTCGGGCTGGCGTGGATCTTCGGCGCGGTGGCGTTGCACGCGCCCGGCACGACGCAGCTTCGCGCCGACGTCCAGAACTCGGTGATCCTGGGGGAGCTCGACCACGTGCTGCCGCCGAGCGGCGGGGTGCTGAACGTGCTCGACCGGGTCGACCCGGCGCCGTCGATCACCGGCCCGGCGACTCCGACCCGGCTGCCCGACGCGGCGATCGTCGACGACTCCGCCGTCCTCCACGCGGGCGGCTCGGTGGTGCGGGTGCTGAGCACCGCCTGCGGACTCGGCATCGAGGGCTCCGGCTGGGCGGTGCGGCCGAACCTGATCGTCACCAACGCCCACGTGATCGCGGGCGCCGACGACACCACGGTGACCACCCAGAGCGGCGTCGAGCTCGACGCGACCGCGGTCTACTACCAGCCTGAAGACGACCTGGCGCTGCTGCGGGTGGAAACCGAACTGCCGCCGCTGGCGGTTGCGTCGGGCAACCACGAAGGCGGCCCCGCCGCGGTGCTCGGTTACCCGGAGAACGGCCCCTACACGGTGACGCCGGCGCGGATCGGCGAGACGCGCGAAACGCTCAGCGAGGACTCCTACGGGCGCGGGCCGATCGAGCGGACGATCACCGCGCTGGGCGGCGACGTGCGGAGCGGCAACTCCGGCGGGCCGCTGCTCGACAAGGACGGGAAGGTGGTCGGGACCGTGTTCGCGGCTACGACCAGCGGTCCGGCCGGCGGGTTCGCGGTGCCGGTCGGGGAAGTGGACGAAGCGCTGCGGCACGCCTCCGACGGCGCGGTCAGCACCGGGCCCTGCACGCGCTGAGCCGCCCGACAGGCCGAAAATCCGCCGGCCGACGACTTACGTTCAGTAAGGTCGATTTACGTGAATTCCGCAGCACAGTCCCACACGGCCCCCCTGACGAACGATGTGTCGCCGCTGCCCCGTGCGGGCACCGAAACGGCGCCCTGCACGGAGGTCTGCCCGCAGTTCCACGAGGCGATCGAGCTGATCGGCAAACGCTGGACGGGCGCGATCGTCTGCGCCCTGACCGAGCGCCCGATGCGCTACGGCGAGCTCGGCAAGGCGGTCCCCGGCCTCTCCGACCGACTGCTGTCCCAACGCCTGCGCGAGCTCGAGGAAGAGGGCCTGGTCGAACGCGAGGTCGAACCGGGGACGCCCGTCCGCGTCACCTACTCGCTGACCGCGACCGGGGAAGCCCTCGAGCCGGCGATCCGCGAGCTGAAGGCATGGGCCAAGCGCTGGAAAGCCACTGCCTGACGCGCCTGGGCGCGGCGCACCTCGGCGTCCTCGGTCGCTCGCGTGCAGAGCACGCCACGCTCCCTGCGTCCTTGATCTGCTTGACCCAGACACGTCAGACAGCCGCTTTAGGGTGAGGATTGTGGACGATCCGCAAATCTCGCTAGGTGCGCCCGCGCGGCCGGGGCCGGACCTGCCGGGGCCGTTCGCGGTCGGGCGCTACGCCAACAAACTCAAAGACTGGATGCGCGAACGGCCGCGCGTCCTCTTGATCGGAGAGGTGGCCGGCGTCGGTCGGAGCAAGGTTCAGGCCTACTTCGAACTGCGCGACGGCGACGGCGCGGTGCCCTGCGCGATCTGGCTGAACGACCTCGAGCGCGCCGGCCTGCCCGAGGGGGCGCTGCGCGACGGCGCCGAAGTCGTGATCGCCGGCGGCCTCGACTACTACCCGGGCGGCGGTGCCGCGTCGGCGAGCTTCTCCTTCCGCGCGACCCACGTGCGGCTCGCCGGCGAAGGAGACCTGATGGCGCGGCTCGAGGTGCTGCGCACCCAGCTCCGCGGCGAGGGGCTCTTCGAGCTGCAGAAGCAGCTGGCGCGGCCGGTGCTGCCGAAGACGATCGGCGTCGTCACCTCGGAAGGGGGCGCGGCGCGGCGCGACCTGCTGGCGGGGCTCGGGCGGCGTGGCTGGGGCGGGACCGTGGTTTGGGCGTTCGCGCCGGTCCAGGACCGCCACGCGGCGCCGGCGATCGGGCGGGCGCTGCAGGACCTGGCGGCGCGGCCGGAGATCGAGGCGATCGTCGTCACCCGCGGCGGCGGCAGCCTCGCCGACCTCTGGGCCTTCTGTGACGAGACCCTGTGCCGGACGGTGGCGATGCTGCGGGTGCCGGTGATCAGCGCGGTCGGCCACGAGCGCGACTCGACCCTGATCGACGACGTCGCCGCGGCCTGCTGCTCGACCCCGACCCATGCCGCCGAGGCGGCGGTGCCGCTCGACTGCGGGGCGGCGCGGGCGGAGGTGCGGCGCCAGGCGCTGGCGCTGCGGCGCGGAGCGGACGGGGCGATCGCCGCGCGGGCGCGGCACCTGGGGGCGCTGGCCCGAGGCCCGGCGCGGGCCCTGCAACGGCAGCGCTCCTTTCTGAACCAGAAAACGCGCGAGATCCGGGCGGCCTCGGAACGTGGGATCGCCGAGCGGGCCGCAACCCAGCGACGGATCGCGGGGCTCGTCCTTGAACGGGCGCGGCGCCGTGGGCTGGGACAGGTCGAGCGGGCCACCGACGAGGGCCGCCGCCAGGGCGCGGCGCTCGACTCGGCCGCCGGTCGGGCGCTCGCCCAGCGCCGCGAGGCACTGCGCAAGGCCGCGGTCGCGCTGCGCGCCCACGATCCCGAGCGCACCCTCGAGCGCGGCTACGCATTGGCCGAGACCGCCGACGGCGAGCCGCTGACCGGCGCCGCCGCCGCAGCCGCCGCGGGGCGCTTTAGCCTGCGCTTCAGCGATGGCCGAATCGACGCCAGAACCGCTGGAGATCCCGAACCCGGGCCCGGAGGAGATCACCGTGACTGACGGTGCCCCGGCCAGCTATGAGGCCGCCGTCGAGCGCCTCGAGGAGATCATCGACCGCCTCGACTCGGGTCAGGCCGGCCTGCGCGAGACCCTGGACCTCTGCCGCGAGGGCCGCGAGCTGGTCGACTACTGCGCCGGCGAGCTCGACGCCGTCGGCGAGGG
This sequence comes from Solirubrobacterales bacterium, assembly GCA_036495785.1. Taxonomy (GTDB): domain Bacteria; phylum Actinomycetota; class Thermoleophilia; order Solirubrobacterales; family 70-9; genus VAYN01. Next base: position 32,424 of record DASXMH010000114.1, read on the forward strand.
CCTGAAGGAACTGAACCTCGACGACCTCGCCGCGAGGCTGGACTCCTCCGCACGCACCGGCTCCTGAGCGTTGCGTGGATTTTCCAAGCCATACGGTGGAAAACACACGCGTTGGACTTTGACCCTGCCATAGCAAGGTCAAGGTCTAACGCGCTACGGCAGGGACTTCTCCGGCGGCCCTGAGCACAAACGGCCGACGGCCGGGCAGCCGCGGCAGAGGTCCCAGGTGCGCGCCGGTTCGGGCGCGGGGGAGAAATCGCCGGCGCTGATCCGGGCGATGGCGGCTTCGATGCGGGTGCGGCCGGCATCCATGTCGGCCTGGGTAAGGACGGTGCGGGCCGGCGAGTCGGCGCGCTCGAGGAAGACGTAGGCGACCTCGACCTCGGACGCGCCGAGGCTCTCGGCCGCGGCTAGTGCGTAGATCGAGCGCTGGATCTCGTAGTGGGCCGCGCGGGCCGCCGGGTCCTCGCCACGGAGGCGGTCGGTCTTGTAGTCGACGACCAGCGGCGGTGCGCCTTCGCGCTCGACCAGGAGGTCGATCGAGCCGCGCAGCACCGTGCCGCCGGCGCCGAGCAGGATCGGCACCTCCGCACGGACCCGGGTCGCCGCGGCGATCTCCTCGCGCAGCGGCGAGCCGAGCCAGTCGCGGACCGGGCCCAGCAGCTCCTCGGCCGCCGCGTCCCCGGGCGTGGTGCGGCCGGTAGCGGTCCGGCGGCGCGAAGCATGCGACGCGTCGAGGTCGAGTCCGGCGGCGAGCGCGTGGCGGCGCGCCAGATCGGCCGTCGGCTCCCGCCAGGAGTTCGCCTGCGACCACTCCAAGAGCGCGTGGACTGCGGCACCCCGCGCGCTTCGCTCCTCTCGCGCCGAGGGCCCCTCGTCTCCGGCGCCCTCCGTGGGCGACGGGGCGGCGGCCGGTAGTCCCAGCACCCGCTCCATGTAGAACCGGTAGGCGCATTCCTCGAAGGCGCTGATCGCGGTGTAGGAGAGCGGGCGGCTCGGGACGATCGGCGGCTTCCGCTCGACCAGGGGCGGGGTGCCGGAACCGAGGGGGCGGTCGGCGGCGGCGTCGAGGTGGAGGTCGCGCAGTTCCGCGGCGCGCTCGGGCGAAGGAAGGTTGAGGTGGACCGCGATCTCGGAGAGGGCGAAGGCCTCCTCGAGGCCCGAGCGCGGTTCGGGCGGGGGAACCGGGATGGTTGAGTCCTGGTCGCGCGGAGCGCCCAGGGCGTCGACCAGCCGCTCGATAACCGCGGTCCCCGGGCGGAGCTCCTTGGCCGGCTCCGGTTTCACGACCCCGCTCAGGATCAGTCGCTCGCGCGCCCGCGTCGCCGCAACGTGGAAGAGGCGCAGGCCCTCCTCGGAGTCGCGCGCCTCGCCGGCCTCGATCAGCTCGCCGTAGTCGTAGAGGTTGACCGCGGGCCGTCCCAGGCGCCGCCACTGAAGGCCCACCCGCGGCGGCTGCCCGCGTCCCAGCGCCAGGACCGGACGACGCCCGCCCGACAGCAGGCCGCGCGAGAGGTCGGGGACGGCGACGACCTCGAACTCGAGCCCCTTGGCGTTGTGGACGGTCATGATCCGCACCCCGTCGTGGCCCTCCGCCGCGGTCGCGGCCTGGGCCTCGGTGTCGGTTTCGGCGCGGGCGGCGAGGAAGTCGAGCAGGCCGCGCAGGTCGCGGCCCTCGCGCTCCTCGTAGGCCGCCGCCAGGCGCGAGAGCTTGCGCACGTTCGCCAGCCGCGCCTCGCCCGCGGGCCGCAGTAGCGTCGCCAGGTCGTAGCCGGTCTCGGTCACGGCCGCCTCGATCAGCCCGGCGAGCCCGAGCCGCGGCGCCCGCGCCCGCAGTCCCACGAGCCGGGTCGCGAACTCGGCAAGCAGCTCTCGCTCGCCGGTCGGGATCTGCTCGAACCGCTCGGGCTCGGCGACCTCCGCCTCGCCGCCCAGCGCCAGCCTCTCCAGCGCCGGCCAGACGTGGCGCCGCCGTCCCGCCGCGGCACGGAGCAGCCAGAGCGTGTCCGGGGCGACCGCGCAGGCGGGCGAGGCCAGCGCGCCGAAAAGGGCTTCGTCGTCGAGCGGGTTGGCGATCGTCGCCAGCAGCGCGCAGACGTCCGCCACCTGCTGCTGGGACCAGTAGCCGCGGCCGCCGACCACGTAGGGCCTCAGGCCGGCGCGCGCGAGCGAATCCTCGTAGGCGTCGAGGTGGGTGAAGGCCCGCAGCAGGACGACCATCTCCCCGCGCTCGACGCCCGCGTCGTGGAGCTCGCGCAGCCGCGCCGCCAGGTCCCGGGCCTCGGCCAGGCAGTTGAGCGGCGTGCGGCCGTCGATCGCCGGGTCGAGGTCGATCCCGTCCTCGTCCCAGCCGTCGCGCGCGGTGAGGTGGAGCTCGACCGCCGGGCCGGTGCCGCGCGGGGCCGGGGACGCGGGCGGCGCGCCGACCCGCAGCGGCCGGTAGGCGGCGCCGAGCAGCGCCCCGCCGAACAAGTTCACGGCGCCGATCACCTCGGGGCGGGAGCGGAAGTTGCCGCTGAGGCGCATCAGATCGGCGCCCGGGTCGGCGTCGATCTGCTCGCGGCGGCGGCGGAAGACGTCGAGGTCGGCGTGGCGGAAGGAGTAGATCGACTGCAGCTCGTCGCCGACCACGACGAGCTGGCTGCGCGGCCCTTGCAGCGCCTCGATCAGGCGCAGTTGCAGGCGGTTCGTGTCCTGGAACTCGTCGACCAGGAGGTGGGAGAAGCGGCCGCGGTAGGCCTGGCCGATCTCGGCCCGCTCGAGCAGGCGGGCGGCGAGGATCAGCAGGTCCTCGAAGTCGATCCCGGCGCGGCGCTCCTTCGCCGCCGCGAAGGCGGCGGTGTAGAGGCGCAGAAGGTCGGCGAGGTGGCGGTAGGCGACGCCGCCGTCGCCCGCCTCGGCGGTGCTGGCGATAGCGTCCTCGAGGGCATCACGGAACGGGCCGAGGGCCCTGGCGGTGCCGCCTGGGCGGAGCGCTTCCAGCTCGGCCAGGGACGGCGGCGGGCCGGGCTGCGTGAGGCGGGCGAGCGCGTCCTCGAGCGCGGCGCGTTTGCCGTTGCCCTCCTTCAGCTCCTCGAGGCATTCGCCGGCCGCCTCGATCGCGCGGGCGATCAGCTCGGCCGGCTCGGAGACGGGCGGCTCGGGTAAGGATGGCTCGGCGACGCCGCGGCTGCGCAGCTCGTCGAGCGTGGCGACGATGACGCCCCGCAGGCCTTCGAGGTCATACGCGGCGACGGTCTCCTCGCGGGCCGGCTCGTCACCGGCGAGGAACTCGGCAAGCGCGGTGTCGAACGCCTCACGGGCGGCGCGCTGGGCCTCGGGCTGGTCGAGGACGCGGAAGCCGGGGTCGACCCCGGCGGCGACCGGATGAGCGGCGAGGACCCGGTTGCAGAATCCGTGGATGGTGGTGATCCAGGCGCCGCCGATCGTCGAGAGGAGCGCCGCGGCGCGGACCGCGTCGGCGCCCGTCCCGGCGGCGCGGCGGGAGAGCTCGGCGCGGACCCGGGAGCGCAGCTCGGCCGCGGCCCTGTCGGTGAAGGTGAAGGCGAGGACGGCGTCGGGGGAGACGCCCTCGTCGACGACCAGGCGGCAGTAGCGCTCGACCATCACGCCGGTCTTGCCGGAGCCGGCGCCGGCTTCGAGCAGGACATCGCGCCCGTGCGCCTCGATCGCGGCGCGCTGCTCGGGGGTGGGGGAGCGCTCGACGGCGGGCTCGGCGGAAGCGACCGTCTCGGGAGTCGCCTTGCTCATCGCTCCCACCCCGCTTCGTTCTCTTCGCGCTCCACATAAGAGGGCGCGCGGTCGCGGCGGCAGATCGGCGCGAACGAGCACCAGGTCGGGCAGACGTCGTGGCCGCGGAGGCCCTCGCGCGGCCCGGGATCGCGGCGGATCTCCCCGGCGCGGATCCGTCCGACGATCTCGCCGCCGCGCCGCCGCGTCTCCTCCAGCAGCTCCTCCAGGTCGGCCTCGTCGACCACGTCGGGGCCGTAGAGGTTGTAGCCGGCCAGGTCCCCCGCCGACCCGGCCGCGACGACGCCGCGCGGCCTCCGGTTCGAGGTCCCGCGCAGCGGGTGGTAGATGCCGGCGACCGGCTCGGCGCCCCAGTGGATCTGCGCGGCGAGCAGATAGAGCGGCAGCTGCAGCTTCGCCCGCTCCTCGAACTTGTCGCGAGGGGTGACGCTCCCTGCCAACTTGTAGTCGAGGACGACGGCGCGGCCGTCCGGTGCGCGGTCGATCCGGTCGATCGCTCCGTGGAGGCCCCAGCCGCCGAGGTCGAGGCTCGGCCGCTCGGCTTCCTCGCCGAGCCCGAAGCGCGCCTCCAGCAGCCACGGCTCGAAGCCGCCGGTGTCGCGGGCGGCCTCTTCACCGAGGAAGCGTTCGAGCAGGCGCTCGACCCGGCGGGCCATCGCCCGCTCGGCCGGGTGGCCGCCGACTTCCCGCTCGGCGAGCTGCTCCAGCAGGAGGGCGCGGCCGCGGTCGTTCCAGGCGGTCAGGGACGACGGGCGGGGGAGGGGGTCGCCGCCGGGGCGCTCGCGGTAGAGGCGCTCCAGCACCGCGTGGATCAGCCCGCCCTGGACGAGCGGGTCGGGAACCGGGTCGAGGGGCTGGGGGTCGAGCTCGTGGCCCGCGAACCAGCGGTAGGAGCATTCGTCGAAGCCCTCCAGGGTGGTGCCGCCGTAGGCCTCGACCGCGGCGAGCGAGGCGAGCACCGCCGGGTTGGTGAGCGGCCCGGGGGCGCGAGAGGCGGCCTCGGCGCGGCGGGCGCGGCGCAGGCGGTCCTCGAGCGAGGCGACGAGCTCCGCGTTGCGCTGCCCGGCGGTCATCGCCGACTCGTCGTCAGGCTCCTCGCCGACCCCCACCGCGGCGAGCAGCGCGCGCGCGTCCGCGCCCGGGCCATGGGCGGCGAGCGCCCGCGCCAGCTCGTCGGCCGAGGCCGCTTCGGCGAGCGGCGCGACCAGGTCGGCGAGCCCGCGCTCGCGGGTGATCGCCGCCTCGACCGGGTCGGCGGCGCCATCGGCCGGCGGCGCCGGGACGATCAGCGCCCGCACGTCCTCGAGCAGCGGCGAGCGCGACTCCGCGGCGCCGTTCTCGTCGCTGTCGCGGTAGGAGAGAAAGAGGCGGCGGCGCGGCAGTGCCAGGCAGACGCCGAACAGGTAGCGCTCCTCGGCTTCGGTGTCGCGGCGCGGGTCGAGCCCGAGGCGCTCGCGCTGCGGCTCGGAGAGGAACGGATCGCCGCCGCGGTCACGGCGCGGAAACTCGCCGTCCTGCAGCGAGCCGACGAGGACGTGGTCGAAGCGGGCGGCGCGCAGGCGGTAGGGGCTGGCGATTCGCACCCGGCCCTCGACCGGGCCGCTCCAGACGCGGAAGTCGAGCGCCGTGACCGTCTCGGCGAGGCGCTCGGGGGCGGGGGCGAGCGGGCCGAGCGCGGCGAGGTCAGCGAGCGCGGCGCCGATCGCTCCGGCGGCGCGCAGCTCGAGGCCGTCGCCGGGGCCGAGCCGCGGTCCGTCCTCGCCGGTCCTGAACGGCCGCGACGCCATCGTCCCGACCAGCCCGGCGACCGCCGCGCAGAGGGCGGCGGGTGACTCGGCGGCGGCCTCGAGCAGGCGGCGTAGGTCGCGCGGGTCCTCCCCGGGTGCCTCGGCCTCCGCGGTGCGGCGGCCCGCCTCGTCGGCGTTGCGTCCATGACCCTCGACCCCCGGGCGGACATCGCCCTCGGCCCCCGGGCGCCCGTCGCCTTCGCTCCCCGCGCGGACGTCGCCCGCCGTGTCCTCGCCGCGCCGGCGCGCCAGGGCGGTCTCGGCGTCGGCGATCCGCTCGCGGCGGATCGCCCGCTCCAGCCAATCGACGCGGCCCGGGGAGAAGCCGGAGGGGCCGCGCAGGTAGCGCAGCAGGTCGGCGGCGCGCCCGCCGCCGAAGGCGGTCTCCAGCAGTGCGACGACGGCCCCTCCGACCGAGGTCGCGGCGACCGGCACCTCGGCCTCCAGCGCCGCCGCGATCCCGTTCGCCTCCAGCGCCGCTTCGACTTCGGGGCCGCGCCGGCCGGGGTCGCGGAGCGCGACCGCGATCTCGTCCGGCGCGGCGCCCGCGTGGAGGAGGCGGGACACCTCGGCGGCGATCGCCTCGGCCTCGGTGCGGTTCCCGGCGGAGCGCAGCAGGGTCAGGTCGGAGGGCTCGGGGAGCGGTGCTGGGGGCGTGTCCGGGACGCCGAAGCCGCGGGCGAGCGCGTAGAGCTGGGCGCTCTCGGTGTTGCCGGGATCGGCGTCGAGGATCGTCTCGTCGACCGGCTGCAGGGCCCGCAGTTGTCCCAGGAGCCGGCCGCGCGCCGCGAGCGCCTCGTTACCGGGCTCGAACGGCACCGCGACGGTGACCTCGGTGTGGGCGGCGAGCGCGGCGACCAGGTCGAACTGGGCCGGGGTGAGGTCGTCGAGTCCATATAGGAAGACCGGCCGGCCCGCCCACGGCCCCGGGTCCTCGCGCAGCAGGTCGATCGCCTCGCGGGCGATCCCGGCGGCGTCGGGCCGGCCGCTGCGCTCGCGCGCCGCCTCGTAGCCGGCGAAGAGCGTGGCGACGTCGGCGAGGTAGGCGGAGCCCTCGAGCGTGCCGGCGCTCGCCTCGACGTCGCGCGGCCCGACCCCGGCCGCCTGCAGCTCGTCGAGCAGCCGCGCGAAGGCGGCGGCGAAGCCGGGGCGCCCGGCCGAGCCGCGCAGCGGCCCGAGGCGCCCGGTCAGCTCCTCGACCGCGACGGCGACGCAGCGCTGGCGCTGGGCGGGGGAGAGGACGGCGCCGGGCGGGCGCCCCGCGGCGGTGGCGATCTGGCCGAAGAGCGCGCCGAAGGTGAGCACCGTGCCGCCCAGCGCGGCACCCTCGCCGCAGAGCTCGCGCTCGAAGGCGAAGACGTCGTCGACGGTCGGCACGACCAGCACCGGGTCGCGCTCCAGGGCGTCGAGGTAACGGCGCCGGACGAGGCCCGCGCGCCCCGAGTTCGGCGGTCCGAGGATCAGTTTGAGCGGCACCCGTCCAGACTATGTAGGGCGGCGGCGTGCTCCCTGGCGGCCGCCCGCGGGGCCCGCTCCGCGGCACCCCGCCCCCCACCACGCAAACTGGGCATTCCCACCACCGTTTTACCGTCCCCCGACCCCCCTAGATTTTGCTCATCCCATGTCCCTCTGCTTCGTCGATCCCGCTGATGCGATCCGCGCCATAGCCGACTCGATCGGCCGCGAGGCCCGCCGGCAGCTCCTCGGTGAGGCGGTGCGGGCCTGGGTCGACGAGATCCCCGACTCGGAGCTCGAGGTCCACTACGCGAAGGCGATCGCGGAGCTGGACGAGCACGACCTCTCGATGCTGGCCGCCTGGCACGGCTCCCTGGAGGTCGGCCAGCCGGTCCCCAACCGCGACTTCCTGATGGGCGCCTTCGGCTCGCTCGGCGAGAACCGCCGCGAGGCCCTCAAGCTTGCCGCCGGCTTCCGCGGCGAGGAGGCCGTCGACGCCGGAGTCACCGAGGACGACGCCCTCGAGCTCGAGGGCGTCGTCCTCGGTGACTCCGGCGTCGACGGCCTCCTCGCCGCGGAAGCCGGCGGCA
>DASXMH010000115.1:0-69300 GCA_036495785.1 Solirubrobacterales bacterium
CTGGGACAAAGCCGAGGCCGACGCGGCGTTCGCCGGGACCAAGGCCCCCGGCGTCGTCAAATCGGTGACGGCGCGCAAGAACACGCGCAAACCGCCGACGCCGTACAACACGACCGCCTTCAGCACCGACGCCTCCAGCCGCCTCGGCATCACCCCCGCCAGCGCGATGCGGATCGCCGAGGACCTCTACATGGACGGCTTCATTTCCTACCCGCGCACCGACAACACCGTCTACCCGGCCTCGCTGCCGGTGCGCGAGCTGGTCTCCTCGCTGGTCCGGGTCAAGGAGTTCTCCGCCGCCGCCGGGCTGATGAACGGCGAGCTGAAAGCGACCCGCGGCAAAAAAGAGACCACCGACCACCCGCCGATCTACCCGACCCAGGCGGTCCAGCCCGGCGCCCTCGACGGTTCCAGGAAACGCGTCTACGAACTGGTCGTGCGCCGCTTCCTCGCCACCTTCAGCCCGCCGATGATCACCGAGTCGACCCGCGCCGACATCGAGGCGGGCTCGGAGACCTACTTCGTGCGCGGCTCGGTCGTCGTCGACCCCGGCTACGCCGGCATCTACACCTACGCCCGCTCGGCCGACGAGGAGATCCCGGCCCTGCAGGAGGGCCAGTCGCTGGCGCTGGCCGCGGTGCCGGAGTTCGTCGCCGAGGGCGAGCCGACCGCGAACCCGTGGATCGTCGACAAGGAGACCCAGCCGCCGTCGCGGATCTCGCAGGGCAAACTGATCGAGCTGATGGAGGAGCGCGGCCTCGGCACCAAAGCCACGCGCGCCGACATCATCCAGAAGCTCTTCGACCGCGGCTACGTCTACGGCAACCCGCCGATCCCGACCGAGACGGGGATCGCGCTCTTCGAGGCCTTCAAGCAGTACGTGCCGCGGATGGCGACGCCGGAAATGACCGCCGACATCGAGAACGAGATGGACCAGATCGCGGCGGGCGCGATGACCAAGTCGAAAGTGGTCGGCGACTCGCGCGAACTCCTGCACAAAACCTGGACGGAGATCGACGAGAAGAAAGAAGACCTCGCCAAAGTCGTCTGGAAAGGCATGGACGAGGACCGCATCCTCGGGCCGTGCAAGGTCTGCGAAGAAGCGGGGCGGACCAAGGAGGACGGGTCGCCGAACATGCTGCGGATCATCCGCGCGAAAAAATCGGGCAAACGGTTTGTCGGCTGCAGCGGCTGGAAGGCCGACGCCGACCCCGACGATCCGAACTCGTGCGACCAGACCTTCCCGCTGCCGCAGCGCGGCGACGTCTTCCGGCTCGAGGAGCGCTGCTCGATCTGCGATCGGACGCCGCGGCTGAAAGTCCAGCCGTTCCGCGGCCGCCCCTGGAACCTCTGCCTGAACGACGACTGCGAGTCGATGCAGGAGATGAAGAAACGGCGCGCCGAGCGCGAAGCGGCGAAAGCGGCCAAAGAAGAGATGGACAAGCAGCCGAAGCCGAAAGGCGACGAGGACGCGGTCGCGCCGCCGCCCGGGTCAAAAAAAGCCGGCAAGTCGAAAACCAAAGCGAAAGCCAAAGTCTCGAAAGCCGACACCGCCACGCGCGGGGTCAAACGCGCCAAAGCCGGCACCAAAGGCTGATGACCGGGGTCGCGACCCCGAGGGCCTGAGGTGTTCATCTCCCTGGAGGGAGTGGACGGCTCCGGCAAGAGCACCCAGGCGCGCCTCCTGGTCGAGGCGCTTGGTGAGGGGACGGTCGCGATCCGCGAGCCGGGCGGGACCGACGCGGCGGAGCGGATCCGGGCGCTGCTCGCCGACCCGGCGGTGGAGTTGGAGCCGCTGGCCGAGCTGATGCTCTTCCTGGCGGCGCGCGCCGACCTCACCGAGCGGGTGATCCGGCCGGCCCTGGAGGCGGGCCGCGACGTCGTCTCCGACCGCTTCTCCGACTCGAGCGTCGCCTACCAGGGGGCGGCGCGGGGGCTCGGCGTCGGCGAGGTGATCGGCCTCTGCGACACCGCCACCGACGGCCTCTGGCCGGACCTGACGCTGCTCTTGAAGGTCGACCCGGAGGTCGGCCTCGGGCGGGCCGAGAGCGAAGACCGCTTCGAGGCCGAGGGGCTGGAGCTACAACAGGCCGTCGCGACCGCCTACGAGGAGATCGCCATGATCGCAAGCGACCGCGTCGTCGTCATCGACGCGACCGGCAGCGTCGAGGAGGTCCACGCCCGCGTCCTCGCCGCCGTCGAGGCCCGCCGATGAGTTCGCAGTTCTCCGCGATATCCGCGGATAGGTGCGAACTCAAGGTCGCGGCCGATGACTAGCGCGGCCTTGGAGGAGGCGACGGAGCACCAGGGGCGGGCGCGGGTGGCGCTGACCGCGGCGCTCGAGGCGGGACCGTCCCACGCCTACCTCTTTCGCGGGCCGCGCGGAGCGGGCAAGCGGGCGGCGGCGCGGGCCTTCGCGGCGGAGATCGTCGCCGCCGGCGCTCCCGACCCCGACGACGCGCGCCGCCGCGCCCTGCTCGACCCCTCGCCGCACCCCGACCTTGTCTGGCTCGCCCCGCGCGGCGCCCAGCATATGGTCGACGAGGTGCGCGAACGGGTGATCCGCGCATCCGCCTACCGGCCGTTCGAAGGGGAGCACCGGGTCTTCGTCGTCGAGGCCGCCGAGGCGATGCGCGACGAGAGCCAGAACGCGCTGCTGAAGACGCTGGAGGAGCCGCCGCCCTTCGTCCACCTGATCCTGCTGAGCTCCGAGCCGGAGGGCCTGCTGGAGACGATCGCCTCGCGCTGCCAGCCGGTCGACTTCGCGCCGCTCCCGGCCGAGGTGCTGGAAGCGCAGCTCGGGGGGACGCCGGAGGCGGCGGGCGCCGCGCCGGAGGAGATCGCCGCCGCGGCGCGCCTCGCCGCCGGCGACCTCGAGCGGGCCCGCCTGTTGCTCTCGCCGACCGGCCGCGAGCTGCGCGCAGAGGTCGAGGCATGCCTCGCCGCGGTGCTCGCCGACGAGCTGGCGAGCGCCCCCTGGCAACGCCTGCTCGAGCGCTCCACGGTGGCCGGGGAGGAGGCCGAGGCGGCGGCCCGCGAGGCGCTCGAGGAAGAGGCCCAGGCGGGGATGAAACGCAGCGCCAAAGACATCGCCGACGGCGCCAAACGGGCGGGGCGGCGGCGGCGCACCGAGATCCTCGACCTCGGCCTCGAGCTCTGCGCGCTCTGGCTGCGCGACCTGGCGGCGCTGGCCGCGGGCGCCGAGGAGGTCGTCTTCGACCGCGACCGCCTCCACACGCTGCGCGCGCAGGCGGCGAGCGTCGACCCGGCCTGGGCCCGCGCGGGCGCCGCCGCGGTCCAGGACACCCGCCGCGGCCTCGATCTGAACGTCTCCGAGGAGCTCGCCCTCGAAGCGCTCTTCTACCGCCTCGCCCGCACCGCCTGACGGCTCCGGCGGGCGCGTTCGCACTTAACGACAACTGTTGTGGCTAACTGCGAACGCGCTGCGGGGGGTCAGGCGGCGAGGCGGCGCATCAGGGACCGCGCCACCTCGGTGACCAGCTCGCGGTCGTGGGTCATCGCGAAGTCGAAGCGGCGCTCGTGGTCGGGGCCGCTGTCGCCGAGGTCGCGGGCGACGAAGGCGGCGCCGAAGTGGGGGCCGAGCACGGTGACGTTCCACTCGTCGCGCAGCGCCTCGTCGGCCGCCAGGTGGACGCCGCGCACGCCGGGGGCCGGCTTGCGGCCCATCCCCACCCCCAGCGTCGCGACCAGCGCCGCGTCCTCGGCCAGCGCCGCGTCGGCCGCTTCGCGGCGACGATCTCGAACGGCGTGCGCTCGACCGGCGGCGCGCCGAGGTCATCGCGCAGCGGGAAGGTCGAGCCGACCGGTTCGCGGTCCGCGCACATCTCGGCGGGCCGCCCGAAGAGCCACCCCTGCCCGTAGGAGGCGCCCAGCGCCAGCGCCCGCCGCAGGTGGTCCTCGGTCTCGATCCCCTCGGCGAGGATCAGCGCGCCGGTCCGCTCCGCCTCGGCGTTGACCGCGTGGACGACCTCGGCGATCTCGCGGGTCGGGCTGTCGTGCATCAGGTTCAGGTCCAGCTTGATCACGTCGGGCCGCAGGAAGGGCATCAGGGCGAGCGAGCGGGGGTCGGTGCCGACATCATCGAGGGCGATCCGGGCGCCGCGCCGGCGCAGGTCCTCGGCCAGCGGGATCAGGTCGGTGGTGTGGTTGGGCAGCGCCCGCTCGGTCAGCTCGACGATCAGCGGGAAGCTCTGCAGCGCTTCTTCCAGCAGCGGGTCGCCGATCTCCGGTACCCAGGAGGTCGCCGAGGAGGGCTCGACGTTGACGAAGAGCGCCCGCTGCGGGTTCATCCCGCCCTGCAGGGCGCCGCGCAGCGCCGCCCGCCAGCACTCCCAGTCGAGAGCCGTGGAGAGGCCCTGGCGCGCCGCGGTGGCGAAGAGGGCGTCGGGGCGTTCCAGCGGCGAGCCGAGCGGGCCGCGGGCGAGCGCCTCGTAGCCGATCACGTGGCGGTCGGAGAGGCGCACGATCGGCTGGTAGACGGAGCGGATCCCTGTCGCCAGTGCCGTCATGAATTCGGCCTCCGTCCCGATCTCGGGCAGGGGCTTGGTGCCGATCGCGCTCACGTCGGAAATATCGACTCTCGCGCGCCGGGCCTTGAATCTGGGCAGGGCCCGGTACTGGCGAGGACCGGTCGGGCGCTAGGCGGAGCCGCCCGGGTCGGGCGCGTCGCTGCCCTCGCGCGCCCCGTTGAGGCGCTTTTCGAGCGCTTCCCGGGCCGCCTGCTCGCGCGCCCGCTCGATCGCCCGCTCCTGGGCGAGGCGGGTGATCTGGGCCGCCTGCCGCGACATGATCACGCTGAAGTTGAGCGCCAGGCCGAGCAGCAGGAGCAGGACGATCGAGAACAGCGCCACGTTGGTGTCGCGGACCCCCATCGCGTCGGCGACCAGCTTCAGCAGGCCCGGGAACGCCGCCCCGGCCAGCATCGCCAGCCCGGCGGCGAACCAGATCACGCTGTAGCGCTCCTGCAGGCGGTCGCGCCGGATCAGGTCGAGGATCCAGACCATGAAGAGGATCGCCAGCGCGGCAGCGATGATCCGCGTCTGCGCGGTGAGGCTGACGTGGTCGGCCTGCGCGGCGAGGACCGTGAGCGCGCCGCTCATCGCGTCGCCCCCGCGCTCATCGCTCCGCCTCCGCGTGGCGCGGCTTGAACTGGCCGACGAGGAGGACGACGAGCCCCTTGAAGATGAAGAAGGCCGAGCGCACCGGGGTGAGGAACGAGGTGCCGCCGGTCCGCTCCAGCATCCGCACCGGCACCTCCTCGACCCGCAGCCCCTCGCGCACCGCCAGCTGCAGCGACTCGATCTCGGCGAAGTCGGGCGAGTAGTTCTCGCTGAAGAGGCGCATCACCCGGCGGTTGGCGGCGCGCATGCCGCTGGTCGTGTCGGTGAAGCGCTGGCGCGTCGCCAGGGTGAGGAAGAAGCGGAAGACGTGGATGCCGATCTGGCGCGAGATCGTCGCCCTGTAGTCCTCGCCCTCCGGCTCGGCCCCGGGCAGCGGCTCGGCCTGCGCGGCGTAGCGCGAGCCGATCACCAGGTCGGCGCGGTCCTCGTGCACCTCGGTGAGCAGGCGCGCCACCTCGGCGGCCGGGTGCTGGCCGTCGGCGTCCAGATGGGCGCAGAAGTCGTAGCCCTCGCGCAGCGCGTAGAGGTAGCCGGTCTGCAGCGCCGCGCCGAGCCCCTGGTTGAAGGGCAGGGTGGCGACGAGGACGCCGGCGGCGCGGGCCCGCGCGGTGTTCGAATCGGTCGAGCCGTCGTCGACGACGAGGATGTCGGCCTCGGGCAGGTTGCCGCGGACGTCGGCGATCACCGCGTCGACCGAGGCCTCCTCGTTCCAGGCAGGGATGAAGACGAGAGTCCGCAAGGGCAGCCGATTGTTCCACGGGGGCGCGGCCGGAACGCGGCCGCAACCGGTTTGACAGGATTGTGTTAGTAACTCCTCATGGCAAGCGGCGACGAGATTGCACGGCCGCAGCCCGAAACTCCACGCTTCGGTATGCGGCTTTGGCTGACCGGCGCCTTTGCGGCGGTCAGCTTGATCACGGCGGCAACCGTCTACTTCTTCGGCGACAACCACCAGGCGCTGGTCGCGGCAGTACTGATCGGGGTGCTGGCCGGGTTCCTGATCGCGGTGGCGATCTCCCACCGGGTGGTCGGGCTGGCGCGGGCCGCGGGGGAGATGGCGAAGGGGTCCTTCGACGCGCCGCTCAGCACCTCCGGGGTCGACGAGATCGGCGACCTGGCGCGCTCGCTGGAGGCGATGCGGGCCTCGCTGCAGGAGAGCTTCGGCGTGCTGACCGCCGACCGCAACAAGCTGGCGGCGATCTTCGACGGGCTGACCGACGCGGTGATCGTGGTCGACTACGAGGGGCCGGTGCGCTTCTCCAACAGCGCCGCCGGCCGGCTGCTGGGGAAAGGCGGCGAGCCGCCGGAAGTGGTCGAGCCGCAGCTTCGCCGCGCCGCCGAGGTCGGCTTCGCCGCCCACCCGGCGCTGCGGATCGGCGACCGCGCCTACGCGATGACCGCGCGGGCGCTGCCGGACGAGCGCGCCGTCCTCGCGGTGCTCCGCGACCGCACCGACGAGCTGCGCCGCGAGCTCGCCGAAGCAGACTTCATCTCCAACGCGGCGCACGAGCTGCGCAATCCGCTGGCGGGGATCTCCGGGGCGATCGAGGTGCTGCAGAGCGGCGCCAAAAACAATCCGCTCGACCGCGACCACTTCCTCAACCGGCTCGCCGACGATGCCGAGCGGATGAAAGCACTGACCGCCTCGCTGCTTACCCTGGCGCGGGTGGAGAGCCGCGGCGCCGCCGAGAGCGAGGTCGTCGACGTGGCGATCGCGGTGCGCGACGTGGTCGCCGCGGTCGACCCGCCGCCGCGCATCGACCTGGTCGTCGACGTCGAGCAGGACCTCGCGGCGACCGGCGACCCGACCTTGCTGCGGCAGGTGATGATCGGCCTGATGACCAACGCCTTCAAGAACACGCCGCCGCCCGGCACGGTGACCCTGCGGGGCCGCCACCAGGGGGTCGGCGAGGTCGTGCTCGAGGTGATCGACACCGGCACCGGCATCCCCGGGCCGGAGATCGAGCGGGTCTTCGAGCGCTTCTACCGGCGTAGCGAGTCGCGCAAGCAGGAGGGGTTCGGGCTGGGGCTGGCGATCGCGCGGCGGATGGTGGACGTGATGGGAGGGACGATCGGGGCGGAATCGGTGCTCGGCGAGGGCAGCACCTTCTGGGTGCGCCTCCCTCTTGCACAACCAAGCCCGACCCCGGTCGCTTAATCGTTGAGGCGTATAACGACGAACTCAGATGTTTGGAAGAGTTGAAGAAAGCGTGAGCGAGAAGTTGACGAAAAAGGCGGGTAGATGAGCAGCGGGCGAATCCTGATTGCCGACGACGAGCCGTCGGTGCGCGACTCGGTCGGCTACGCGCTGGCCCAGGAGGGATTCGAAGTGACGCCGGCGGCCGACGGCGACGAGGCGAGCGATCTGCTCGGCGAGGGCATCCCCTTCGACCTGCTGATCCTCGACATCATGATGCCGGGGCCGAGCGGCCTCGACATCTGCCGCGACGTGCGGGCGCGGAGCGCGGTGCCGATCATCGTGCTGACCGCGAAGGACGCGGAGGTCGACAAGGTCGTCGGGCTGGAGGTCGGGGCCGACGATTACGTGACGAAGCCGTTCTCGGTGCGTGAGCTTCTGGGACGGGTGCGGGCGCAATTGCGGCGTCGCGAGCTCGACCGCTCGCCGATGGCCCAGCAGGTGAAGATCGAGTCCGGGCCGGTGTCGATCGACCTGGTCCGCCACGTGGCTACGGTGCGCGGCGTGCCGGTCAACCTGACCCGCTCGGAGTTCCAGCTTCTGCGCCTCCTGGTCGGGCGCCCCGGCGAGGTCTTCGAACGCTCCCAGATCATGGAGGAGCTCTGGCAGACCGAGTTCGACGGCGACGAGCGCGCCTGCGACGTCCACATCTCCAACCTGCGCCAAAAGGTCGAGCGCGACCCGCAGAAGCCGGAGCTGGTCGTGACCGTGCGCGGCGTCGGCTACAAGTTCAGCGGCGAGGACGAGCCCTGAGGCGTCGTGGGAGCACGCCGCCTCAGGGCAGCGGTCCGAGGCGCGGATCATCCCCTTCGTTAACTCTGGAGCAGCTTTTGGAGGTCGGCGAGGCGGGTGTCCCACTCGGCACCGACGGTGGTGAGCCAGGCGGCGGCGTCGGCAAGCGGGCGGGGGTCGAGCTCGAAGAGCGACTCGCGGCCGTGGCGGCTCTGCGAGACGAGGCCGGCGCGGCCGAGCGTCGCCAGGTGCTTGGCGACCGCCTGCCGGCTGATCGGCAGCTCGGCGGCGAGCCCGGTCGCGGTGGCGCCGCCGTTCGCGGCGAGCGCCTCGACCAGGTGGCGCCGGGTCGGATCGGCGAGCGCGGCGAACACCGCGCCCGCCTCGGCGTCGCCGGCCATCGCGGCGCCTCTCGCCGCGCCATCGCCGGCGCGGCCCGGTTGGGGGTGGGCGTGGGCCACCGTCGTCCTCAGGCGAGAACGAGGCGGACGGCGGTGCGTAGCCGGGTCAGCGGCAGGTCCCAGGTCGCGGTGCCGAATGGCGCAGCGAGGAGCGGTCCGGAGGTCCCAAACCGGGCAGTCTCGAAAACTGCCGGCGTCTCGATCACGGTGAGGCGGGTGCGCCCGGCGACCGCGTCGAGGACCAGTTCGACCCGGCTCGGGCCGTCGCCCCCCTCGCGCCACCAGCTCCAGGCCAGCCGTTCGGCCTCCTCGACCAGCTCGACCTCGCCGCGGCGCTCCTCACCGTCGGCATAGCGGCAGACGATCTCGCCGCCCGGCTCCGCGTCCAGCTCCACTTCGTCGGCGAGCCACTCGGCCAGCAGCGCCTCCTCGGTGAGTGCGTCCCAGACCTCGCCCGGCGCCGCGTCCAGCTCGACGCTGCGGGTGACCTGGTCTGCACTCGCCGGTCCGCGTTCGCTCCTGGGTAGGGTCATGGGACTGCTCCTCTCGTCTCGAGTACGGATGCGCAACCCAATGGTTGCACACCTGCTAGGCTGGGGAACGCGCAACCGATTGGTTGCGTATGAAAAGCACGGAAAGCTTCGCGGAACACCGAGAAAGAGAGACTTGAATGCCACTGGTTCCGATGGTCGTCGAGCAGACCGCCCGCGGCGAGCGCTCCTTCGACATCTACAGCCGGCTGCTGGCGCAGCGGATCGTCTTCCTTGGCGAGCCGGTCACCGAGGATCTGGCCAACCTGATCATCGCCCAGCTGCTCCACCTCGAGGCCGACGACCCCGACAAGGACGTCAGCCTCTACATCAACTCGCCCGGCGGCTCCGCCTACGCGGGCCTGGCGATCTACGACACGATGCAGTTCATCAAGCCCGACGTGCAGACGATCTGTTACGGGATCGCGATGTCGGCCGGGTCGCTGATCCTCACCGGCGGGGCGAAGAACAAACGGATGGCGCTGCCCAACAGCCGCATCCTCATCCACCAGCCGTCGAGCGGCTTCGAAGGCCAGGCCTCCGACATCGAGATCCACGCCAAAGAGGTGCTGAAGCTGCGCGACCGGCTGAACCAGATCTACGTCGAACACACCGGTCAGTCGGACGAGACGATCTCCCACGACATGGAACGCGACAAATTCTTCAAGCCGGAAGAGGCGCGCGAGTACGGGCTGATCGACCGGGTGATCGAGTCACACGAGTTCAAAGCGACGCCGACCGGGTTCCGTGCCGAGGGCGACGGCAACGGCGACGGCACCGCCACCGGGGGCGCCGCCTAGGTGCGTTTCGGGCGGCGGCCGGCGGCACCGAAGGCGGCGCCCGAGACGCAGCGCCGGGCGCCGGTGCGCCGGACGCCCGCCTACTACACGGTTGCCGGGATACGCCTCGACGAGGAGCTGGAACGGCTGCGCGGGCTGCCGGTGTTCGCCGGCGGCCCGCTGGCGCGACGGCGGCCGGAGCTGAAGGTACGCCGGGCGACCCGGCGCCCGAACCGGGTCGGCTTCGCGGTGCCGACCGAGCATCGGCTCCAGGTCACCGCCTACCCGGACATCCGCCCCGGCGACGTGCTGGAGACCCTCCTCCACGAGCTCGTCCACCTGCACGTGGGACGGGCACGCGAGGCCCACGCCTGGCACGGGCGGACCTTCAAGGCGACGCTGGCGCGGGCGATGGACGAGGCCTATGGCGTCCGCGGCGTCGGCGCGCGGAGCACCCTGCACGGCGCCTACGCCGAGGCGATCGAGAGCCTCCGTGCGAGGCCCCAGCTGGAGCTCGACCTCGCCTGACGCCGAACCCGTTGTCTTTAGTCGCCCACAGGGCTACCAAGGACAACGGGTTGCCCGCTCAGGAGAGGCGGCGGACGGCCCAGGCGCCGACCGCCGCGGCGGCGGCGCCGCTGAGGATGCCCTGAACGGCGGCACGGCCCGCGGCGGGGTCGCGACCGGCGATGCCGAAGCAGACCGCGTCGCCGAGGTCGATCGCAGCCGCGGCGGCGGAGACCTCGCGCAGGGTCGCGCGGTTGTCGCGGGCGGCGAAGGTGAGGAGGCCGATCGCGATGTCGCGGCCACCGGCGATGCGGGCGAGGGCGCGGGCCGAGGTATCGGACGCTTCGAAGCCGAGGACCTTCAGCGCCGGGCGGGTGGCGAGCAGCGCGCCCGCCCCGATCGCGATCCGACCGCCGGCGATCCCGAGCACGGCGGCGCGGGCGAGCGGGTCCGGTTTGCGACGGCGACGACGGCGCACCCCACGAGCCTAGAGGCCGGGCGCGCGCCGCGCAGGCTCGGCGCGCCGGGGCGGGACGGCAGGTGCGAGGCGCATCGGCGGGAGCAGCCCGCGTCGGCGGGTAATCATGGAGGAATGGCCGAGGGCGACACGATTCTGCGCGCGAAGCAGCGGCTCGCCGACGCCCTGGTCGGGCAGTCGATCGCCGTCGCGGCGCCCAACCCGCGCGGCCGCGCCGCCGGCATCGAGCGTCTCGACGGGCGCACCATGGAGGGAGTCGACGCCCACGGCAAGCACCTCCTCTTCGACTTCGGCGACCTCGTCCTCCACAGCCATCTGGGGATGAGCGGCGGCTGGCACGTCTACGAGCGCGGCGCCCCTTGGCGCCGACCGCGGTCCTCGGCCTGGGCGGTGCTCTCCGGCGAGCGCTCCGAGGCGGTCCAGTTCGGCGGCCCGACCCTGCGCGCCCTGCGCGCGAGCCGCGTCGCGATCGACCCCCAGCTCGCCCGCCTCGGCCCCGACATCCTCGCCGACGATCTCGACCTCGACCGACTCGTCGCCGGCTTCCGCGCCGCCGACCAGTCGCGCACCCTCGGCGACGCCCTCCTCGACCAGCACCTGGTCGCCGGCATCGGCAACATCTTCAAGAGCGAGGCCTGCTTCGCCGCCCGCCTCGATCCCTGGCGAGCGCTCGCGGACCTCACCGACGACGACCTGCGCGCCGTCCTCGAAGCCGCCCGCACCCAGATGCTCGCCGCCGTCGCCTCCGGCGGCCGCAAAAGCTTCTCCGTCTACAAGCACCGCGGTCCCTGCGTCCGCTGCCGTGGCCCGATCCAGCACCGCGGCCAGGGCGACGCCAACCGCACCACCTGGTGGTGCGAGGCCTGCCAGGCCTGACCGCCGCAACTATCCTGGCCCCATGCCCGGAGCAGACCAGGAGCAGCGGCTTGCCGACGCGGCAAGGGCCGCGAAGGCCGCGGAGGCAGGTGGCGACGATGTGGCCGCCGCACGCGCCTGGCGGCGTTACCGCCTGATCGACGACGCGGGCCGTGACCCGGAGCAGCTTCTCGCCGAAGGGATCGCGCTTTCCCTCGCGGCCCAGACGCTCATCGAGCCGACTCCGTGAGCGGTTTCGGTCAGATCCTTGACGACCTCAACGAGGCCGGGGTCGAGTACGTCCTCGTCGGCGGCATCGCGATGATCCGACACGGGGTGGTCCGAGCCACGCGGGACATCGATGCGGTGTTTGACCCGGCCGAGGACAACGTCGCCCGCATCCGACATCTAATCGAGCGCTGGAAGGCGACCCGCCCCGATGGGACTCCAGTCCGGATCGAGGAGATCGGCCCAGAGCGCACGATCCACTTGGCGACGCCCCACGGCGGCCTCGACCTCCTCAGCGAGAAGATCGCCGGGATTGCCTTCGCTCGCCTCCGGGAGCGTGCCGACGTCAAACACGTGGACGGCGTTGCAGCCCCGATCTGCTCGCTCGCTGACCTCGTCGCGATGAAGCGCGCCGTGGGGCGCGAGCGGGACATCGCCGACCTCGCCGACCTTGAGGCGGCGCACGGCGACCTGCCTACGGCAGGTTCTTGACGAAGCGGCTGCGGCTGGTCTGCAGCTCGTAGCCGGCGGCGGACCAGAAGGCCATCGCGTCGGGCTCGTGGGTTTCGACGATCGCGTTGACGCGGTGGGCGCCGAGGGCGCGGACGCGCTCCTCGCCCGCGCGGACCAGGGCCAGGGCGAGGCCGCGGCGGCGGTGCGCCGGGTCGACGGCGAGGCGGTAGAAGGTGCCGCGCCAGCCGTCCCAGCCGACGATCAGTGAGCCGACGATCTCGCCCTCCGCCTCGGCGAGGAGGAGTGCCTCGGGATCGCGCCGCAGTAGTCCCCGCACGTCCTCCGCCGTTTCGGTCGGAGAGGGCGAGGCCTCGGCGCGCCGCCATAGCCCGAGGACGCCCTCGACGTCATCGACGCGTCCGGCGCGCAGGAGTGGGGTGGACACATCGGTCAAAAACGAGCGATCGTTCCCATGGGCGAATAGCGCATACGGGAACGGTCGCTGGAGAGAGCCGACGATCGGACTTGAACCGATGACCCCTTCATTACGAATGAAGTGCTCTACCAACTGAGCTACGCCGGCGCCGGGCCATTGTAGGAAGGATCGCGGTGGCGTTCGTGCCCGGTCGCGGTTCCGTCGCGGCCGATCCCGATGATCCGCGGATGGCGCGCGAGCGGACCGCAAGGAAACGGGAGGAGCACGAGGTCGAGTTCTCACGCATCGTGGCGTTCAGCGACGGCGTCTTCTCGATCGCGATCACGCTGCTCGTGCTCAACATCAAGATCGATCCGGGCCTGCCCTCGGACAAGCTGGCGCACGAACTCCTGGACCAGCATGAACAGCTGCTCGCCTACGCGATCAGCTTCGCCGTGATCGCCCGCTTCTGGGTCGTCCACCACAGCTTCTTCAGCGAGGTGACGGCGTTCGACGGGCGATTGATCGCGCTCAACATGCTCTACCTCGGCTGGCTCGTGCTGATCCCGTTCTCGAGTCAGGTGCTCGGCGAGTACGGCGGCCAACTCGCGGCGGTGATCGTCTACTCGGCGAACCTGACCGGCGTCGTATTGATCGGGCAGTGGATGGCCTGGGACGCGCGCCGCGCCGGCCTCACCAAGATCGACGCGGAGACCGCCGCCGAAAACCTGTTCCGCGGTGCCTTCATCGCCGCCGTCTTCCTGCTCTCGATCGTCGTCGCCCTCTTCGACGCGAGCATCGCCCCGTTCTGCTGGCTCCTCCTCTTCGTCGAGGGGCGCAGCCACATGGTGCAGCGGCTCAGCCGCCGGACCCCCTGAGCATCCAGGCCTTGGCGACGAACGACAGGTCGCCGCCGGGCCGCGCACAGCTCACCGCGGCGCCCTCGTCGGATCTCACCGCCTGACAGCGGAAGCCGCCGAGGGAGCAGGAGCTGCGCGAGGAGCCCTTGCCGAAGGTGCAGGCGTGGCTGCGTCCCCAGCGGCGCATCGTTTCGCGGGCCGAGCCGCAGTCGACGGCGGTGGCGCGGAGCTGCTCCATCTCGACCGCGCCGACCTTGCAGGCGACCACCTTGGAGCCCGCGGGGGCGTTGGGGGAGGTCGCCTTCTTCGGCGCGCCGCCGCCTTCGGGGGGCGTGGTCGAGTTCGAGCTCGCCGACCCGCCCCCGCCGCACCCGGCGGCGAGCAGCGCCGTGCAAACGACGGCGGCGGCAAGGGCGCAAAGCCTCATGCCGCCGAAACTACCCGTCGGCCGTCTCCTTCACCGCGGGCTGGTCGCCGTGGGGGAGACCCCCGCAGACCGGGCAGTCGGGCTCCGGCACGACCGGCTTGCGCTCGACCTCCATCGTCCGCAGGTCGTAGATGTGTTCGACGCCCTGGGTCGACGGCGTCACCAGGCCGGTCAGCAGGTGCATGATCTCGAGCCCGACCTGGCCGCCGATCAGCCCGCAAGCGGGGCCGATCGTCGCCGCCGGGCTGGGTTTCGCCCGCTGCGCGTCGATCGCCGCGTCGAGCAACGGGTACTCGCGCCGCCAGGCGATCATCTGGCAGGCGTAGCAGCCGGTGACGCCGGGGACGTAGAGCGGGCCGACCCGGGCGACCGGCGGGAAGTGGCTCATCGTGATGTAGGGGATGCCGGTTTCGAAGCAGGCATGGTTGCACCAGACCTCGACTTCGAAGGCGGGCCAGTCGATCGCGTCGATGACCACGTCGGCGCCGTCGATGAAGTCGGCGATCTCGACCTCGCTGCCGAGGCGCCGCGCCGTCGCGGTGATCTTCGCCTCCGGGTTGAAGGCCCGCAGCCGCGACGCCGCCACCTCGACCTTCAGCAGTCCGAGGTCGGCCACCGAGTAGAGGATCTGCCGGTTGAGGTTGGAGATCTCGACCCGGTCCCCGTCGATCAGCCACATCTCGCCGATCCCGGTCGTGGCGAGCGCCATCGCCGCCCAACCGCCAAGCCCGCCCACCCCGAGCACCGCGACCTTCGCCTCGCGCAGCCGCCGCTGGCACTCCGACGGGACCAGGCCGGCGCGGGCGATGTCGGAGAAGTAGCGGAGCTGGCGGTCGAAGCGGGCGTATTCGGCGGCGTCGATCAGGTCGTCGTCGGCGGCGTCCTCGATCACCTCCAGCTCCTGCATCTGGGCGACCGTGTCGTCGACCAGTTCGACCCCGAACTCGGCGTGCAGCTGCTCCAGCGTGTGCTCGCCGTCGAGCGCCTCGAGCAGCCGTTCGTCCAGCTCGCGCGGCTGCTCGATCTTCACGTCTCGCTTGGCGCTCGGGCGCCGCAGGTAGACGTCCCCTTCGGGGGAGCGGAACGACTCCGTCGTCCGCTTGATCCGCGGTCGCCGCATCGCCATCCCCCGTACCTCCGATCGTCACGCCCCGTCGCCCACCGCCGGGGGTTCTTTGGAGGAGAGTCCCAAATCGGTGGAGACCGTTCCCGCGTTTGGTTTGGTTTTTCAAATAGTTGCGGGAACGACTAATGAGATCGCGCGGCGAGCTCCTTGGCGCGGGCGAAGACGGCGTCGGTCATCGGCACCGTGAGCTTGCCGGTGAAGGTGTTCTGCTGGCTCGGGTGGAAGCAGCCGAGGAGCGTGAGGCGGTCGTCGAGCGCGACCTCGGCGCCGTGGCCGAAGCGCGGCTTCGGGCGCGGGGTGGGGACGCCGATCGTGGCGGCTGCGCGGAGGAACCCGTCCCAGCCGAATTTGCCGAGCGCGACGACGACGCGGGCGCGGTCGAGCAGCGCCAGCTCGCGCTCCAGGTAGGGGAGGCAGTTGTCGCGCTCTTCGGGGGTCGGCTTGTTGGCGGGCGGCGCGCAGCGGACGACGGCGGTGATGTAGGCGTCGCGCAGGCGCAGGCCGTCGCCGCGGTGCTCGGCGGTCGCCTGGTTGGCGAGCCCGGCGCGGTGGAGTGCCGCGTAGAGCCACCCGCCGGAGCGGTCGCCGGTGAACATGCGACCGGTCCGGTTGGCGCCGTGGGCGGCGGGGGCGAGGCCGACGATCAGGATCCGCGCGGCCGGGTCGCCGAAGCCGCTGACGGGCTTCGCCCAGTAGGCCTCGCCGCGGTAGCGGCGTGGGGGGTCGGCGGCCTCGGCCTCACGCCAGGCGACGAGGCGCGGGCAGCGGCGACAGGCATGGACCTCGGCGGCGAGCGCCTCGAGCCCCTCCGTGCGCCTCGACTCCGCAGAGCTCATAAGGTTGACCCTCGATCCATGGCACCGAACCGAATCACGCGGAGCGGCGCGACGCTTGCCGCGTTCCTCATGGTGGCGATCCTTGCGGGTTGCGGCGGCGGGTCCTCGTCGACCACCACCGCGACCGAGGCTGCGTCGACCGAACGGTCGGCCGACGGCGCCATCCTCGACACGGTCCTCTCCCGCCAGGAAGCGGCGGTCGAAGCGTTCGCCGAGGTCGGCCCGTCGCTGCCGCCGCGCCTCGCCAACATGGCCGCCTACTTCCGCGCCCAGGAACAGGAACACGTCGACGCGGTGCTGAAGGCGCTGCGGGGGCTCAAAAGCCCCGCCGAACCGTCCCCGGAACCGCTCGACACGAGCGGCCTCAAGGACACCCGCGAACGCCTCGTCTTCCTCTACGAGGTCGAAAGCGCGACGATCGACGAGGAGCTGAGCGCGATCTCCAGGCTGGAAGCGAGCTGGCCACGCTCTCTGCTCGCCTCCACCGTCGCCAACCAGGCCCAGCACCTGGTCCTGCTGCGGAGCGCCCTCGGCGCCGGGCAGCTCGACTCGATCCCGGTCCCGTTCGAGAACGGCACCGCGCCGCCGCCCGAAGGCACCAAGCCCGCCGAATAGAGAAGCGCTTCTCAAGCACCGCACCCAATTTTGCGGTGGTTGGCGACCGTCGCGTGGTGAATACTGGCGGCGATGACCGGGCCCCTCTACGCGATTGGCCGCTGGTGCTCGCGCCATCACTGGCCGGTGATCGGCGCTTGGATCGTGCTGGCGATCGTCCTTGTCGCGATCAGCTCGGCCACCGGATCGAAGACGAGCGAAAACCTGACCCTGCCGGGGACCGGCTCGACGCTGGCGACGGAACTGCTCGAAGAAAACCTGCCCGAGCAGGCCTACGGGTCCAACCCCTTGGTGCTGGAAGCGCCCGCCGGCAAGAAGCTGACCGAACCGGGGTACGCGAAGGCGACCGAAGAAACGGTCGCGAACCTGGCCAAGCTGCCGCACGTCAACTCGGCCAAAAGCCCGCTCGAAGAAGGGTCCCAGACCCTCAGCAAAAGCCGGCAAGTCGGCTACATCCCGCTCGTCCTCGGCATCGGCCCGGGCGAAATCGACGAAGAACAGGCGCAGGAATACCTCGACGCCGCGAAGCCGTTCGACGCCGCGGGCGGCAACGCCTCGGTCGGCGGCTACGTCGGCCAGCAGCTCTCCAAACCGTCGACCGAGTCCTCCGAGCTGATCGGGCTGATCGCGGCGGTGATCATCCTGTTGCTCGCCTTCGGCACGGCGACGGCGATGATGCTGCCGATCGTCGGCGCGCTGATCGGGCTCGCCTGCACGCTCTCGGTGATCAAGCTGCTCGAGCACGCCTTCGAGGTGCCGGGGGTGGCGGCGACGCTGGCGACGATGATCGGCCTCGGCGTCGGCATCGACTACGCGCTCTTCATCGTCACCCGCCACAAACTGCAGCTCGGCGAAGGGATGGAGATGCGGGAGTCGATCGCCCGGGCGACCGCGACGGCGGGCGGCGCCGTCGTCTTCGCCGGCTTCACGGTCGTGATCGCACTCTGCTCGCTGCTCGTCGCCGGCATCCCGCTGGTGACGACGCTCGGCTTCACCGCGGCGATCGCCGTGGTCTTCGCGGTCTGCGCGGCGGCGACGCTGCTGCCCGCGATGCTCGGCGCGCTCGGCCCCCGCATCAACAGCCTGCGCTTCCACCTCGGCAAGACGCATCCCGATGACGTGGAGCCGCACGGCTGGCGCCGCTGGGCCGAACGGGTGGCCGACATGCCCTGGCGCTCAGCGATCGCCGCGCTGATCGTCCTCGCGATCCTGGCGCTGCCGATCTTCAAGCTCGACCTCGGCCAGAACGACATCAGCGCGCTGCCCGAGGAAACGACCTCGCGCCAGGCCTACGACGGATTGAACGCGGGCTTCGGCCCGGGCGTCAACGGGCCGCTCCTGATCGCCTCCGAATTCACCTCGCCCGAAGAAGCCCAGAAGCTGCTGCCGACCCTGCAGAAATCGATCGGCGGCGCCGGGGACGTCGCCGAGGTGACCGAACCGAGCTTCTCCGAAGACAAAAAGGTGGCCGTCTTCACGGTCATCTCGAAGTCGGAGCCGTGGGCGGACGAGACCGTTTCCCTGGTCGAAAACCTGCGCGACGAAGTGATCCCGGACGCGCTCGAAGGGACGAGGGCGCAGTCCTTCGTCGGCGGCCAGACGGCGGGCTACATCGATCTCGCCAACCAGATCGCCGACAAGCTGCCGCTGATGATCTTCGTCGTCGTCGCGCTCAGCTTCCTGGTCCTCCTGATGGCCTTCCGCTCGCTGCTGGTGCCGATCAAGGCGGCGGCGATGAACCTGATCTCGGTGGCCGCCTCCTACGGCGTCGTCACCGCGGTGTTCCAGCTCGGCTGGGGCGCGACGCTGATCGGCCTTCCCCACTCGATCCCGATCGTCAGCTTCGTGCCGCTGCTGATGTTCGCGATCCTCTTCGGCCTCTCGATGGACTACGAGGTCTTCCTGCTCACCCAGATGCGCGAACACTACGCCGAGTACGGCGACGAGAAGCGGGCGGTGATCGAAGGGCTCGCCAACACCGGCCGGGTGATCACCTCGGCCGCCTCGATCATGGTCTGCGTCTTCGCCAGCTTCATCTTGAGCGGCGACCCGGTGGTGAAGGAGTTCGGCGTCGGGCTGGCGGTGGCGATCGCGATCGACTCGACGCTCGTCCGTTGCCTGCTGGTCCCGGCGGTGATGGTGCTGCTCGGCAAGAAAGCCTGGTGGATGCCGAAGTGGCTGGACCGGGTCGTCCCGCACGTCTCGATCGAGGGCGAGGAGTACTTCGCCGCCCGCGATGCGGCGGCTGCAGCCGCGGCGGCGGCGCCCACCGCCGGCGCCGCTGCGTCAGACTGAACGGCGGTGTTCCCGCTCAACCTGCCCAACGCGCTGACCATGCTGCGCATCCTCGCGGTGCCCGTGGTGGTCGTCGCCCTGCTGGTGGAAATGCCGAACGGGGACGTGATCGCCGCGGCGGTCTTCGCGGCGGCGGCGCTGACCGACGGCCTCGACGGCTACATCGCCCGCTCGCGCGGCTCGATCACCACCTTCGGCAAGCTGATGGACCCGCTCGCCGACAAGCTCCTGATCATCGGTGCATTGGTCTCGCTCGTCTCGCTCGGCCGGCTCGAAGCCTGGGTGGCGATGGTGATCATCGCCCGCGAGGTCGCGGTGACGATCCTCCGCACGATCGCCGCCGAGCGCGGCCTGGTGATCGCCGCCTCCTGGCTCGGCAAGGCGAAGACGGTCCTCCAGATCGCCGCCGTGATCGCCCTGATCGCCGCCAACCCGGCCCCCGCCTGGGTCGACGTCCTCGTCTACGTCGCCCTCGCCGTGACCGTGCTCAGCGGCGCCGACTACTTCTTCGGCCTCCGCCGCCGGATCGAGCAGCAGCAGCGCGAACGCGCCGCCGCCGCAGGCGCCACCCGCAGCGCGGCGTAGACGGGCGATTGACGAGCCTCGAGCTTGGGCGGGGCGGATGGGAGGGATGTGGCCCGGGGGGAGCTGGCGCCCGGGGGAAGGGATGGGGCCTCTCAAGCTGGCGCCCGGAGGAAAAGGGATGCGGTCCTCTCAAGCTGGCGCCCGGGGAAGGGATGCGGGCCGTCTCGTCCACGACCCCGGCAGGGTGTGGCCGTGGCCGAGACGGCCGGGAATGAAAGGCGTTGAGGATCCGTGACGCAGGCCGGGGGTCGTCACGAAGATGCCGGGAAGGTCACCCTTCCTGGCGTCTTCCTCAGACGTCACGAAGACGTGACCATCGTTTTGGCCCCCATGGGGGCCAAAAAGCACCCAGCGCGTCTGGGGGCCTCGATTCCGGCCCCCGGAGCGCCGGGAGGTGTGACGTTCCCGGCGTCTCCGTCGCCGATCGGGTCTCCCGGGCCTCACTCTCGGGCAAGACGGTCACGGAAGTCCGATTCCGTGTCGTCCTTTCTCCACACCCACGAACCCCCCACGTCCCGGGCGTCTCGTGGCGGCCACACCCTGCCGGGGTCGCCACGAGACGCCCGGGACGCACCTCGGACGGCCGCGGGCCGCCCGATGCAGGCTCAGGCCGTAGGGGCCTCTAGCCACTCGCGCATCGAGAGGTGGTGCGCGGAGTGCTCGCCGGTCGCCAGCTCGGCGCGCAGCTCGCCGAGGGTGCCATAGCGCTCGGCGACCACGTTGTGGCGGTGGATCGTCTCGAGGTTCTCCTGGCGGGCCATCACGAAGCACCCGTCGGGGAGGTCGGGGTAGCCCTCGACCACGTGGCGGATCATCTCGCGCACGCAGTCCTCGACGAAGCGGGGCGTTTCGTGGGCTTTGACGACCACCGACATCTCGTCGGGGCGCTTCATCAGCTCGTAGATCTCCGAGCTCATCGAGGACTCGACGATCCGCAGCAGCTCCGGCGCGTCGATCCAGGCCGGGCCGCCCTCGGGGCAGCCGACGTGGAGGGTGCCGATGCCGCGCTGGTTGTGGGTGGCGATCGGGACGACGTCGACGATCCGCTCGATCTGCTCCCCGTCGAAGCCCTGCTCGGCGAGCCGCTCGCGCGAGAGGCCGGTGACCATCTCCTGCGCGCAGGGGCAGGCGGTCATCCCCTGCGCCTGGACGCCGGTGAGGGTCCGCGTGCCCCGCTCGGAGGCCACCGCGGTGCCGAAGAGGACGTAGATCTCCTGCGTCTCGATCCCGCTCTCCGGGGTCGCCACCGTCTCCGGGTAGCGCGCCGTCAGCGAGACCTCGGCGCGGCGCCCCTGCTGGCGCTCGCGCACCTTCTCGGCGACGTGGGCGGCGAGCACCTCCGCCTTGAAGGCCTCGCCGAGGATCACCTCGTCGATCGCCTCGCCGACGATCTCCTCGAAGCGCGACATGTGCACGCCGGCCTGGCGCGGTTCGAGATCGACGAAACAATCCATCTCGGCGTAGAAGAGGTTCTCCTGGTCGCCGTCGCGGACCCGGATCACCTTCTCGACCCCGGTCACGCCGACCCGCGAGAGACTGACCTGGGTCGCCGGGACGCCGGACTGGACGTCGGGGACCGTGCTGACGCTGGTGCTCGTTTGGTTCGCCATACCCAAAGCCTAGACTCCGTCGCGCATCGGTCTCGCATCCGCCTCCATCTGTCCCCTATGGAGGTTGACACTGCCTATAATCCGGCGTCTGCCGGAGCTTTGGGGCCGGCTGCCGGGGAACCGGGGGAGAGAGAGTTTTCAGGAGGCACCGATCATCGAACCGATGGAGACGGTGGAAGTCGTTGACCGCGAGGACGCGACCAGCGCCCCCGAGATCGAGGAGCTGGCCGGACTGATCGCGTTGGGTCGCGAGCGTGGCTACCTCACCTACGAGCAGATCTCGGCGACGCTCGAGGAGGTGGAGATCACCAAGGAGCAGGTTTCGCAGCTCCACGCAAACCTGGTGGAGCACGGCGTCGACGTGATCGCCGAGGACGGCGTCAGCGCCTACAAAGAGCAGCGCGGTGGTGGCGATTCCGCCGGCGCGCCGAAGAAAGAGGAACTCGACCTCACGGTCGAACCGAGCCTCGATTCGCTGCGGCTGTACCTGCGGTCGATCGGGCGGGTCGACCTGCTGACGGCCGCGCAGGAGGTCGAACTGGCGAAACGGATCGAGCGCGGCGACATGCTGGCGAAGCGGCAGATGGTCGAGGCCAATCTGCGCCTCGTCGTCTCGATCGCGAAAGGCTATCTGGGGCGGGGGCTGAGCTTCCTCGACCTGATCCAGGAGGGCAGCCTCGGACTGATCCGGGCGGTCGAGAAGTTCGACTACCGGCGCGGCTACAAGTTTTCGACCTACGCGACCTGGTGGATCCGCCAGGCGGTGACCCGGGCGATCGCCGACAAGGCGCGGACGATCCGCATCCCGGTCCACATGGTGGAGAAGCTGAACCGGGTGGCGCACGTCGAACGGCAGCTGGTGCAGCGGCTGGGGCGCGAGCCCGACCCGACCGAGATTGCCGAGGAGCTGCGTTGGCCCGTATCCGACGTCCGCGACATCTTGCGAGTGGCGCAGCTGCCGGTCTCGTTGGAGAAACCGGTGGGCGACGAGGACGAATCGGAGCTCGGCGATTTCGTCGCCGACGAGGCGGTCCTCGAGCCGTTCGAGGAAGCCAGCGAGCACCTGCAGAAGGAGGGCGTGCGGCGGGCGCTGGACGCCCTGCCGGAGCGCGAGCGGCAGGTGATCGAACTTCGCTACGGGCTCGGCGGGGCCGAACCGCTGACGCTCGAGGAAGTCGGTCGGACCTTTGGGGTGACCCGCGAGCGGATCCGCCAGATCGAGAACAACACGCTGAAAAAGCTGAAGCGGTTGCCGGAGGCGCAAATGCTCCGGGACGCCTCCTGACACCCTGAGGAAGCCAGGACCGCTGCTTCGCGTGCGCACCTTTCGCCGCTGCGGACGGGGCCCTCGAGGAAGCCCTGGGCCCTGAGGGCGGTGTGCTCGCCGCCGAGAGGAGGCGCCCTTCGGGGCGGCCGACGAAGCCCCAGTAGCGGGCGAGCGGCCCGCGATCGCACTCGCCAGCCCCGCCGGGTTCAGGAGCGCCGCCGCGCCAATGCCCGCCGCCCCGCGAGCAGTCGCCGTCTGCTGAAGGTCGCCGCGTCCGCCCGTCCTTCGCGCGTCTCTCCGGCACTCGTCCCGTCGCTGCCCGCGGTTCGCCGTCCCTGCTCGTGGGCCGGTGTCCCCGTGTCGCCCCTGCTCGGCGTCTCGAAGGCTCCGTTCAAATGGTGTCAGCCGGACCGATATCGCCCGCCACGGCCGCGGATTCGCGGGCCGTGCTGACAGCGGGATCGGCCTTCGCGGTGCCGCCCGTGGCCCCGGCCGGCTCCAACACCCACACCGAGGGGGTGCGGTCGAGCCATTCGACGTATTCGTCGAAGCCGCTGTACTGCTCGTTGCAGGCGCGCCAGAGCTCTTCGCGCTCGGCGCCCTCGGCGACCCGCGCGGTCACCTTCACCTTGCGGCGGCCGATCTCGACCTCCGCCTCCGGCTTCGCCTTCAGGTTGTGGGACCAACCGGGCAGCTTCTCGTTGCCGCCGTTGGTGTCGATCAGGATCATCGCGTCGCCGCGGGCGAGGTAGAGGATCGGTGCCGTGCGCCGCTGCCCGCTCTTGCAGCCGGTGGTGGTGAGGAGCAGGACCGGCCCGTCGCCGACCTTGCTGCCGATCCGCCCGCCGCTCAGCCGGTAGACGGGCACGTTCAGCTTGCCCGCCCAGCGCAGACCCCGCGCCCCGAGCGAGTTCGACAGCTTCGCGTAGACGTGGTCCCCCGGCATCCCGCCGCGAGTATCCCACCGCACCGCGCGCTGTGGAGAGAAACTCCCGCTATACGGGAGTAAGTCACCACAGCGCGGATAGAGTGGACCCATGTCTCGACCCCATGCCTTCCGCCGCGCCGCCGAAGCCAAGGACCTCGACCTGATGCGCGAGACCCTCGCCGAGGACGTCGTCCTCCACAGCCCGATCCTCTTCAAGGGCTTCGAGGGCCGCGACATCGCGCTGATGGTCCTCGGCCACGTCATCGAGGTCTTCGAAGATTTCCGCTACGTCGACGAGCTCCACGGCGAGGACACCGTCACCCTCCGCTTCAAGGCCAAGGTCGGCGACTTCGAGATCGAGGGCATCGATTTCCTCGAGCTCGACGCCCACGGCCGCGTCTGCGAGCTGACCGTCTTCCTCCGCCCCCTCAAGGCCCTCCACGCCTTTAACGAGCGGATGGGCGCCCGCCTCGGTGCCGCACCGCCCGCCTGACGCGGCCCGTCTAGAATCTCCCGTCCCTTATCCGGGGGAGTGCCCGAGTGGTTAAAGGGGACTGGCTGTAAACCAGTTGGCTCTGCCTACAGAGGTTCGAATCCTCTCTCCCCCATAGTTTTCTGCGGCCCGCGAGTCCTTTTATCGCCCGATGGGGGACGACTTGCATCAAAACCGCTGATCTGATCAGTAGGTTTCCGCCTCTCAATAATTCTCAACCGGACGCACGCTGCAGGGGGCACTTCCGCGTCCCCGCGGAAGTGGCTGCGCCGTGCGCAGAAAGGCACCATGTCCAGAATCACGAAATCGATCACGTTCTCGAACGTGATCGCTCTGTTGGCGCTGTTCATCGCACTCGGCGGGAGTGTGTACGCCGCCTCGAACAAGATCGACGGGAGCCAGATCAAAGCCAAGTCGCTGCCGGGCAATCGCCTGCAGCCAGGCTCTGTGACCGCGACCCAGATCAAGAAGGGCACGATCGGCGAAGCGCAGCTCAAGGCCGGGGCGGTTTCGGCGAAGCAGATCAAGGCGAATTCGATCACGGGGGCGCAGGTCAAAGCCGGCTCGATCTCCGGGGCGCAGATCCAGTCGGGATCGCTCGGCGCGACGCAGATCAACCAGGCGTCGCTGACCGGCATCAGCGCGGCGAACATCCACACCGTCCAGTACGTCAGCACGACGGTCGCGCTCACTCCAGGAACGCCCGGGGGCGTGTCCGGAACGGCGAGTTGCCCCTCCGGCATGAAGGTGGTCGGCGGCGGTGCCGTCACGAGCAACGCCAAAGAAGCGTACATCAACGAATCGGGTCCCAACTCCGAACGCAGCGGCTGGTTCGCTGATGGGTTCGGGTTCGAAACCGGCGTCAACATGATCATCACGGCGATCTGCACCCCGGTCGCCGCACCTGTCGGCTGAGCCGGTGCTCCGGGCCCCACGTCTTCCGCGCGAGCGGGGGCGTGGGGCCTCGGGGTCCGATCGGGTGGTCTTGCGCTGCTCCGCCGGGTTCGATTGGACTCGATCGGGGAGGATGCGGGCATGGACGGAGAGCGCGGTCTCGAGGGACGGGTCATTGCGATCGCCGGGGTCGGTGGTGGGCTCGGGCCATCGGTGGCGGCGCGGCTCGCCGAGGCCGGGGCGATCGTCGCCGGGGCCAACCGGGGGCAGGCGGAGGTCGATGCCCTGGGACAGGAACTTGGGCTCGACGCGGAGCGGTGGGATGGGCGCGGGGTCGACCTCACCGACGAGGACGCGGTCGCGGGGTGGCGGGATGGGCTGGTCGAGCGGTTCGGGCGGGTCGATGGGCTCGTCCACCTGGTTGGGGGCTGGCGCGGTGGACAGCCGCTGCACGAGGCGCCGCTCGCCGATTGGGACCTGCTGCAGGCGCTCCTGATCCGCACCGTCCAGCTGACCACCCGCGCCTTCCACGACCAACTCGCTGCCGGCGAGCAGGGGCGCTTCGTCCTCGTCTCGGCCAAGCAGGCGCAGAGGCCGAGTAACGGGAACGCCGCCTACGCGGCGGCGAAGGCCGCGGCCGAGGCGTGGACGCTCGCGCTCGCCGACGGATTCGGCCACGGCGGGGCGACCGCGAACATCATCGTCGTCGACGCGATCCTCACGCCGCGGATGCGGGAGGAAAATCCGGGCAAGGAGTTCGCCGCCTTCACCCCCGCCGAGCACATCGCCGACGCGATCGCCTGGGTCTGCTCCGATGGTGCCGCAGAGATGAATGGGGCGCGCGTGGCCCTTACGATGCCCTGATGGCAAGTCAGACGAAGGGCGCGAAGGCGCCCAACGGGAAGATGACGATCGGTGAGCTGGCGCAGCGCACCGGGATGACGATCCGCAACATCCGCGCGCACCAGACGCGCGGGTTGCTGCCGCCGCCGGAGGTCCAAGGGCGCACCGGCTACTACAACGAGGAGCACGTGGCGCGGATCGAACTGACCCGCGAAATGCAGGCCGAGGGGCTGAACCTGGAGGCGATCCGGCGGGTGCTGGAGAGCACCGGCGGCTCCTCCAAGGAGATGGTCGACTTCGCCCGCGCCGTGCGCGCGCCGTTCGAGGACGAGACGCCGGAAATCTTCGCCCCCGGCGATTTCGCCGCGGCCTGGGGTGTGAAGACGGTGGACGAGAGGCTGCTGCGGCGCGCCGAGAAGCTCGGGGCGCTGCGGGTGCTGGCCGACGGCAACATCGAGGTGATCAGCCCGCGGCTGCATCGTGCCGCGACGCGCCTGATCGAGCTCGGGGTTAGCCCGGCCGCGGCGGTCGCGCTCGCCGGGAAGCTCCACGACCACGCCGACGCGGTCGCCCGTGCCTACATCGACCTCTTCACCGAGCAGATCTGGGATCCGTTCGACAAAGCCGGCCGCCCGGACGAGGACTGGCATGAAGTGCTGGAGGCGCTCGAGGCGATGCGGGCGCTCGCCTCCGACGCCCTGCTGGCGATGTTCCAGATCACGATGGGCGAGGAGACCGAGAAGGCCGCCGAACGCACCCTCCGCAACGCCGGCAAACCGCCCCGCCGCTCCCGCTCCCGCAGACGCCGCTAGGGCTTCTCGCCGAGGATCTCGAAGGCCTTGGTCAGCGGCTTCGAGGTGTTGTTCGATTCGTCAGTGGCGCGGAGGACGGCGACGTAGCGACCCGGGCGCGCCTTGAAGTGCGGCCGGCGCGCGGCCAGGCGCACGTGGTTGATGCCGAGGAAGGTGCTCCATTCGTGGTAGCCGTTGTAGACGCGGTGCCCCTTCGAATCGAGCCGGTAGTACTCGGCGTCGAGCGAGCCTCCCTCGCTGATCGAGGCGCGCATCGGCGTTCCCTTGGTGCCCTTCAGCCTGGTCTTCTGCAGCTTCACGTCGCCGATCGTCGGCGGCGTGAGGTCGATGTTCAGCGGCGGCTGCGGCCCCGGGGTGGAGAACGGGTTGCCGGGCGCGTCGGCGACGACCACCTCGCCGTGTACCCAGGCGTGCAGCTTGCACTGGAAGAGGTAGGTGCCGGGCTGGGTGAATTCGAGCGTGTATTCGTCGCCTGCCCGGTGGTGGGGGACATCGGTGCCGGGGTCGGAGTCCCACTCCAGGTCGTTCGGCGAGATCCCGGTGACCGAGTGCTCGAGGTCGGGTCCGAGCCAGTCCCAGGTGACTTTCTCACCGCGGTTGACGTGGACTTCCTTGTTCGACCACTGGTAGTCGAAGATCGAGACCCGCGTGTTGTCGGCGGACGCCGCGGCGGGCAAGGCGAGGGCGGCGACGGCGGGGAGCAGTAGAGCCCCGGTCGCCGCCAGCAAGGCGCGCCGCCTCAGTCGACGATGTACCACCCGTTCATCCCCATGTGGAAATGAGTGAAGACGTGGCAGTGGTAGAACCACCGCCCCGGGTTGTCCTCGACGAATTCGAGCCGGAACGAGTTGGCCGGGCCGAAGGTCTTGGTGTCGATGATCGTCCCCTCCGGGTCGGCCCAGCGGTGCCCGTGCAGGTGGAAGGTGTGGAAGAAGTTGTCGAGGCCGTAGACGTGGAAGCCGACCCGCTGCCCGACCTTCGCGTGCAGGTTCGGCGTGTTGCCCGCGTAGGCGCGCCCGTTGATGCAGGCGAAGTTTTCCTTCAGGCCGGTGATCGGCGGTTCCCAGCTGTGGAAGCCGAGGAAGAACTCCGCTTCCGGCGCCTGCTCGCCCGGCGCCCGGATCACCAGCGGCCCGAACAGCCCTTTGAAGACCGGCAGGGGGTCCATCGGCCCGTGGTCGTGGTAGAGCCAGGTGCCTTCGGTCCCCGGTTTCGCTTCCCACACGTAGGTGAAGGTGCGGTCCCGCTGGACGAAGCCGCCGGGGTCGGTGAACCTGCCTTTGTAGCCGCCGTCCATTTCGTTCGAGTAGAAGATCCCGTGCGGGTGCATCGTCACCGGCGATTTGAGCTTGTTGCGGAAGTGGACGATCAGCGTTTCGCCGACGCTGACTTCGAGCAGCGGCCCCGGCACCTTCGCCGGCCCCAGCGGTTTCTTGAAGTGGGAAGTCCAGGCGCGGTAGGCCCAGGCGGTGAACTTGGTCTTGCCCTTGATCGGCATGTCCATCATCTGGTCGCGGCCGGTGGGGACGACGTCCCACTCGACCGGCTCGGCGGTGATCCAGTATTCGCGCGCCGGGCCGTTGACGGTGAAGGCGGCGAGCTCCGTCCTCGCGGCGCTCCGCTCCACTTCGGTCTCGCCCGCTTCCGCCGCCGCCACCTTCGGCGGCACCGCGAGCCGCTTGGCATGGGCGTCGACGTCGATCAGCCCTTCGCCGGCGCTGATCTTGTGTCCGGCCAGCGTGCAGAAGAACATGCCGCCGCCGAGCGCCAGGAAGCCGCGCCGGTCGACTCCGTCACCCATGTTCATCGCTGCCCCGCATCAGGGGAACTACTTCTTCACGACGATCGTCATGTGCATCTGCGTCGGGTGGATCGTGCAGATGAAGTGGTAGGTCCCCGGCGTCGTGAACGTCTTTTCGAATTCGGCGTCGGTGACGGCGGTCGTCCTGGTCGAGTAGGTCTTCTTCTGCCTCAGGCCCTTCGGCCCGCTCTTCAGGTGGACGTCGTGCGGGTAGGTGTTCGCTTCCGCCCACACCCAGTTGACCGACTGCCCTTGCTTCAGCGTCAGCTTTTCCGGCCCGAAGTAGAAGTCGGCGACCGACACTTCCTTCGGCTTCGATTTCGGTTTCGCGGCCGGCGCGTTGGCAGCGGCGGCGGCCGCCCCCGAGAGGGCGAACGCCGCCACCACGACCGTGACCAGCTTCAGGGCCCGGCTCAACAGGTCACTTCCCCGGGCCGCGGAGCCACTTCGACCGGCGTGTACTTCTGGAAGGCCGGGTGGGTGGCGACGCGTTTGACCCAGGAGCACTGCTGGTTCTGCGGCGGGTTGGTGCCCGCGTAGCCGAGGATCGTCGACGGGTCGCCCGTTTCCGAGAGGCTCGCGATCTGCAGCCCCGGCGCCAGGTTGATGCTGTGGACGTTGGGGTCGGCGTAGTTGACCTTCGCCTGCGGGCAGATCGGGTAGATCTGGCTCAGCGGCACTTTGCCGTTGCCGGGCGCGAGCGTCGCGTTGGAGCTGTTGGCGCCCCAGCAGTTGCCGCCGCCGGTGTCGTCGTTCCAGATGTCGTATTCGCCGTTCGGATCGGCGCCTTCGCGCCCCATCACGTTTTCGACGATTTCGTTGTTGACGTTTTTCGCTTCGTTGCCTTCGTTGGCGACGAACGATTCGCCGGGACCGGAGAACGACGCGATCCCCCACTTGTAGTTGCCGAACACGTGGTTGCCGCGGACGACATCGCCATCGCCGCCGTAGAGGATGATCCCCACGCCCGTCGGGTAGTTGACGGTCTGGCCGCTCAGTTCACCGAGCCCCTCGGAGACGGTTTTGAACTTCGACCCGGCGAGGAAGTAGTTGTAGTTGTTCCAGAACACGTCGTTGCGTTCGATCACGTTCCAGCCGTTCGGCTCGAACCCCTCGCTGTCGAGCGTGTTGGGGACGATCCCGGCGCCGTTGTTGTAGAAGGCGTTTTCGATGATCCGCACGTACTTCGAGTTGGTGCCGGAGTAGCCGAGGACGTTTTCGTAGCTCTTGTCGTTCTTCAGCAGCGTCCACTTTGGCTTCGCCTGGCAGGGGGTGCCGCTGTAGACGTTCCAGTTCTTCTTGTCGCACGGCGTTTCGCCGACGTAGAAGGCGGAGTCGCCCTGCCGGTAGCCCGCCGAGTTGATCATCTTGCCGCCGTGGCAGTTCTTCGCGAACAGCCCGTAGGAGCGGTTCCCGGAGGCGAGCAGGTTGTTCATCGTGTAGCCGTTGCAGTGCTGGCCGCCTTCGTTGGCGGCATGGATGAAGAAGCCGTTGGACTCGTAGTTGCGCGCCCACATGTTCTTCAGCACCAGGCCGTCGACGCTGATCGCCTCGATCCCGTTCTGGGCTGCACCGAGTTCACCCTTCGCGTTCTTGCCTTCGAGGACCACCCGCTTCGGGTCCTTCTTGGTGCCCTCGATCGTCATCCCGTCGTAGCGCCGGCGCGGTTCGGTGCCGTCGACAACGACGCCTTCGACGTACTTGCCGGGCCGGATGTCGACGATCACCTTCGCCTTCACGTTATGGAAGGCGTAGCTGCCGGCGGCTTCGACCGCCTTCTGGACGGTGCGGTAGTGGCAGCCGTGGCGGCAGGCTTCGAAGAGCGTCGGCTTCGGCTTCTTGGCGGGCTTCGCGGCGAGCGCCGCGCCGGGGAGTGCGACGAGGCCGACAAGGGCCGCGAGCACAGGGACGAGTGCGAAAAGGGGCAAGCGGTGCTTCATATCTCTCCTTGCAGCGTCGAGTGACTGCGTCCCTGGCCCCTCCAAGGCCGGGACCGGCGCCGACTTTCCCTGCAACGACGGCGTCGTGCTTGGGCGGACTGTATCGAAGGCTGAAGCGACTTCGGCTGTTTAGCCAGGCACGATCTTCTGCATCGCTTCTTCCAGTTCGTCCACTCCGTAGGCGCCCGAAAGCCGGTCCTTGATCACGCCTTCTTTGCCGATCAGATACGTCCACGGCTCGGTCGGCAGGTGGAACGCCTTCAGCTGGGGACGGAGGCCCTTTTCGATTTCGTTTTCGACGTAGACCTCCTGGTGGATGAAGTCCGCTTTCGGTTCGTACTCGTCGGCGACCTGCTGGGCAACGTCGACGACCGGGCCGCAGACGCGGCTCTGGCAGAGCGCGGGGGTGGCGAAGACGAGGACGATCGGCTTCTTGCCGAGGACTTCGGCGAAGTTCACCTTGTGCATCTGGTCGGGCGGCACCCGGGTGTCGATCTTTTCGAGGTCGCCGCCGACATCGGCGGCGGTCAGCGTTTCGATCCGCGGCGGCCGTTCGCCGACTTTCGGGACCTGCGGGTACTCGCCGACGATCGGGCTGGGGACGCGGCTCGCTTCGAGCTTGCCGTCCGGGCCCTTGATCATCGCGGCGGCGAGCCAGTCGCCGTCCGAGTCGAAGTCGACCTTGGGAACGACGTAGACCGACTTCGCCTCGCCCGGGCCGGAGCCGTTCAGGGAGCGGTAGGCGGGCTTGGTCTGCAGCGTTTCCAGCTTCGCCGGGAGCGGGCCGAGGACTTTCGACTTGCCGTCCTTGGCGAAGTAGAGGGCGACTTCGACGTCTTCGACCTGTTCCTGTCCCCGCGTGAAGACGCCGAAGGGATAGCGTTCGGCGCCGGTGTCGAAGACCTCCGAGGCGGGCGCCACGACGAACTTCGAGGGGACCGCGCCGGAGCCGTGCAGGAGCTGGGAGATCGTCTTGCCCCTCGCCGCCGGGAAGTCCTTGGAGGGCGGGGCGGGGCGCGTTTCGCCCTCGCCGCCACCGCAGCCCGCGAGCAGGGCGCCGGCCAGCGCGGCGAGCGCCAGCGGCGTGGCAAGGCGGCGTCCCATCGCCGGATCATTACAAGCGACGGCATACATATGCTGGGGGGCGTGGCGAACATCGACGAACCCGACTTCGAGGAGCGCGAGGGCGCGCCGCCCGGTTTCCGTTCCTTCCGGGCGCGGGTCGGCTACGAGTTGGGCTGCGAGCGGATCGGCGCGAGCGTCTGGAAACTGCCGCCCGGCGAGGCGGCCTACCCGTACCACTTTCACTATTCGGATGAGGAGCTGGTCTTCGTGCTGAGCGGGCGGCCGACGTTGCGCACGCCCCAGGGGACGCGGCAGCTCGAGCCGGGCGAGGTGGTCCACTTCCCGCTCGGCGAGGCGGGCGCCCACCAGATCTCCAACCCCACCGACGAGGAGGTCCGCCTCCTCGCGGTCTCGACCAGCGGCGCGCCCGACATCGTCGTCTACCCGGACTCAAACAAGATCAGCGCCAGCGAGCGCCTCCCCGAAGGCGGCGGCGTCCACACCTTCTTCGACCTCGACACCCAGGTCGACTACTGGAAAGGCGAGGGGCCGCCGGAGCAGTAAGGCGGCGGCACCCGCGTCGTTGGAGCCGGCGCGGGTATCTAGGGGCATGGGACGCCTCTGGGGAGTCGTGGTTCTGACGCCGGCGCTCGGCCTGCTTGTCGTGCCGGGCGCCGGCGCCGCGCCTGGCTCCGCATCGCCGGCGGCGGAACTGCCGCCGCCGACCTGCGCCGAAGGGCCGGCGCGGGAAGGGGAGGTGATCGTCGGGACGCCGTGCGCCGACCACATCGTCGTGCCGCCGACCGTCACCTATGTGGACGGCGGACCGGGCGACGACGTGATCGAAGGCAGCCGCACCACGGCGGCCTCGAGCGGCGTCACCGCGGCCTCGGGCTCCTGCGAAGTCGAGTGCCACCTCGAAGTCGGCAGCCAGACCTTCGAAGGCGGCGCCGGCGACGACATCGTCTACGGCGACCGCGGCAACGACATCCTGCGCGGCAACGCGGGCGACGACCGGCTCTACGGTGGGATCGGCGACGACCGGCTCGAAGGCGGGCCGGGGAACGACCGGCTGTCCGGCGGCTTCGGCGCCGACACGATCGACGGCCAGGAAGGCAATGACTACGTGCGCGGCGACGGCACGATCGACCACATCTTCGACACCGGCGGAGGCGCCGACACGCTCAGCTTCGCGACCGGGGTGACGCCGGGGTTCGGCGCCGGGAAGGCGCCGGCCGTCACCGGCTTCCCGAAAGGCGAAGAAGGCGAGCGCGGCGTCTTCGTCAACCTCGGTGCCGGCGGCCTCGATGCCGACAACGGCATCGCCGCCTCGGCCGGCGGCTTCGACGAAGTGCAGCCGGGCGTCTTCGAGCGGATCGTCGGCTCGCCCTTCTCCGACTACATCGTCGGCACGAGCGCGAGCGAAGAAATCATCGGCGGCGGCGGCGCCGACGTGATCCAGGGCGGTGGTGGGGCGGACGTCCTGCGCGGCGGCGCCGACGGCGACTACCTGGAAGCCGGCCCGGGATCCCAGATGTTCGGTGAAAGCGGGTCGGAACCGAGCAAAGACAAAGTCGACTTCTGCACCGGGGGCGGCACGGAGATCGGCTGCGGGTCGAGCACCGCCGCCGTCGTCCCGCGGCCGACCGGCGAAGTGAGCGTGGGGGAGACCGCCGCCGGGTCCGGCGCAACCGACGTCTACGTGGTCGGCAGCAGCGGCGCCGACACCGTCACCGCGACCTATACCGGCGCCGCGGTCGAAGTCGCCCTCTCCGGCGCGAGCTTCAACCTCACCGAAGCCGACGCCGGCGGCTGCGCGGTGAGCGCCACCCACGCAACCTGCCCGCTCGCCGCGCCGGCGACGCCGAACGTCCCCGCCCTCGACGCGCTGCTCCTCGCCGGGATGGCCGGCGACGACGCGATCGCCACGGTCGGATTCCCGACCGGGGCCACCGTGGTCGGGCTCGGCGGCGCGGGTACCGACACCCTCACCGGCGGTCCGAGCGAAGACGTCCTCGTCGACGGCCCGCCGACCGACGCCGGCGCCGACGCCCTCCGCGCCGGCCCGGGCGACGACGCGCTCCTCCACAACGGCGGCGCCGACCTGCTCGACGGCGGCGAAGGCTCCGACCTCTTCCTCTCGGTCTCGATCTGCGACGGCGAGACGATCGCCGGCGGCGTCCCGCTTGCCAACGACCGCGACAACGCCTCCTGGGCGCGCTTCGGCGGCGGCGGGGTGGACGCGCGGCTCGACCAGGGCGTGGTCGGCGAAGTCGGCGCCGGCGAAGCGCCGACCTGCGCGGGCGGCGGCAGCTTCGACCGCCTCGAAGGGATCGAGGACCTCGAGGGCTCGGAAGGCAGCGACGTCCTCTACGGCGACGCGGGCGTCAACCAGCTGCTCGGCCACCGCGGCGAAGACACCTACCGGGCGCTCGGCGGCAACGACACCCTCTTCGCCAACTCCGGCACCCGCGACCGGGTGATCGACTGCGGCGAAGGGAGCGAAGACAGCGCCGTGATCGACCTCGCCGCGATCGGCGACCCGGCGCCGATCGGTTGCGAGCGGGTCCGCGAAGGGACGGCGGAAGAATTCCAGACCGAAATTGAACAGCCGGTCCCGGCGCCGGTGACCGTCCCGCCGCCGGCCGCGACCCAGCCGCCGCCCGCGCCCCCGAACCCGAAGCCCGACCGCACGCCGCCCCACACCAAGCTGCTCCGCCACCCCGCCAAGCTGATCCGGGTCGCGCCCCATCACGCCGCCGCGGGCGCCTTCCGCTTCGCCGCCGACGAGCGCTCCCGCTTCGAGTGCAAGCTCGACGCCCGTCCCTACCGCCGCTGCCATTCCCCGCTCCGCGCCCGGCTGCGCCCCGGCCGCCACGCCTTCCGCGTCTTCGCGATCGACGCCGCCGGCAACCGCGACCGCACCCCGGCGCTCTTCCGTTTCGCCGTCGTCGCCCGCGCCCACCGCCGTTAGTGCGTTCGCCGGCGGAACCGCCTCCGTAAGGTCAGTCCCACAACCTTTTCCCGACTGGAGGACTGATGAGCAAAGCCATCTACACCGCCGAAGCGCACGTCACCGGCGGGCGCGCCGACGGCCACGGTAAAACCAGCGACGGGCAGCTCGAGGTCGACCTGCGCATGCCGACCGAGATGGGTGGCGACGGCGGCGGCACCAACCCCGAGGAGCTCTTCGCGGTCGGCTACGCGGCCTGCTTCGAGAGCGCGCTCGGCGTCGTCGCACGGCGCCAGAAACTGGAGGCGGGCGACGTCGAAATCGACTCCAAGATCTCGCTCAACCCCGGCCCGAACCGCGGCTTCGTACTCTCGGCGGAGCTCGACGTGACGCTGCCCTCGGTCGAGGACGCCGCCGCCGTCGAACTGGTCCGCGAGGCCGAGACGGTGTGCCCGTACTCGAACGCGACGCGCGGCAACGTCGAGCTGACGCTGACCGCCAATGGCTCCCCGGTGCCCGTGGTCTGAGCGCCGCGCCTCTCCAAACGCCCCGAGTTCGCAGTAATCGTCGGATCGTGCAGATAACTGCGAACTCAGCCGGGGGGAAGGAGTCCGCCCGCGGGAGGCGAACCGGGCAGTCGTGCGTCGACTGGCCCTCCGCCTCCCGCTCACCGCGCTCGCGGTCGTCGCGATCGTCGCGATGGCGATCATCCTGCCGACCGCCTTCGGCGCCTCGGCGCCCGCCCCGGCCCCGGTCCGCAAGGCGCTCGCCCAGACCGAACGCGTCCAGGGCGCGCCCGGCCGCACCATGGTCTTGAGCAAGGTGACCGTGCCGCCGGGGGCGAGGCTCGCCGTCCACCATCATCTCGGCACCCAGATCTCGCGGGTCGAGGCGGGGACCCTGACCTACACGGTGCGGCGGGGCAAGGCCGAACTCTTCGAAGGCGAAGCGGAAGAAGCGCGGCTGGTCCGCGTCATCACCGCCGGTAAGACGGCGCAGATCCGCACCGGTCAGTGGCTGGTCGAGCAGCCCAGCGACATCCACCAGGCCGCCAACCGCGGCTCCTCGCCGGTCGTCATCTACCTGGCGACGCTCCTCCAGGACGGTGCGCCTCCGTCGA
Organism: Solirubrobacterales bacterium; assembly: GCA_036495785.1. Lineage (GTDB taxonomy): Bacteria > Actinomycetota > Thermoleophilia > Solirubrobacterales > 70-9 > VAYN01. Next base: position 35,187 of record DASXMH010000115.1, read on the forward strand.
CTCCGGTCGACTTGCATTAGGCGCTTCCCCCTCGCCGGCCGCTTTCCCCTCGGGCCGGTTGTCGCCCGGCTCCTTGACCGCCTCGGCCGCCTCTTTGGCTTTGTCGGTCAGGCTGCCTTTGCCTTTCGCGATCCCGGCCAGTTCCTGCGCGTCCTCTTTCAGCGACTCGACGCCGCCGCGTTCGTCGACCATCTTCTTGCCTTTGTTGAACAGGCGCTTGAAGTCCATCTCGATCCTCTCCTCGGGGGCCCTCACCAAAAGTTAACGCCGCTGCACAGCGCGCGCTACACTGCCTCGCAATGGCGATCCAGGGCGGACAGAACGTGGTTCTTTGCGCGTCCCCCGCGGTCGTCGTCGTTGCGGTCATTACCGAGGCCGAGCTGCTTAAAAGCTCGGTCGTCGTCTGACACCGCAAGAACGCCCGCCGACCAACAAGACACACCAAAGGGACGCGGCGGAGGCGTTGCCGGCCGTACCGATCCCTTCGAAGCACTGGCAGGAAGCACTGGGAATCCTCGCCTCCCAGCGCTATCCGCAGCCGCCGTTCCCGGCGCTCCGGGAAGACCGTCCAACCGCCTGAGTCGGTGGGTTGGCTGCCGGGCGACCGGGGTACGCGGGCGGCGATGAAGCCGAGCAAGTGCGTCGCCCTCGTTATGTCCGCTCTCTGCGTCGCGCCCGTCGCCACGCCCGCCGCCTCCGCGGCGGGGACCGTCAAGACCGGTCGGGCCTGTTATGTCGCGAAGGGCCGCAAAGGGGCGAACGTCGAGGTGAGCGGGTCGGGCTTCACGGCGGGCGAAGCGGTCTTCGCCCAGATTCCCGCGCCGGGCGGCCTGGCGGGCTTCAGCGAAACCACCGTCAACCCCGACGGCACGCTGGCGGCGACGGTCGAACACGTCTTCCCGGGCACCATCGAACCGGTCGCGAAGACGATGAAGATGCAGATCAAGGGCGTCCTCTCCGACCAGATCCTCGCCGAAGTCCCCTTCCACATCACCAACCTCGCGGTCAAGACCGAGCCGCCGACCGGCTCCTACCGCAAGGTTGTCACGTACCTCTTCTCCGGCTTCCGCCCCAACCGGCCGATCTTCGGCCACTACTTCCGCCACGGCGTCCTCGCCGTCACCCACAGGTTCGGCAAGGCCGAGGGTGCCTGCGGCCTCCTCCGCGCCAAGTCGAGGCTCTTCCCCGGTCACGGTCCCCGCAACGCCAAGTACAAGGTCCAGTTCGACGACTCCAGGAAGGTCAACCCGAAGGCCTCGCCGAAGATCGTCACCAGCCTCGGCGCGGTGTTCTGAGGCAACCCGCCCGGGGCGGAAGTTGACGACGCGCCCGCGCGGGTTTCTAATCAGGTCGAGGGCCACCGGCCCGGCACCCGCCGGGAGGGTGGGGAGGCGCTGAACCACGACCGCCGAGGGGACGGCGGTCGGCAAGCGTCAACCGACTCAGGAGGGACGAGAGATGAACCGTGCAATCGGCATATTCGCCGCAATTGCCTTTGCCCTGTCCGCCGTCACCGCATCCGCAGGCGCCGCGACCTCGGGCAAGACGATCTCGGTGCTCGAGCACCCGAACACGGACACGACCACCGACCTCGGCAAGAAAGGTGACAGCCTCGGCGACATCCTCACCTTCGCCAACCCAATCTTCGACAGCAAGGACGCGAAGAAGGTCGGCACCGACCAGGGCTACTGCATCCGGGTCAAGGTGGGCACCTCCTACGAATGCACCTGGACGAACTTCCTCAAGGGCGGCCAGATCGTCGTCCAGGGCCCATTCTTCGACGCCAAACCCAGCGACCTCGCCATCACCGGCGGCACCGGCAAGTACGCCAAGGCACGTGGCTGGATGCACCTGGAATCGATCAACAACGAAGAAAGGTTCAGCTTCGTCTTCCACCTGCGCTGACCGTCCGCCGACCGCGGCAATTCATCGACACGGGAGCGCTCTGCCCTCTAAGATCAGGCGCGGCGCCGTTCTTCGAGCCAATCCGCCCGGATAGCTCAGTTGGTAGAGCACTTCCATGGTAAGGAAGGGGTCACGAGTTCGAGTCTCGTTCCGGGCTTTCTCGCTCCTTCCAGGGAAAGTGGGAAACTGCAGCTGGCTCAATCGGGAAAGGTGCCAGCGCTTCTTCGGGTATCTGGACCGTGATCGGGTCATCGTGACCCGTTCCTGACCCAATCGCGACGCTTCGCTTAGGCGCGCTGAGCGACGAAGCTCGCGTCTCGGCCACCCGGACGATCGCTTGAGTTCGGCTCTGGCAAGCCGGGGCTCCGAACGCGCGCCGCTAGCTTCCGGCGTGGAGGTAACCCCGCGGTGGGCTCAGGAGCGACTCATCGTTCGCTGGACCAGGGCGATGAAGGCTGCTCCGCAGATCGAGAGCAGGATCCCTCCGAGCGTCGACCAGATGACCAAACGCTCGGAGGCGGTGGCTTCTGCGCTCGGTGGTTCCAGCACGGCGGCGGCTTTGCATGACGATTCGACATCGATCAAACCGCAGCGCCAGGATGCTGGTCCGATTGAGTTCGGAGCTGGAATCGAGGCCGATGGATCGACCAGCAATTCACCGCCTCCATCCTTGTTTACCCATGTTCCGGCGTTGGACAGAGGTTGGCCGGCGAAGGCACGGATCCATTCAGGATGACCGATCGCATCATTCGCAGCGTCGATTGCGTCGCCGCCGTCGATCAACTCACCTGGCACGGCGAGCCAACAGGAGCGATCGGCTGTTCGAGAAGAAAGCCAGTCAGATTCAAGGAAGACTTCGATGTGGCGCTGGGTGACGGGCCTCCAGTTGAACACGAAGGCTATGGATTCCTGTTCACCCGTGGACGGATTGCGCCGAATGTGCACTCGAACAGGAAGCGGGGGTGGAAAGCGGGCTCCTGGCCTGTAGAGCATGCGAAGACTCACGTCCTGTCCTGGTCGGGACCCCCATATCCTTACGTCCTCCGGCTTCAGGGCAGGATCTCCGGCGATGGCCAGGGCAACCTTGCGGGGTCTGAGTCCCTGGGTGTCATGGCCCGGTGGCGCGACCCCGAGTCGATAGAGATCAAGGAGTACCCGCACCGGCTTGTCGCAGCTCTCTGCGGCGATGTAGTTCGTCTCCGTATAGCCACGGAGCGGCATTCCTGCCCAGGCAAGGGAGACTCCGGAGGGTGGCGACGTCGGCCCGGCGGAGAGGGGCAGAACCTCCGCTTCGTAGATCACAAACGCCCCGACGGCCGTGATCGCAAGCAATGCGATATCGAGTTTGAGCAGGCGGGTGCCGATCCGCGGCTTCTCCGAGCTCCATTCTGACGGCTGGTGTCCACGGTGGCGAAAAAGGATCCTCCTTGCCATCCCAGGGAGGCTAATCCGGCATCACGAGCCCAAGGCAGTCTGGCCTGTGTCGCGGGTCGACCACGACCGGAATTATCAGGCCAAGACTCCTCCCGAGGGCACCCGAGGCGGCACCGGCTCAGTGGGACTGATCGTAGGCCAGTGTCAACCAGGAGCCGTCGATCCCGTCCCAATCGACCCCGCTGAGGCGATCGGCCAGGAGGGTCTCGAAGGTCAGTGCCAGGACCGTCCCGGCCTCGTGCTCCCAGAGCTCTTCCTTCCGGTCGGGCACCAGATGTTTGTCGCTCGAGATCAGGAGATCGGCGTCGGCGCGGAGCGCGGTGTAGAGGATCGGGTCGTCCTTCGGGTCCGCCGTCAGCGCCGGCACGGCCGGGGCCGCAACGGGCGGCGCGGCGATCACGCAGACCGCCTCCATCTGGCGCCGCAGGAGCGGGACGTCCTCCTCGCGTAGGTGCGGGTCGAGCCTCGTGCCGACCTCCCTCAACTTCCGCTCGTACTCGTCGAAGAGCGGGCGCGAGCCGACGGCGACCCAGTCGTCGGGCGTGTCGTATGGGAGTCGCTCCGACAACGCGGCCCGGCGATCGCTCGCCCGCTCCAGGCGGTCGAGCGAATTCTCGATGCCTCCGACGACGCCGCCCTCCTGGTCGACCTGAGCGCCGAGCGCGTCGAGCTCGAGTCGCCCGTGCTCGACCTCGTAGGTGAGTGCTCCGAAGGCGAGCACGACCCATAGCTTGCGCCTGGCGCCACCCGGGCTCAGGGTCGCGGGCAGGGAGACGCTGGTGTCGACGACGACGTTGGGCATGGCGACCGCCAGCCTAGGTCGCCGCCAGCTGGGCCGGCGCGCTAGTCCTCGGAGAGGGCGGCGAGGACCTGCTCGTCGGTCACGTCCGCGTTGCGGTCGTCCAGCTCCCGCAGCTCCGCACCCAGGTCATAGTTGCCACGTAGTGATGCCAAGAGCGCGCCCTGGGGGATCCGATAGCTGCCGCTCGGCAGCTTCAGGTAGGGGATCGACTCGGCTTCGATCCAACGACGGATGGTCTTTTCGCTGACCTTCAGCAGGGCCGCCGCCTCGCTGACCTTCAGCAGTTGCGGCTTGGATGCGGTGGTCGCCATGGCCTCTCTCCGGTGTGATCGGATCTGCGTTGCAAACTATAGCCAAGATCGGACACTACTGGACAAATATGGACACTCGGCATGTAGCTCAATTGGTCACGGCCCGCGGTCTCATGACCAGAACCCGCCCGAAACCGCACCGATCTGCCGGTATCTGCGTCTCGTTGCACCCTGTCGTGCAGTTCGATCCGTCCACTTCCCCGGGAGCACCAGGAGGCGTGCCGAGGTTGGCCCGGGACGTCTGGCAGTAGCTGGGTATCTACCCGACGATGGACTTCCTACGGGAGGCATTCAAGGGCAGCAATCGCTTCATCCTGCGCCTCGCGCTGATCGCCGCGCTCGCCGGCTTCCTCTTCGGCTACGACACCGGTGTCATCTCCGGCGCCCTCCTCTACATCGAACCCGACCTCCACCCGGCGGGTTTCGAGGCGCAGGCGTTCGTCGGCGCGCTGCTGGTCGGGGCGGTGGTCGGCGCTGTGATCTCCGGCTGGTCGGCCGATGCGCTCTCGCGCCGCCGCACCAAGATCATCGCCGGCGCGATCTACGTGCTCGGCGCGCTCGGCTCGGCCGCGGCGCAATCGCCGTGGGAGCTGATCTGGGCGCGCTTCGTGCTCGGCATCGCGGTCGGCGCCGCCTCCTTCGTCGCCCCGATGTACATCTCCGAGTTGGCGCCGAAGAAGATCCGCGGCGGCGTCACCTCGTTCAACCAGTTGATGGTCGTCTCGGGGATCTTCGTCTCCTACATCGTCAACTGGGCCTTCGGCGGCGCCGCCGGCAACTGGCGCTGGATGCTCGGGCTCGCCGCGATTCCCGGCGCGGCGCTGGCGGTCGGCATGTACCTCCAGCCGTTCTCGCCGCGCTGGCTGGTCGGACAGGGGCGCGACGAGGAGGCGCGCGGGGTGCTCAGCCGCGCCCGCGAGTCCGACGAGGAGGTCGAGGAGGAGCTGAAGGAAATCGGGGAGGAGGCGAGCTCGAAGGGGAGCCTGCGCGACCTCCTCGCACCCGGCGTGCGGGCGATGGTCCTGATCGGCCTGGTGATGGCGATCGCCCAGCAGCTGATCGGTGTCAACACGGTCATCTACTACGCGCCGACGATCCTCAAGCTGACCGGCCTCAGCACCTCGAGCGCGATCACCCAGGCGCTCTCGGTCGGGATCACCAACGTCATCTTCACGATCGTCGCGATCCTGCTCCTCGACCGGGTCGGCCGGCGCCCGCTCCTCATCGTCGGCACGATCGGCTGTGTCGTCGCCCTCGTCGCACTCGGCATCTTCTTCGCCTCCTCGACGCTGAAACACGACTTTTCCGGCCTCGCCCTCGTCTGCCTGATCGTCTACATCGCCTCGTTCGCGATCGGCCTCGGGCCGGTGTTCTGGCTGATGATCTCCGAGATCTTCCCGCTCAGGGTGAGGAGCGCGGCGATGTCGGTCTCCACCGTCGCCAACTGGGCCTCGAACTTCCTCGTCTCGACCTTCTTCCTCACCCTGACCGGCGCGATCACCATCCAGGGCACCTTCTGGCTGTATGCCGGCTTCGGCGTCGCCGCGATCCTCTTCTTCGCCTTCCGCCTGCCGGAGACGAAGAACCGTTCCCTGGAGGAGATCTCCGAGGAGGTCTCCAACGAGGCGGTGGAGACGTGAGCGTGACGATCGTCCTCGACGTCGACGGCACCCTCGTCGATACCAACTACCAGCACGCGATCGCCTGGCATCGCGCCTTCCACGACCACGGCTACCGGGTGGCGATCTGGGAGATCCACCGCCACATCGGCATGGGCGGCGACCAGCTGGTCGAATCGTTGGTGGGGGAGGACGGCGAGCGCGAGGACGGCGACGACCTCCGCGACGCCCATTCCGAGGCGTACTCCAAGCTGATCGGCGAAGTCGAGGCGATGGAGGGGGCGAGCGAGCTGATCACCGACCTCGACGACGCGGGCGCGACGGTGATCCTCGCCTCCTCGGCGCAGAAGGAGGAGCTCGACCGCTACGTCGACCTCCTGGACGTGGGCGAGCGGATCGCGGGCGCGACCAGCTCCGCCGACGCCGAGCGCACCAAGCCGCACCCCGAACTGGTGCAGACGGCGCTCGAAAAATACGGCTCCGGCGGCCCGGCGCTGATGATCGGCGACTCGACCTGGGACGTGAAGGCGGCGAAGGCGGCCGGGGTCCCGACCCTGGCGCTCCTGACCGGCGGCTTCGCGGAGGCCGAGCTGCGCGAGGCGGGCGCGGTCGAGGTGAAGGGCTCGCTCGTGGCGCTCCGCGATGACGGCGTGGATGCGGTTCTCGCCCTGGCGGGTACCAGTCCACGATGACCGAATTCGGCTACACGATGTTGTGCGAGCAGTCGCCGCCGGACGCGCTCGTCGCCGACATCCGCCGCGCCGAGGAGGCGGGATTCGACTTCTCCGTGATCAGCGACCACTACCAGCCGTGGCTGCTCGAGCAGGGCCACTCTCCCTACGCCTGGTCGGTGCTCGGCGCGGCCGCCGCGGTGACCGAGCGGATCGGCCTGATGACCTACGTCACCTGCCCGACGATCCGCTACCACCCGGCGATCGTCGCCCAGAAAGCGGCGACGATGCAGATCCTCTCCGCCGGCCGTTTCCGCCTCGGGCTGGGGGCGGGGGAGAACCTGAACGAGCACGTCGTCGGTGAAGGCTGGCCCGCGGTCGGCAGCCGCCACTCGATGCTGTCGGAGGCGATCGACGTCATCGACGCCCTCTTCGACACGCCCGACGGCGAGGCGATCGGCCACCACGGCGACTACTTCGACCTCGAGACCGCGCGCCTCTGGGACCGACCCGACCGCCGCGTGCCGGTCGGCGTCGCCGTCTCCGGCCCGGAGTCCTGCCGTCTCGCCGGCCGTAAGGCCGACCTGATGATCGCGGTCGAGCCGAAAGCCGAGCTGGGCGAGATGTTCGACGCGGCGGGCGGCGCGGGCAAGCCGCGGGTCGGCCAGATCGCCGTCTCCTACGACGAGGACCGCGCCGCCGCCCGGCGCCGGGCCCACGAGCAGTTCCGCTGGTTCGGCCTCGGCTGGAAGGTGATGGCCGACCTCCCCAACCCGGACGGCTTCGACGCCGCGTCGCGGTTCGTCACCCCCGAGGACGTCGCCGAGTCGATCCCCTGCGGCCCCGACCCGGCCGACCACGTGGAGAAGATCAAGCCCTTCGTCGAGGCAGGCTTCACCGAGATCGTCCTCGTTCAGATCGGTGGCTCCGAGCAGGAGAAGTTCACGGCCTGGGCCGAGCGCGAGCTGCTTCCCGCCCTACGTTCCCTCTAGTCGCCCGACGGGGTACCACGTTGGCATGGACGCGGCCGACCTTCCGACGTTGATTCGACGCGCCGAGCGACAGCGCGCCACGGTCGAGGAGCCGCAGTCCCACGCCGCGCGGCTTCCCTGAGAGATCGTCGCCGCTCTCGGAGGGCCGGGGTCCTGGCGCCGCGTTACTCGGGGCGCCGGGCGGGTACGAGTCGCCCGCGGAGAACACCATCGCCTCGAGGGGGACGCGGCTTCGTCCCACGGGCACGACCAAGGAGGAAGAACGATGGCCGACCTGACGACGCTGGAGGAGAAGCTGGGAGAGGTGACCGGCCTGGCGGCCGCCGCGCGGGACGCGACCGAGAAAGTCGAGGGATTGCTCGACGACGATCCCGATTTGCGGGCGGCGCTGCAGAAGATGCGGGAGGAGGCCGAGGAGACCGAGCGGCGCTGCGCCGAGGCGGCGGGGGAGCGCGAGGGCAAGAAGACGGCGATCCTCGAAAAGGCCCGGGAAACGAAAAGCGAGGCGAAAGCCTTCATGGACATCTACCTCGACGAGGACTCCGACGAGCTTGACGGATTCGAGTTCCTGACGATGACCGAGGCGGGCGAGGCCGGCCACTGGGCGATCCTCGGCAAGATCAACGAGAAGGCGGGAGAGGACGGCATCCGCAGTCTCGTCGACTGGGCGCTGCCGATCCAGGAACGCCATCTCGAGGAAGTCCGCGGTGGATCGCTGCAGTTGGCCGCGGCGGAGGATCCATACGAGGAGTAGGGCGGGGGCGTCGGCGCCGGGGGGCGCGTCGAGGGTGATCGAGAGGCGCAGGCAGCGCGGAATCGCCTCGCGATTTCCGGTGGCGGTCGTCGTGGTGGCGCTCGTCCTCGTCGCGGTCTCCGGCTGCGGTGACCTCAGCCGCGGCGAGTTGAGCCGCGGCGTCGAAAGCCTGAGCGCGCTGGCGGCGCAGGGCGTCCTGGTCGCCAAGGGAGTCGCCGACGACGGCACCAAGTCGACCTATGCGCGGGTGATGGCGAAGACGCTCGGCGGCGAAGCCGAGCACGAGGCGGAAAAGCTCGCCGATGCGGAACCGGAAGGGGCGGTGGCGGCGGATCGTGGCAAGGCAGTCGCGGTCGCCCGCGAAATCTCCGAGCTCTTCGCCGAATTGCAGACCTATCCCGGTGACGAGCGCCACGGCGCGACCGTGCAGATGCACATGGCCACGGCGAAATCGAAGGCCGACGCGATCGCCGAAGACCTGACCGGGGAAGAACAGTGAGGCGGCGATGAAGGCGATCTTCAAGATCGCGCTCGGGATCATCGCCGCGGTCGGCGGCTTCCTCGACATCGGCGACCTCGTCTTCAACACCCAGGCGGGCGCCCTCTATCGCTACGACCTGATCTGGGCGGTGGTGCTGGGGACGCTCGGCATCGCCGTCTACGCCGAGATGGCCGGCCGGGTCGCCGCCGTCAGCGGCCGCCCCGTCTTCGACGTGATCCGCATGCGGCTCGGCTTCGGCCCGGGGCTGATCGCCCTCGTCGCCAGCACGATCGTCAACGTGCTGACCGTCGCCGCCGAGCTGGGCGGGCTCGCGATCGTGCTCACGCTGCTCTTCGACGCCGCCTTCAGCATGTTCGTCGTGGTCGCGGCGTTGGCGCTGATCGGGATCGTCGCCCTGCTCCCGTTCGGCGGGCTCGAGCGACTGTTCGGGTACGGGGGCCTGCTGCTCCTCGTGCTGGTCGCGACCGCGATCGACCAGCATCCCGACTGGGGCGCGGTCGCGCAGGGCCTGGTCCCCTCGCTCGACTCCTCGCCGCTTTACCTCTACTTCGTGACCGGCGTCTTCGCGGCGGCGCTGATGCCCTACGAGGTCCACTTCTATTCCTCCGGCGCGATCGAGGAGGGCTGGACCGAGGCCAGCCTGAAAGAGAACAAGCTGAACGCGGTCGTCGGCTACTCCCTCGGGGGGATCCTGGCGGTTGCCTTGGTGGTCGTCTCCGGCTACCTCTTCCACCCTCTCGGGATCGAACCGAACGACCTCGGCACGGTCGCGCTGCCGGCGCAGAACTCGTTCGGCGAGACCGGTCTGCTGCTGGCCCTGGGCGGGATGCTGTGCTGTGTCGGCGGTGCCGCGATCGACTCCAGCTTCTCGGCCGCCTACAACGTCGCCCAGTTCCTCGGCTGGGAGTGGGGGCGCTATCGCGGCCCGCGGCGGGCGCCGCGCTTCACCGTCGCCTGGCTGATCTTCCTCGCGGTGGCGGTGATGATCGTCGAGAGCGGCATCAACCCGGTCGAGATCACCGAGTACAGCGTCGTCTTCTCGGTCGTCGCCCTGCCGCTCACCTATCTCCCGATCCTGCTGATCGCCGGCGATCGCACCTTCATGGGCGACCACGCGAATGGCCGGTTCGCGGCGGCTCTCGGCTGGCTGTACTTCGGTGTGATCATCGTCCTCGCCGTCGCCTCGATCCCGCTGCTCCTGATCACGAACGGGGGCGGTGGATGAGCGACCACGCCCCGATCTTCATCGTCCACCGCCTGCTCGACGAGCAGCTGCTCGACTCCGAAGGCCGACGCTGCGGCAGAGTCGACGACCTCGAGCTGCGCGGGAACCCGCCGCGGGTCACCGCGCTCCTGACCGGCGACGGCCTCTACCCGCGTCGTCTCCCACGCGGGGTCCGGCATCTCTGGCGGCGCGTCGTCGGCCCGGAGCGCTGGGGCGCCAACGCGGTTCGCATCCCCTGGGAGGAGGTCGACTCGCTGGGCTCGACGGTGCGGCTGCGCAAGAAGGCCGAGGAGCTCGGCCTCGGTGAAGGCGACGACCCGGAACGCTGGATGGTGCGGAGGCTGCCGTGGAACTGAACGACGCTCCGACCGGAGTCGCCCACCTGATCGGCGCCCGCGTCCACGACACCGGCGGCCGCAAGCTCGGTCGCGTGCACGAGCTGCGCGCTCATCGCGAAGGCGACGGCACCGTCGTCGTCGACCAACTGTTGCTCGGTGCGGGCGCCCTCCGGACCCGGCTGCGTGGCCCGGGGGCCGGTGCCCGGACGATCCCCTGGGAGGCCGTCGTCGAGCTCGGTCCGGAGCGGATCGTCGTCCATGTAATCGATGGATTGTGAGCCCGCGCCTCCGGGTAGCTTTCGCCTCGAATCGGGCGAGGATCTGAGTCTCGGCCGTGCGAAGAACACCGCACTCTCCCGCACGCTCTGAAGGAGTCGAGGGTGGGCAGGGTTTGGTTGATCCGTCACCACGAGGAGGACCGATGGGTGCAATGACGATTTCCGCGTCTCGTCCGGGGGCCCGGGAGAAGGAGCTCTGGTGGAGGTTTGCGCGCGAGCGGGACGCGACGGCACGCGACGAGCTGGTCGGGCTCTACATGCCTCTGGCCAGGCGGATGGCCTCGCGCTACGCAGGGGTCGCAGAGCCCTATGACGACCTCCTGCAAGTCGCAAGCCTCGGGCTCCTGAACGCGATCGACCGCTTCGATCCCGCCCGAGGCACGCCCTTCGTCGGTTTCGCCAAGCCGACGATCCTCGGCGAACTGAAGCGTCACTTTCGCGATCGGGTCTGGACGATCCGGGTGCCGCGCTCCGTTCACGACCTGCTGGCGAGGATCGAGAAGGCCAGCGAGGCCCTTGAGCTCGAGTTCCACCGCCCCCCTTCGGTCGGCGAGTTGGCCGAGCGGCTCGGGGCGCGTCCCGAGGAGATCCTCGAGGCGCTGGAGGCCGACCACGACCGGCGCCCGCTCTCCCTCGACGCGCCCCCGAGCGCGGGCGGCGACGAGCCGGCGGGGGAGTGGCTTGGTCGCCGCGATCCGGGTTTCGAGTTGATCGAGGACCGGATCATGCTCGAGTCCGTGTTCCCGGTCCTCGATCCGCGCGAGCGCGAGATGCTGAAGCTCCGGTTCGTCGACGAACTTCCTCAGACCCAGATCGCGGAGCGCCTCGGCTGCTCACAGATGCAGGTCTCCCGTCTCCTTCGACGTGCGCTCGCCCGCCTCCGGGACGCGGGCGAGCAGGGCCACGCCGGGGGAGGGCGGCGGTTCAGCCGGGTATGCGGATAGAAAGGCCCGAGGAACCGTCCGAGACTAGGGAGGCGAACGATGAGAAGAGACGTTGAGCAGCTGGGTGATCCGGGTGCGCGAGAGCTCCTTGCCTCCCCGCAGCCGATCCGGCTCGCCTATGCCGGGAGCGACGGGTTCCCGCGGGTCGTTCCGGTCGGGTTTCTCTGGAAGGACGAGCGGATCTACGTCTGTACGGCGACCACCGCGCCCAAGGTAGCGGCGCTGCGCGAGCGCCCGAAGGTCGCGGGTGTGATCGACGAGGGGATTTCCTCTGGCGATGCGAAGCAGTTGCTGATCCGCGGGACCGCCGAGGTCGAGATCGTCGACGGGGTTGCACCCGAGTACTTCGAAGCGGCAGCGAAGGGGGAGGGCGGCATCGACCTCGAAGAGTTCGAAGGAAGGGTTCGCGCGGTCTTCGATCGGCAGGCGCGGATCGCGATCACCCCCGAATGGGCGCGGTTCTATGACTTCGGCGCGGGGAAGCTCCCGCCGTTCCTGCAGGAGTTGGTCGGAAGCTAGGTTCGGCTCAGGCAAAGGCCTTCAGCGACGAGGCCCAGCTCACCGGCCCGAAGACCGGGTCGTCGGCGTTGACGCTGTCGGCGAAGGTCGAGCCGTCGGTGGAGGTTTTGATCAACCCGGTGGGTCGCCGAAGACTCAAGAAATTCCCGTTGGCGCCGATTAGGACGGGGAATTTTCTGAAACGTCGATCAGGAGCGGGAATGTTCGCGAAGAGAGCTTGGCAGGGCGTCTGCGTCGCATGCGCCAGTGTCTGTTTGGTGTTCGGCGCTTTGGCGGTGGAGGCGCCGGCCGCGTCGGCAAACGGCGGGGCCGCGGGTTTTGTAGCGGGCAAGCTGCTCTCTGGCGTGGGCAGCGGGGCGGGGGAAGCAGTCGTCGGAAACCTGATGGCTCAGGCCGGGCTTGATCCCACCACGAACGCTCTGAAGGAAATCTCCGAGCAGCTGAACAAGATCTCGAATCAGATCAAGGACCTGCACTCGACCACCAACCGGGCCTTGAAGGAGGTCCTGGACGCGTCGTTCTCCGGCCGCTACGACGAGCTCGACATCAGCAAGATCAGCCGATTCCAGAGCGATTACGCGTGCTATCTGGACGCGAGCAAGGGCCAGGTCGAACGCAACGACTGCCGCGCCCACTTCAAGGCGCAGGTCCAGTCGGCCCAGCTCTGGACCGCCGCCGACAAGTTCAACGATCTCCTCCTGCACCCGAAGATCACGATCGTCGAGTCCTACGCGAAGAGCCTGGTCGGGACGCGGCCGTTCTACACCGTCGAAGACCAGAAGAAGGTGGCCGAATTCTTCTCCTACCTGGACGACCTCCAGGTTGCGGCGACGACGCTGTCGGTCGAGGGCGAAAACCTTGCCGCTTCCGAAAAGGGCGGAGCGGCGGTGGAAGAAGCTCGGGCGGTCGCCAGGCGCGAGGCCAAGACGCTCGAGGAACGTCGGGCCCTGCAGCTCGCGCGTAACCCGACCTCCTCGACCCCCGGGGTGCTCGACACCGTGTCGAAGCTCTGGCTCGACACCCAGGCGCGTGGCCGACGTGACTATTGGTCCGCCGAGCAGGCGAGCGGGACGTGGCGGCTGCCTACCCTGAACGAGCTGCTGGGCATCGTCAGGGACCGCGGCGGCAAGACGGTGAGGAAGTACCTGATCGAGGACGCGGGCATGGGGATTGCGCTGGCGGACGTCGCCGAATTCGGCACGACCGGCGAGTTCTGGACCTCGAGCGCGGACCGGTGTCGCCTTTTGCTCTTTGGCCAGGCGTGCCACGAAGCCGTCTCGACCAACGACGCCTACGTCCGCTTCTACCGAACTCCTCCCGGTTCGACGGAGCCGAAGTTCTACTCGTTCCTCGTCTCCGGCCTCAGCGACAAGGACCACGAACGGTACGGGTTCCTGTTGAAGTAGAGAGGCGCTGCGGGTCAGCCCTGATAAGTCTCGAGAAGCCGTGTGAGGATCTGCGTGCCGAAGTCCAGCGCGGCGACCGGCACGCGCTCGTCAGGCGCGTGGAGCAGTGACTGGAAGCGGAGCTCGGGGGGAAGCTGCATCGGCAGGAAACCGTGGTGCTGGATGCCCAGCCGGCTGAAGTGGCGCCCGTCGGTGACCCCGGCCAGCAGCATCGGCACCGGGTGGCCGGTCGGGTCCGCTTCGCCCAGGAGTCGGGCCAACAGCGGGTACAAGGACCAGTCGATGGCGGGGTCGGCCTGCTCGAACACCTCGACCTCGGCGCGGACGTTGGGCGCGAGCAGGGGCCGCAGCTCGGCCAGCAGGTTCTCGGGGCCGTAGCCGGGCAGGACGCGGCAGTCGAGGTAGGCCTCGGCCGTCGCCGGCACGACGTTGATCGTGTGGCGCTCACCGGCGGCAAGGTGGGTGACGGTCGCCGTGTTGCGAAGCATCGGGCCGATCGCCGCGCCGCGCTCGCCGAGCGCTCGCAGGACCGCCCCGCTGATCGCCTCGCGCCTCAGCGATCGCACGACACCCTGAAGGGGCGGGCCGACGGCGTCGGCCATCTCCTCGAGCATTTTCGCGGCCACCGGCGTGATGTGGACGGGCAGCCCGGTCTTGCCGATTCGTCGGGTGGACTGCGAGAGGGCGGTGATCGCCGAGCCCGGGCCGCCGAGGGCGCCGTGGCCGGCGTCGCCTTCCGCGACCAGCCGGACGACCGCGCGCTGCCTCTCGGCGACCTGGATCGGGTAGACCCGCTTGCCGACCATCGGGAAGGAGAAGCCGCCGAACTCGCCGATTGCGTGGCGCACCCCCGAAAAGAGCTCGGCGTGGTCCTCGACCAGGAAGAGCGCGCCGAAGGTCCCGCCGTGCTCCTCGTCACTGAGCACGCAGAGCACGATGTCGCCGGGTGGCCGCGGCCCCTGGGCCGCCCGCAGGACGGCGGTGACCAGCATCGCCACGCCGCCCTTCATGTCGAGCGCCCCGCGCCCCCAAAGGACGCCGTCGTCGATCGTCCCCGCGAACGGGTCGACCGACCACTGCTGTCCGGCGACGGAGACGACGTCGACGTGCCCGTGCAGGAGCAGTGGCGGCGCCGCGCCACGACCGGCCAGGCGGGCGACGATGTTCGGTCGGTCGGGGTCGCGCGCGAGGACGCGCACGTCGAGGCCGGCCGCCTCCAGCTGCGGGGCCAGCCACTCGATCAGCTCGCGCTCGCTCCCGGGCGGCGAGGTGGTGTCGAAGCGGATCAGCCGCTGTGCCAACTCGCCGGGACTACGAACGGCGGCGGCGCGCTCAGGCTCGACCGTCATCGTCGAATGCCGAGCCGTACCCTGATTGCCCCAACCCTCCTCAAGCGCCGAACGATAGCTCCTGCCCGGACAGCATCCGCACCGCTCCGGGCTCCTTCAGCCCCGCCGACCGAGCAGCAGATAGGTGGTCATCGGGCCCTTGCCCTTCACCTCGATCGTTCCTCGGCGGCGCAGCTCGTAGCGTCCGCGGAGGCGTTCGTAGATGCGCTCGGTGACCTGGATCGCGCCGGGGACGCCGTGGGACTCCATCCGGCTCGCGGTGTTGACGGTGTCGCCCCAGAGGTCATAGGTGAACTTGGCGCGGCCGATCACGCCGGCGACGACGGGGCCGGAGTCGATGCCGATCCGCACCTCCAGCGGGACGCCGCTTCGTCCCGCGCAGCGGGCCGCCTCGTTGCCCATCTCGAGGGCGAGGTCGGCGATCGCCTCGACGTGGTCCTCGCGCGGCGCCGGGAGGCCGCCGGCGACCATGTAGGCGTCGCCGATCGTCTTGATCTTCTCGACCCCGTAGCGCCGGGCGAGCTCGTCCCAGCCGGCGAAGACCCGGTCCAGGATGACGACGGTGTCCGCGGGAGGAAGGGACTGGGCGAGCGGAGTGAAGCCGACGATGTCGGCGAAGAGGACGGTGGCGGCGTCGAAGCCGTCGGCGATCACCTCGTCGGACTCCTTGAGGCGGGTGGCGACCGAGGCGGGCAGGACGTTGAGCAGGAGGCGCTCGGATTTCGCCCGCTCGACCCCGAGCTCCGCCAGGGCGCGCTCGCGGGCGCGGACGAAGTACTGCAGCAGCACGTAGGTGGTCGTGCAGACGCCGAGCAGGTTCAGCACGAAGAAGGACACGACGACGCCGCCCGGGATCGTCGGCGCGTTTGCCGAGAGGGCGGGGTCGATCGCCCCGGAGACGGCGACCAGCGCGGCGAAGGCGGCGAACCAGGGGACGGCCTGGCGGGCGCCGAGGAAGAGCAGGGCGCCGATCGGACAGGTGAAGGCCCAGAGCGACACCGCCGAGGAGTTGGCGAAGCCGCCGAGGCTCCACTGCAGGGCGAACGGCAGCAGCAGGCTCATCAGTAGCTGGCCGCGCCGAAACAGCTGGTAGCGCCGCGTGCGGGCGAAGGCGAAGAGGCTGGCCGCGGTGGCGAGTTGGTAGGCGAACGGGATCGCCGCCGGGAGCCAGAGCCCGAGCACCGAATACGTTCCGACCCAGGCGAACGCGAGCGTCGCCATCAGGGTCGACGAGAGCACCAGCACCGACTTGCGCAGGCGCAGCTCCCCGGTGTCCGACGGCGAGCTGCCGAGGGCGGTCAGCCGTCGCAGCCAGTCGGGCGACTCGCTCGATGCTAGGCCGCGCCGAGGCGCATCCACGGGCACCGGCCGAGCATAAATCGCCGGTCGGGGCCGGTCCACTTTCCTAGAGTGCGGGGTCGGCCCGAAGCTCGCCGAGTTCCTGCGCGGCCAGGGGACCACGGCGAGCGAGTTGATCGTCGAGCTCCTCACCACCTTCGACGTAGAAGCCACCTTGCTCGGGGCGGGGTTGAAAGCGGAGGAGGTTGCTGCGCTGCGCCGGCGTCTGATCGCGGCGCCCCCTGCTACACCCAGGTGACGACGGGGAGCACCCGCGTCCACCCAAGGGTTGACCACCGAGTGACGCCGCCGCGTTTGCTGAGTTCTGGGCGTCCTGGCGCCCTCAAGTCACCAAACGTAGGGCCGCGCTTCACGCTTGCTGAGTTGACCTCGCTCCGGTTGCACGAGCGCGCTCACTTCTCGACCGGGGTGACGGCCCCCGTGGTGGCGCCGGTGCGGCGCACCGCCTGCTCGAGCGGCACGACGAAGATCTTCCCGTCGCCCACCTCGCCGGACCGGGCGCCCCTCGCAGAGCGCGTCGACCGTCGCCTGGACGAACTCGTCGGAGACCGCGATCTCCAGCCGCACCTTCTCCACGAGGCCCATCTTCACGGTCGTGCCGCGGTAGGTCTCGGCCGGCCGCGCGCCGCCCTCTAACCTGGATCGATGAGGCCGAGGTCCGCCACGACGAAGCGCGGCATGCTGCCGGCGGCGGTGCTCGCCGCCCTCGCGGCGTTCCTGCTCGACCCGTTTTCCTGGGGCCACGTCGGCAGTCTCGCGGCGATGCTCGCGGGGGGCGTCGCGATCGTCGTGCTCGCCGGCTGGGCCTTCGCCATGCTCGCCCGCGACGAGCTGCCGGAGGAGGAGTTCCGGCGGCTCGAGGCACGCAGTGAGGAACTGGCCGCGATGCCCTCCGACGAGCGCGAGGCGAGCGAATTCGACGAGCTCGTGCGCGCCGCGATCGACGGCCTGCCGGAGGAGCTTTACGGGGTCCTCGCCGAGGTCCCGATCGTGATCTCGACACAGGGCCACGAGTACCGCGCCTACGGCCTCTACTTCGGCGACACCGTCGCCCGTGACTACTTCCACGATCGGATCGTCATCTACCAGGACACCCTGGAACGGGACTTCGGCCACGACCCCGAGCTCCTTCGCGCCCAGGTGGCGCGGACGGTCCGCCACGAGGTCGCCCACCACCTCGGCTGGGACGAGGACGGCGTCCGCGGACTTGGGCTCTGAGTTGCCGACCGTGAACATGGTCGGCCCGTGAGGCACCCCTCGCTGGACGATCGCTTCGACCCGGCGGTGCGGATCGTCGAATACGACCCGGCCTGGCCGGTGATGGCGGCAGCGGAGATCGCGCGGGTCGGGGAGGCGCTCGGCGGGGTCGCGACGCGGATCGACCACGTCGGCTCGACCGCGGTTCCGGGCCTGGCGGCGAAGCCGATCGTCGACCTGCAGGTCTCGGTCAGGGAGATCGAGCCGACGGCTCGCTACGCCCGGACGCTGGAGGAGCTCGGCTATCTCTTCGCGCCCGACCCCGAGTCCCCGGACCTCCACTTCTTCGGCCGCCCCGCGGCGCGGCCGCGCACCCACCACCTCCACGTCTGTGAGGTGGGCAGCGAGCACGAGCTCCGCCACCTGGCCCTGCGCGACTACCTGCGCGCCCACCCCGAGGAGGCAGCGCGCTACGCGGCGCTGAAGCGGGCTCTGGTCGGCCGCCGCCCGGGCGACCGCCTCGCCTACATCGAGGGCAAGCAGGACTATGTCGCCGCGCTCGAGCGGCGGGCTGTAATGTTCCGGCCCGGAGGGGGATTGCGCTGAAACGAACCATTGCCATCGTTAGTGGGTCACTTTTCGTCGCCATGGTGTTGGTGGCGACGGCGTTCGCGGCGGAAGTGAGCCGCGACGAATACAAGGCCGCGGCCGAACCGATCTGCAAGTCGAGTGCGCGGGCGAATGAACGGATCCTCGCCAACGTCCGCAAGGAAGTGACGAAGGGCCAGCTGAAGACGGCGGCGGCGAAGTTCGCCAAGGCCTCGAAGGAGCAGTCGCAGACGCTGCGCGAACTTGAAGCCCTGCCGCAGCCGACCGCCGACGAAGCACGGCTCGCGAAGTGGTTCTCCTACCTGAAGCTCGAGGCCGAACTGTTCGCCCAGGCGGGCAAGAAGCTGAAGGCCGGCGACAAGCCAGGGGCCGAGCACGTCTTCGCCAAACTGACGCAGAACGTCAACAAAGCGAACGTGCAGGTGCTCCCTTTCGGCTTCGACCACTGCCTGCTGAACGCCTCGAAGCTCACCTGACCCCGATCGAGCTCCGCACCGTGCGCAGCGAAGACGAGCCCGAACTCCGCCGGCTCGAAGCCGCAGTCCACGAGGCTTCCTGGCCGAGGGTCGCTACGTGGACGACGTGACGATGGGGATCGACCTCACGCCGGAGACCGCCCAGCGCATCACCGCGGTCGGCATCGACGTCGGTGGACGCCGCAAGGGCTTCCACGCCTGCGCGCTGCGCGGGGTGGAGATCGTGGCGGGGCCGCAAAGGCTCGCCGACGTGGCGAGGGCGGTCGAGTGGGTCGTGGAGCTCGCCCCGGCCGTCGTCTCCCTCGACAGCCCGCGCACCTGCGCGCCGCCCGGCGAGTCCTCGCGCGACGGGGAGCGGTCCCTGGCCCGCGAGGTCTGCGGGATCCGCTGGACGCCGGAGCGCGCCCGCCTGGCCGGCAACCCCTACTACGAGTGGATCGAGCACGGGCTGGAGCTCTACGCGGCGCTTGCCGCCGCGGGCTTCGACCCGGGTGATCTGATCGAGGTCTTCCCGACCGCCGCCTGGACGATCTGGGCAGGGCCGCGCGGCAAGGTCCCGCGTTCTCGCTGGTCGGCCGCGGCGCTCGCCGATCTGCGCCTCGACGGCGTGCCGTACCGCCGGCTGTCCCAGGACGACCGCGACGCGATCGCCGCTGCCCTCGTCGCCCGCCTCCACGCCGAAGGCCAGACTCGCGCCTTCGGCGAGATCGTCATTCCCGACGGCGGCCGTCCCGGGGCACGACGAAGAGCTCGAACCAGTCCGGCACGGCCCGCTGCAGGCCCGGGTAGACCAGCGCCGGCTCGGCCGGGATAACGATCCAGTAGTCCTCGATCCGCGGCGGATCGGGGATGTCGACCACCTGGTAGAGCCGGCGCAACGCGTCGACCATCCTCTCCCGCCCGATCCTGGTCGCGACGAGCTTCGGTTCCGGCGCGAGCCGCGTCTGCTGCATTTCCCTCAGGTTGCCTGGGGACTCATCAATATTTGGGAAAACTGGACGAAGGGTCGATGCTCAAACGAGCGGGTCGACCCAGCGGACTCCGCTGAATCGGGCGAAATCGTTGTCGCGCGAGTGCAGCTCGGCGCCATGCTCGATCGCGAGCGCGGCCAGATGCGCGTCGCTGACCAGGTTGCCGCCCCCGCCGAGCGGCTCGAGGAGATCCCGGAGGACCGCCGCGTGCCGGCTGGTCGGCTCGACCACTTTGGCAATCGGCTGGGCGAGCCAACCGTCGATCACGTCGAGCGCCTCCCCGATCGCCAGCGGTCTCTCGTAGATCCTCGGGTTGGTGGTGAGCCTCGCGAAGCCGAGCAGCACGGTCCACGCGAAGCCGACCTCCTCGGTCCCCGAAAGGGTCTCTTCCAACCAGGCCCGGGCACGCTCGTGCGATTTCGCCTCCGCGTCGATCGCGTACAGCAGCAGATTGAGATCCGGCAGCTTCACTTCCCCACGGACATCTTGCGCAGGACCTCTTCGTCCTCGAGCCGATCGGCCAGGTCGCGGGCCTGGTCGAGGTCGAGGCCCGGCTTCGCCTTCATCCGCCGCGGCTTCATCCGATAGGGAGAGGAGGCGGGCCCGCCGGCGGCCAGACCGCGCCGAAGGTTCGAGTTCACCGCCTCCTTGAACGAGATCCCTTGCCGCCGGGCGTCCTCTTTCAGTTTGGCCGCGACATCCGGGTCCAGGGTCAGCGTGGTGCGCATGTAGACATCATAGTGCCCACATTTAAGGCATCATGATGCCCCTCATCTGCCGTCGTCCTCCGGTCGATATCCAACCCGTCGATGATCAAGAAGTCGAAGCCCGCCTCGGTCCTGCTCGCGCTCGTCGCGCTGTTGGCCCTGCTGTTGGCAGGTTGCGGCGGAGGCGGATCGTCCAGCTCCCCGACGACGACGACCGGCGCCGCCGCGAGCGCCGAATCGAAGGCCGGCGGCGAAACGTCCCCGGCGCCGATGTCGCTCGAACCGGGGTACATCGACTGGCCCTTCTTCGGCCGCGTCCCGCAGCGCACCCACTACCTGCCCGCCAATGACGGCTCGGTCGACCGGCCGCTCGACCCGCCGCTGAAGCAGGCGTGGTCGGTAAACACCCACGGGCTGCTCGAGTTCCCGCCCGCGATCGGCGGCGGCGTCGCCTACGCGATCAACAAGTACGGCAACGGCAAAGCGGTCGACCTGCGCGACCGCAAGGTGGTCGGCGAACTGGAGCTCGACCCGAAGAACAAAGGCCACCAGGCGATCGTCACCGGCCCGGCCTACTACCGCGGCCTGGTCTACGGGGCCTTCCTCGACGGCACCGTCGCGGCGGGCGAAGGCAGGACCGGCAAGACCGTCTGGAAGCGGCACTTTCCCACCCACCTCGAATCCTCGCCGCTGCCGGTCGACGGCAACGTCTACCTCGGCACCGATTCCGCTGAGGTCCTCGCCCTCGACGCCGGCGACGGCCACACCGTCTGGCGCTTCAAGGCGCCCGGCGCGTTCAAAGCGAGCCCCAGCTACGACGACGGGAACATCTTCGTCGGCGACTACCAGAGCTCGATGTACGCGCTGAACGTGAACACCGGCAAGCCGGTCTGGCGCACCAACACCAGCCAGGTGGCGCCGTTCGGCAAGGGCGGCTTCTTCTCCTCGCCCGCGATCGCCTTCGGCGACGTCTACGCGGCCCGCGACGACGGCATCGTCTACGCCTTCGACGAGGTGACCGGCAAGGTCCGCTGGAGCTTCGAAACCGGCGGCGCGGTCTACGGCTCGCCCGCCGTCGCCGAGGTGCCGGGCACCCCACCGACCGTCTACATCGGCTCCGAAAACGGCCGCTTCTTCGCCCTCGACGCGCGCACCGGCAAGGTCCGCTGGACCTACAACGTCGGCGGCCCGGTGCCGGGGACGGCGACCGTGATCGGCCACACCGTCTACGTCTCCAGCTTCGTCACCAAGAAGACGATCGGGATCGACGTTCTCACCCACAAGAAGAACTTCCAGATCGGCCAGGCCGGCTACACGCCGGTGATTTCCGACGGCAGGCGCCTGATCCTGGTCGGCTACTTCACCGTGATCGGGCTGCAGCCGACGACGCCGTAGGGCGGGCGCCGGCTAGCGCGAGACGCCGGGCGGCGAGGCGTCGCGGATCAGGAGCGCGATCTGGACGCGGTTGTCGGCGCCGAGCTTTTCCAGCAGGCGCGAGACGTGCGCCTTGACGGTGGCGACGCTGAGGTGGAGCTCGGCCGAGATGTCGGCGTTCGAGAGGCCGCGGCCGACCGCCCTGGCCACCTCGAGCTCGCGCGGCGAGAGGCCGTCCAGCAGGCTGTCGGCGTCGGCGCGCGGTGTGCCGGCCTCGCCCTCGCGGGCGACCAGGTCGATCAGCCGCCGGGTGACCGCCGGCGAGAGCATCGAGTCGCCCGCGTGGACCAGCTCGATCGCGCGGACGATCTCGGTGGGCGGCGTGTCCTTGAGGAGAAAGCCGGCGGCGCCCGCGCGGAGCGCCCGCAGCACGAGTTCGTCGGCGTCGAAGGTGGTCAGCATCAGGATGGCGGGAGGCGAGGGCTGGGCGGCGAGGACGCCCGCGGCGGAGACGCCGTCGAGGCCCGGCATGCGGATGTCCATCAGGACGACGTCAGGGCGGTGGCGGTCGACGGCGGCGAGCACGCGGTCGCCGTCGTCGGCCTCGGCGACCACCTCGATCGTCTCGGTGCCGCCGAGCAGCATCCGCAGCCCGGAGCGGACCAGCGGGTCGTCGTCGACCAGCATTGAAGAGGACGGCGGGCCCGGCGCCGCCGGCGAGCGCCGAGACGGCGGAGGCGGGGACGACGAAGGCGGCGACGCCGACCGGGAGGGGAGTACCGGGCGCTGCCCAACCCGGGCCGCCGGGTCGGGGTGCTGCTCGATGCCTCCGCCCAGCACGGCGGCCGGCGCGGCCGCGAGGCGCTGGCGCTCTCCGCGCAGACGATGGGCGTCGAGGAGGGGCGGGTGGACGAGCTGCTCGGGCTGGTCGGCCTCGACCGCTCGGCGGCGCGCAAAAGGGTGCGCCAGTACTCGCTCGGGATGCGCCAGCGACTCGGCATCGCCAACGCCTTGATCGGCGAACCGGAGGTGCTGATCCTCGACGAGCCCGCCAACGGCCTCGACCCGGAGGGGATGCGGTGGATGCGCGGCCTGCTCCGCGATTTCGCCGAGCGGGGCGGCACCGTGCTGCTCTCCTCGCACCTGGTCCCCGGCCGCTCGCGGCTGATCGTCGCCAAGCTGTTCGCCGGGATCGTCCTCGCGCTCGCCGCGACGGCGGTGGCGCTGGTCCTCTCGGTCTTCGGCACGGCGATCGCCTCCACCAGCGCCCCGCATCACTGGTCGCTGCCGCTCGGCCTGCTGCTCCAGGACATCGTCTACGTGGTGACGTCGATGGGGATCGGGATCGGGTTCGGAGCCGCCCTGCTCGCCTCGGCGCCGGCGATCGTCCTCTACTTCGCGGTGCCGATCGCCCTCTCCGCGCTCGGCTCGATCCACGCGCTGCAAGGGCCGATCGAATGGATCAACGTGGGCGAATCCTCCGGCCCGCTGACCGAACGGGTCCTGGGCGGCCATGACTGGGCACAGGTTCTGGTGACGCTGGCTGTGTGGATGGTGCTGCCGCTGGCGGTCGGACCGTGGCGGATCACCCGCGGCGACGTGGGCTGAGCGGCGGAGGTGACCTGGGTGGACGTTAGGGTGGCGGCGTGGGCTTCCTGCGCCGCCACCTCACCTACGCCAACGTCACCGCGACCCTGGCCCTGTTCCTCGCCCTCGGTGGCGCCGCCTACGCGGCGACCCAACTGCCGAAGAACTCGGTCGGCACCAAGCAGCTCCGCAACGGCGCGGTGACGGCGGCGAAGATCGCGAAGAAGACGCGCAAGCAGCTCCAGGGCTCGCGCGGCCCCGCCGGCCCCCAGGGTCCCCAGGGGAAAGCCGGCAAAGCCGGCCCGAAAGGCGCCGCCGGTGCCAAGGGAGCGCAGGGCCCGACCGGCAAAGCCGGCGAAGACGGAACCGGCCCGGCGATCGAAACGGTCAACAAACCGGCCTCGCCCGTTCCCTTCACCAGCGCACTGCAGGTCGTCGCTGAGCCGCTGGCCGCCGGTTCCTACGCCACTGCGGCGCAGGTCGTCATCAAGGGCGGCCCCGGTGAACCGTCGACCGTCACCTGCGTCCTGACCGGCGGCGGCGAAGCTCGCGCCACCGTGTCGTCCCTCAATGACTTCGCGACGCTCTCGCTGGCGGCAAACCGCGGCCTCGGCGGCGCCGGGTCGGCCGCGGTCACGTGCAGCACCGAAGGCGGCCCTGCCGAATTCACCTTCGCCAGCGTCAACGCGATCCAGGTCAGATCGCAGACCCGCGTCGCCGGCTAGACCCGCGACCGAGACCCGCCGCCCGGCCTAGCCGATCGCCGGCCGACGCCCTCCGCTCAAGGGCTTCCCGCCCAAGCTTGGCGTGGTCGCTATTCTTGTCGGAGCCTCGCGCCTCGGCCCGGGGTTTTACTTTGTAACGAGTGCCTTCGGGCAGAAACTTCGAGGGGACAGATGGCTCGCGGAGATGTCCGCATCGCGGTGACGCTGGCTTGTGAAGACTGCAAGCGGCGGAATTATCAGACCAACAAGTCGCGGCGCAATACGCCCGACCGAGTCGAGCTGCGCAAGTTCTGTCGCTGGTGCGGGAAACACACCCCGCACAAAGAGACCCGGTAGAGGTCAATGGCGAAAACCCGCGCACAGCGCAAGGCCGAGCGCCGCGCTCGCGAAGCCGAGGAGCAGAAACGCTCCGGCTCCGAGCGCCGCGCTGAGTCGCGGGCGCAGCACGACACCCAGATCGGCGTCTCCGGCGAGGTCGCCGAGGTCGAGGCCGTCGAGAAAGGCCTCGAGGTCGGTGCGCCGGAGGCCGAGCTCGAGACCCCCGATGCGCCGCACAGGCCATCGCGGTCCGAACGGCGCGCCGAGGCGAAAGCCGCCAAACAGGTCGAGCGCCAAAAACGTGACGAGCAGAAACGGCGCGAGCGCGACCAGCTCGCCCGCCAGCAGAAAAAAGCCGCCGCCGAACGCCAGAGCGGCGCCCGTGGCGGGGTCATCGGCTTCCTGCTTTCCTGCTGGGCCGAGCTGAAGAAAGTCCAGTGGCCCGACCGCGAGACGCTGGTCCAGGCCACCGCCGTCACCGTCATCTTCGTGGCCGTCGCGGCGGCCTACCTTGGCGCCCTCGACGCGCTCTTCAGCTGGCTCGTCAAGCAGATCCTCTAACCAACAAGAAGGCTTCCTAAATCAGATGTTTCGCTGGTACGTGATCAATACCTATTCCGGGCACGAGAACAAGGTCAAGCACAACCTTGAGCACCGGGTCCAGACGATGAGCCAGAACCGCAACGTGCGGCAGGTCGTCGTCCCCACCGAGCAGGTCTCCGAGGTCAACAAAGACGGGCAGAAAGAAACCAAGGACAAACGGACGATGCCCGGCTACGTCCTGGTCAACATGGAGATGACCGACGACGCCTGGAGCCTGGTCAAAAACACGCCGGGCGTCACCGGCTTCGTCGGCGCGGAACGGAACAAACCGGTGCCGCTCTCGAAACCGGAGGTCGACCGCCTGCTCCACCGCGAGACCGCCGAGCGACCGCGCACCCAGGCGCAGTTCTCGATCGGCGAATCGGTCAAAGTCATCTCCGGCCCGCTCTCCGACTTCTCCGGCGAGATCGCCGAGATCAACGAGGACGGCGCGAAACTCAAAGTCCTGGTCTCGATCTTCGGTCGGGAGACCCCCGTCGAGGTGGGGTACGACCAGGTCAAGAAGATCTAGTCGGCGCGAAGTCGCTACGCTCCACAGCCGCCCATGGCCAAAAAAGTACTCACCGTCATCAAGCTGCAGATCCAGGCAGGCAACGCCAACCCGGCGCCGCCGGTCGGCCCCGCGTTGGGTCAGCACGGCGTCAACATCATGGACTTCTGCAAAGCCTTCAACGCCCAGACGCAGAGCGAAGGCGGGACGATCATCCCGGTCGAAATCACGGTCTACGAGGACCGCTCCTTCACCTTCGTCACCAAGACGCCGCCCGCCGCGGTGCTGATCAAGGAAGCGATCCGCATCCCGAAGGGCTCCGGCGAGCCGCACGTCAACAAAGTCGGGACGATCACCCCGGAGCAGATCCGCGAGATCGCCGAGCGGAAGATGCCCGACCTCAACGCCAACGACCTCGACGCCGCCTCGAAGATCATCGCCGGCACCGCCCGCTCGATGGGCGTCGACGTCAAATAGGAGATTCGCGATGGCCCACGGCAAACGCTTCCGCATGCAGCATCAGAAAGTCCAGCGCGACCGGCTCTACCCGCCGGCCGAGGCCGTGGCCCTGATCAAAGGGACCGCCAGCGCCAAGTTCGACGAGACGGTTGAGCTGCACGTGCTGCTCGGCGTCAACGTGCGCCACGCCGACGAACAGCTGCGCGGCACCCTGGCCCTCCCGCACGGGCTCGGCAAAGACGTCTCGGTCGCGGTCTTCGCCCAGGGCGCCAAGGCGCGCGACGCCGAGGCCGCCGGGGCGGACTTCGTCGGCGCCCAGGATCTGGCGGAGAAAATCCAGGATGGCTGGACCGACTTCGACGTGGCGATCGCCACCCCGGACATGATGCCGGTGGTCGGTCAGCTCGGCCGCATCCTCGGCCCCCAGGGCAAGATGCCGAACCCGAAAGTCGGCACCGTCACCGAAGACATCGAAAAAGCCGTCCAGGACTCGAAGTCGGGCAAAGTCGAATACCGCACCGACCGCCAGGCGATCGTCCACATGGCGATCGGCAAGGCCTCCTTCGACGACGACAAACTCCTGGACAACTACCAGGCCGTGATGGACGAGATCGTCCGCGCCAAGCCCGCCGGCGCGAAAGGCAAATACATCCGCTCCGCGACCCTAGCCAACACGATGGGCCCGGGCATCCGCGTCGACACCGGCAAAGCCGTCGACCGCGAGCTGGTCGGCGCCTCCGCCGAGTAAGCGGCTTCTTCGCGGCCCCGAAGGGGGCGAATCAAAGGGTGCCCGCGGCTTGACCGTGAGTGCCCGCCGACCTGGAGAAGCTCGCCTACGAGTTCGCCCTGCGCGCGCTCGACAAGCAGGAGCGCCTGGTCGAGGAGCTGCGGGCGCGTGCCGGAGTCGTCCTAGCCGCTTCGTCTCTGGCCGTCTCGTTTCTCGGCGGACGCGGTCTTGCCGGTCCTGGGCCCGTCGGGCTCGCGCTCCTCTCGATTTTCTGCTTCGTCGTCTCGGTCGGTGCCGCGATCTTTCTGCTTCTGCCAAAGCCAGGTTTGGCGTTTACGGCGACCGCCGCCAGCGTGCTTGATGGCCTGTCGGCGTTCCGTGGGGACCCGGCCGAGTTGTATCGCCGCGCGGGGAATAATCTCGATCGCGTCTGGGCGGCAAACGACGCGGCGATTCGCCGGTTGAGCGCCGCGTTCGCGATCGCGTTGTGCGCACTCGGTGTCGAGGTGGTCGCCCTGGCCGCGTTACTGGGCGGTACCCTGATCTGACCATGGCCGATTCGACCTCTCCCCCGAAGCGCACCGGCGACACGCCGCCGCGCCCCGAGCCGGATCCGTTGTTCGAGATGCGACCCGAGATTTCAAGGGCGGTCATCGGCAGCCCGCAGGAATGGTTCCGCCGGATAAAGCGGAGATTCGGCAATCGGGCCGCGTAGTACGCGCTCATTCCGCGATTCCTCTACACTGCGTCGCCGCCCACCTAAGACCACCGGCGTGGCAATGCTTGTAAGCCCGGTGCAGGAGAGACGATGAACCGCGAGGAAAAGTCAGCAACCATTCACGAGATCGCCGCCCAGATCGAGGGCGCGGAAGCGATCTTCGCCGTCGACTACCGCGGCATCAGCGTTCCGCAGGCCGCCGAGCTGCGGGACAAACTGCGCGAGACGGATTCGACCTTCAGGATCGTCAAGAACCGGCTGACGAAACTCGCGGCCGAGCAGGTCGGGGAGGAACGGCTGGCCGAGTTGCTCACCGGGCCGACCGCGTTGACCTTCGTCCGCGGCGACACGGCGGCGGCCGCGAAAGCGATCACCACCTTCAACAAAGAGCACGACGTCCTCACCTACAAGGGTGGGTTGATGGGCGAAACCGTGCTCGACGACGCGGCGTTCAAATCGATCGCCCGCCTGCCTTCGCGCGAAGTCCTGGTCGGCCAGTTCGCCGGGATCGTCGCCAGCCCGCTGACCGGCCTGGTCCGCGGCCTCGGCTCGCTGATCGGGGGCCTGGCCCTGCAGCTCGGCCAGATCGCCGAGCAGGGGCTCGTGACGGGGGAGAATGCGGCCGCCGCGCCTGCACCTGCCGCCGAGGAGACTTCGTCCGAGGCCCCGGCCGAGGACACCGCGACCGAGGATGTCCAGGACTCGGAGAGCACGAGCCCGGAGGCGTCACAGCCTGATTCCTCGCCGGAGGGCGAGGAGGCACCGAAAGCTGAGCAGGAGACGGCCGACCCGGCCGCGCCCGGAAGCGAAGCTGAGGACGCGGACGGAACTGATCAGGATTCAAACGAGGAAGAGGGGTAGCACCGAATGGCAACTTCAACTGCTGAGTGGATCGAGGAGCTGAAAGGCATCTCCGTCCTTGAACTCTCCGAGCGGATCAAAGCGCTCGAGGAGGAGTTCGGCGTCTCCGCGACCGCGGTCGCGGCCGCCGCGCCGGCCGCCGCTGCCGGCGGTGGTGGCGACGAGGCCGGCGGGGGCGAAGAGTCCTCGACCGTCGACGTCGTGATCACCGAAGTCGGTGGCCAGAAAGTCCCGGTCATCAAAGTCGTCCGCAACGCGACCGGCCTCGGCCTGAAAGAGGCGAAGGCCGTCGTCGACGCCGCTCCGGGCCCGGTCAAAGAGGGCGTCGAGCGCGAGGAGGGCGAGAAACTGAAAGCCGAACTCGAGGAGGCGGGCGCCACGGTCGAGCTGAAATAGCCGACACTTCGCGTCTTGCGACTGGAGGCCAGTCGCAGAGCCAAACTTGCGGCCGGGGAATAGCGCGTGCTATTTTCCCCGGTCGCGCGCTTTTCTGAGTTCGCCTGCCCGCCGCACGGGCCCTTTTTACAGTCCCTCTGACCGTCCGAGGAGTCGCCGACTTGGCACGTTCCAACGCTGCCCCCGTAACCCGTAGGAGCTTTTCCCGACTAGAGAACCCCCTCGAAGTCCCACATCTCATCGATATCCAGCGTCGTTCCTTCGAGGAACTGACCGATCCTGAGCATGGTGGGCTGCGAGAGACGATCAACGACATCTCCCCGATCGAGGATTACACGGGGAATCTCCAGATCGTCTTTGGCCAGTTCAAATTCGAGGAGCCGCCGCACTCTATTGAGGAGTGTCGCGAGAAGGATATGACGTATTCGCGGCCGCTGACCGCGACCGTCGCCTTCCAGAACAAGGAGACCGGAGAGATCCGCGAGCAGGCCGTCTTCATGGGCGATTTCCCGTGGATGACCGAGCGCGGGACCTTCATCATCAACGGCACCGAGCGTGTCGTCGTCACCCAGCTCGTCCGTTCGCCGGGCGCCTACGTGATGGCCCCCAAGGACCCCGAGAAGCAGGTCTTCATCGCCAACCTGATGCCGGCCCGCGGCTCCTGGCTGGAGCTCGAAGTCGACAAAAAAGGCAAAGTTTTCGTGCGGATCGACCGCAAGCGGAAACTGCCGGTGACGGTGCTGCTGCGCGCGATGGGCTACGTCGAGGACCAGAAACTCCTTGACCTGTTCGACAACTCGATCTACATCCGTCACACGATCGAAGCCGACAGCGAGGCCACCAGGACCGAAGAGGGCGCCCTGGTCGAGCTGTTCAAAAAACAGCGTCCGGGCGAGCCGCCGAGCGTCGACGCCGCCCGCGGCCTCCTCGACCAGCTGTTCTTCGACCCGAAGCGCTACGACCTGACCCGGGTCGGCCGCTACAAGCTGAACGCCCGCCTCGACCTCGACATCGACCTCGAGACGCGGGTGCTCACCCACGACGACATCATCGCCTTGGTCAAGGAGCTGGTCTCCCTGCCGAAACTGCTCGGGATCCCCGAGGAGGTCGACGAGGACAACCCGATCAAAGACTATGCGGCGGAAGCGCTGACCTACCCGCGCGAGGCGGTCTACGAGCACCTCGACGAGTACGAGCACTTCGGCAACCGGCGCCTGCGCACGGTCGGCGAGCTGATCCAGGAGGCGTTCCGGATCGGCCTCTACCGGATGGAGCGGGTCGTCCGCGAGCGACTGACGACGGAAGACTCCGACGCGATCACCCCGCAGACGATCATCAACATCCGCCCGGTCGTGGCGGCGATGAAAGAGTTCTTCGGGTCCTCGCAGCTGTCCCAGTTCATGGACCAGACCAACAGCCTCTCGGGGCTCACGCACCGGCGCCGGCTCTCGGCGCTCGGCGCCGGCGGCCTGACCCGTGAGCGGGCCCCGATCGAGGTCCGCGACGTGCACCCGACCCACTACGGCCGGATGTGCCCGATCGAGACCCCGGAGGGACCGAACATCGGCCTGATCGGCTCGCTCGCCTCCTACGCGGAGATCTCCGAGCATGGTTTCGTCACCACCCCCTATCGCCTCGTGGAAGACGGCGTCGTCTCCGACACGATCGTCCACCTCGACGCGACCCAGGAGGAGGACAAAATCATCGCCCAGGCGAACTCCGAGATCGACGAGAAAACCGGCAAATTGAAGGGTCCGCAGGTGCTGGTCCGCGCCGGCGAGCAGGAGTACGCGACCGCGGCTCCAAAGGAAGTCAACCTGATGGACGTGTCGCCGTCGCAGATCTGGTCGGTGGCGACCTCGCTGATCCCGTTCCTCGAGCACGACGACGCCAACCGCGCCCTGATGGGCTCGAACATGCAGCGCCAGGCGGTGCCACTGCTCAAACCGGACCCGCCGCTGGTCGGCACCGGGATGGAGCGGCGCGCCGCGATCGACTCCGGCGATGTGGTCATCGCCCTGCACGACGGGGAGATCTCCTACGTCGACGCCGACCGGATCGAGGTCACCCACAAGGAAGGCAAGGACGACCACCCGCTGAACAAGTTCATGCGGTCGAACCAGGGCACGATCATCCACCAGCGGCCGATCATCAAGACCGGCCAGAAGGTCAAGGCTGGTGACGTGCTCGCCGACGGCTCCTCGAGCGGCGGCGGTGAGATCGCGCTGGGCAAGAACTGCCTGGTCGCCTTCATGTCCTGGGAGGGCTACAACTTCGAGGACGCGATCATCCTCTCGGAGCGCCTGGTCAAGGAGGACGAACTCACCTCGATCCACATCGAGGAGTACGAGATCGACGCCCGCACGACCAAGCTCGGCGACGAGGAGATCACCCGCGACATCCCGAACCGCAGCGAGGAGAGCCTGCGCAACCTCGACGAGCGCGGCATCGTCCGCGTCGGCGCCGAGGTCGTGTCCGGCGACCTGCTGGTGGGCAAGGTCACGCCGAAGGGCGAGACCGAGCTGACCGCCGAGGAGAAGCTGATCCGCGCGATCTTCAAGGAGAAGGCGCGCGAGGTCCGCGACACCTCGCTGAAAGTGCCGCACGGGGAGGGTGGGGTCGTGATCGAGGTCCTGACCTTCAGTCGGGACGAGGGCGACGACCTGCCCCCGGGCGTCAACGACCTGGTCCGCGTCTACGTCGCGACCAAGCGCAAGATCGCCGAGGGCGACAAGCTCGCCGGCCGCCACGGGAACAAGGGTGTGATCTCGAAGATCGTGCCCGAGGAGGACATGCCTCACCTGGCCGACGGGACCCCCGTCGACGTCATCCTCAACCCGCTCGGCGTGCCGAGCCGGATGAACATCGGCCAGATCCTCGAGACCCACCTCGGGTGGGTCGCGGCGAACGGCTGGTACGACGACGGCTCCGAGGCCTACAAGCAGGCCCACTCCGACGAGGGTGACGGGCGGGTCTACGTGGCGACGCAGGTCTTGGACGGTGCCTCCGTCGAGGACGTCGACGAGGCGCTGGTCCACTGGCAGAAAGAGAACGAGGACCGTGGCATCGACCTCGGGGTCGATCCGAACGGCCGGGAGGGCGCGAAGGCCGCAGGCACCGCGCAGCTCTACAACGGCCGCACCGGCGAGCCCTACGAGGGCAAGGTCACGGTCGGCTACATGTACATCCTGAAGCTCCTGCACCTGGTGGACGACAAGATCCACGCCCGGAGCACCGGCCCGTACTCCCTGGTCACCCAGCAGCCGCTGGGCGGCAAGGCGCAGTTCGGCGGGCAGCGTTTCGGCGAGATGGAGGTCTGGGCCCTGGAGGCCTACGGCGCCGCCTACACGCTGCAGGAGATGCTCACCGTCAAGTCCGACGACACGGTTGGGCGCGTCAAGGCCTACGAGGCGATCGTCAAGGGGGAGAACATCCCCGAGCCGTCGATCCCGGAGTCCTTCAAAGTGCTTCTGAAGGAGATCCAGAGCCTCTCGCTCGACGCCAACGTCGTGTCGGAGGGGACCGACGTCGAAATCTCGGACGAGGAGGACGACCTCCTCAAAGCTGCCGAGGAGCTGGGCATGGACCTCACCGGGGTCCGTGCCGACAACGGACCCGACGGCAACGGCCTGAGCACGCCCGAAGCGGCCGACGAGCAAGAGGAGCAGGTCGTCGCCGAGGGCGAGGCGGGAACTGATGATGGTGCCGGAGAAGCCCAAGAGGCTGCGCCGGCAGAGGTGGAGGACTGATGATCGACATCAACAATTTCGACGCGATCGAGATCGGTCTCGCGTCTTCGAAAAAGATCCGCTCCTGGAGTTGGGGCGAGGTCACGAAGCCGGAGACGATCAATTACCGGACGCTGAAGCCGGAGAAAGACGGGCTCTTCTGCGAGCGCATCTTCGGTCCGACCAAGGACTGGGAGTGCTACTGCGGCAAGTACAAGCGGGTCCGTTACAAGGGAATCGTCTGCGAGCGCTGCGGCGTCGAGGTGACGCGCTCCAAGGTCCGCCGCGAGCGGATGGGGCACGTCGACCTGGCCTCGCCGGTCTCGCACATCTGGTTCTTCAAGGGTGTGCCCAGCCGGATCGGCTACCTGATCGACATGGCGCCCAAAGAGCTCGAGAAGGTTCTCTACTTCGCCGCCTCGATGGTCACCTGGGTCGACGAGGAGGCCCGTGACAAGGACGTCGGCAAACTGGAGAAAGAGGTCAAAAAAGTCGTCGACTCCTACGAAGTCGAACGGCAGAAACGGACCCAGGAGCTGAGCGAGTCGCTCGAGCGGAGGATCAAGTACCTCGAGGAGGGCGACCAGTCCAAATTCGACGACGAAGATCACATCTGGGCGGACTCGCTGAAACTGACGGCTGCCCAGCTGCGCAAACTCAAAGACGACGAGCGCAGCAAAATGATCAAAGAACTGCGAAAACAGTTCGATGCGGAGATCTCCGACACCGAGGCCTACCTCGAAGAGGCGGCCGAGCGGATGTCGGAAGTCTGGAAGATCTTCACCGAGATGAAGCCGAAGGACGTCATCAACGACGAGACGGTCTTCCGTGAGCTCAAGGACCGGTTCGGCTCCCCGTTCGGCTGGGGCGAGTACTTCCGCGGCGGCATGGGTGCCGAAGCGGTGCGCGACCTGCTCGAACAGGTCGACCTGGAAGCCGACTGCGAGGAACTCGAGCAGATCATCAACACCTCGAAAGGCCAGAAACAGGCGCGTGCCGTGAAGCGGCTGAAAGTCGCGTCGGCCTTCCTGCACTCCGAGAACAAACCGGAGTGGATGATCCTCGACGCCGTGCCGGTGATCCCGCCGGAGCTGCGCCCGATGGTGCAGCTGGACGGTGGCCGCTTCGCGACCTCCGACCTCAACGACCTCTACCGCCGGGTGATCAACCGCAACAACCGCCTGAAAAGGCTGCTCGACCTCGGCGCGCCCGAGATCATCGTCAACAACGAGAAGCGGATGCTGCAGGAGGCGGTCGACGCGCTGTTCGACAACGGCCGTCGCGGGCGCCCCGTCACGGGCCCCGGCAACCGTCCGCTGAAGTCGCTGTCCGACATGCTCAAGGGCAAGCAGGGCCGCTTCCGGCAGAACCTGCTCGGCAAGCGCGTCGACTACTCCGGCCGTTCGGTGATCGTCTCCGGGCCGAGCCTGCGGCTGCAGCAGTGCGGCCTGCCGAAGCTGATGGCGCTGGAGCTGTTCAAGCCGTTCATCATGGCCCAGCTGGTCGAGCGCAAAGCGGTCCAGAACATCAAGGCCGCGAAGAAGATGGTCGAGTCGATGATCCCCGAGGTCTGGGACGTTCTGGAGGAAGTCATCCATGAACACCCGGTGCTGCTGAACCGCGCGCCGACCCTGCACCGTCTGGGCATCCAGGCCTTCGAACCGGTGCTGGTCGAGGGCAAGGCGATCCAGGTCCACCCGCTCGTCTGCTCGGCGTTCAACGCCGACTTCGACGGCGACCAGATGGCGGTCCACGTGCCG
>DASXMH010000116.1:0-34623 GCA_036495785.1 Solirubrobacterales bacterium
TCGCCAGCGCCCCGTCGAGCAGCCCGGAGAGCTTTTCGCTCAGTTCCGGGCCGCTGAATTTCAGCGTCCATTCGTGCAGCGGGCAGAGGCTGTCGTAGGGGTCGGGGACGCCGACCAGGTAGGGGACCGCGGTGCCGAACACGTTCTTCATGCTCTCCGTCTTGCCGCCCGAGCAGGCCGAGAAGAGCGTCTCGGCGATCTGCCCTTCGTACATCAGGACCTGGCCCGCGGTCTGTTCATCGGCTTCGTCGGAGGTCGTGTACTCCGATTCGAGGCCTTTGTAGACCTGGCTGCGGGTGTCGGCGTAGAGGTCGAAGCCGTCGCCGTCCACCCCGCCGGTCAGGGCGAAGGAGCGCGAGGCGACCGCCTGCGCCTTCAGCTCGGCCATCGGCCAGGAGGGCGGCGACTCGTTCGGGATCACCCCCTTCAC
The DNA here is from genome assembly GCA_036495785.1 of Solirubrobacterales bacterium. GTDB lineage: Bacteria > Actinomycetota > Thermoleophilia > Solirubrobacterales > 70-9 > VAYN01. The sequence continues at coordinate 431 of DASXMH010000116.1, forward strand.
GTACTGGTCGACGGCGAGCGCGTTGACCACGTTCAGTTCGCTGCTGCCGGCCGGGACGACCTCGAGCGCGCCGCGGTAGCGCGCGCCGGCGATGTTGATGACGCCGGCCCCGCCGGCCGCCCGCAGCGTCCCGCCGCAGCGCTTCAGCGGCTTGCCGCCCGAATTGCGCAGCACGACCGCGTTGCCGAGCCGGTGCGCCTCGTAGGTGCGGGTCGGTTCGAGCTTCACCCCGCAGGCGCCGGTCGCTTCGCTGAAGGTGACGTCGCCGGAGGTCGTTTCGAGGAGCACGCGGACGACGTGCGTGCCGCTGGTCTTGCCGAGGCTCGTCCCCGGGTAGTAGTGGCCGAGGATGAACTTGTAGCCCTTGCCGTGGAGGGCGTAGCCGTAGGCGCCGTAGGCGCTCATCCCGACCCCGTGGCCGAAGCCGTGGCCGTGGACCACCCAGTTGGCCTGGGCGCGGGCGCTCGCGGCGCCCGCGCCGCAGGCGCAGGCGAGCGCGGCGAGCAGCGCGACGATGAGCGAGATCGGGCGAGCTGGAGGCACGGCTGCATCACATCAACAGGAGCGGCGCCTCCGAGTCGCGGCGCCCGCACCCGGGCGCCCGCCGGCGCTACGCTGGAGGTGTCTAGTTCAGTTGAACGCCGAGTGAGGGACGGAGGTCAGAAGTTGGCAACGCAGACGGTGAAACCCACCGATCACAAGCTCCTCGTCGCGGGCGAGTGGAGCGAGGGGATCGGCTGGCAGGAGGTCGAGAGCCCCTACGACGGCACCGTCGTCGGCCGCGTCGCCCAGGGCGACGCAAGTACCGCGATCCGGGCGATCGAGGCCGCCCACCACGCCTTCGAGACCGCCGACTTTCCGCAGCACGAGCGCGCCGCGGTGCTCGACCGCGCCGCCGCGCTGGTCCGCGAGCGGGTCGAGGACCTGGCCCAGACGATCGCCGCCGAGGCGGGCAAGCCGCTGAAGACGGCGACGGTCGAGGCGACCCGCTGCGTCGACACGCTGACCTTCAGCGCGGTCGAGGCGCGCAAGCTGACCGGCGGCACGGTGCCGATGGACGCCTCGGCCGGCGGCGTCGGCAAGCTCGGCGTGATGCTGCGCGTGCCCTACGGAGTGGTCGGGGCGATCTCGCCCTTCAACTTCCCGCTGAACCTGGTCGCCCACAAGCTCGGCCCGGCGATCGCCGCCGGCAACGCGGTGGTGCTGAAGCCCGCCGGGCAGACCCCGATCACGGCGATCAAGCTGGTCGAGATCCTCAATGAGGCCGGCCTGCCCGAAGGCTGGCTGAACGTCGTCCCCGGCTCCGGCCGGGAAGTCGGCAACGCGATCGTCGAGCACCCGCTGGTCGGCGCGATCACCTTCACCGGCTCGGCGCCGGTCGGCTGGGGCATCCGCTCCAAGGCCCCGCACAAGAAGGTGAACCTGGAGCTCGGCTCCAATGCCCCGCTGATTGTCAACGACGACGGCGACTGGGAAGCGGCCGCCGACAAGGCGCAGATCCACGCCTTCGCCCACGCGGGCCAGGTCTGTATCTCGATCCAGCGCATCCTCCTGCACTCGGCGATCGCCGACCGGTTCACCGAGCGCCTCGTCAAGAACATGGAAGGCCTCGTGGTCGGCGACCCGCTCGACCCGGGCACCGACGTCGGCCCGCTGATCACCCCGGCCGACCGCGACCGGGTCAAGGAGTGGATCGACGAGGCGCTCGCCGCGGGCGCCGAGCTGATCATCGGCGGCGAGCTCGTCGATGAGGGCCGCTGCCTCTCCCCGACCCTCCTGCGCGGCGCGCCCAAAGACGCCAAGGTCTGGTGCGAGGAGGTCTTCGGCCCGGTGGCCACGATCGACACCTTCGACGACTTCTCCGAAGGGCTCGAGATGGCCAACGACTCGAAGTTCGGCCTCCAGGCTGGCGTCTTCACCCGCGACCTCGGCCGCGCGATCGAGGCGGGCAAAACCCTCGAGTTCGGCGGCATCATGGTCAACGAAGTGCCCTCCTACCGCGCCGACCAGATGCCCTACGGCGGGGTCAAGGACTCCGGCAACACGCGCGAGGGCCCGGCGTTCGCCGTCTACGAGTTGACCGAGGAGCGCTTCGTCACGCTCCAGGGGTAGATGATTTGTTCGCGGCCTGTGGGCGGCCGGCCGAGATGCGTCCCGGGCGTCTCGTGGCGGCCCCCGCCGGTTGTGGCCGCCACGAGACGCCCGGGCCGGGAGGCCGGGTCGTTGACGAAGACGCCGGGAACGTCACGCTTCCCGGCCCTCGGAGGGCCAGAAACGAGGCCCTGAGACGCGCTGCGTGTCTTGACCCCACCATGGTGGGGTCAAACTGCGCCGCGTGTTCGCCCCGGACGGCCACGAGATGCAGTTCGCGACCAACCACCTCGGCCACTTCCGCCTCGCGCTCGGGCTCCACGACGCGCTCGCCGCGGCGAGCGGCGCCCGGATCGTCTCGCTCAGCTCGCGCGCCCACCTCGAATCGCCGGTCGTCTTCGACGACATCGACTTCGCCTTCCGTCCCTACACGCCGGAGTCCGCCTACGCCCAGTCGAAGACCGCCAACGTCCTCTTCGCGGTCGAGGCGGCGCACCGCTGGGCCGCCGACGGGATCGTCGCCAACGCCGTCCACCCGGGCCCGATCGTCGAGACCGGCCTCGTCCGCCACATGGACCAGGAAATGCTGAAAGGCCTGGTCGACTCCGGCGCCTACACCTTCAAGACGCCCGAGCACTGCGCCGCGACCTCGGTCCTCGCCGCCGCCTCACCGCTCCTCGACGGCGTTACCGGCCTCTACCTCGAAGACTGCAACGAGGCCCCCCATGTCACCCGCGCCCCGAGGGCACCGGCGGCGGCGTCGCCCCCTACGCCTTGGACCCATCCAACGCCGAGCGCCTCTGGGCTCTGAGCCTGTCGTTGATCGCCTGACTCAGCTCTGCTCGTGCGGCCGCGCCATCGCCCGATGATCGAGCGCCTCGTCGAGCGTCTCGACCGAGACGCCGTGCTCGAGCGCGACCTCGCGCAGCGGACGCCCCGAGTCGGCGGCGTCCTTGACGATCGCCGCCGCCGCGTCGTAGCCGATGTGCGGGTTGAGCGCGGTCGCCGTGGCAAGGGTGGCCTCGGCGTGGCGCTCGGTCATCTCTTCGTTCGCCTCGAGCCCCTGCACGCATTTCGTGTCGAGCAGGCGCGAGGCGCTCGCCAGCAGCTTGATCGAGCCGAGCAGGTTCCGCGCGATCAGCGGCACCCGTACGTTCAGCTCGAACTGGCCCTGCATGCCGCCGATCGTGATCGCCGCGTCGTTGCCGATCACCTGGGCGGCGACCTGGATCACGACCTCGGGGATCACCGGGTTGACCTTGCCCGGCATGATCGAGGAGCCCTTCTGCAGCTCCGGCAGGCGCAGCTCGGCGAGCCCGGCCCGCGGGCCGGAGCCCATCAGCGCGAGGTCGTTGGCGATCTTGTTGAGCGAGACGGCGTAGACCTTCAGCGCGCCGGAGAGCTCGACCAGGGCGTCGCGGTTGCCCTGCGCCTCGAACGGGTCGAGCGGCGCCGAGATCGCCAGGCCGGTGTCGGCGGCGAGCTTCTCCCGCACCTTGGCGGCGAACTCGGGGTGGGTGTTCAGGCCGGTGCCGGTGGCGGTGCCGCCGAGCGGGATCTGGCCGACCCGCCGCAGCGTCGCCTCGACCCGCTGCACGGCGAGGCGCACCTGCGCCGCGTAGCCGCCGAACTCCTGGCCGAGGGTGACCGGGACCGCGTCCATCAGGTGCGTGCGGCCCGCCTTGACGACGTCCTTGAACTCGGCCTCCTTGGCCGCGAGGGCGTCCTCGAGCGCGCCCATCGCGGGCAGCAGGTCGTGGGTGACCTCGTCGAGCGCCGCCAGGTGCACCGCGCTGGGGAAGACGTCGTTGGACGACTGCCCCATGTTCACGTGGTCGTTGGGGTGGGCTCCGTCGCCCGCCAGGTTCGCGATCACCTCGTTGGCGTTCATGTTCGACGAGGTCCCGGAGCCGGTCTGGAAGACGTCGATCGGGAACTGGTCATCGTGCTTGCCCTCGGCGACGGCGCTGCCGGCCGTGGCGATCCGCTCGGCGAGGTCGCCGTCGAGCTTGCCGAGCGCGCCGTTCGCTTCCGCCGCGGCGGACTTGATCCGGCCCAGCCAGCGCACCACCGGGACCGGCACGCGCTCGCCGGACACCGGGAAGTTGTCGACTGCCTTGGTGGTCTCGCCACCCCAGAGCTGCTCGCCCGACGTGGTCTCTGCGTCAACGCTCAAGTTGCTGCCTCCGTGAGGTTCAAGGGGAGATCGAAGTCCTTATGGGGAGAACGAAGCGTATTGCGCGCGCGTTCATGACGGCACGCCGAGACCGCGGCCTCCGGTGGGGCGCAAAGGGCGCGGCGCTCCGTTTGCGTTTTCAGCACCTGATCCCTCACGAGCACCTGATCGGTGGGCCCGGCGGGCTCGTGAGTTCTGCAACGCGGAGGCCAGAGAGGGCTGCATCGATTGATGTAACCTGCCGCGGATGCCGACCGTCCGCGAGGCCACCTTCGACCTCTTCCGCGAGCAGGGGATGACGACGATCTTCGGCAACCCCGGCTCCACCGAGCTGCCGATGCTGCGTGACTACCCGGCCGACTTCCGCTACGTGCTCGGCCTGCAGGAGGCGGTCGTGGTCGGGATGGCCGACGGCTTCGCCCAGGCCTCGGGGCGCACCACCGTCGTCAACCTGCACACCGCGCCGGGGGTCGGCAACGCGATGGGGGCGATCTTCAACGCCCAGGCCAACCACTCGCCGCTGCTGATCACCGCGGGCCAGCAGGCGCGCGCCCAGATCACCCTGCAGGCCAACCTCACCAACCGCGACGCGACCCGGATGCCGCACCCGTTGGTCAAGTGGAGCTACGAGCCGCCGCGCGCCGAGGATGTGCCGCTGGCGCTCGCCCACGGCACCCACCTCGCGGGCCTGGCGCCGTGCGGGCCGGTCTTCGTGTCCCTGCCGATGGACGACTGGGAGGTCGAGCTCGACGCCGCCGACGCCCGCCATGCGATCACCCGCAAGGTCACCGGTCGTGCCGTCGCCGACCCGACGGCGGTCGCCGCCCTCGCCGCGGAGCTCGACGCGGCGAAGACCCCGGTCCTCGTCGCCGGCCCCGACATCGACGCGGCCGGGGGATGGGAGAGCGCCATCGCCCTGGCCGAGCGCCAGCGCCTCCCGGTCTGGGCCTCGCCCGCGACCGGCGGTGTCCGCCTCGGCTTCCCCGAGAATCACCCGAACTTCCGCGGCGTCCTGCCGCCCGCGATCGGCCCGGTCGGCCAGGCGCTCGAGGCCCACGACCTGATCCTCGTCGTCGGCAGCTCGGTCTTCCCCTACTACCCGCACATCCCCGGGCCGCTCCTGCCCGAGCGCGCGCGCCTGGTGGCGATCACCTCCGACCCCGACGAGGCGGTCCGCGCGCCGATGGGCGACGCGATCGTCGCCGACGTCGGCCTGACCCTGGCGGCGCTGGTCGAGGCGGTCCCCGAGTCAGATCGCCCGGCGCCCGAGCCGAACCCCGGCCCGGGCGACCTGCCGGTCACCGACCCGCTGAACGCCTCCACCGTCCACGGCGCCCTGCGCGAGGCGCTCCCCGAGGACGCGATCGTCGTCCTCGAGTCGCCCTCCTCGACCCTCGCCCTGCGCAACCAGCTGCGCCTCTCGCGCCCCGGCTCCTACTACTTCAGCGCCGGGGGCGGCCTCGGCTTCGGCCTCGCCGCGTCGATCGGCGTGCAGATGGCCGAGCCGGGCCGGCCGGTCGTCTGCGTGCTCGGCGAGGGCTCCGCCCAGTACGCGATCACCGGCTTCTGGAGCGCCGTCGCCTACGACGTCCCCGTCACCTTCCTGGTCCTGCGCAACGAGGAGTACGCGATCCTCAAGTGGTTCGCCGAAGTCGAGCAGATCACCGGCGCGCCCGGCCTCGACCTGCCGAAGCTCGACGTCGCCGCGGTCGCCGCCGGCTACGGCGTCAACACGACGACGGCGACCGACCGCGACGGCGTCGCCGGCGCCCTCGCCGCGGCGCTCGCCTCGCCGCGGCCGGAGCTGGTCGAAGTTCCGGTCGCGCCGGGGATGTCGCTCTTCTGACCGCGGCCGGGATGCGCTGATGCCCCTCCGCTCCCTGCTCGACCGCGGCCCCGCCGCGCTCACGCCGCCGACCCGCGACCCCTCGCCGGACCGCGCCCCCGACTCGCTCGCCCCCGGCGTCGCCCAGCCGCTGCGCGGCGAACTGGAGGCGCTGCTCGGCGCCGACCGCGTCCTCGCCCGGCCCGGCGACCTCGTCCGCTACGCCTCCGACGCCAGCCCCTACCGCCGCTTCCCGCGCGCAGTGGTGATGGCGAAGCATGCGGGCGACGTCGCCAAGGTGCTCGCCTTCGGCCGCGAGCGCGGCATCCCGGTCACCTTCCGCGCCGGCGGCACCAGCCTCAACGGCCAGGGGCAGACCGACGGCATCCTGGTCGACGTGCGCCGCCACTTCCGTGGCCTCACGGTCGAAGAGGACGGCGCCGCGGTGCGGGTCGGCACCGGCACGATCCTCGGCCACGTCAACCGCGTGCTCGGCCCGCTCGGCCGCCGCCTCGGCCCCGACCCGGCGAGCACCGACACCGCGACGGTCGGCGGCGTCGTCGCCAACAACTCGGGCGGCATGCGCTGCGGGGTGACCAAGGACTCCTACTCGACGGTCCGCTCGCTGACCTTCGTCCTGCCCTCGGGAACGCGGATCGACACCGCCGCGCCCGACGCCGCCGCCGAGTTCGAGGCGGCCGAGCCGGAGCTGGCGGCGGGCCTCGCGGCGATCCGCGACGAGATCCGGGCCGACGAGGAGCTGAGCGCCCGCATCCGCCGCAAGTTCGAGATCAAGAACACGACCGGCTATCGCCTCTGCGCCTTCCTCGACGCCGATGAGCCGCTGGAGATCTTCCGCCGCCTCCTGGTCGGCTCGGAGGGGACGCTCGCCTGGATGCCCGAGGTCGTCTTCGAGACCGTGCCCCAGCCGCCCCTCACCACGATCTCCTGGATCCACTTCCCCGACATCGACCGCGCCGTCGCCCCGGTCGGCGAGCTGGTCGAGAGCGGCGCCACCGCGGTCGAGCTGATGGTCGCGCCCGCGCTGATCTCCGCCGGCTGGAGCATGGTCGGGGCGCCCCCCGAGTTCAAAGAGCTCGACCCGACCGGGGCGGCGCTCCTGGTCGAGTTCGGCGGCGAGAGCGAGGCGGAGCTCGACGCCCAGGTGGCGCGCGCGACGGAGATCCTCTCGCGCCACGAGACCCTCGCCCCGCCCGCCTTCACCCGCGAGGTCACCGACGTCGAGATGGCCTGGCGCATCCGCGAGGGCCTCCACGGCCTGGTCGGCAAGGTGCGCCTGCCGGGCACCGCGCTGATCGTCGAGGACGTCTGCGTGCCGCCCGCGCGGATCGCCGAAGGGGCGCGCGACCTGCAGGCGTTGCTCGGCGAACACGGCTTCCTGCCCGGAGTCGCCGGTCACGCCTCGGCCGGGAACCTCCACTTCATGCTGACCCCGGACTTCGCCAACGCCGAGGACCTGGAGCGCTACGAGGCATTTATGAACGGGCTGGTCGAGCTGATCGTCGACCGCTACGACGGCTCGCTGAAGGCCGAGCACGGCACCGGCATCAACATGGCGCCTTATGTGGAGCGCGAGTGGGGGGAAGCGGCGACCGAGCTGATGTGGCGGGTGAAGCGGCTCGCCGATCCCGACGGGGTGCTTTCGCCCGACGTCGTCCTCAGCCGCGATTCCGGCGTCCACCTACGCGACCTGAAGACGACGCCGCCGATCGAGGACGCCGCGACGGCCTGTGTCGAGTGCGGCTTCTGCGAGCCGGTCTGCCCGAGTCGCGACCTGACGACGACGCCGCGCCAACGGATCGTGCTGCGGCGCGAGATCGCCCGCCAGCCGACCGGCTCGGCGGTGCAGCAGGCACTGCTCGAGGAGCTTGGCTACGAGGCGCTCGACACCTGCGCCGCCGACGGCTCCTGCCAGATCGCCTGCCCGGTCGGGATCGACACCGGGGCGCTGGTCAAGGAGCTGCGCGCCGAGCGCCACACCGAGCGGGCCGAGCGGGTGGCGCTGGGAGCGGCGAAGCGCTGGGGGGCGGTCGAGTCGGCCTCGCGGACGGCCTTGCGGGTCGGCGGGCCGGTGGCGCGAGGGACGCGCAAAGGACGGGCGCTGCCGGGCGCGGCAGCGGGGCGCCTCCCGGCGACGACCCGCGCGGGCGCCGCCGCTGCCTACGTCCCCTCCTGCACGAACCGGATCTTCGGCGGCGGGCCGGTCGAGGCGCTGGTCGCGGTCTCGGCCCGGGCGGGCCTGCCGGTCTGGATCCCGGACGACCTGGCCGGCAGCTGCTGCGGGCTGCCCTGGAGCTCCAAAGGCTTCGGCGACGCGCACCGCCACAAGGCCAACGAGCTGGTCGAGCGCCTCTGGGAGTGGAGCGGCGAAGGCGCGCTGCCGATCGTCGTCGACGCCGCCTCGTGCACCGGCGCGATCGTCGAACCGGGGGAGGGGACGCTCAGCGAGGCGACCGCCGGCCACCTGGCGGAGATGACGATCCTCGACTCGCTCGCCTGGGCCCACGACCGCCTGCTGCCCGAGCTCGAGGTCGTCCGCAAGCTCGGCGCGGCAGCGATCCACCCGACCTGCGCGACCCACCGCCAAGGCAACGCCTGGCGGCTCGGCGCCCTCGCGGCGGCGGTCGCCGACGCCGTCTTCGTCCCGCCCTCGGGCACCTGCTGCGGCTTCGCCGGCGACCGCGGCATCTCCCACCCTGAGCTGACCGAGAGCGCCACCCAGGCCGTCGCCGCCGAACTCTCCGGCCGCCACTTCGACGCCTACCTCTCCTCCAACCGCACCTGCGAGATCGGTATGTCCCGCGCGACGGGACAGGACTACGAGTCCGTGATCAACGCCCTCGAGCGCGCGACGCGGCGCTAGGGCGCGACGCGGCGCTAGGGGTTGATTTCACGGAGGGGCGTTCGCGGGTCGGGGCGGGGTTGTTCCGGCCGGGGCGGCCGTTCGAGATGCGTCCCGGGCGTCTCGTGGCGACCCCGGCAGGGTGTGGCCGCCACGAGACGCCCGGGACGTGAGGGGTCCGCGGGTGTGGAGAAAGGACGACACGGGGTCGGACTTCCGTGACCCTTCTGCCCGAGAGTGTGGCCCGGGAGGCCCGATCGGCGACGAAGACGCCGGGAACGTCACACTTCCGGCCCTCCGAGGGCCGGAATCGAGGCCCCCAGACGCGCTGGGTGCTTTTTGGCCCCCATAGGGGCCAAAACGATGGTCACGTGTTCGTGACGTCCGAGGAAGACGGGAGGAAGAGTGACGTTCCCGGCGTCTTCGTGAGCCCCGTGGAAGCAACCATCTACGGGCGGTTGACCGGCTGATCGTCGAGCGCCCGCGCGTCGATGTCCGCGAGCAGCCGCTGGGTCCTCGCGTCGCGCTCCTGGCGCTTGTCGATCAGCGGGTTGACGATCCCGCGCAGGGCGGAGACGTAGCGCCACCACTTCGGGGCGAAGACCCGCGGCGCCCGCTCTTCGATACCGCGCACGAACGCCGCCGCCGCCTCGTCGGGCTGAATCCGTTTCATCAGGAAGGAGGGGATGGTGTCGTTCAGCAGTTCGGCGTCGGGCTGGGAGAGGGCGTCCTGGACCATCCGCGTGTCGACCCAGCCGAAGTAGGCGACGGTCGCCGAGGCGCCGTGGGGGGCGAGCTCCACCCGCAGCGCGCGGCCGAGCGACTCGACCCCCGGCTTGGCGACCGCGTAGGGGCTGTTGCCCATGCCGTTGGCGAAGGCGTAGACCGAGGAGACGAGGCCAAGCTGGCCGCGCCGCTCGACGATCTGCGGCAGCGCCGCCCGCACCGTACGGAAGACGCCGAGGAGGTCGACCTCCAGGACCCGTTCCCATTCCTCGCCAGACATCCCGTAGACGGTCGCCATCTGCTTCTGGGCGACGCCGGCGTTGGCGACCGCGCAGTCGAGGCCGCCGAACTTCTCCACCACCTCGGCGACGGCGGCCATCATCGCGCCCTGGTCGGTGACGTCGGCGCCGATGCCGATCGTCCGCGCGCCGATCCGCTCGGCCGCCTCGCGGGCCTGCTCCGGGTCGAGGTCGAGGACCGCGACCGAGGCGCCGCGCATCTGCATCTGGCGGGCCGTCTCGTAGCCGATCCCGCGGGCCGCGCCGGTCACCAGGGCCACCTTGCCATTCAGGTCGAATGCAGGCATCGGTGTAACCCTATTGGCCGGGCCGGCCGGCGTGCCGGCCTGCGCCCCTGGCGGCCTGCGCTCGGCCGGTCGACCGCGCCCGTGCATCCTCCCGCTCAGGGCGCGCCGGCCGGCGCTCCTAGAATCCGCCGTCCATGCCCGGATTCGCCCCCGTCGACCCGAAGCAGTCCTTCCCCGACCTCGAGCAGCGCGTGCTCGAGCGCTGGCGTGAGCAGGACCTCTTCGCCCGCACCCTCGCCGAGCGCGCCGACGCGCCGATCTGGAGCTTCTACGAGGGCCCGCCGACCGCCAACGGCCGCCCCGGCTCCCACCACGTCCTCGCCCGCGTCTTCAAGGACATCTACCCGCGCTACCGCACGATGTGCGGCTACCGGGTGCCTCGCAAAGCGGGCTGGGACTGCCACGGGCTGCCGGTCGAGCTGGAGGTCGAAAAACAGCTCGGCATCTCCTCCAAGCAGGAGATCGAGGAGTTCGGCATCGCCGAGTTCAACCAGCGCTGCCGCGAATCGGTCTTCGAGTACGTCGAGGAGTGGAACCGGCTGACCGAGCGGATCGCCTTCTGGGTCGACCTCGATGACCCCTACGTGACGCTCGAGGACCGCTACATCGAGTCGGTCTGGTGGTCGCTGCGCCAACTTTGGGACAAGGGCCGCCTCTACGAGGGCCACAAGGTCGTCCCCTACTGCCCCCGCTGCGGCACGGCGCTCTCCTCGCACGAGGTCGCCCAGGGCTACGAGGACGTCAAGGACCCCTCGATCTACGTGCGCTTCCCGCTGCTCGGCGCCGACGGCGAGGAGGCGGGCGAGTCGCTGCTGGTCTGGACGACGACCCCCTGGACGCTGCCCGGCAACGTCGGCGTCGCCGCCAACCCGAAGGTCGACTACGTGCGCGCGCGGCGCGGCGAGGAGGTGCTGATCGTCGCCGAGGCGCTCCGCGAGCGGGTGCTCGGCGAGGACGCCGAGGTGCTGGAGCGGCTCAAGGGCACCGACCTGGTCGGCCGCCGCTACCGCGGCCCGATCTTCGAGCTCGCCGACGGCGGTCCCCAGGGCTCCGGGACGGCCCCGTTCGTGGTCGTCGCCGGGGACTTCGTCACCACCGAGGACGGCACCGGCCTCGTCCACATCGCCCCGGCCTTCGGCGAAGACGACTACAGCGCCGCCGCCGCGGCGGGCCTTTTCGACCCCACCGTGCGCACCACCCTCTACAACCCGGTCACGCTGGAAGGGCGCTTCGACGACCGAGTCGTCGGCTTCGCGGGCGAGTTCGTAAAAGGGAGTGAGACGACCCGCCGCCTCATCGATGACCTCGATCGCCGCGGCCTGCTCTTCCGCGAGCAGGTCTACGAGCACGCCTACCCGCACTGCTGGCGCTGCGGCACGCCGCTCCTCTACTACGCCAAGTCGAGCTGGTACATCGCCACCTCGGCGGCCCGCGATGAGCTCCTCGCCAACAACGAGACGATCAACTGGTACCCCGATCACGTCAAGCACGGCCGTTTCGGCAAATGGCTGGAGAACAACGTCGACTGGGCGCTCTCCCGCGACCGCTACTGGGGCACGCCGCTGCCGATCTGGGTCTGCTCCGGGGAGGACTGCGAAGAGCGCTTCTGCGCCGGCTCGGTCGAGGAACTGCGCGAGCGCTCCGGCGGCGAAGTCCCGGACGACCTCCACCGCCCCTACATCGACGGTGTCACCGTGCGCTGCGAGAAGTGCGGCGAGAACATGCACCGGGTCGATTCGGTGATCGACACCTGGTACGACAGCGGCGCGATGCCCTTCGCCCAGTTCCACTACCCGTTCGAGGGGCAGGAGGAGTTCGCCGAGCGCTTCCCGGCCGACTACATCTGCGAGGCCCAGGACCAGACCCGCGGCTGGTTCTACACCCTGCTCGCCGAGTCGACCCTGCTCTTCGACCAATCGAGCTTCCGCAACTGCGTCTGCCTCGGGCTGATCCTCGACCCCGAGGGCCAGAAGATGTCGAAGAGCCGCGGCAACGTGGTCGACCCCTGGGACGTCCTCTCCGCCCACGGCGCCGACGCCTTCCGCTGGTACTACCTGACCAGCCAGCAACCCTGGGCCGGCTACCGCTTCTCGGTCGACACGGTCGGCGAGTCGGTGCGCCAGTTCATGCTGACCCTCTGGAACACCTACTCGTTCTGGGTGCTCTACGCGAACGCGACCGAGGAGCTGGGGCTCGACGCGTTCCGTGGTGGGTTTTCCCCGGATGGCGAGGAAAACCAACCGCGCAAGGAGACCGACCTCGATCGCTGGGCGTTGTCGCGGTTGCAGGCGACGGTCGCGACGGTGCGCGAGCGGATGGACGACTTCGACTGCACGACCGCGGGGCGGGCGATCGCCGAGTTCGTCGAGGAGCTCTCCAACTGGTACGTGCGGCTTTCGCGGCGGCGCTTCTGGGACGGCGACCGGGCGGCGTTCGGAACGCTCCGCACCTGCCTGCTCGAGACCGCCAAGATGCTCGCGCCTTTCACGCCCTTCCTCGCCGACGAGATCTACCGCAACCTGCAGGGCGGGGCGGAGGGGGAGTTCGGCGAGGCTCCCGACTCGGTCCACCTGGTGAGCTTCCCCGAGGTCGACGAGGCGTTGGTCGACGCCGAGCTGGAAGCCGGGATGGCGGCGGTGCAGCGCACCGTCCGGCTCGGCCACGCGGCACGCTCCGCCGGCAAGGTGAAAGTCCGCCAGCCGCTGCGCCGCGCCGTGATCGTCGCCAACGAGGACGAGCGGCGCTCGATCGAGGCGCTCGCCGACCTGGTCACCGCCGAGTTGAACGTCAACGAGCTCGACTTCGTCTCCGAGCAGGGGGAACTCGTCTCCTACACGGTGAAGCCCAACTACCGGACGCTCGGCCCGCGCTTCGGCAAGCGCATGCCGCAGGTCGCGGCGGCGGTGGCGGCGCTCGACGCCTCCCGCGTCGCGGGCACGCTCGCCGAAGGCGGCTTGGTCGGGATCTCGATCGACGGCACCGACCACACCCTGGGTCCCGACGACCTGACCCTCGCGCTGGCGCCGCTCGAGGGCTACGAGGTCGAGGCGGAGGCGGGCCACGCGGTCGCCCTGCAGCTGGAGATCGACGAGGAGCTGCGCCGCGCCGGCCTCGCCCGTGAGATCGTCCGCGCCGTCCAGGACGCGCGCAAGAACGCGGGCCTCGAGATCACCGACCGGATCGCACTCGGCCTCGGCGGCGACGCCGACCTGGTCGACGTCGGGCGTGAGCACGAGTCCTACATCGCCGGCGAGGTCCTGGCGACCGACGTCTCCGTGGCCGGTGCCGACGGGGAAACGGTCGCCGACGGCGCGTCCGGCGACGACGCGGCCGCGGTCAAGGACAGCACGACGACGATCGACGGCCGCGAGCTGCGGATCTCGGTACGCCCGGTTTGAGGCGCGTCGGCCACGTCACCACGCCGCTCCTCGCGCTCTCTCTCGCGGCGCTCTGCGTCGCCCTGTTCGACCCCGGCGCGGCACTAGCCGCCGGCGAAGCGAGCTCCTCCGAAACGACCGCGAGCGAAACCAACTACGGCGAAGCCGGCGGCGGCGAAACCGGCGGCGGCGAGGAAGGGGCGGGCGGCCTGGTCGGCTCGACCGAGCGCCCGCAGCTCCTCCTCATCCACGGCGGCTCGTTCCTCTACGACGACCCGACCTTCGAACCGCTGACCCGCGGCCGCGCGGTCGCCGCCGGCTTCGTCCCCCACTACGTCACCTATCCGCTCGACAACCTCCCGGCGGCGGTCGAACGCGTCCGCACCGAAGCGCGCCGGCTCCGCCACAAGTTCGGCCTCGACCGCGTCTATGCCTACGGCGCCTCGGCCGGCGGCACCCTGGTCGCGCTGCTCTCCGGCCAGGATCTGGTCTCCGCCGCGGTCGCCAAGGCGCCGGTCTCCGACCTCGCCACCTGGGAATGGCCGCTCACCAGGTACGGCCCCGAATACTGGACGGCGCTCGGCGTCAACCAGGCGAGCCGCGAACGGCTCTCGCCGGCCCTGCGCCCGGAGCGCGCTCCGCTGCTGGTGATCCAGGGCCGCGCCGACAACGTCGTCCCCCCGGCGATGAACGAAGAGTTCGCCGCACGCTTCAGGCGGGTACAGCTGTGGATGGTGGCCGGTGGGCACACGACCGAGCGGGTGCGCCCCTTCCTCATCACCCGCGCCATGCACTGGCTCGCGCGGATCGCGGCGCACAAGATGGGCGCCGAGCGCGAAGCGGAATCGGCGCAGTCCGAATCGCCCGAATTCGAAGCGCCGCGCTGAGCGTCGCGCGGGCCTGGCCGCGCCACTCCCCTAACCTGAACTTGATCGATGGACTCAAGAAAAAACCCTGACGAAGCAGAGGCAGGCCGCGGCTTCCGCCCCGATATCGAGGGCCTCCGCGCGGTGGCGATCGTCGCCGTCCTGCTCTGCCACGCCGGGGTGCCGTTCCTGGCGGGCGGCTACGTCGGGGTCGACGTCTTCTTCGTCATCTCCGGCTTCCTGATCACCCGCCTGCTGATCGGCGAGCTCGACCGCACCGGGACGATCTCCCTGCGCGGTTTCTACGCACGCCGCGCCAAACGCCTGCTGCCGCTCTCCGCGGTCCTCCTCGCGACGGTCGGCGTGCTCTCGATGATCCTGCTCTCGCCGCTGCGCAACACCGAAGTTGCCGGGGACATCGTCAGCTCCGCCCTCTACGTCGCCAACTGGCACTTCGCCGCGCAGTCGGTCGACTACTTCGCCCAAGGGCTCGAACCGAGCCCGGTCCTCCACCTCTGGTCGCTGGCGATCGAGGAGCAGTTCTACCTCGTCTGGCCGGGACTCATGCTGCTGGCGACCTGGTTCTGGCGCCGCCGCGGGCACCCCGTGCGGCCGGTGCTCTGGGTGGTGCTGGCGCTGATCCTCGCCGCCTCGCTCATCTACGGCATGGCCCTCACGAACGAAAAGCCGGCCTTCGCCTACTTCTCGACCTTCGCGCGAGCCTGGGAGCTCGGCCTTGGGGCCGCGCTGGCCCTGGCCGGGACGGTGCGCCTGCCGCGCCTCGGAGCGACGGCGCTCGGCTGGGCCGGGGTCGCGGCGATCGTCTACGCCAGCTTCGCCTTCACCAGCGAAACGGTCTTCCCGGGGACCGCCGCCCTGGTGCCGACGCTCGGCGCCGCGGCGCTGATCCTCTCCGGCTCGGCGCTCGCCGCCCGCGCCGGCGGCGTCACCGGCGTCCGCGTCGGGGCCGGCAACTTCCTCGGCCTGGCGCCGGTCCGCTACGTCGGCCGAATCTCCTACTCCTGGTACCTGTGGCACTGGCCGTTCATCGTCTTCGCGGCGGCGATCTGGGGACCGCGCCTCTCCGTCGCCGCCGGCCTCGCCGCGGTCGCCGCCTCCTGGGTGCCGACCCACCTCACCCACACGCTGATCGAGGACCCGGTCCGCCGCGCCCCGGCGCTGCGGCGCCTGCCGAACCGGGCGATCGCGCTCGGCCTCGCCTGCACCGCGGTGGCGGTCTTCGTCGGGATCGGCCTGCGCGCCGCTCAGCCGACGGTGCGTACGGCGAAGATCAGCGACGTCCCGGGCGCCGCCGCCCTGCCGGACCAGCCGACGCCGCAGGAAACCGCGGTGGCGCTGCGGCCGAACCCGCTGAAAGCCCGCGCCGACCGCGGCCAGAGCTTCTACGAAGGCTGCCTGGTCGGCATCGACGGGACCAACTCGAACAAATGCCTCTACGGCGACACGACCGGGAACCGGACCCTGATCCTCTTCGGCGACTCGCACGCGATGCAGTACTTCCCGACCGTCGAGGAACTCGCCGAGGCCCACCACTGGCGCCTGATCGTCCTGACCAAGGCCGAATGCCCGCCGGAGGAACTCGAAGTGCGGAGCATGATCGAAGACCGCGAGTACTCGCAGTGCGACGAATGGCGCCAGGACGCGCTCGAAAGGATCGAAGGGGGTGGCAAATCGGTGACCGTGGTGATGAGCGGCGACACCGAATACATCCCCTACGGCCCGGACGGCGAAGAACTGACCGGCGACGCGGCGGCGGCAGCGATGGAAGCGGGCTACCTGCGGACGCTCCGGCGCATCGAGGCGGCCGGCCCCCACACCGTCGTCATCCGCGACAACCCATCCTCGGTCGAAGACGTCCCCAGCTGCGTCTCCGAAGACATCCAGCACCTCGGCCGCTGCTCCTTCCCCCGCCACCGCGAATGGGACCGCGAATACGACGTCCGCGCCGCCGAACGCTCCCCCGAAACCCACCTGATCGACTTCATCGCCGACATCTGCCCCGGCGAAGTCTGCCGCGCCGTGATCGGCAACGCCCTCACCTACCGCGACAAAGACCACCTCACCGCCACCTTCGCCCGAACCCTCGAGCCGATGCTCGAAACCGACTTCCGCGAAGACGGCCTTCTTTAGGCCGACGAGGGGGCAGAGATCGCCTCACCCGCGCCCTTAGTCGTGGGTGAGATTCACCCACCACGCCAGGAACAAGTTGCGTCAGATCAAGGGCACCGCTCAGGAAGCAGAAGCCGTTGTGACAAATAAGTCCGCAAAAGACTTCGATCGAAACGGCAACCCGCGCTACCGTGGATTCGTCGCGGGAAAGCGCTGCTGCGTGGTAGTCGCGCTGGACGACCCGGAGCGGATCATCACCGTCTTTGAAAGGAAGCGCGGATGAAAGTCGACTACGACAGCCAGGGGCACTCGCTTCTTTTTGAATTCGGTGAGTTTCGTTACGCCGAGGAGGGCGACTACGTCAAGGAGTTGGCGGGCGGGACCTGCCTGGTCTGGGTTCACGACCGTCGAGCGGACAGCATCCAACTGTTGGACGCCGATCGTGACATCGCGCCACTCGACGAGGCAGCGGAGTGCTTCGAGCTCGATGCGGCCGCGCTTCGCGCAGGAGCAAGGGCCGCGCTTGCCGCGCCAGACCGTGAGATCACGATCGAGGTCGGCAAGGACCTCGCCGCCGAGGACGCCGAAGCGGAGGCCGCCGAAGCCGCGGTCCCCTCGGCGGCCGCTACTCGGCGCTCGGGTTGATCAGGAAGTCGGTTCGCGACGAGTCGGAGAACTTGATCCAGCAGTGCTCGGGCGCGGCGCCGGCGACCTCGACCAGCGCCTGCTCGATGCGTTTGGCGATTTCGGCCTTCTGCTCGTCCGAGCGTCCCTCGAACCAGTGGACCTCGACGAAGGGCATGGGAGGGAGGCGCCGCCGCTAGGCGAGCGCCGGCTCCAGCTCGGCCTCGAGGCGGCGCTTCGGCATCGCGCCGACGATTTTCTTCGTCATCTCGCCGCCCTTGAAGAGGATCATGGTCGGGATCGAGAGGACTTCGTACTGCGCGGCGGTCTGCTGGTTCTCGTCGACGTTGAGGCTGAGGATGGTGAGGTCCTCGCGCTCCTTGTCGATCTCCTCGAGCACCGGGTGGACGACCCGGCACGGGCCGCACCACGGAGCCCAAAAGTCGACCAGGACGGCGCCCTCGGCGTCGAGGACATCAGTTTTGAAGGTGGCGTCAGTGACGTCGGCCAAATTTCCACTCACGGTGATCGCTCTCCCGAATCGCGTTTAGAAGCTCAATACTTCAAAAAGTATAGCGCCGCTCTGCAAGGGCTCAAAAGGTAGTCCCTACCCAGGCGGCGGGGTCCTGACTCCCTCCTTTCTCAAACGCGGGCAGAGGCCGTCGCGGACGGACGAGGTGCCGGTCGGGCCCTCGTTACAAGCCGCTCGGAGGGGGTCAGGACCCCGCCGTGCCGCCCGCCTCTTCGACCGTCGGCTCGGGGCGCTGCACATTTCTTGCGCCGAAGCGCAGGCGCGGCACGCCGAGGATCGCCTCGGCGACGATCGCGCCGTCCATCTTCGACTCCCCGGCGCGGCGGTCGCGGAAGACGATCGGCACCTCGACCACGCTGAAGCCGAGGCGGATCGCCCGGTAGGTCATCTCGACCTGGAAGGCGTAGCCGCGCACCTCGACCGAATCGAGGTCGATCGCCTCCAGCACCTCGCGCCGGAAGCACTTGAAGCCGCCGGTCAGGTCGTGGACCTCGACCCCGAGCACCAGCCGCGAGTAGGCACTGCCGCCGCGGCTGATCAGCCTCCGCATCGGCCCCCAGTCGCTCACCCCGCCGCCCTCGACGTAGCGCGAGCCGATCACCAGGTCGGCCCGCTGCGAGGCCTCGAGCAGCCGCGGCAGGTAGGCCGGGTCGTGGGAGAAGTCGGAGTCCATCTCCAGCACCAGCCCCGCCCCCGAGGCGAGCGCCCGCCGGAACCCCGCGAGGTAGGCGGGCCCTAGCCCTTCCTTCTCGCGCCGGTGCAGGACGCTGACGTTGGCATGCCGTTCGGCGAGCCGGTCGGCGCGCTCACCGGTCCCGTCGGGCGAGCCGTCGTCGACGATCAGGATGCGCGCCTCGGCGGGCAGGTTGGACCGCACCGCGGCGACGAAGGGTTCGATGTTGTCCGCCTCGTTGTAGGTCGGCAGGACCAGCCAGGCGGGGCCTCTGTTGGGGTCTGTCATCGGTATCGATCGTATTCCGGGCGGCTAAAGGCACGACTAAAGCGGAATGAGCAGGGAAGCGTGAGGGTAGACCGTTAATTTGGGGCGGTGACGAATGCCGAGATCGCCGCCGCCCTCGACGAACTGGGGGTCCTCTACGAGCTCGACGGCGCGGTCCGCTACCGCGTCCTCGCCTACTCGACCGCGGCGAAAGCGATCCGCGAAAGCCCGGTCTCGGTCGAGGAGCTGGCCCGGGCCGGGCGCGCCACCGAGATCCCCGGCGTGGGCAAGACGCTGGCCGAAAAGATCGACGCGCTGCTCGACACCGGCGAGATCCCGGCCGCGGTGAAACTGAAGGCGAAGATCCCGCCGACCCTGGTCGAGGTGACCCGTGTCCCCGGGGTCGGGGCGAAAACGGCGCGCCGCCTCTGGGACGAGCTGCAGATCGCGTCGCTCGACGACCTCAAAAAGGCCGCCGACGAAGAAAAGATCCGCCACCTCAAAGGGCTCGGGCCGAAAGCCGAGGAAAACGTGCTGGAGGCGCTCGAACGGCTGGGCGACCCGGGCGAAGGGACGGGGCGCCTCCTGCTCTCGACCGTGCGGCCGATCGCCGAGGAGCTGGCCGCGGCGCTGCGCGAGCATCCCGGTGCGCACCGGGTCGAGGTGGCGGGCTCGGTCCGGCGCTGGGCCGAGACCTGCAAGGACATCGACCTGATCGCCACCGCGGAGCGGCCGAAAGAGCTGGCCGAACACCTGGCCGGCCACACGCTGATCGCGGCCGCCGGCAAACCGGGGGCGAACGGGGTCCGCGCGCAGACCCACAACGGCGTCTCGGTCGACCTGCGGATCGTCCCGCCCGCCGCCTTCGGCAACCTGCTCCAGCACTTCACCGGCTCCCAGGCCCACAACGTCCAGCTGCGCGAGGACGCGGTGAAGCGCGGCCTCTCCGTCTCCGAGCACGGGGTCACCGACACCGAGAGCGGTGAGACGACCCTCTGCGAGACCGAGCACGAGGTCTACGAACGCCTCGGCTACGACTACATCGAGCCGGAGCTGCGCGAGGGGCGCGGCGAGCTGAAGGCGGCGCGCGAAGGGAAGCTGCCGGAGCTGGTCGAGCTCGGCGACCTGCGCGGCGACCTACACGTCCACACCACCCTCTCCGATGGCCGCAACACCCTCGCCGAGATGGCCGAGGCGGGCCGCGACCGCGGCTACTCCTACATGGCGATCACCGACCACTCGGCCAGCCACGGCTTCGGCGACGACGTCCAGCCCGACGCCCTGCGCCGGCGGATCGAGGAGGTGCGCGCCTGGAACCAGGAGCACGGCAGTCGCAGCTTCCGCCTCCTGGTCGGCTCGGAGATCAACATCGGACTCGACGGCTCGCTCGACTACCCGGACGACCTGGTCGCCGAACTGGACTGGGTCATCGCCAGCGTCCACACCTCCTTCAACGTCTCCGAAAAGGACATGACCGCCCGCGTCGTCACCGCGATCGAAGACCCGAACGTCGACTGCATCGGCCACCTCACCGGCCGCCTGATCGGCCGCCGCGAGCCCTACGGCATCGACGTCGAGGCGGTCGCCGAGGCGGCCGCCCGCACCGGCACGATGATCGAAATCAACGGCAACCCCAACCGCCGCGACCTCTCCGACCGCCACGCCCGCCTCGCCGCCGACGCCGGCGTCCGCATCGTCCTCAACACCGACGCCCACGGCGTCGACACCCTGACGAACATGGCCTACGCCGTCGCCACCGCCCGCCGCGCCTGGCTGACCAAGGCCGAAGTCGCCAACACCCGCTCCTGGTCGGAGTTCAAGAAGCTGCTCAAGGGCTAGCGGCGAGGGCCTGGGCCTCCGCCGCCTGCGCTTCGAAGGCCGGTGCCATCTGCGTCTGAGCGGCGGCGGAGAGGCCGTGCTTCGTGGCGACCTGGCGCCAGCGTGACGTCGCACCGCTCACCTCGCCGATGATGCGGCCGGCCGCCGTAGCGCCGACCCGAAACTCCGCGGCGACCTCGACCAGGGTCTCGAGGCGAGCTTCGTGTCGATCGAAATCGATCGCCGTGCTCAATTCTTTCGGTCCTGGGGCGGGATCGGGGTTGAGATCGAACGCAGGCGCCAGTGACCAGCCGGCCTCGGACCGTCGCAGGAAGCCGTGGTTGCGCAGATGGTCGTCGGTGTTCGAGATCAGGATGGAGAAGGCGATGCGCCGCCAGAGTTCCGCCAGGTCATCGGTCGGATCGGGGGACTCCCGTTCGATCGCATCGGCGATTTCGAGATAGCCGCCGCGGGAGCCGTCGCCGGCTTCGAGCATCGACATCGCGCTTATGTACCCCAGGCGAGCACCCTCCGCCGTCCGGTCGAAGCGCTCCACGACGAGCACCGCACGTCCGGAGATCAACAGCAATTGCTTCGCGGGCACCTCGATACCCGCAGCGGCGGCAAGATCCAACGCGACCGCCTCCCAGCGCATCACGTCCCAGGAGTCGGCGGCAGGGCTCGGGAACTTCGCGATCGCCGGCCGTCCCCTTTCGTCGATGACGTGAGCCTTCGGGCGAGCGCCGCCGAGCGAGCTACCGCCGTTCAGCAGCAGGGCAAGATCGGCGTCGATCTCCTCGTCGCGTTCGGCCCGTTCGGCGGCGGAAAGCAGCTCGGGGAGGTCGACCAGAGCGGGGATCCCGGTCTCCGGAGGCGCGAGGAACTCCCCGTCGCCGGTGGGTTGACGAAAACGCAGCGCCCCCTGGCGCATATCGTCTCGCGCGCCGAGCAGGTAATCGATCTCGCCGAGGCTCCGCTCGGTGCGTCCGGCGGCGTCGGCGGCGCGGCGCTCGGCGCGGTCGACCAGAGTCTTTCCCCAGCGGTCCGGCGCGCAGTCGGAGAACGCGCCGAAGATCCTTTGACCGTCTCGCGTCTGCAGCTGTCCCGTGACCAGCGGCAGACCGGGATCGAGCGCGTAGGCATCCGGCCGCCCGAGATAACTCGGCGCATAGGCGAAAGTTGCGGACTCGGCGCCTCGTCGCCGATGCGACCAGAGGTCGCCCGCACGAATATCCGCGCCGCCGATCTGGACGAAGACGGCGACGTGCGGGTCAGCCATCGGCCTTGGTCAGTCGGCGTGGTCGCACGCGACGCGGGAGGGACTCGGTCGAGCGCAACCGACCGATGTCGGACTCGTATGGATCGAGCGCTGCCAAGAGCTGGTCGAGCACGCCGAGGCCGCGTAGCGCTCGCATCAGGTTCTCGATGCTGACGCCGCCGTCCCCTTTCTCCAGGCGACGAAGGGTGTTGACCGAAAGGTCCGCGCGGTCCGCGAGTTGAGCCTGGGTCAGACCGCGCAGCTTGCGCCAGGTCACGATGTCCTCACCAAGATTTCGGAGACCACGGCCGATGCTTGCCGGTGGACGTTTTCGAGGCAATTTAGAAGTCATATATGGGTACTTATAGGCGTTAAGCACCCATATTTCAACTCTTATCCCTAAAGAGCGTGGAGGCGGTCGCTGCGCAGGCCGGGGGTCCGGACCAGCTGGATCGGTTTGAAGGCCGAGGTGGGGACGACGAAGAAGCGGACGCCGTCGCGCTCCTCGATCGCCTGCACGGCGCCCTCGCGGGTGTGCCAGGCGAGGGAGACGATCAGGGCGTAGCCGGTGCCGATGATCGCGACGCCGGGGAAGAAGAGGCCGAGGCCGCCGGCGATGATCGCGGTCACGGCGATCGGCCAGAGGCGCTGCAGGGCGACGCGGGCAGGCGACTCGGAAGGGAGAGAGGTGGCCATGCGGGCGCGGGCGAGGGGGTTGCGCATGTCCTCGCGGGCGCGCTCCGGCCGCCCCAGCCAGGAGCCGAGGATGATCGAGATCAGCCACCAGGCGAGCGCCACGATCACCGTGGTCGAGCTCGGTTCGCCGCCGACCGAGATCGCGCTGATCGCCCCCAGCGCGGTCGCCTCGGCACCGGTGATGAAGACCGTGACGCGCAGCAGGTCGGTGTAGGGCACGGGCTACTCCGCAAGCCAGGTGAGGATCTCGAGCCACCCGGCCGGGCCCTCGACGGTGAGGTCGGACTCCTCGGCGATCTCCGGCGGGCCCTCGGCGGAGAGGACCCCGACCCGGACCGCGGCGACCAGCTCGCCCGCCTCGCGCAGCTCGCCGAGCCGGCGGAAGGCGTCGACGTCGGTGCGGTCGTCGCCCGCGTAGGCCACCCGGTCGACGCCGTCTTCGGCCAGCAGGGAGGCCACCGCCGCGTCCTTGCCGCCGCCGCCGACCGGCCGCAGCTCGAGGACCTTGCGCCCCCAGCGCGGTTCGAGGCCGGCGCGTCCCGCCTCGACGGCGATCTCGCGCGCCGTCGCCTCGGCGCGGGCGTCGTCGGCGGCGCCGCGCCAGTGGAGCGCCTGGATCGGGCCCTTGTCCTCGAGTCGCAGGCCGGCGCTCTCGAGGCGTCCCCACTCGAGCGTCCGGACGAACTCCGCCGCGTCGCGCTCGCGGCCGTCCAGCGAGGGATCGGGGCTCGGCTCGCTCTCGCCCGGCATCAGCAGCTCCAGCCCGTGGTTGCCCGCGTAGGCGATCTCGTCGAGCCCGATCAGCCGCTTCGCGTCGGCGGCCCGCCGTCCCGACACCGCCCCGACCAGGCCATAGCGCCCGGCCAGCGCGGCGAGCACCTCGCGCGCCTGGGCCGGCACCGCCGCCTCCTCGGCACGCTCGACGATCGGCGCCAGGGTGCCGTCGACGTCGGTGAGGACCGCCGCCTTCGCGGGCTCGGCGCGCAGCGGCTCGAGCAGCCCCCGCCAGGCCGCCGGTGTGGTCTGGGATTCACCCGCCATCCGGCCGTAGTATCGCGGGATGCCGACTCCGGACGCGGCGGCGCGCCGAAACGAGCTGCTGCGGCTGGCGGCGATCGGCACCGCCGCAGGCGCCTTCAGCGGCCTCTTCGGGGTCGGCGGCGGGACCATCATCGTGCCGCTGCTGATCTTCTGGTTCGGCTTCGGGGAGCGGCTCGCCACCGGCACCAGCCTCGCCGCGATCGTCATCGTCGGCCTGCTCGGCGCGCTCGCCCAGGGCGGCATCTACGGCAACGTCCACGTCGTCACCGGTCTCCTGCTGGCGATCCCGGCGGTGCTCGGCGTCGTGCTCGGCACGGCGATCCAGCAGCGCATCCCGCAGCGCGCCGTCTCCTACCTCTTCGCCCTCCTCCTGGTCGCGGTCGCGGTCGACCTGATCCTCAAATGAGAAACGAGCGATGAGCGACGTCCTCGCGGCCCTCGTCTGCGTCGCGGGAGGCCTGGCCGGCGGCCTGGTCGGAGTCGGCGGCGGCGTCCTCTTCGTCCCCGCCCTGACCGTCTTCATCGGCCTCGGCCAGGTCGAAGGCGAGGCGACCTCGCTGCTGATGATCGTGATCGTCGCCCTGGTCGGCGCCGCCCGCCAGCGCGGCTACGGCAACGTCCGCCTGCGCGAGGCGGCGATCATCGGCGCCCTCTCGCCACTCGGCGTGCTGGCCGGCGTCGCCGCCTCCAACCTGCTCCCCGAGCGCGCCCTCCAACTGGCCTTCGCCGCCCTTTCGCTTTTCATGGCCGCCCACCTGGTCCGCCGCGCGCGGTGCGCCTGAGGAGAGTCGTGGGATACCCGAACGAACCTCCATGCTGTTCGTGAGAAAGGGTGTCCCACGACTCTCCCTGCCCCGCCGAACCCATCCTCTACGCTGAACTTGTGGATTCTTTGCGATGGGAAGCCGAACTGCCGAAGCTCCGCTCCCCGATCATGGTGTGCTCTTTCCGCGGCTGGAACGACGCCGCCGCGGCCGCCTCGACCGCGCTGGCGGCGATCGGCAACACGCTCGATTCCGAGCTGATCGCCTCGATCGACCCCGAGGACTACTTCGACTTCCAGTCGACGCGGCCGACGATCACGATGACGGCCGGCGAGGCGCGGCGGATCGAGTGGCCGGAGAACAACTTCATCGCGGTCCGCGTCCCGACCGCCGAACGTGACCTGGTGCTGCTCGACGGCACCGAGCCGAACCTCAAGTGGCGGACCTTCGCCGAGACGGTGGCGACCGCCGCCGACGCGCTCGAAGTCGAGCTGGTGATCACGCTCGGCTCGCTGATCGCCGAGGTCTCCCACACGCTGCCGGTGCCGATCACCGGCCTCGCCTCCTCGGCGGAGCTGGTCGACGAGCTCGACCTCGAGCGCTCCAACTACGAGGGCCCGACCGGGATCGTCGGCGTCGTCCACGACCTCTGCCGGAAGACCGGCATCGACTCCGCCTCGCTCTGGGCGGCGGTGCCCCACTACGTCGCGGCCGTCCCCAACCCGAAGGCGGCGCTGGCGCTGCTGCGCCGGCTCGAAGGGATGACCGGGATCGCCGTCGAGGCCTCCGAGTTGGAGGAGGAAACGACCGACTACGAGGAGCAGATCGGCCGCGCCGTCGCCGCCAACCCGGAGATCGAAGAGCTGGTCGAACGGATCGAGGCCGAACAGGTCGACATGTTGAGCGACGAGGCCGACCAGCTGCCGTCGGCGGACTCGATCGCGCGGGAGTTCCAGCGCTTCCTACGCCAGCGCGGCGGCGGCCCCGAGCCGAACTAGCTTTCCGCCGCCGGGCAGACCAGGCGGTAGTCGCACCAGCTGCAGACGCTGGGGGAGGGGCGGGGCTCGAAGTCCTGGGAGAGGACGCCCTCGCCGACCGTGATCACGGTGCGCTCGACCCGCTCGGCGTCGTCGGGCTTCGTCGGCGCGGCCACCTTCTCCGCGTCGAGCACGTAGTCGTACGAGGCGTAGGCGGCCTCGATGCCCCAGGCCTCGCGCGCCGCCAGCCGGTAGAGCGCCAGCTGCAGGTCGGAGTCGAGGTCCTCCTCGGTCTTGCGTTCGCCGGTCTTGTAGTCGATCAGCTCATAGTTGCCGTCGGGCAGCCGGTCGACCCGATCGACGCGGCCGCGCACGTGGTGGTCGGCGACCTTGAAGTCGAACTTGCGCTCCAGCCAGACCGGCTCGGACTCGGCGACCCGTTCGCGCTCCCAGTAGAGGCGCAGCGCCTCGCGCCCACGGTCGCGGTACTGCAGCTCGTCGTCGGTCGAGCCGAAGCCGGTGCGCCGCCAGCCCCCCTCGAAGAGCCGGTTCAGCGTCCGCAGCTCGTCGCCCGGCTCGGGCGGCTCTTTGTGGAACCGTTCGAGCACGTTGTGCATGAGGATGCCGAAGCGCTGGTTGATCGTCGGCTCCTGCGGGATGCCGAAGACGCGGGCGAACTTGTACTTCAGCGGGCAGGTCAGGTAGAGGGTCAGGTCGGAGGCCGAGAGGCTGAGCCGGCCGTCGCCGCGGCGCGGTAGGAAGGCCTCCAGCGAGGGCTCCTCGCGGGCGGCGATCAGTTGCAGGCGGCGGCCGCGCTCGCTCTCGGAGTCGAGCAGGTAGGCGTCGAGCGAGGAGGCGTCGAGCTCGGCCTGCTGCTCCGGCGTGGCGACCTGGCGCAGGAGGCCGTTGACCGCCTCGATCGCCTCCGCCGTCCCCTCCTCGCCGGGCCGCTGGGCGAGCGCCGCCAGCTTCAGCAGCTCCAGGTAGCGGGCGATCGCCCGGTTGACGTCGATCGCCGTGTCGAGGCGCGGCTCCGAGAGCTCGCGGCCCGCCCGCCAGCTCGCCTCGAGCACCTGCTCGCGCAGGCTGCGGTAGGTAGCGTGGAGGCCCTCGGCCGGGCCGAATAGCTCCTCCTCGTGCTCCTCCTCGGCCGCGTCCGGGGACGCGGCGAGCGCCTCCGCGTAGGCGCGGGCGGGGCCGGCGGCATCGGCGCCGGCGATCCGGGAGAGGACCATCTCGGTGCGGGCGGGCCAGCCGATCCGGCCCCACTCGGCGTCGCCCTCGAGGCCGAGCGCGAAGACGTGGTCGAAGCCGAGCCCCTTCACGGCGTCGAGCGCCAGGCCGACGACGGCGCCGGGCGCAGGCGGCTCCTCGCCGCCGGTGGGCTCGACGCCCGCCTCGGCGACCGCCGATAGGTAGGCGACGAAGCCGCGGGTCGAGCCGTGCGGCTCGCGCCGCGCCCAGGCGGTCGCCAGCTCGGCCAGGCGGGAGAGGCCGAGCAGCCGCTCGGCGACCTCCGGCTGGGCGGCGAAGAGGCGCTGGCGGCGCAGGCCGACCGCCTCGATCAGCCGCCGCACGAAGACGTCGGCGCGCCGCTCCTCCATCGCCGCGGCGGCGTTGCCATAGAGCTTGAGGAAGGTCTGGATGCGCTCGCGCGCCTCGGGCTGGAACTGGGGGCTGTCGAGCGCCGCCTCGCAGCCCGCGACCATGTCGAGCTTGCGGCGGCGGGCGATCGTCGTCAGGCGAGCCAGGTCGCCGGGGCGCAGCTCGACCGGCGGCCGGGTCAGGGCGCGCGCCGCGGCGGCCGAGTCGTCGGGATCGGCGAGGACCCGGAGCCAGGCGATCGCGTCGCGCACCTCGGCCCGCTGGAACAGCGCCGTCGGCCCGGCGAGGTGGAAGGGGATGCCCCGCTCCTCCATCGCCGCGGCGACCGCGCCACCCTCCTGGGTCGGGTCGGCGAGCAGCACGCAGATGTCGTCGGCCACCTTGCCGCCCGCCAGGAGGTGCTCGACCTCCCGCGCCGTCGCCTGCGCCTGCGCCCGCTCGTTGGCGCACTTCCAGAAGCGCAGGCGAGGCTCGCGGAAGCGCTGCTCAAGGACGACGATCTCGCCGTCCGGGTGGAGGGCCCGGTACCAGCCTTCGAGCGGGTCGGCAGAGCGCAAGCTTCCCAAGCTTGAGGTCGCGGTTTCGGTCTCGGCGG
The DNA here is from genome assembly GCA_036495785.1 of Solirubrobacterales bacterium. Classification (GTDB taxonomy): domain Bacteria; phylum Actinomycetota; class Thermoleophilia; order Solirubrobacterales; family 70-9; genus VAYN01. Next base: position 27,921 of record DASXMH010000116.1, read on the forward strand.
CGCCCGTGCTCGCCTCCAGCGCGAAGACCTGGTTCGGGTTGTCGCCCGCCAGCCCCTCGAGCAGCGCCCGCTGCGCCGGCGTCGACTCCTCCAGCTCGTCGACCTCCACCCACGCGAAGCGCTCGGCGATCCCGGCCCGCACGTCCGGCCTTTCCACCAGCAGGCAGTCGAGCGCCAGGAAGACGTCGCCGCGGTCGAGGCTCCCCGACTCGGCGAGGATCTGGTCGTGCGCCGTGTATAGCTCGGCGAACTCGAGCTCGCGGCGCGCCGACTCCCGGTCGGCTTCGCCGCCCGCCTCCTCGGCCTGGCGCTCGGCCAGCTCGGCCAGCGTGGTGGGGCCGATCCGTTCCGCCTTCAGCTGGTCGATCCGGGCCAGGAGGCGGGCCAGCAGCCCGGCCGGGTTGCCGCGGATCTCGTGGCGGCGCAGCGGCAGCGAGTCGAAGCGGTCGAGCAGCACCGCCAGCCGCTCGGCCCGCCCGAGCACGTCGAAGAAGGGGTCGAGCCCGGCCGCCTCGGCGTGCTCGCGCAGCAGCCGCTCGCCGATCTCGTCCCAGCAGCCGACCCAGAGCTCCTCATAAGGGCGGTCGAGCAACGCCTCGCAGCGGTCGCGCAGGCGCCGTGCGGTCGCCCGCCGGGCGCCGATCACCAGCACCCGATCGGGGTGCGTTCCGGCCGCCGCCAGGTCGGCGAGGCGCCGCGCCAAAAGCTCGCTCTTGCCCGTCCCGGCGGCGCCCAGAACGAGCAGGGGACCGTCGGCGTGCGTGGCGGCGCGCAGCCGCCCGCCCGCCTCCCCCTCTGCCGTCGGGTCGGTCTGACGCATCGTCCAAAGCTAGCGCTCCGTAGAGTCCGACCTGTGGACGTTTTCTCCGCAGACTGGCCGGGAATCTGCCGCCGCATCGTGGCGGAGCAGCGGCGCATCTTCGCCGAGGTGGTGAGCAGCGAGGAACGGACCGTCTACGAGGGGGTCGGCAAAGGCGGCGACCGCACCCTGGTGATCGACCGTCGCGCCGAGGATGTGGTCTTCGCCGAGTTGGAGAAGCTCGGCGCGGAAGGCGCCTCCTTCGTTGCCGTCTCCGAGGAGCGCGGTGAAGTCGCCTTCGGCGACGGCGGCTCGGCTCGGGTCGTCATCGACCCGATCGACGGCTCGCTGAACGCGCGCCGCACGATCCCGTCCCACAGCCTCAGCATCGCGGTCGCCGAGGGCGACTCGATGGCTGACGTCCGCTTCGGCTTCGTCCACGACTTCGGTGCGGACGAGGAGTTTGTGGCGGCGCGCGGCGAGGGGACGACGGTGAGCGGGACGGCGGCCCGCGTCGCGGCGGCCAACGGCCGGCTCGAGGTGGTCGGCCTGGAGTCGGCCGAGCCCGACTGGACCGTCCCGGCCCTGCGGTCCTTGGCGGGCAACGCCTATCGGCTGCGGGTGGTCGGCTCGATCGCGATCACCGCCGCCTACGTCGCCGCCGGCCGCTTCGACGCTTTCCTCACCCTGCGCCCCTGCCGCTCGGTCGACGCCGCCGCCGCCCAGCTGATCGTCCGTGAGGCGGGCGGTGCGATCGCCTTCGGCGACGGCCCGCTCGAGGCGACACCGCTGGATCTCAGCGCCCGCTTCCCGATGGCGGCCGCCCGCGATGACGACGCACTCGCCGCCGTTCGCGCCGCCCAAGACGCCTGAGGCGGCGTGGGGGCGCCTCGCGGCGTCCTCGGTCGCTCGCCTTCGGGTCACGCACTTGGAGTGCGCTCCCCTCGCCTCCCTGCGTCCTTGCGAGGCTGGCCCACGCCACCTCAGGTCACCGCTCTGTAACCAAAGGCGTACCGATGTTTAGGAACGTGTGTTCGTGGAAACATATGTTCGTTAGACTCGGCGCCGCCCGAGCCATCCGACTGAAACCGAGGGGTACGTCTCAATGGCAACGCAGAACACCAGCAACAGCAACAAATCCAAAACCGAGGCCAAACGCGCCACGACCGAAGCGAAGAAATCGGCCGCCAAGACCGCAGGCGCGACGAAAAGGGCCGCGACCAAGACGGTCGCCGCGGAGAAGAACCAGGCGCAGGCGATCATCGAGAGCGCCGTCGACCTCCCCGTCGGCGCCGTGCTTTCGGTGAGCGACAAGCTGAGCGACATCGTCGAGCCCTGGACGAGCCGCACCAAAGCCGAGAAAGAGCTGAAGACCTACCGCCGCAAGATCGAGAAAGCGGCGAAGCGCACCGAGCGTCGCGGCAGCACCGCCCGCAAACGCGCCACGACCGAGGCCCGCAGGACCCGCAACCGGGTCGAGCGGGACGTGCGCAAACGGCAGAAGGCCGTGACGTCGACCGCGACCTCGACGATCAAGACCAGCCGCGACGAGGTCGAGCGCCGGGTCAAGCAGGTCTCCGAGCAGCTTTCGGCGCTCCGCTAGGTCCTTCGGATTTCCCGCAGTTCGAGGCCGCCCCGATATTCGGGGCGGCCTTTTTCGTGCCCGGTGGACCCGGTCCGGGTCAGCCGGTGACGGCGAGCGGGCGGGAGGTCGCGGGGGCGAACGCCCAGCCGCCGGTCGCCGGGACGAAGGCGCGGAAGAGGAAGCGGACGCCGTTGCTGTCGTCGTCGCTGAACGAGTACGGGTAGCTGAAGCGCCCGGCGGCGTCGGTCTGCAGGGTGCGGAACTCGGCCCAGGCCGCGCCCGGCAGCCGGAACTCGAGCTCGACCGGCAGGCCGGTCGACGGAATCCGCGCTTCCGGGTGGACGATGCGCCCGCTGAAGACGACCGGCGCGCCGCCGACCCGCACGCGCGCGGTGGAGACGCGCAGCTGGACGGCCGCACGGACCCGTAGCCGCAGCTTGCGCCCGGCGGCGCGGGTGAGGCGGCGGGTGCCGGGGAACTCGGCGCTCACCTCGCGGCTCGGCCCCGGCGCCAGGAGGGCGCGGAAGGCGCCGTTCGCGTCGGTGGTCACCGTGGTGGTGCGGGTCCTCTGGCGGGAGCCGCCCGCGAATCCCTCGACCAGTTCGACGGTCTGGCCTCCCAGCGGCGCTCCGGTCGCGTCGACCAGCCGGCCGCCGACGACGGCGCCGTGGCAGCAGGGGACGGCGCGGCTCGCCGGGCGCCGGGCGAAGGAGCGGACGACGGCGCGGTGGCAGCGGCGGCCGCCGTCGGTGCGCGAGCAGCGCTGGAAGACCAGCGCCCCGGCACCGAAGCCGAAGGCGAGCCGGGCGACCCGCTTGACCGGGTTGTGGAGGACCAGCGGCGCGCCGCCCGCGGCCTGCGTCGAGGCCGCCGAGTTGCCCGCCACGTCGTAGCCGACGGCGCGGAATTCGTAGGCGCCGCGGGGGTAGTCGTCGGAGTCCCAGCGGGCGATGAGCCGGCCGCGCTGCACGTCGGTCGGCAGCGGTTCGAAGCGGCCGGGGCTGCCAACCGGGCGGAGCGCGATCTGGCCGCGGTCTGCGTCGGGGCCGGAGAGGGCGTCGGCGACGGTGGCCTCGATCCGCTCCGGGTCGCCGGGGTCGCCGGCGGCGAAGCGCACGGTCGGGTCGGTTTCGTCGATGCGGATCGTCGCCATTGCGGGCCGGGCGAAGGGGAGGCTGCCGTCGCCGGCGTTGCCGACCGCGTCGCGCGCCCAGTAGGCGACCCGGTGGGTGCCCTCGCCGGCGACGGTCGTGGCCACGGATGCGCCCGGGGCGAGCAGCGGCGCTCCGCCGTCGACTGCGATCGCGGTCAGCGGGCCGCCCGGCCCTGCCGCGCCCATCCCGGAGAGCGGATCGCTCGCCATTGCGGCCAGCCGTACCGGCCCCGACGACCACCCGTCCGGCGCGCCCTCGAGCCGGACCTGTGGTGGCGTGCCGTCAACCCCGATCGACACCGTTGCGGTCCGCGCCGAGGTCATCCCTGACCCGGACACCGCGACCGCGTGGACGTAGCTGATGCCTTCCGGCGGAGCGGGCAGGGAAAGCGCGTCGACGCCGATCCCTTCGTGCAGGTCGATTTCCCCCGGCGCACAGTGATCGACCGGGGCGCACGGCGAGCCGGCCGCGACGCCGTCGATCGACACCGCGTAGCCCTGGATGCCGGAGACCGGCAGCGGCGGGGCGGGGTGGGCGATGTGGATCGGGACCGGCGTTCCGGCCGCCACCCAGGCGGGCGCGGAGATTCCCACCGCCGGCGCCCGGGCGTCGTCGAAGTAGAGCGGCACCAGGGCACCGGGCCCGCGGGCGTCTTCGCCGTAGTTGTTCTTTCCCTTCCAGTTGCGGGCTTCGAAGAGGTAGACGCCGGGGGCCGGAGGGACGCTGACAATCGCCGTACCGACCTGTGGGCCGGTCGATTCGGACGGAACACCGGGCAGGATTTCGCCCGCCGGGCCTCGCACCGCGTATTCGATCGCGCCTTCCGGGTTGATCCCCGGCGGGTTCGGGTCCCATTCGAGCCGGAACTGGTTGTAGGAGTGCCAGACGTCTCCGCCGTAGACGTGGAGGCCGGTGAGGTAGTAGCCGTCGGAGGCGGCAGCCCGAGCCGGTAGAGATGCTGCGATCAGCGCGAGGAGGCCGAAGGCGATGGCAGCCAGGCGCGCGATTCGGAGGCGGGCACTCATGGCCCGAACTCCCCGGCGGCGGTGCCGCTCGACGACGAGCCGGTCGAGCCGGCCGTCGAGGACGACGACGACGAGGAGCTCGTCGCTTCGACCGGCGCGGGCGGCGGTTCGACGTATTCGGTGGCGCCGCTTTCGCTCGGCGGCGTCGAGGCGACGGCTTCTTCGATCGGCGCCCGTTCTTCGGCGCGCGCCCTTTCCTTTTCGCGTTCCTTTTCCTTTTCCCGTTCCCTTTCCTGGGCGGACGCCGGCGATGCTTCTTGTTCCTGCGGTTCGGATTCGACTTCGCCTTCGGACGCCGACGCAACTTCGTAGTTGGGGTTCGTCCCCGTCACCTCGTCCTCGGCCTGTTGCCGCAAGTGGTGGGCGACCTTCGCCGGGGGCGGCGCGTGATGTTCGGGCGCCCCGAGCAGCGGTGCCGGGACGACCCCGGTCGCGACGCAGGCGGCGGCGCCGCCGACCGTCCCGGCGCAGATCGCCAGCACCTTGGCGAGCGCGGTCATCCCCGCCCCGCGCGTCCCGCCCGCCGCGGCGAAGCCGCCGAGGGTCGAGTCGGACGCGCCCGACCCGCCGCCGACCCGGGTGGCGAGTGCCGCGTAGGTGTCGTGGAGGCGGCCGACGAGGATGCCGCGGGTGGGCGGCAGGACGGGGAGGAGCGCCGCCGCCGCGCCGGGCGCGGCGCGGTAGGTGCGCAGCGTCGCGCGGCAGTGGGCGCAGGTTCGAAGGTGCTCGCGCAGGGTCGCGACCTCCGCCGCCTCGGCCTCGTCGTCGGCGAAGGCGGAGAGCAGCGGCGCCAGCTCGGTGCAGCGGGCGCCGCCGTCGCGGCGGACGAGGAAGCGACGGAATCGCTCCCGTCCCTCGGCGACGGCGCGATTCACTTTCGTCGCGGAGAATCCGGTGATCTCGGCGATCTCCTTGTATGAGTAGCCCTCGGCGAGGAGGCCGAGGGCGCGCAGCTCCTGCGGCTTCAGCGTCGTCAGCGCCTCACGGCTGCGCTCGATCGCCTCGTGGCGTTCCGCCCGCTCGGCCGGCCCTGCCAGTTCGGCGGGCAGCATCTCCACCCAGTCCTCGCGGCCCGGCTCGGGGCTCGCCGCGGCGGGGCCGGCGAGCGTCCGCTCGCGCTCCGCGCGGACCGACAGCGCCTCGTGTTTGACCACCGTCTGGGTCCAGCGAAGCAGCTCGCGGGCGTTCTCGGACGGCGCCTTGTTGAGCAGGATCTCGAGGCCGCGTTGCAGCGCTTCGTCGGCGTCGTCGGCGCAGAGCGAGTAGCGCTGCGCGGTTCGGCGCAGCGACGTCTCGTGGCGCGCGAACATCTCGACCGCCACCCGCTTGCGCGCCGCCGCGTCGATCGCCGGTGCCGCGTCGTCGACCACTGCGCCGCCCACCGCTCCTTGCGCGTCGCCCGGGTCGACGGCCTGCTGAACATCAACCGGGGCGCTCTTGCGCCCCGGGCCCCTGCTCGGACTCACTAGTTCGACTCTCCCCGTCCGGTTTATTGCGCTGCATCAAACACTGCCAGTCAAGGGCCCGGCGGCGTCGAGTTCTCCCCTCGAATACGCCTACTTCGTGCCGAAACTCGCGCAATTTGGAGAGAACGGATCGCCTGAAGCTGCGCCCGGTCCGCCCTCGGGACGGGCGACGATGGGTCGTCCGGGCCAAGCCGATAGCATCGGGCCGGATGACGACCTGCGTGGTCACCGGCGGGGCCGGCTTCCTCGGATCGCACCTGTGCGAGCACCTGCTCGGCAAGGGGCACCGGGTGATCTGCCTGGACAACCTCGAGACCGGCTCGCTGGAGAACATCGCGCACATTCGCGACGATCACTTCGAGTTCCGCCACGTCGACATCACCGAGCGTGTCGAGGTCCCGGAGGCGGTCGACTTCGTCTACCACCTGGCCTCGCCCGCCAGCCCGATCGACTACCTGCGGCTGCCGCTGCACACGCTGAAGGTCGGCTCGCAGGGCACCCACCACATGCTCGGCGTCGCCAAGTGGAAGCGGGCGCGCTTCCTGATCGCCTCGACCAGCGAGGTATACGGCGACCCCAAGGTCCACCCGCAGCGCGAGGACTACTGGGGGCACGTCAACCCGATCGGTCCGCGGGGGGTCTACGACGAGGCGAAGCGCTACGCCGAGGCGTTG
>DASXMH010000117.1:0-14783 GCA_036495785.1 Solirubrobacterales bacterium
ATCTGCGTGGTTGGAAATGATCGCTATACGGGCATTTCCAACCACGCAGTTCTCTGACCGTCGAAGGAGCGGCGTATCCGCCGGTCGGCGGCGTGCGTCCACCGCAGACGTCACGCATCCTCCACACCTTTCATACCCGGCCGTCTCGGCCACGGCCACACCCTGCCGGGGTCGTGGACGAGACGGCCGGGTCCTCAGTCGTTGACGAGGCGCAGCATCAGATCGTCGACGTAGCACCAGCTCCAGTCCTCGCCCGGCTGGGCGGAGCGGATGATCGGGTGCCCGGTCGATTTGAAGTGCGCGGTGGCGTGCTTGCCTTCGGAGTTGTCGCAGCAGCCGATGTGGCCGCAGGTCTGGCACATCCGCAGGTGGACCCACCTCATGCCGAGCTGCAGGCACTCCTCGCAGCCGGCGACCTCGTCAGGGAGCTCCAGGTACTGGACGGAGTCGAGATGGGTGCACTCGGCAGCCACCTCGCCAACATAGCGAGTTCCCGCGATTGGACGTATGTACGAGAGCCGCTAAGCGGTGGGAGCGATCTCGGCGGGCTCGCCGCCGGGAAACCAGTGGGCCTCGACCGGCGGCGGCGCGTCGCGCAGGAAGCGCTCCGCGTCGAGCGCGCCCATGCAGCCGGTACCCGCCGCGGTGACCGCTTGGCGGTAGGTGTGGTCGACGACATCGCCGACCGCGAAGACGCCCGCCAGGTTGGTCCGGGTCGAGCCCGGCTCGGTGACGATGTAGCCGTCCTCGTCGGTGTCGACCTGGCCCTTGGCGACCTCGGAGCGCGGGATGTGGCCGATCGCCACGAAGGCGCCGGTCGCCTCGATCTCCTTCTCCTCACCGCTCTCGGCGTGGCGGAGGCGGACCGTCTTCAGTTTGCCGTCCTCGCCGGCGACGAACTCGAGCGGCACGTACGGGGTCAGCGTGTCGATGTTGTCGACCCCGAGCGCCCGGTCGTGCATGATCTTCGAGGCGCGGAACTCGTCGCGGCGGTTGACGATGGTCAGCTCGTCGGCGTACTTGGAGATGAAGATCGAGTCCTCCATCGCCGAGTCGCCGCCGCCGATCACCAGCACCCGGTGGCCTTTGAAGAAAGCGCCGTCGCAGACGCCGCAGGTGGAGACGCCGCGGCCGCCGAGCTCCATCTCGCCGGGGATGCCGAGCCGTTTCGGCTCCGCCCCCATCGCCAGGATCACCGCTTTGGCGCGGTGCTCCTCGTCGCCGAGGAAGACCTTCTGGATGCCGCCGTCGGAGAGCTCGACGCGGTCGACGTCGTCGGTGACGAAGCGGGTCCCGAAGCGCTCCGCCTGGGCGCGGAACAGGCTCATCATCTCCGGGCCCATGATCCCGTCGGGGTAGCCCGGGTAGTTCTCGACGTCGGTCGTGTTCTGCAGCTGGCCGCCCCACTGGAAGCCCTCGAAGACGAGCGGCTCAAGATTGGCGCGGGCGGTGTAGAGCGCCGCGGTGTACCCGGCGGGGCCGCCGCCGATGATGATCACGTTCTCGACTTTCTTCTGGGTCTCGCTCATCTCGCTCATCTCTCGCAGTCCAATACTTTACTTTTTATAGTAGCTTGCCCGAGCGCAGCTTTCAATCAGCCGACGGCCGGCTCCAACTCGGAAGTGTGCCCGTCCTTGCGCTCGATCGGCAGTCCCTCCTCTTCCCACCGATGCACAGTGTTGCGTAGCTGGAAGAAGGCGACGACGCCGGGCGGGATCGGCATCCAGAAGGAGACCAGCCGGAAGATCAGGATCGCCGGGAACACGGTCGCCTCGGGCAGGCCGAAGAGGACGAAGGCGCCGATCATCCCGGCGTCGACCGCCCCCACCCCGGCGGGCGCCAGTGGAAAGAGGTTGGCGACCATGCCGAGGAAGAAGCCCTGGACGACGACGGCGAGCGGAACGTGGATGCCGAGCGAGTGGAACGACGCCCAGAGCACGCCGATGCTGAACGCCCAGAAACCCGCCGCACCGATCACCGCGAGGCCGCCCTTGCGCGGGTGCGCGAACAGGCTGAGGGCGAAGCGGAATCCCTCGCCCGCGGTCTCCGGCACCCGTGAAGCCCACTCGACGAAGCTGCGCATGTGCTCGCCGTTGACGTGCGGCATCAGCCTCCTTTCGACGTCGGCGGGGATCAGCGTGATCGCCGCGCCGAGGATCAGGACCAGCCCCGCGATCCCCGCCGGGATGATCGTCAGCTCGACCGAGTTTTCGCCGTTGAGGACGCCGGTCCGCAGCAGCAGGCCGAAGACGATCAGCGCCAGCGGGTAGAAGGCGTAGTGGAGGGTGATGAAGGCGACCATCCGCCGGGCCACGTCGCGGCGCCGCATCCCGGCTTTTTTCAGCGCCCAGTAGGTGAGCGCGATGCCGCCCGCGCCGCCCGCCGAGAAGAGCAGCGTCGCCGCCACCCCGGCCATGTTGATCTGGTAGGTCTCGGCCCAGGTCAGGCGCAGCGCGTCGCCGCCGACCACCGCTTTGAAGAGCGCGATGTAGGTCGCGTAGGAGGCGACGCTGAAGACGACCGCGACGGCGATCCAGACCGGGTCGGCGTCGCCCAGCTTGCTCACCGCGTCCCCCAGCCCGACCAGCTTCGGGAAGAGGAAGTAGATCCCGACGAGCAGGATGATCACCACGGCCCCGGTCTGCAGCAGGCGTTTGGTGGTGAAGATCGGCAGCTCGGTCAGCCCACCCCCGGCCTGGTGGCCATCGGCTTTTTCTTCTGACCTGGTGTCGTCCGGCACTTCACCGGGGACGCTACCGACGCCGGGCGGTCGCTCGCGCGGGACTAGTCGCCGGCGAGCCGCTCGAGCCGCTGGATCACGGTGTTGATGCGGGCGACCGTGGGGGCGAAGACCGGATCGGCGCAGCGCACCCCGGCGACCAGGCCGGCGCCCGCCAGCAGGTCGGTGGCGTAGTGCTCGCCGAGGTAGACGAGGCCGAAGCCGAGGGTCAGCGCGTAGGCCCAGCCGACCGCCCCCTCCTCACGGCTCGCTTCGCTCAGCGAGATCGCCCCCTGCACCGAGGTGGCGAAATGGAGCGAGGGCATCGCCGCCCAGGGGTTGCCGCCGAGCGCCTTGTAGAGCGGCCCCCAGAAGCGTCCCCAGAGCGGCTCGCCGACCTCGACCATGATCCGCCGCACGGGCTCGCGGGTGAGGCCCTGCTCGGAGGACCACCAGGGCGGCGCGGTCGGCACCGCCCAGTATCCGAGGGCGCCGGCGTCGAAGACAGCGGCCATCTGACGGGCGGCGCGGGGGAAGTGCTCGGGGTGGCGGACGAGGATCCAGGCCAGCACCGTGTAGGGCTCGAAGAACCAGAGCCAGTGGGTGACGGTGAGGATGCGGTCGAGCGCCCTGGTGTGGCGGCGGCCCGCGAGGAAGGTCTGGAGGCGCGCTCCCGGCAGGCGGCCGAGGCCGATCCGGCGGTCGACCTCGATCGGGTAGCGGGTGTAGAGGCGGCGGCGGAGGCGCTCGGGATCGTCATAGGGCATCTCGTGGACGACCGTGAACGCCCACATCTGCATGGCGAAGAGGGCGACGTCGCGCTTGCGCGTACGCGGCGCCAGGACGGCCACCGCGAGGGGGCCCGAGGCGCTCACCGCGAGGGTCACCGGACCGGGGACGCGGAGGCGCTTTCGCACCAGCGGAAGCGCGATCGCGGCGCCGACGACGGCAGCCGCGCCTGCCCTGACGGCCGTCCTTACCGCTCTGGGTGGCCGCGAGTGCCTCCTCATCGCGTCGGCGAGTATAGGTAGGTCGTCGGGTAGGTCGCCGCCGACCTGGGCAGGCGGGGGCCGACCGGACTGCATCGGCGCCCCTTGGCGTGATTAGAATGGCCGCGCCTTGACGCCGCACTCGCCTGGCACCGGCCAGATAAACACCCTCATTTGGATCGGCTTCTTCGCCGCCCTGATCGTCGTCGTCGTGATCAACCTCGGGCTGTTCGGGGCGATCCGCCGCAACCGCGGCGGGCGGGGCCGCAGCGCGCGTCAGACGCGCGGCTCCCGCGGCCTCCAGTTCCGCGTCGCGGGCAGCCTCGCGGGCTTCGCGATCGTGCTCTTCGTGCTCGGGATCATCTTCACCAACAACGCGACCAGCACCCCGCAGACCACCTCGGCGGGCCTCACCTCCTACCACGGAAAAAAGCTTGATGGGCCGCTGGTCATCAAGGCGACCGGTCAGCAGTGGATTTGGCGCTACAACTACCCGAACGGCGCGTTCAGCTACTACAAGCTGGTGATTCCGGTCCACACCGAGATCGAGATGAAGCTCGAATCGACCGACGTGATCCATACCTGGAGCGTCCCCGACCTGGCGCCGAAGGTCGACGCGGTCCCCGGCAAGGACACCCCGGTCGTCTTCCGGGCCGACGCCGAAGGCGAATTCTGGGGCCAGTCGGCCACCCTCTCGGGGCAGGCCTACGCGCCGATGCGGACCGCGGTCGAAGTGGTCTCGCCGGAACGCTTCGAAGAATTCATCGCCGAACAGCAGAAGGGCATCAAGGCGGGCCAGGAAGCGGCGGAGGAAATCGAGGCCGAAAAAGTCAAGGAACTGGAAGAAACCGAAGGCGAAGAACCGTCCGGGGGCGAAGAAGAATGAGCAAGCAGTCCCGTCCCGAGATCGCCGTCGACGGCTTCCCCCGCCGCGGCCGGTTCGCCGCGGCCGACATCGTCACCAGCGCCGACCACAAGGTCGTCGCGAAAATCCTCCTGGTCGGGTCCGGCGGCTTCCTCTTCATCGCCGCGCTCGAGCTGCTGCTGATGCGGCTGCAGCTGGCGATCCCCGAGAACATCTTCATGGAGCCCTACACCTTCAACCGCATCCTCTCGTTGTACGGCGCCACCTCGATCTTCTTCTTCGCGCTGCCGCTGGTGATGGGCCTCTTCCTCTACATCGCGCCGCTGCAGGTGGGCGCGCGGGGCACGGCGCTGCCGCGGCTCAGCCAGATCGGCGGCGCGCTCTGGGTCGCGGGCGCGGTCGTCCTATATGCCGGGTTCCTCTGGACCCCGTCCGAGGCCGGCGTCAACCCGCTGCCGCCGTTGTCGGAGCTCGCCTTCCTCAGCAACAACGGAGTCGACGCCTGGCTCACCGCCTGCGGCTTCGCGACGCTCGGCCTCGTCCTGGTCGCGATCGACCTCTCCACCACCCTCAAAGTCGACCGGGCGCCGGGGATGGCCTGGCGCCGCGCCCCGATCTTCGCCTGGGCCGCCGCGGTCGGCTCCTGGCTGATGCTCTTCATCGGGCCGGTCCTGCTCGCCGCCTTCACGATGCTGATGATCGACCGCAATTACGGCGGCACCTTCTTCGCCGACGGGGCGGGCGGCGCGCCGCTGCTGTGGCAGCACTTCACCTGGATCTTCTACTCCGGCGCCTACATGCTGGTGCTGATCTTCGCCTTCGCCGCAGTGGCCGAAATCTTCTAGGTCTTCTCCGGCAACCCGATCTTCAACCGCAGCGCGGTGATGGCCTCGATCGTCGCCATCGCGGTGATCGGCACGCTCGCCTACATGCAGAACATGTACACCGCCCCGATCGGGCCCGGCTGGAAGTTCTTCGGCATGCTGGCCTCGCTGGCCCTGATCGTCCCGGTCGGCCTCATCTTCTTCAACCTGATCGCCACGCTGAACGGCGGCGCGCTGCGGATGCGGGCGCCGGTCCTGTTCGCGATCGGCGCGCTGGTGATGATCTCGCTCGGCCTCGCGGCGGAGATGCAGCAGTCGCTGGTCGGCGCCGCCTTCTACCTCAAAAACACCACCGACTCGACCGCCGCGACCAGCTTCGCGCTGATCGGCGGCGCCGTCTTCGGCGGCTTCGCGGCGCTCCATTACTGGTTCCCGAAGATCACCGGCCGGGCGATGGGCGAGCAGCTGGGGCGGATCTCCTTCTGGACCACCGCGGTCGGCACCCTGGTCGCCTTCGTGCCGATGGCGCTGGCGGGCTGGGAAGAGGACCAGGTGGTCGACGCCTACAAGTTCTTCAACCACACCGGCGTCAACTTCTACAACCTGCTCGCCTCGATCGGGGTGCTGATCCTCTTCGTCGGCGTCGTCCTGATCCTGATCAACGCGGTGGCGAGCGTCAAAGGCGGCGCCCGCGCCGGCCACGACCCCTGGGGCGGCGACACGCTCGAGTGGTTCGCCCTCTCACCGCCGCCGGTCCACAACTTCGACGTCCAGCCGGACGTCCGCAGCGCCCAGCCGCTGCGCGACATCCGCGCCGCGATCGCCCGTCGTGCCCACGAGGCCGAGGAGCGCGCGTCGCGTGAGTCGCAGCCGGTAGCCTGAGGGGCATGTCATCCGGCGCCGGCGCGAGTACCGCGCCCACCCAGGCGGCCGGCGCAGCCCCGCGCGCGCTGACCGTCATCCGTGACTACGTCACGCTGACCAAGCCGACGGTCCAGTCGCTGCTGCTGCTGACCACGGTGACGACGATGTACGTGGCGGGAAACCCGCCGCTGCGCCTGATCCTTCTGACCTGCCTCGGCGGCGCCCTCTCGGCGGGCGGCGCGGGGGCGATCAACCACGCCGTCGACCGCGACATCGACCGGACGATGAAGCGGACCGCCGACCGGCCGGTCGCCTCGGGGCGGATCTCCCCCGCTGCCGCGATCGCCTTCGGCTGCACGCTCGGCGCCCTCTCCTTCCTCCTGCTGGCGACCCAGGTCAACGTCCTCGCCGCGTCGCTCTCGCTGTCGGGCCTCTTTGGCTACGTCTTCGTCTACACGCTCTGGCTGAAGCGTTCGACGCCGCAGAACATCGTGATCGGCGGCGCCGCCGGCGCCGTTCCCCCGCTGGTCGCCTGGGCGGCCACCACGGGCGGCCTCGGCGGCATGGCCTTCTACCTCTTCGCGATCGTCTTCTTCTGGACCCCGCCCCACTTCTGGGCCCTCTCGATCCTGATGAAGGACGACTACGCGGCGGCGCGGATCCCGATGCTGCCGGTGGTCGCGGGCGAGGACGAGACGCGCCGCCAGATCATGCTCTACACGGTGCTGCTCTACGCGGTCACCCAGCTCCCCTTCTGCGCGGGCGGCCTCGGCGTCGGCTATCTGATCCCCTCGATGCTCCTCGGCGCCGCCTTCATCGGCTTCTCCTACATGCTTCTCCGCACCAAGGAGCGCCGCTGGGCCCTCCGCACCTACCTCTTCTCGCTGCTCTACCTGGCGCTGCTCTTCGTCTCGATGGCGATCGCCGCCCACGCCTAGACGGCTGAATCCACGACCGCGCGGGGCACCAGGCCGGCCGTGGCGGTCACCGGCGTGCCGGGACCGCCGGACCGCTTGACATCGGCGCATCCCCACCTAAAGCCGGCCGGTTAGGTGTGGATGGGCGTGCCTTGCGCGTGTCCCGGGACGGTCGGGGGACACTTTCGTCGTGACCCCCGCGGTGAGTTCGCACTTATCGTCGCTATCCGACGATTTCTGCGAACGCACCCAGGCGCGCGCCCGACGCGTTCGCAGTTGACGCCGATATGTGGCGTCAACTGCGAACTCACCCGGGGCGCGACCGGTGCGTTCGCAGTTAACGACAAATGACGTCGCTAAGTGCGAACGCACTCTGGGGGACCGGGGCTTGGGCGAGCGGACGGCACGCCTGCGTGCGCCCTTCGCCGGGAAGCGCGCGGGAGGCGACACGCTTCCTCGCGCGGTCGGCACACCTACGTGCGCGGTCGACCTGCCTCCGTGCGCCCGCCTGGTTGATGGGCCGAAAACTCAAGCATGTCTTGAGTTTTCGGCCCATCAACGGAGAGCGGCCGCGGAAGGCGCGCGGGGCCGTGCCCGACCCGTCACGCCGCAGGCACCCGGCGCGCCCGCTGTGGGCGAGTCGCCGAATCAACCGTCCGAGCGGGCCGCGGGACCGCGGGGACTGATAGAAATCCGGCTGTGGATCGCGAGACCGCACGCAGGAACATGACCGCCGGCCTGGTCGCCGGGGGCTTCTCGGCCGTCGTCTTCGCGCTCTGCTTCATCGTCGCCCTCCTCTACATCGCCCACTGATGAGCGAGCACCGGCAGATCCCCGCCGCCAGCGAGACGATCCAGACGCCGCGCGCCTCCTGGGCCCCCGCCTTCTTCGCGCTCGGCGCGACCGGCGCTGTCGCCGGGATCTACGCCAACGGCTTCGTCTTCTCGGCCTTCATCTGGTCCTACCTGGGGATCATCGTGCTGCTCTTCGCCTTCCGGGCGATCGTCAAAGGCTCGGTGCGCAGCTACTTCAGCCTGCCGCGCCGCCAGCAGCCCCGTCCGGCCACCCTGCCGGTCGAGCAGATCTACCTCGAGTCTCGGCCCACCAGCGGCCGTCCCCAGGGCTGAAAGCCCTCCTCAGCGCCTCTCAGGACCCGTCTCGGCGCCGTTCCGGATGCCGCGAGGCTTCCTGGCCTAGGACCCGCCGCCCGCGCTGCTCGGCACCGGCATTTCCGACGTCGCCCCATCCGAGGTCCACACCCGCACGATGTCGCGCATCGAGAGGATGCCGATCACCACACCCTCCTCGAAGACGACCAGGTGGCGGACGCTGCGCCGCGACATCTCCGCCGCCGCGTGCTCGAGGCTCCAGTCGGGCGCCGCGCAGAGCACCGACTCGGTCATGTGGGCGCCGACCGACTCCCTGTCAGGGTCCTCCCCGGCGCCGATCGAGAGCAGCAGATCGCGCTCGGTGACGATTCCCGGGGTGGGCGCGTCGTCGTCGATCACCAGCGCCGCGCCGACGTTGCGTTCGACCATCGCGGTCGCCGCCTGCCGCAACGTGTGCGACGGGCCCACCGTCACCGAGACCTCCGACATGCCATCCCTCACCTGCATCGCTACCTCCTCGCGGACGAGTTCCCGATAGTGCGATTCGGTGCAAAGTTTACCCTGCCTGGGGCGGCCGGCAAACGTCGTGGCGGGGGCCTCGACATATAGACTCCTCGGCGCCTCGCAGCATGCAGAACCTCCGCCCCAAGCCCATCCGCCTGCTCGTCCCCATCGTGGCCCTGGTCGCGACCGTCGTCGCGATCTCCGGCTGCGGCACCACGAGCCCTGACATCGCCCGCGGGCGCGTCCTCTTCACCAAGGACTGCGGCGTCTGCCACACGCTGGCGCAGGCCGGCACGACGGCGACGATCGGCCCGAACCTCGACGACGCCTTCGCCGCGGCACGCGAAGCCGGCGGCTTCGACTCGGCGACCGTCGAAGGCATCGTCAAGGCCCAGGTCGACACCCCCCGCCCCGGCAACGGCAACCCGATGGCCACGATGCCCCCTCACATCGTCGAAGGCCAGGACCTCGACGATGTCGCCGCCTACATCGGCAAGTACGCGGGCGTGCCCGGCGCGAAGCCGCCGGAAGTCGAAGGTGGCGCCGGCGCCCAGGTCTTCGCCAACAACGGCTGCGGTGGCTGCCACACGCTGGCCGCCGCCAACTCGGGCGGCACGGTCGGCCCGAACCTCGACGAAGTGCTTCCCGGCCAGCCGGAATCCGAAATCGAAGAATCGATCGTCGATCCGGAAGCCAAAATCGCGGAAGGCTACCCCAAAGGGGTCATGCCGCAGGAATTCGGCGAAAAGCTCTCCGAAGAAGAACTCAAAGAACTGGTCAAATTCCTGAGCGAAAACGCCGGGAAAAAATCCGGCGAATAGCCTCAGGCGGCCGGCAAGCCAGGCCGGTCATCATCTGAATATGTTCGCTTCGCTCCGAAATCGCTTCGAGATCTCGCCGCACCGCTACGCGCAGGTGACGACGGTGGCGCTCATCGGCCTGGCGCTGATCGTGCTGACCGGGGCAGCTGTCCGGCTGACCGACTCGGGGCTCGGCTGTCCGGACTGGCCCCAGTGCTACGGCGGGGGCCAGCATCCGGCGCTCGGATCGCACGCGATCATCGAGATCAGCAACCGGATCGTCACCGCCCTCCTCGGCATCGCGGTCATCGCCGCCTGCCTCCTCGCGTTCTTCCGCCGTCCCTACCGCCGCCACCTGGCCTGGATCGGCGCGCTCCTCCCGCTCGGCGTGGTCGCCCAGGCGATCCTCGGCGCCCTGGTGGTCAAGTACGACCTGCGGCCAGAACTTGTGATGGGCCACTTCATCCTCTCGATGATGCTGCTGGACGCCGGGTTCGCGCTCTTCTGGTGTTCCCGGTACGAGCCCTGGGACCGGCGCCGCTCCTGGGACCGCAAGGGCGTCTGGGCGGTGCGCGGCCTGGTGCCGCTGGGCCAGCTGACGATCCTCGCCGGCACCGTCGCCACCGGCGCCGGGCCGCACGCGGGCGAGTTCGAAGGCCAGCTCGTCCAGCGCTTCACCTTCGAGGGCGTCGGCACGACGCTCGAATGGGTCGTCCAGCGGCACGCGGTGATCGCCGCCGTCTACGGCTTCGCCGCGATCGGCGTCTGGTTCTACCTGCGCCGCCCCGGCGGCGACCGGCGGGCGCTCAAACCGCTGACCCTGGTGCTGGTCCTGCTGGCCATCCAGGGCATCGTCGGCTACATCCAGTGGGAGCTCGAACTGCCGACCGAGATCGTCTGGGTCCACGTCGCCCTCGCCACCTGCAACTGGCTGGCGATGCTCTGGACGATCGCCGCGGCTGGTCGGCTCGAGCCGCGCTCGGGGACGGTCCCGTCCGCGGAGGGGGCCGACCGAGCCACGCAGCCGGCGGGCGCGGGCGCCGGCGCGGCCTGAGACCGCGGGGAGCGCCGGATGCTCCCCTTCTGGCTCTCGATCGGCTTCCTCAGTCTCGTCCAGGGCGTCCTGGTGGCGCTGCCCAGTTCGCCGATCGACATTCCGCTGCTGAGCCGCCTGGGCGGGCGCTGGTGGGCCCTGGTGCTGCCCCTCTCGATCGTCGTCGTGATCGGCGGCATCGCCCTCGACGAAGCCTCGGCCCGTTTCCTCACCTGGCTGGCGCTGATCGCGGTGCCGCCGCTGGCGGCGGTCGCGCTCGGCTGGATCGTCCACGGCGCGCGCGCTTGGCTCGCCCTCCTGGCGGTGCCGCTCTTCGCGATCGCCTGGGCGGCCAAGGGCGAACTCGGCGGCGACAGCGCCGCCCTGGCTCTCTCGGCGCTCTCCTGCGTGACGCTCGGCTGGCTCCTGGTCTGCGTGGTCCCGGCCCGCTGGGTGAAGCTCGGCATCTACGCGATGGCCGCGGTCGACGCCTACCTCGTCTTCACCGAACTGCTGCAGGGACCCAACTCGGTCCTCAACGCCGCCGCCCCCGCCGCCAACCTGCCGAAGCTCCAGCTCGTCAACTTCGGCTCGGCCCTGATGGGCTTCGGCGACCTCTTCATCGCCGCCGTCCTTGGCGCCCTCCTCGCCCGCGACCCTCGCCTCCAAGCCCGCGGCGCCCTCCTCGCCGCGGGCCTCTGCTGCGCCTGGGACCTCCTCTTCTTCGCGATCAAGACGACCCCCGCCACCGTCCCCGTCGCGCTCACCCTGCTGACCCTGGAGCTGGTCGGGTGGCGCGAACGGCGCCTTAGAGCTGCGTAGCGATCGCGGTGGCGATCGCGGCGAATCCGGCGAACATCATCGCGCAGAGGCCAATCACCCCTATGACCATCGTCTGCTGAAGCCCGCCGAGTCGCCCGTCCAGGTGCTCAAGTCGATCATCGACACGGTCGAGCCGCCGGTTGACTTCACCGAAGCGCCGGTCCATATCGCCGAACTTTTCGTCGACCCGGTCGAAGCGTTCGTCCGTCTTCTCCTCGACCCGGTCGAAGCGCTCGTCGATTCTGATCGCGAACTCGTCCAGTCGACCGTCGGACCACTCTGCCATCCCTACCTCCGTACGTTCTGCGATCGCCGCTCCATACGACGGAAGTTAAGGCGCAGAAACCCCTGTCCGAACGAAAGAAAGTGCCAATTGTGTGGCGTCAGACCGAGTGGTCGGGGCCGCCGGGGCGGTCCTTCAGGTCGCGCCACCATTGGCGGGTCCAGCGGTAGCCGTAGACGCAGCCGGCGATCACCAGGACGAGGCCCCAGAGGGCGCCGACGAGGGGGCGGGTGAGGAGGGTCAGGCCGATCACCGTGGCGGCGGCGATGCCGACGATCACGACCCATTTGAAGACCACCGCCTCGTTGAATTTCATCGCCCCGCTCCTCCTGCGGCGCAACGGGCCCGGGCGCTAAAGGATGTAGACGGTGGCGAAGACGATGATCCACATGATGTCGATGAAGTGCCAGTAGATGCCCGGGATCTCGACACCGAAGTGCTTGTCCGGGTTTTTGTCGAAGTGACCCCTGAAGGCACGAATCGTGGCGAAGGTGAGCAGCATCAGCCCGACGAAGACGTGAGCGCCGTGGAGGCCGGTGAGCGAGTAGAAGATCGTGCCGAAGGCCTCGGTGCGGGCGCTGAAGCCGAGGTGCACGTACTCGTTGATCTGCACGAAGAGGAAGGTCAGGCCGAGCAGCCAGGTCAGCACCAGGCCGAGTTTCATGCCCTGCCTGTTGCCCTTGCGAATCGCCTCCAGCGCGTAGTGGATCGTGAAGCTCGAGGAGACCAGGATCGCCGTGTTCATGCCCGCGATGCCGACCGGGAGTTCGAACGGCTTGGGAGGCCACGAGGCCGGGTTGACGACGACGCGGAGGAAGAAGTAGGACGCGAAGAAGGCACCGAACAGCATCACCTCGGAGATGATGAAGAGCAGGATGCCGAGCGTCTGGCGGTCGATCCGCGAGCTCTGATTGGCCTCCGGCGGCCCGTGGTGGTGGGCCTCCGCGGCTTTCCCGCCGCCACCTGGAAGGGGTACGGACGCGCTCTCCATCAGTGCTCACCTCCCTCTGCCACGACCGAGGCGAAGGCCGCCGGGGCGCGGCCGGACTCGACGTGGCTGACCGGCTTGTCGGTGATCTCGCGGACCCGGCCGATCAGGTCGCTCTGCAGCCAGCGCGATTGCTCGCCGGCGAAGGTGGAGATCAGAATCTCGTCGACCTTGTAATGCTCGATCGCGTTGCGGACCGCTTCGAAGGGGTCCTCGGCGCTGATCGGCAGGCCGGTCGCGTCGACCTCGGCCCGGTAGAGCTCGGCGAGCGTCGAGGCAAGGTCGTGGATGACCTGCTCCTCCGGCACGTCGGCGCTGCGCGGGCAAATGATCGTGTAGCGGTGGGGACGCGAGGAGGCGCGCGATTTCAGCCGCGCGACCAGATCCGGCGCGGCGACCGTCTTGGTCGCGACCACCAGCACGTGGTTGAGGTCGAGGCGGATCGCGTCCTCTTCGATGCGGACCGGGACGTGGGTGAACTTCACCTCCGGTTCGGCCAGTTCGCGGGCCCACTCGACGAGGTCTTTGCGGGCGATCCCGAAGCGGGTGTCGTAGAGCGCCGAGAAGAGCACCTCGGCGGGCTGCTGGGCGCGGATCGCGTCGCCGAGGGCGAGCTGCGGAGCGGGATCGAGGACCTCGCCGACCGAGTCGATGCCGAACTCGGCGAACACCGACATCGTCACCTCGACCCGGGCGCGGGCCGACGCGTAGAGCTCGTCACGGTCGATCAGCGTGCCGATCGTCGGCTGGTTCTGCGGCGCGGCGACTATCACCTGCGACACCCAGCCCTGCTGTGTACGCTCGCGCACCGCCTGCAGCAGTTTGCGACCGCCCGCGACCTCGTTGAGGAAGACGAGCAGCGGGCGCTTCTCGCTCTCGGCCGCGACGTCGCTCACGAGCCCACCACGCTCGGCCTGCCGGCCGGGACCTCGGCGCCTTCACCGGGCATGATCGCGTGCCGGGCGCCGGGGATGCCGTACTCGTACGGGCCGCCGACGACGCGCGGGATCTCGTCGAAGTTGTAGATCGGCGGCGGCGAGGAGACGAGCCACTCGATCGAGTTCGCCCGCCAGGGGTTGGCCTCGGCTTTCGGGCCGAACCGCCAGGAGACGATCATGTTGTAGAGGAAGACGAGCTGGATCGCGCCAAGCATGAAGGCGAAGCAGCTGATCATCAGGTTCCAGTTGCCGAACTGGGCGGCGTAGTCGGCGACCCGTCGCGGCATCCCGTCCATCCCCACCCAGTGCATCGGGATGAAGGTGCCCCAGGTGCCGATCAGCGTGCCCCAGAAGTGGACGCGGCCGAGTTTCTCGTCGTACATCCGCCCGGTCATCTTCGGGAACCAGTGGTAGATCCCGGCAAAGATCGTGAAGACCGAGCCGCCGAACAGGACGAAGTGGATGTGGGCGACGATGAAGTAGGTGTCGGAGACGTGGATGTCGAACGGCACCATGCCGAGCATGACGCCGGATATCCCGCCGATCGTGAAGGTGACGATGAAGGCGAGCGCGAACAGCATCGCCGTCGATTTCGTGTGGATTTTGCCGAAGTAGAGCGTGCCCAGCCAGGAGAAGATCTTGATCCCGGTCGGCACCGCGATCAGCAGCGTGGTCAGCATCATCGGCACGCGCAGCCAGCTGAACATCCCGGCGACGAACATGTGGTGCGCCCAGACCGAGTAGCTGAGGACGACGATCCCGATCAGCGCCAGTGCCATCAATCTGTAGCCGAAAATCGGCTTTCTGGCATGGGTTGAGATGACCTCGGAGATGATCCCGAACCCGGGTAACATCATGATGTAGACGGCCGGGTGGGAGTAGAACCAGAAGATGTGCTGATAGCTGATCACGTCTCCCCCGGCGGCGAAGTCGAAGAAGTTGGTGTGGAGGATGCGGTCGAAGAGGACCATGAACTGGGCGCCGGCGATGAACGGCGTCGCGATCACGACCAGCAGCGAGGTCGAGAAGTTCGCCCAGACGAGCAGCGGCATCCTGAAGAAGCTCATTCCGGGCGCACGCATAGTGATGATCGTCACCAGGAAGTTGAGCGCGGTGAAGATCGAGGAG
>DASXMH010000118.1:0-3510 GCA_036495785.1 Solirubrobacterales bacterium
GGACGCATCTCGGACGGCCGCGGCGGCCGCGGACAATGCCCAAACCCCCCTGACCTAGCTGACGACGCATTTGGCGCCGCCGGGGGATTCGCCTTTCGCCGGGAAGGCGTGCGCGAGGGCGTGGGCGATCAGATCCGCGCGCGCCGCGTAGCCGGGCGAGGTGAAGTGGATGCCGTCATTGATGAACCACGAGTCTTTGACGTCCCCGGCCCAGTTGTAGATGCGCATGTTGGGATAGCGAAGGCACGCTTTTTCGAGTTCTTTGTCCCATTCCTTCATACCTTCCTCGGAATAGAATTCGGTCGCGTCGGGGAGCGTCTTCACGTTGATCCAGAGCGTCGGTTCGCCGCCGATGATGTTCATCATTTTTTCGATGCGTTCTTCGAGGCCGACGTTCGAGCCGGCCGCCACGTCGGCCGCCTCGTTCGTCCCCAGCGCCAGCACCCAGCACCCTTTGTAGCCTTCGGCCTTCCACGCCTCGGCGACTTCCTGGGCGTTCGGTTCCCCTTCGAAGCGCTCTTCGATCGAGCGGGCGCCCTGCACCTCCATGTGCGTTTCTTTGACGCCGACTTCGCTGTAGCGGTTTTCGATCCGCTCTTTCGGGTTCGGCAGGTATTCGGCCGAGTCGAGCCCCTCGGAGGTCGAGTCGCCGATGTGGACGACCCCTTTGCACGACGTTTTCTGCGAGTCGGCGGCCTGCGCGGGGGTCAGCGGGATCGGGCCTTTGGTGCCGGCCGCCGTCGCTTCCTTGACGCGAATCTGTTCGCCTTCCGCCGAGGCCTTGTTGAGTCCCGCCATGCCGGCGATCGCGACGACGAAGAGCACGCCGAGGGCGACGAGGACGATGCGGCCCTCCGGCGTGAAGGTCGCCCAGCTCCAGCCGAGCCGGCGGCGGCGGGCGAACAGGCGGCCGATCGCGCCGTGGCGGATCGGCTCCTCGACGAATTTCCACGAGAGCGCCGCGATGATGAAGATCGCCGCCACCTGGAGGATCTCGCGCATCAGGTTGTGGCCGTGCGGGCCCTGTGGCGAGGTGAGGACGATCACCGGCGTCTGCCAGAGGTAGATGCCGTAGGAGCGGACGCCGATCCAGCGCATCGGTTTGCAGCCGACGACGTTGCCGAGCCGGCAGGCCGGGTGAGCGAGCGGCATCAGCACCATCACCGTCGCCAGCGAGAGGATGACGAAGCCGCCGCGGTAGAGGAACTGGGAGAACTCGCCGGTCCGCCAGACCATGATCGCGATGATCAACAGGCCGGCGCAGCCGAGCAGGTCGAGGTTTTTGCGCGCCCCCGCGGCGATTTTTTTCGTCAGGCGGCGGCTCGGCCAGACCATCGCCAGGGCGGCACCGAAGAGGAGCTCGGCGGCGCGGGTGTCGGTGCCGTAATAGACCCGCGAAGGGTCGAGGCTCGGGTGGTAGAGGATCGCCATCCAGATCGAGGAGGCGATCGCCAGGGCGAGGGTCGCGAGGGCGAGATTCGGACGGAGCCCGTTGCCCTTGCGGTCGCGAATGAGCTTCAGGCCGATCAGCAGGAGGAACGGCCAGAAGATGTAGAACTGCTCCTCGACCGAGAGCGACCAGAGGTGGTTCAGCGGTTGTTCTGGCGCGAAGCGAGCGAAGTACGACACGTTGGCGGCGATCTGCTGCCAGTTGTTCACGTAGAAGATCGCCGAGACGACCGCCTTGCGGAACTGGTCCGGCTGGGCGGGGCCGAAGATCGTCACCCAGGCGATGACGATCAAGATCATCAGGAAGAGCGCCGGCAAGAGGCGCCGCGCGCGGCCGAGCCAGAAGCGGCCGAGGTGGATCGCGCCCCGGCGGATGTACTGGCCGAGCAGGATGTCGGTGATCAGATAGCCGGAGAGGGTGAAGAAGATGCCGACGCCGAGCAGCCCGCCGGGCGCCCAGCCGAAGCCGAGGTGGAAAAAGATGACCGCCAGGACCGCGATCGCGCGCAGGCCGTCCAGCCCTGGCATGTAGCGCTCGCCGCGCGTAATCGGTTCGGGCATCGGACCGATGCATGGTAGGGACGGGCGAGGCTGATAGTTTTGCGCGCCTTATGCAGGCCCTTTCCGGATTCCAGGCGATTTCCCGATTCGGACCGCGGCGGAGTCGCGTCGCGCTGTTCGCGCTCGGCGCGCTGGTCGCCTCGGTCGCGGTCGCCCTGGCCTTCGCCGCGCGCCCCGCCGGAGCCGCGCCGGCCCCGGCGGCCGCGCCGAAGATCTGCCCCAGCTTCCGCGTCCTGCACAACGACCGGATCGGCCCGGCGGTCTTCCCGGCCGGGAACTACGCGATCGCGCTGGAAGACGCGAGCCTCACCTGCAAATCGGGAGGCGAACTCTTCGCCCGCTTCCTCGAGGACTTCGACGGCGTCCTCCCCACCCCGTGGAAGGTGTCGCCGGAAGCGTCCGGCAAGTCGTCCTTCGTGCGCGGCGCGCTACCCGGGTTCTCGGTCGAACTGACCGGCAAAGGCGGCGAAGAAGGCGGGACGAACCCGGACCTCGGGACCCTCTGCCCGCACACCTTCACGGTCAACTCGAGCACCGTCGTCCGTCCGCTGCGCTTCACCAAGGGCAAGTTCCTGATCTACCTGCCGACCGGCTCGGGCGTCACCTGCGAAGGGGCGGTGTCCCTCTTCCAGCGCTTCCTCGGCTCCAGTCCCACCCTTCCTCAGCCCTGGAAGCTGATCGCCCAGACGGCGACCTTCTACAAGCCGGCGAACCCGACCCGCAGCTCCTTCCGCATCGAACCGCTCGCCGGCTCCGGCCGCCGCTAGATCAGCGCTGCTCGAGGGCGAAGGGGGTGCCCTCGGAGTCGCGGCAGATCGACCAACGCTCACCTGGGTGGACGAGGGTGCCGCCGAGGTCCTCGACCACCCGCAGGGCGCTGGTCATGTCGGCGACCGGGAAGTAGGGCAGCGAGGCGGTGTCGCCCGGGCCGCGGCCGCGCTCGTGGACGCCGACTCGGACACCGCCTGAATCGGCGACCCAGCCCGCGCCGTCGCCGGGGCCACGCTCGGCCAGGTCGACCTCGAGCAGACCGCTCCAGAAGCGCCGGGCGCGCTCCGGGTCGTCGGCGGGGAACTCGATCAGCGCAGCCAACGTCGCCACCTCGAGGCGCGGCCGGCCCCGTCGGAGCTCTGGCCGGGCAGGTTTTCGTCGTTCCCCAGAAAGGAGGTTTCGCGGCTGAGCAGCTGCTCGAACTCGCCACGGTCGAGGAAGATGCCGTGGCACTTGCGGCACTGCTCGATCGTCACGCCGTTGCGCTGGTGGGTGCGCATCGGGCCGCCGCATTTCGGGCAGACCATCGCCGCCCCGGTCGTCGTCTTCTCAGGCATCGTCTCGCTCATCGGTCCTCCGCCCTACCCGCGATCAGGCTCGCGTACGCCTCCGGCCGGCGCGTCGTCAGGAACGGGAAGAGCTCCAGCCAGTCGCCGCGCTGGTCGAGGTCGAGGTCGGCGACCAGCACCGCCGCCTCGTCGCGCGGCGCCTGCACCAGCACCCGTCCGT
>DASXMH010000119.1:0-11563 GCA_036495785.1 Solirubrobacterales bacterium
TCAGCGTGCCCCAGAAGTGGACGCGGCCGAGTTTCTCGTCGTACATCCGCCCGGTCATCTTCGGGAACCAGTGGTAGAGGCCGGCGAAGATCGTGAAGACCGAGCCGCCGAAGAGCACGAAGTGGATGTGGGCGACGATGAAGTACGTGTCCGAGACGTGGATGTCGAACGGCACCATGCCGAGCATGACCCCGGATATGCCGCCGATCGTGAAGGTCACGATGAAGGCGAGGGCGAATAACATTGCCGTCGATTTCGTGTGGATCTTGCCGAAATAGAGCGTTCCCAGCCAGGAGAAGATCTTGATCCCGGTCGGCACCGCGATCAGCAGCGTGGTGAACATCATCGGCACGCGCAGCCAGGAGAACATGCCCGCGACGAACATGTGGTGCGCCCAGACCGAGTAGCTGAGGACGACGATCCCGATCAGCGCCAGCGCCATCAATCGGTAGCCGAAGATGGGTTTACGGGCGTGCGTGGATATGACCTCGGAGATGATCCCGAACCCGGGCAAGATCATGATGTAGACCGCCGGGTGCGAGTAGAACCAGAAGATGTGCTGGTAGCTGATCACGTCGCCGCCCGAGCCGAACTGGAAGAAGTTCGTGTGCAGGATGCGGTCGAAGAGGACCATGAACTGGGCGCCCGCGATGAACGGCGTCGCGGCGACGACCAGCAGCGAGGTGGAGAGGTTCGCCCAGACCAGCAGCGGCATCCGCCAGAAGGTCATTCCCGGCGCCCGCATCGTGATGATCGTGACCAGGAAGTTCAGCGCCGTGGCGATCGAGGAGGCGCCCGCGAACTGGACGCCGAGGTTGAAGAAGGACTGGCCCAGCGGAGCGCCGGTGGAGAGCGGCGCGTAGCCCGTCCAGCCGGCGTCGAAGGCGCCGCCCGGGGCGAGGAAGCTGCCGACGAAGAGCAGGCCGGCGATCGGCAGCAGCCAGAAGCTCAGCGCGTTGAGGCGCGGGAAGGCCATGTCAGGGGCGCCGATCATCAGCGGCAGGACGTAGTTGGCGATCCCGGCGAAGACCGGGATCACGAAGACGAAGATCATCAGCACCGCGTGGGTGGAGAAGAGGCTGTTGAAGGTGCCGGCGCCGACGATCTGGGTGCCCGGCTGGGCGAGCTCGGCGCGGATCAGCATCGCCATCAGCCCGCCGACGAAGAAGAAGAAGAAGGTGGTGCAGATGTACTGGATGCCGATCACCTTGTGATCGGTGTTGACCTTGAAGTAGTCCTTCCAGCTATGGGCGCCGTGCGAGGCATGGTCCTCGGGGATGGTCGGCAGGCCGAAGGCCCAGCGGAACCAGTAGTCGAAGGCGCCGAGCCCGATCAGGAAGCCGAACGGGGCGCTGATCAGCGGCACGACCACCTGCGGGTAGCCCGTCTGTTCGCTCTGGAAGGCGGAAAGGCCGGAGATCGAGCGCAACACGACCACGAGGCCGACGCCGAATGCGGCGGCGATAACCGTGCCCAGAAGCGCGCGGTACCAGCCGGGTCGTTTGAACGCTGCAACCATCTACTTCGCCTCCATTATTCCGCTTCCACCCGTTCGAGCGGTTCCGGATTCGTCTCGGTGTCCTGTTTCACCGACACCATCAGGTCGACGGGAACTTTTTCTTTCAGGCCTTCGACCCACTTGTCGAAAGCCGATTCCGATTGGACGATCACCTTGGCCCGCATCGAGGCGTGGCCGAAGCCGCAGAGCTCGGTGCAGATCAGCTGGTAGTGGCCGGTCTTGGTCGGCGTCACGACCGCGGTCGTCGTGATCCCGGGGACGTTGTCTTTCTTGATCCGCCACTGCGGCACCCAGAACGAGTGAATCACGTCCTGCGAGTGCATTTTGAAGACGATCTGCCGGTTCACGGGGACGTGCAGGACGCCCTGCGAGTAGGCATATTCTTTGCCCGGATAGCCGAAGGACCAGGCGTATTGCTGGGAGAACACGTCGACGGTCAATTCGTGACCGGTGCGTTCTTCGATTTCGTCGAGGACCTTCCAGCTCCATCCGGCCGCGAAGAGCACGATGATCGTCGGCACCAGGGTCCAGACGATCTCCAGGCGGGTGTTGCCGTGGATCGGCTCGCCGTCCGATTCGTCGCCTGGCTTCGCGCGGAATTTGATCAGCGCGTAGCCGAGCGCGACGACGACGATCGCGAAGATGATCGACGACAGGATGATCATGATGTTCAGCAGGTCGTCGATTTTCGGGGCGGCGGTCGAGTCCTCCGCGCCGTTCCAGTTGATCGACAGCATCACCGCCGAAATGACCGCCGCGAGGGCAACGACGGCAGCGGCCATTTTCGCTATGGGGAGGCGGTTCGTGAACACCGCGCGGCATTCTATTGACGGACGGCGGCGAGACGCTTTCCCACCAAAATGACGCTCCGCACTAGGCCGTCGGGAGCGGCAATCCGCCTAGGTTTCCGGCGGCGGCATGGAGCACGCCACGGGCCACGCCCTCCCAACTCCAGAGGCGCGCGACCGTCCCGACCAGGGTCGCGCGGGCCTCGGCGCGGGTCTCTTCGGGGAGGTCGAACCAGCGGCCGAGGCGGTCGGCGATCGCCTCGACGGCGCCGGGCTCGACCGGGAAGGAGGTGAGCGGGGCGACGGCCTCGGGGAGGGTGCCGGCGAGGCGCTGGGAGACCTCGCGCATCCCGCTATGTCCGGCCGAGACGGGCAGGGCGCCGCAGGCGGCGGCCTCGACCGCGACCATCCCGAACGCCTCCGGGAAGGTGCTCGGCATCACCAGCGCCTCGGCGACCGGCAGGAGCCGCGCCACCTCGTCGTGCTCGAGCCGGCCGAGCCACTCGACCGAGCCCGCCGCGGCGCGGGCCGCCTCGGCGTAGCCCGGGGGCGGGTCGGCGAGGAAGGCGGAGAGGATCGGCAGCGGCTTGGCCTCTCCCCCCTCGAGCCCCCAGCCGGCGGCGGCGACGGCGCGGGCGTCCTCGAGGTCGCCGCGATCGAGCGCCGCCTGGAGACGGCGCAGGCCGTCCTCGTAGGCGCCGAAGCCGCAGATCTGGAGGCGGACGCGGGGGTGGCGCGCGCGGACCAGCGGCCAGGCGGCGAGCAGCAGGTCGGCGCCCTTGGAGACGATCAGCTTGCCGACGAAGACGACCAGGCGTTCGCGGGATGGGTCCTTCGGTGCACCCGCCTCGGGCAATCCTGCGCGCGAGGTATTCGTGCTCGGACTACCCGAATCGGGTGCCCACGAGTCGCCTGCCGCGGCTCGGGGCTGGAACTCGTCGACGTCCACGCCGGGTGGGCCGAGGCGCGTCTTGTCTCTCAGATTCGGGAGGTCGGGGAGTGCCGCCCAGAGCGATTCGCCGGTGTGGGCGGAGCCGACCAGGACGCCTTCGGCCGCTTCCATCCCCTCATAGGCGTAGGGCAGGAATCGCGGGTGCGGTTTGACCGTGTACTCGAGCGCCGAGCCGTGGATCTTGGCGGCGAACGGGGCGACGGCCGCTCGGGCGAGGATCGCCGGGCCCATCACCAGGTGGTTGGCCAGCGCGGCATCGATCCCCCCCACCTGGGCGGCGACTTCCCGGACCGCGGCGACGTTGGCGTCGAGGTAGCGGTCGAGCTCGCCCTCGGTCAGCTCGTCGAAGGTCTTCACCTCGAAGCCGGGATAGGGGTCCTTGACGTAGACCGGCAGGAGGCCGCCGATGTCCGGGTTGTGGATGTGGACGCCGGGGATCTCGACCTCGCGGTCCTGGCAGAGCAGGTGGACCTCGTGGCCGAGGCGGGCCAGGGCCGGCGCCAGGTTGACGTTGTAGATGTTGCTGCCGGTGCCGCGCAGCATGTAGCCGTGGAAGATGAGGACGCGCATCTGGTTCCGCCCAAGCTATTAGTCTTTGCGGCGATGAACAGCAAGCAGCTCTACCGCATGCGCGCCCCGGCCTCCGGCCGCGAGGCGATCGCCCCCGCCGAACCCGGCCAGATCTACCGCGACCGCGAGACCGGCGAGGAGATGTTCCCCGTCGCGATGGTCCTCCCCCTGGCGCCCTCCGCGTCGTCCCTGCCGCGCAGCCCCGAGAACCTCCGGGCCTGCCGCCGCTGCGACCAGCTGATCGGGATCGACGTCAGCGACTGCCCCTACTGCGGGCTTCGGCAAGAGGCGCTGTAGGGCGCTCCGCGCCGGCCGCTATTCGGCGGCTTTGGGGTTTTTGACGAGCGTCGCGGTGTACAGAAGCCGCGCGTTCGAGTAGTAGCAGCCGTAGGTCTTGGTCTTGCCGACGCCCTGCTGCGGGTGGCCGTCCTGGATGTCTTCTTTGGACGAGCAGTGTTCGGGGAGGCGGCTGCCGCGCCAGGTGTTTTCGCTGGAGACGTTGAAGGCGAACATCGGCGCCCAGGTGGGGACGGTGAGGGCGACGACCTGCCCCTGGAGGACGGTCAGCGGGTGCTTGAGGGCGAAGACCGGGGTGGTGCCGAAGTAGGGGTTGAGGACCTCGAGCGGGCTCTGGCGGACCAGCGTGTACTGGGGCGGGTTGGTGCCTTCGACCGGTTTGAGGATGCCGATCCGCGCCTCCGACGGTTCGCCGAGGAATTCGTCGAAGAAGCCGACCTCGTTGGTCGTCGTTTCGGTTTCCGTGGTCGAGGGCTTGGCGAGGGTGATCGACCAGGCGACGATCTTGCCTTCGTAGGGCGCCTCGTAGGGGCGCGCGATGCCGTCGGCGATCGACTGGAAGCCGGTCACATGGCCCTCGACCCGGCACGGTTTGACCTCGACGTTGTTGACGATCTTGCCCGGGCAGGAGGCGGGCGGCGTTTCCGCGGTCTGGCCGAGGACGGTGACGGTCAGCGGCGCCGACGTGGCCGAACCGGGGTTGACGACGGCGACCAGCGCCGCGAGGGAGGCCGCGACCGCGAGGGCCAGGGCGGCGCGACGGCGGCTGGGAAGAGACGATTCGTGCATGAGTAAGCGCTAACACGACCTGTCGAGGCCAGTTGCGGCGCCAATCTTTACGAGACGCGCGCGACGATGCCCGCTCGTGGCGGCCGCTGCACGATCTGGGCCAGACCGCCCGCGCGCCCCGCTAGCGTCCCCGGCCATGGACGACGCGGAACGGGCGCTCGCCGAGGCCGAGCGGGTCCTCCGTCAGAACTGGCGGGAAGGCGGGGCCGGCGAGGTCGCCTACGCCTACACCGAACCGAGCCCCGGCCGCTACCCCTGGCAGTGGTACTGGGACTCCTGCTTCGCGGCGATCGCCAACCGCCGTTTCGAGCCCGACCGCTCCCGCGCCGAGCTGGAAAGCCTGCTCGGCGCGCAGCGCCCCGACGGCTTCATCGGCCACACGATCTTCTGGCACCGGCCGGTCTACGGCGTGCGCCGCGCCTTCTACAACGTTGCCACCCGCTCGGCGCGGCAGACCGAGTCGATCCAGCCGCCGTTGCTCGCCTGGGCGTGGCGGATCGCGGTCGGCGACCCGGCGGCCGAGCCGCGGATCGGCGCCCAGGCCGACTGGCTCCTCGCCAACCGCGACCTCGAGGGCGACGGGCTGCTCTGGATCGTCCAGCCGGACGAGTCGGGGCTCGACGCCTCGCCCAAGTTCGAACCGGTCTGGAAGCGGCGCTCGAACGGGCGGGCGGGCTTCTTCTTCCTGGTCGAGCGCAACCGCCGGCTCGGCTGGGACGCGCGGCGGATCCGGGACCGCGGCGGCCCGGTCCTCTGCGAGACGCTGGTCAACACGTTCTGGTCGCTCTCGCTGCAGAGCCTCGGCCGGCCCTCGGCCACGCCGGCCATGGTCGAGCGGCTCTGGGACGAGGAGCGCGGCCTCTTCATCGACGAGGCGCAGCCGGGCGGCCTCCGCCCCGCCCCGGTCACCTGGTCGAGCCTGGCGCCGCTGGCGCTGCCCGACCTGCCGGAGGCGATCGGCCGGCGCCTGGTCGAGGAGCACCTGCTGAACGAACGCGAGTTCCTCACCCCGGTGGCGCCGCCCTCGGTGTCGGTCTCCGAGCGCTCCTACGACCCGACCGGCGGCCGCGGCCCGATCCGTCGCTACTGGCGCGGGCCGACCTGGATCAACTCGACCTGGCTGGTCTGGCTCGGCTTGCGGCGGCTCGGCTACCTCGAGCAGGCCGAGCGCCTCGCCGCCGGCGCGATCGGCGCCGTCGTCCGCTCCGGCCTGCGCGAGTACTACGACCCGCACGACGGCACCGGCGAGGGTGCCCACGACTTCGCCTGGTCCGCCCTCATCGCCGAGTTGGCCGACCCCAAATAGCCGCCTGGCGGCGTCCTCGGTCGCTCGTGGGCAAAGCACACCACGCTCCCTGCGTCCTTGCCGGCCGACTATTTGTAGCGATACGTAATTCGCCCGCGATCCAAATCGTAGGGCGACAACTCGATCTTCACGCGGTCGCCCGGCAGGATGCGGATGTAGTGGCGGCGCATCTTGCCGGAGATGTGACCGAGCACATCGTGTCCGTTGTCCAGTTTGACCCGGAACATCGTGTTCGGGAGAGCCTCGGTGATCTCTCCCTCCATTTCGATCTTTTCCTCTTTAGCCATGCGGTCCGGGAGGGTACCTCAACCGCGCAACAAGCTCAGTGCCTGGGCACGATCGGTTACCTCTCCTGCGTACTGGGCGGCCTCCAGCTCGGCCAGCTTTTCGCCGATCGCGGGGCCCTCGATGCCGAGCTCGGCGGCGATCTCGTCGCCCCGCAGGAGCGGCTCGGGCGGGCCGTCGCGGCGCCAGTCGAGCGCCGCCGCGACCATTTCGCGAGCCAGGTCGAGGTGGGCCTGGACCATCTCCGGCGCGGCGATCGGGCCATGGCCACGAGCCGAAAGGCGGTCGGCGACGGTCAGCAGGGTGACATCGACCGTCACCGGTTCGGTGGCGCGCAGGTAGTCGTGGACGCGGCGCGGCGGCAGCGGCGCCTCGTGGATCATGAAGCCGAGCCGCAGGTGGTGGAGCGCCAGCGCCTGCAGGTAGCGGGTCAGCCTGCGGGAGGCGCGCAGGCGGCCCATGATCTGTCCGATCGTCGTCGCTCCCTCGGCGTCGTGGCCTTTGAAGCCGACGAACCCGTCGCGCTCCTTGCGGGTGGCGGGCTTGGCGATGTCGTGGAAGAGGGCGCCGAAGCGGAGCGCGGTGGCGCGGTCCATCTCGTCGGCGAGCGGCTCGGCGAGCATGGCGGCGGCTTCCGCGGCGCGGTCTTCGCCGACGAAGCGCGGCAGGTCCGCCTCGATCGCCAACGTCTGGGCGAGCACCTCGAGCGTGTGCCCGTGCACGTCGAGGTGGTGATTGGGCCCTTGGCCGACGCCCTTCGTCCCCTCCAGCTCGGGCAGGACGACGGCGGTGATGCGGAGCTCGTCGAGCAGCTCGAGGCCGCGCAGCGGGTCGGGGCCGCCGAGCAGCTGGCGGAGCTCGGCGAGCTGGCGCTCGCCGGCGGGCTCGGCGGCGCGGGCGGCGCCGGCGTGGGCGAGGGCGACGGTGTCGGGGTCGATTTGCAGGTTGAGGCCGGCGGCGAGCCGGGCGGCGCGCAGGAGGCGCAGCGGATCCTCGGCGAAGCTCTGCGGGCCGACGGCCCGCAGCACGCCGTGCTCGAGGTCGGCGAGGCCGCCCATGGGGTCGATCGTCTCGCCGCCGGAGAGCGGCACGGCGACGGCGCCGACGGTGAAGTCGCGGGCGGCGAGGTCGGCCTCGATCGAGTCGCCGCGCAGGACCGTGACGTCGACCTGCCAGCCGCGGCTCGGGGCGACGACGCGCCAGGTGCCGAACTCGGCGGAGAGCTCGAAGGCGTGCTCGCCGAGCTCGCGGCCGAGCGCCTTGGCGACCGGGCCGGGGCCGCCCGCGACCGCGAGGTCGAGGTCGGTGACGTCGCGCCCGAGCGCCGCGTCGCGGACTGCCCCGCCGGCGATCCAGACGCCCTCTCCCCCGTCCAGCGCGCGGATCGCCGCCTGCGGCAGTGGCGCGGCGCGAAGGTCGTCGGCGAGGCTCACGCGGGCCGCCTCGGGACCCGCGGCGAGATCGCGCAGGTCACCTCGTAGTTGATCGTGTCGAGGCGGGCGGCGATCTCCTCGGCGCGGATCTCCTCACCGCCCTGGCGCCCGATCAGCACCGCCTCGGCGCCGGGCTCGACGTCGGTCTCGGGGCCGAGGTCGATGGTGAGGTTGTCCATCGAGATCGTCCCGACCAGCGGCCGGCGGCGCCCGCCGACGAGGACGTCGCAGTCGTTGGTGAGGGCGCGGCGCACGCCGTCGCCGTAGCCGAGCGGGACGACCCCGACCCAGGTGTCCTCGGGGGCGCGCCAGCGGCGCCCGTAGCCGGCGCTCTGCCCGGCCGGGAAGCGCTTCACCGCGGCGACGTAGGAGCGCAGCGAGAGGGCGGGCGCCAGGCCCCGTGCGGCCGGGTCGTCCTGGAAGGGATCGAGCCCGTAGATGGCGACCCCGCAGCGGGCCATGTCGAAGTGGGAGCGCGCGGAGCGGAAGACGGCGGCGCTGTTGGCGGCGTGGACGGTGACGCCGGGATGCCCGGCGCGGACGGCGGCGGCGACGGGCTCGAAGCGGTCGAGCTGCTCGAAGAAGTAGCCCTCGTCGCCGTCCGGTTCGTCGGCGGTCGCGAAGTGGGTCCAGACGCCGGCGAGCTCGAGGTCGGGGTCTTCGGCGACGGCGCGGACCAGCTCCACGACCTCCTCGCCGTCGAAGGTGCCGAGCCGGCCCATGCCGCTGTCGTGCTTGACGTGGACGCGGGCGGGGCGTCCGGCCGCGCGGGCCCGCGCGGCGACGAGGTCGAGGAAGCCGCGGCTCCAGACGCCGACCGCCGAGCCTGCGCCGAGCACGACGTCGACCTCCTGATCGGTGAGCGCGCCGAGGGTCAGCAGTTCGACGCCGCCGGGTGGCGCACCACGCCCAGGTCCGTCGTCCGCACCACCACCGCCCGCTGCGCGTTTGCCGATCCCGCTGCCGCTCGGCGGGCCGATGTCGTGGCCACCCGCCACGCCTGCCGCCGCCAGCTCCGCCGCCTCGCCCGCCGTCGCCACGGCGAGCGCTCTCGCGCCGCCCGCCACCGCCGCCTCCGCGCACGCCGTCGCCCCGTGCCCGTAGCCATCCGCCTTCACCACCGCGCAGAGCCGCGCCTCGCCCAGCTCGGCGCGCAGCCGTTCGCAGTTGGCGCGCAGGGCGCCGAGGTCGATCCGGGCGTACGCCCGCTCCATGGCTATCCGTCGACGACGGCGGCGAGCGCGTCGGCCCGCGTGACCATGCCCGCCAACCGCCCGTCCTCGTCGACCACCGGCAGGTGGTTGTGATGGTGATCGGCGATCTTCTTCGCCACCCGATCGGCCGCCTCGTAGGTGTGGGCGACGATCGGGTCGGCGCTCATCAGCTCCGCCACTTTCGTCGCGAAGGCCTTTTCGAGCCGCTTCTCGAAGCCCTTCATCGAGCCGATGAAGACGACCCCGCCCATGATTTCGAGGTAGTGCGGCAGGTGCAGGTCGGACTGCTCGTCGGCGAGGATCAGGTCGGACTCGCTGACGATGCCGACGACCTTGCGGTCGGCGTCGACGACCGGGATCGCGCCCTGGTCGGTCTTCGACAGCAGGTCGATCGCGGTGCGGGCTTCGTCGTCCGGCGTGACGCTGGGGACGTCGGCGTCCATGATCTCGGCGGCGGTCTTCATCTTGGACGCGCGAGGTTATTCGACCGGACCGGCGGAGCGCAGGCCAACCGGGATCGCGGCGATCACGTCGCCGGCGATCACCGACTCGGCGGCGCCGACCCGGCGCGCCGCCTCCTGGCCGGCCCGCGCGTGGGCGATCACTGCGGCGCAGGCGGCGGCGAACGGCTCGAGGCCGCGGGCGAGGAGCGCCGCGGTCATCCCGGAGAGGACGTCGCCGCTGCCGGCCGTCGCCAGGCCGGGCGCGGAGACCGCGTTGACGGCTGTGCGAGTGCCGTCGGTGACGATCGTGTCGTCGCCCTTGAGGACGACGATCGCGCCGCTCCAGGCGGCCGCCTCCTTGGCGGCGGCGAGGCGCCGTTCGCCGATCTCGGCCGGGGCGCGCTCCAGCAGGCGGCCGAGCTCGCCGGCGTGCGGGGTGAGGACGGTCGGCGCGTGCCGGGCGGCGAGGCGGTCGAGCCGGCCCGCGAAGGCGTTCAGGCCGTCGGCGTCGATGACCAGGGGCGCGTCGATCCGCGGCGCCACCTCGCGGGCCAGTGCCAGCGAGTCCTCGTCGCGGCCGAGGCCCGGGCCGAGCACCCCGGCGGCGGCGCGCTCGAAGGCGGCGATGAGGTCGTCGGCGGACTCGGTGCCGAGCCGCCCGGGCGGGCCGGGGACGCCGCGCGACATCACCTCGACCTCGGCGGCTTCGAAGGCCGGCTCGAGGTCGGCGGGGACGGCGACGGTCGCGTATCCGGCCCCCGCCCGGATCGCCGCGGTCGAGGACATCCGCACCGCGCCGGTGAGGCCGCGCGAGCCGCCGGCGATCGTCACCTGGCCGGAGCTGAACTTGGTCGATCGGGCGCCGCGACGTGGCGCGAGGTCGAGCACCGAAGCGTCGATCAGTCCCGCCGCGGCGGGCTCAGGCGCGCCCGCCGGGATACCGATCGGCGCCACGAAGAGCTCGCCGGTCGCCCACTTGCCGGGGGCGACCCAGTGGCCGACCTTGGCCCCGTGGAAGGTGACGGTGACGTCGGCCTCGACCACCGCCCCCGCCACTTCACCGGTGGCCGCGTCGACCCCGGAGGCGATGTCGCAGGCGACGACCGGCGCGTCGCAGTCGCCGATCGCGGCGATCGCCGTGGCGGCGGGCTCGTGCGGCGCGCCGGAGAAGCCGGTGCCGAAGATCGCGTCGATGATGGCGCCAGAGCCGGCGAGGCGCGCGGCGATGTCGCCGCCGACCTCGACGACCCCCATCGCCGCGTCGTCGACGGTCGCGCCCTCCGCCGCCGTGTCGCCGACCGAGCCCTCCGCCGTCGACTCGCCGGCCGAGCCCTCCGCCGTCGACTCGCCGGCCGAGCCGGCCCCGCTATCGTCCCGCAACCGGGTCGGGTCACCCCCGAGCCGCCGCAAGTTCGCCGTCGCATCCTCGCTCAGCTCATCCGCGGGCCAGAGCAGCAGCACCTCGGCCTCGAAGCCCATCTCACGCAGGAGGCGCGCGGCGACCAAGCCGTCGCCGCCATTGTTGCCCTTGCCGCAGACGACCCGCACGGGGCCCTGCGGCGAGAGGCGGGCGACCGCCTCGGCTACCGCCCGCCCGGCGTTCTCCATCAACTCCAGCGAGTCGACGCCCTGCTCCTCGATCGCCCAACGGTCGACCGAGCGCATGCCCTCGGCGTCATAGAGGCCTCGCAGCCACGGCTCCATGGCCCTCAGCCTAGCCTCCGCGAATCCCGGCCCCCCGATGCGCACCGCGAGCGCCGGCGCGCCCATCCCCACCTAAGTTCGGCTGGTTAGGTGGGGATGGGCGCGCCTTGCGCGTGTCCGGTGACGGTCCGGGGACGGTTCGGTCGCATTCCCAGGATGAGTTCGCAGTTCTCGTCGCATAGCGCAGATAACTGCGAACTCACAGCGAGGGCCCCGCCGGCGCGTTCGCAGTTGACGCCACATATTGGCGTCAAGTGCGAACG
>DASXMH010000120.1:0-33772 GCA_036495785.1 Solirubrobacterales bacterium
GGGGGGGGGGTGGGGGGGGGGGGGGGGGGGGGGGGGGGGGGGGGGGGGGGGGGGGGGCGCGGGGCACACTAACCTAACCAAATGACGATTTGGTACGCTCCCGTGACCAACCGAATCATCATTTGGTTTCGCGACCCAGGAGAGCCGGGTGACCACCTCGCAGAAACGACTCAGTGCCGAGCGGCGGCGCGAACTGATCCTCGACGGCGCCGTCCCGGTCTTCGGCGAGCGCGGCTACGAGGGAGCGTCGATGACCGCTATCGCCGAGGCGGCAGGGATCACCCCGGCGGTGATCTACGACCACTTTTCCTCCAAGGCCGAGCTGCAGATCGAGCTGCTCGAGCGCCAGACCGCGCAGCTCCTCGAATTCGTCGGTGCGGCCCTGGCGGCGGCGCCGGAGGACCTCGAAGCGCGCCTGCGCGCCGGGGCCGACGCCTACTTCCGCTTCGTCGAGGAGCACCGCTCCGCCTGGCGGATGCTGTTCCGCGACCCGCCGACCGACCCGGGCGTCGCGGCGGCCTACCGGCGGCTGCAGGGCGAGGCGACGAGCGCGATCGCGGCCTTCATCGAAGCCAATGCCGGGGAGGCGCTGGAGCGCCAGGACGATCCCCGGCAGGCGGCCGAGATGTTCGCCGAGCTCCTGAAGCAAGCACAGAACGGCCTTGCCTTCTGGTGGTACGACCACCCCGAGGTGAGTCGCGCCGAGGTGGTCGATCGCCTGCTCGAATTCTGCTGGACGGGACTGCGCGCGGTCGCCGGGGAGCGAGGCCAGTGACCTCCAGGGGGCCGAGCAACGGACGGTTGCTGCAGCTGATCGCCCTGGGACACGCGGTCGTCGGCGCTCTCGTCTACCCCCGCGAGCTCGGCGAGATCGGCCGCCGCCGCCTGGTCGGGAGCGTCGGCTTCCGCGGCGGCCGCTCGAGCGCTTTCTGGTTCATGGCTCCCGCGCCGCTCCTCTGGATGCTCGGGGGGCTGCTGCACAGGGCCGAGCGGGCGGACGACGCGGATGCGCTCCGCTCCACCAGCGCGACCAGCCTGATCTGCGCGGTCATCGCCACGATCTGCATGCCAGTGTCGGGCTTCTGGCTCTGGATCGGGGTCTCGGCGCGCGGCCTACGGGACGCCCGCACGGCCTCCTTCCTCGATCAGGACTCGCGGTGAGATAGGTGCCGCCGCGCCGCGGCGATGCACCTGCGCTTCCGCATCCCGGCCTTGCGGCCCCTGCCGGAGAACCGCTTGCGACAGCGCGCGATCGCCCGCTTCAGGCGCGGTCCGGAGTCCAGCGGTACCAGACCGAGTGGGTCGGCCCGGTCAACCCACCGACCACCAGCGCGCTCTCGCCGGCCTCGATGGTCGCGAAGCTGTTGTCGCCATCGACCGCGAGCGGCACTTTCGGCCCGATCGTCGTCGCCGCCGCGAACGCGTCGTTGGCCGGTGGCGGAGCCTCGTGCAGCGCGAGCGTGAAGATCCCTTCGCCGGCGAAGTTGCCGCTGTAGGCGATCTTGTATTCGACGCCGGCGAGCGCGTCGAACTCGACCGTGCAGTTCTCGGTCTCGACGACCTTGGTCAAGGTCGCAAGCGAGGTGCCGGTGTAGACGCCGATCGCGTCGTTGGCGGCCGATCCCGGCTGCGTTTCGAACGGGCAGCCTTCGAGCTGGACGTGGCGGCTGAAGGGGGCCGTCCAGGAGAACCAGACCGAGCGGGAGGCCGCGTTGCCGCCGAGGATCGCCGGCTCACCGGCCTCGAAGGTCGCTTCGATCGTGCTCGCCGTGACGCTCAGCGGCAAAGCCGGCCCGACCGCGCGGGCAGCGGTGAAATCGTCGTTGGCCGGGGGTTCGGGTGCGTGGAGCCGCAGCTGAAAGGCACCCTGGGCGTGCAGGAAGTCGACCTGGATCTTGTAGTTGGTCGCCGCGATCGCGGCGAAGCGAACCTTGCACGGTCCGGCCGTGTCTTCTACCTTGGTCAGCGTCGCGAACGTGCCGGCGCCGGTGTAGACGCCGATCCCGGTGGCGCTTCCGGCCCCGCGATCCCCCCGGTGCAGAGATCGACCACCGTCGTCCCGCTCACGGCCGGCGTCCAGCTGAACCAGACCGACTCGGTGGCCGGGTTCGAGAACACCTTCTCGCCAGGTTCTCCGGTGGCAGCCACGGTGCTGCCCGCGGTCGTGCTCGGAAGTGCGGCCGGCAATGGCTGCGCGTTGGCGACGTCGTCGTTGGCCGGCTCCGCGCCGGCCGAGGCGGCAATCACCAGCGACCCCAGCATCGCCATCGCGGTGGCCTCGAGCGTCCTGCGCGTGCGAGCGTTCAACGTTTCCTCCCCATCTAGGGCTGGACGAGTGCGTTGCGCCGGTCTACGGGCCGACCCCGAGTCCGGTTCGGATCGCTGCGGAGTTTCAGACGAAACGTCCCACCACCGGCTGGGCGGTCGGTGATCATGCGCGCGATTAGCGGAACGAATTCGACCTTTCCCTCCGATTGACCGCAGGCTGATCCGACGCATACCTTCCCCGCGCGGCGGAAGGCCGCCTGGCGGTTCGCCGGACAAATCGAAGACAAGTAGGGGGAAGAGTCGTGCGTGGACCACGCATCATGCTGAAGGCCGGGGTCTTGTCCTTGGCGTCATTGGCCGCCTTGGTGGCGATGCTCGCCATATCGGTGAGCCCGGCGGCGGCGGCAAACGGAGAAGTGCAGTTCTGCTGGGAAGCGACGGTCGGGCCAAACAGTTCCTGCGAACAGCAGGTTGCATCCAGCTATTCGTCGGTCACCGTCAAGGCATGGAGCGAATCAACTGGGTTTTGCGTCTGGCGGACGACCGTGGGCGTGGGTGAATCAGCCTGTGGCGAAGGTGGGCACTGGGTGACTCTCGAAGTCAAACCGGTCGGTGGTGAAGCTTCGCGATTTGCCTGGCCTCATATCCAAAACCTGAACAAATCCAAATCGACGCGGGTCAAAGGTATCCTCGTCTATGAACTGACTTCCGGCGGCGGTGGCGGTGGTGGCGGCGGCGGCGGCGAAACCCCTCCACCCCCTCCGCCCCCGCCGGGCGTGACCACCGAAGGGCCGGGCGGCTCGGGCTCGGGTGAAGCGATACTCGCCGGTTCGGTCAACCCGAACGGCTCGGCCACCAGCTACCACTTCGAATGGGGTCTGACGAGCGCCTACGGGAACTCGACCTCGACCGTCTCCGCCGGTTCCGGTTCGAGCTCCGAAGCGGTGCAGTCGACCATCTACGGGCTGGCTCCGAACACCACCTACCACTACCGCCTCGTGGCGTCGAACCCATCCGGGACGAGCCAGGGCGCCGATCACACGGTCAACACCGAAACGGCGGTCGCGACCGTCGATTCATCGGCCGGGAACAACATCACCGAGTGGACCTGGAGCATGAGCAGCGGATGGAAACCGACGACGTTGTTCGGGGACAAAGTCGCGGCCGGCACGAAACCGGCGGTCGCGGTCGTCAACGGGGTTCCGAACATCTTCTTCGTCGACGCAACCGACAACGACACCATCACCGACTGGACCTGGAACGAAAATATCGGCTGGTACCAGGTGCCGTTCTACGGCCACAAGGTCGCGGCCGGGACCAGCCCGTCGGCGGTGGTCGTCAACGGCACGCCGCACGTGTTCTACGTCGACGAAACCGACAACGACAGCATCACCGACTGGTCCTGGACCTCCACCACCGGCTGGTACCAGGTGCCGTTCTACGGCGACAAGGTCGCGGCGGGTTCGAGCCCGTCGGCCACCTTCGCCAAGGGCATGCCGCACGTGTTCTACGTCGACGAAACCGACAAAGACGCCATCACCGACTGGTCCTGGACCTCCACCACCGGCTGGTACCAGGTGCCGTTCTACGGCCACCCTGTCGCGGCGGGATCGAGCCCGGCCGCGTTCTAGCACGGATCACGGGCGCTCCTGCCGAGGAGCGTGAGACCCGGACGGCCCGGCCACGAGCCGGGCCGTCCGGGGTCCCATGACCGCGGCGGCCGCTGGTCCGCGCGCGCTCGCTCTCCTCCGATCAGCTCCGAGGTCCGCAGCGACAGGAGGGGCGCTCGATCCTGCTCGACGATCGGCAGGGCCACCAGGGAACACGAGGCTCGGCAGCAGCCGGGTCGGTTCGGAGCCAGGAAGGGCGCGAAGACGACGCCCTCAAGACGGTCAACCCATCGCGTTAGTCGCTGGGGAGCGCTTGGATCGCACGACTCACCCGCCCACCCGGCAGCTGCGGACGATGGTCGTGGTCAGATGCCGACCGCCCGCGAACCCGTAGCTCGCCTTGGCAAGGGGGAAGACCGCGCCCGGGAATCCGGCCGGAGCCGCGCAGGCGGCGGAGATGTAAGAGTGCGCTTTGCCACGATAGGTGTACTGGCGGTCCAGCTTCATATCGAAGTGGCTGAGGTAAGCCCAGCCCTGGGCGAGGCGGGGCAGTTTCGTGCTCATCACCGTCCCGAACAGGCCCGACCGATGCGTCAGCTTGAAGGTGAGGACGAACGCTCCGGGCGGATTCTTCGAGTACACCTGCGCGAGGATCAGCTTGTGCCCGTTTTCGACCGGACCGTTGAACGCCAGCAGGTTCGCCTTCACTTCGAAGGGAGGCTGGTTGTCCAGGCGCACGCCGACGGTGACGTGGCCGCTGCCGACGATCGCCCTGTGACAGAGCGCTTTCGCGTTCCCTTCCGTGG
This sequence comes from Solirubrobacterales bacterium, assembly GCA_036495785.1. Classification (GTDB taxonomy): domain Bacteria; phylum Actinomycetota; class Thermoleophilia; order Solirubrobacterales; family 70-9; genus VAYN01. The sequence continues at coordinate 4,685 of DASXMH010000120.1, forward strand.
CCGGCTGGATTGCCGAGACCCGACACGTCGGCAGTCCGGCGTCGTCCAAGATCCCGGCGCTGTTGATGGCGACGGAGATCGTCCGCAGCTGCGGAAGCAGTGCGTGGGCGCGGGTCTCGAAATCCCCCGCGACGCTGACGGAGACCGGCGCCGGCTTATCCCTCGGCAGGGTCTTGGGCGCCAGTTCACTCTGGAACGTGGTGATCAGGTTCCCCTGCTCGGAAACCTCGGCCTGGGCCGGGATGCAGAGGCACAGCGCGACCACGATGGCCGCGGTCAGCGGACGAAGGGCGCGCATCTCAGCTGAACCTCGAGGGGTTGATCTTGCAGTAGTTGAATCCGAACGAGAGGACCGAGTTGTTGGCGAGGTTCGAGTTGCGGTTGAGCCGGACCGAGAGCGTCTGCGCCTTCCCCTTCTGGCCCGCGGCCAGCGCATTGCCGATCTTCCCGAGGTACTGACTCTCGATTTGCAGATACCCGATCCATTTTTCGAGCTTGGCCGAGTCGGCCGCCGGCTGAGGGACGGCCTGCAGTTGCCTGATCGTCTTGTCGAAGGCGACCACGGCGCGGCTGAAGTGGGTCGAGGCCTCCTTCAGCTGTCCGGACTTCACCTCCTCTTTGGCGCCGGCAAAGATCCGCTTGTTCGCTTCGGTGTTGCTCTTGCAGATCGGCTCGACCCGGGCGACGTATTCATCGCGGGTCAATTCGGCCGCGGCGGCCAGCGGCACCACCATCAGCATCACCCCTATCACGGTCATGAACGTCAGCTTCCTCATCTGGTCCTCCCCTGTCTTTGTCCTCTGTCTGAACACCATCAAGCGGGGTCAAGAGCGATCCGGGGCAGGACGCGCTCCAAAGGCTTCGGCAGCCACCACACCCGCTCGCCGATCAGCAACATCAAGGCCGGCAGGAGCAGGATCCTCACCACCGTCGCATCGAGTGCCACCGCCACCGCCAACCCCACTCCCAACTGCGACACGGTGGCGATCTTCGCGAGCGCGAAGCTGATGAAGACGACCATCATGATCGCCGCCGCCCCGGTAATCAGCCGCGCCGTCTTCTCCAGGCCGAAGGCGACCGCCTGCTCGTGGTCGCCGCTGAGTTCGTAGGCCTCGCGCATACGAGCGAGCAGGAAGACCGCGTAGTCGACCGAGAGCCCAAACACGATGCCGAAGATCGCCGCCGCTCCGATCGCGTCGACGTAGGTATGGCCCCCGAAGGGGTAGCTCGCCGGGACGTGGAAGAGCGCCACCAACACTCCGAAGGCGACGCCGACAGTCATCAGGTTCAGCACCACCGCGATCGCGGCGAGGATCAGCGCCCGCAGGATCGCAACCAGCGCCAGGAAGGTCACGAGGGTCATCGCGATGATCACCAGCGGCACGCGGGTCCTCGTCACTTGGTTGTAGTCACTCAGCTGAGCGGGGCCGCCGGTCACCCCGGTCGCCAGCCCTGCCTTCGTGCCGAAACCGGCGGCCAGGTGCTGGAGCCGCCGGTCAAGGGCTTCCGATTCCGGCGTGTCGATGTCGTATTCGGGGACCACGAGGATCGTCGCGGCCTGGCCACTGCCGTCGAGGTCGATCGATTGAGCAACCTGTCCCCGGACTCCCGGCCGGGCCCCGTCGAGGGCGGAGAGGACGAAGTAACCGGAATCGAACAGGTGGGGTGAGGCGTGGACGAGTGCCTGCCGCTGTTCGGAGATTTCGTCGGCCTGGACCGTCACCTTGGCGGCCGCCCGCCCCAGCCCGTGCTGCAGCGGGGCCGACCGGACATAACCGTCGGAGAGGTGGGATTCGAGGGCTTCCGTCCCGCCGGTCAGGCGCAGGAGGCCGCCGGAGAGCGCGCCGGCACCGTCCGCCAGACGGTGCAGACCGGAGCCCAACGTTCCGGCGGCCTTGGCGAGCTTTCGAGTCCCGACGGCGAGTCTCCGCTGCCCGGCGGCGAGGCGCGATGCGCCGCCGTGGAGGCGGACCGCGGTCGCCCGCAGCCGCCGCAGTTCGTTGCGCTGACCCGACAGCTCCACGACCAGCGTCGAGACTTCGTTGGAGACCGCCTTTAGCGCCGGGTCGGAGGCGAGGGCGGCGTTCAACCGTGCCTTGATCCGGCGCGCTCGCGCCAACGACCCCTTGCGCAGCTGCGGGAGCAGATCGTGAAGGCCGAAGGCGAGCGACAACGCTCCCGCCTTGGCCGTGCTCTGGCCTTCGGCGAGCCGTCCGGCACCGGAAGCAAGACGGTCCAACGCCTTGACCGCCCGATCACCACCACCGGCGGCGCGCTTCAGCCCCGCGCTGAGCTGCGCCGCGCCCTGCTGAGCGCGACGCGAGCCATCCCCCAACAGCCCCGCACCCGATGCGGCGGCGGAGAGGCCGGAGCGCAGCTTGCCGACGCCGACCCCGGCGGTCGAGAGCTTGGGACCGAGGCCCTGCAGGTTACGGATGCGCTTCTTCCCTTTGGGACCGAGCAGCTCTGATCCTTTCTTCGCGAGCGGAGCGGTCCGCTTGGCGATCTGGCCCGGGCCGATGACAGCCTGCACGCCGGGCTGGTTCGCGAGCAGTGTCTGGAAGTGGGCCAGGTGGCGCAGGTCGGCGGCCGAGGTGATCGGGCCGGAGGAGGTGGCCGAGACGAGCATGAACGGGGCGTCCCAGCCAGGGCCGATCTGACCGGCGATCAGTTCGGAGTCGCGACGGACCGGGTCGGATTCGGGTAGCTGGGCGGCACTGGGCGGGCCGGTCTTGATCGCAAGGGCAGGCGCGGCGAGCAATAGGAGGACGCCGGTGATCGCGATCGCGATCGGAGCTGGTCGGCGAAGGGCGGCGCTCAGGGCGCGGGTGAGGATGGTGTGCTCGTCGCTCGGTGGGCGCCCGATCCGCCAGCGGTTGACGTTGTCGCCGAGCAGGAGCAGCAAAGCCGGGGCGAGGTAGTTGGCGACCACGACGCTGATCGCCGTGACCAGGATCGCGGTGCCGGCGAGCGATAGCAGCAGTGAGCCGGGAAGGACCAAGACCGAGACGACCATCGAGACGAAGAGGGTCGAGCCGGCGAAGAGGGTGGTCCGCCCTGCCGTCCGCCGCGTCGACCACGCCGCCTTCAACGGATCGACTCCCCGCTCGAGTTCCTCGCGGAATCGCGACACCATCAGCAGCGCGTAGTCGACGCCGAGGGCGAGGCCCATCATCGTCGCGACGGTCAGTGCGAAGGCGTCGATCCCGATCCAGTGGGAGGCGATGAAGAGGAGGCCGCGCGAGGAAACGACGGCGATCGCCCCGAAGCAAAGAGGGATCAGCGCGGCGACAGGCGAGCGGAAGACCAGCAACAGGACCAGCAGGAGGAAGGGCAAGGCGATCAACTCGGCGCGCTCGGTCGAGGAGATCGACTCGGTCTGGATCGCTCTGGAGAGCGTGGCGTAGCCGGTCTGATGAGCGGAGACGGGAGCGTGGATCCGGCGTTCGAGGATCCGGTTCAGGTGCGGGACGACGTCGGCGACCGTCTTCGCGGCGTCGGTGTGGAAGTCGACGAGGATCAGCGCCTTGCCCGGCGCGGGCCGCAGCCGGTCGAGCGACTTCCCGTCCCACGGGGAGAGGGTCGTGACCCGTGGGTCGTGCCGCAGCGAGCGGATCAACGCCGGACCCTGCAGTTCGATCGCCGGCGCCGGGCCCTGGAGCAGGACCGCGAACGGGGCCGAGTCGCCGAAGTGTTCGCTCAGCAGGTCTTCGCCCCTGGCAGAGGGCGTGCCCGCGATCGAGAGCGAGGTCGGCGTGAGCCGTGATTCGACGCCGAGGCCCAAGACGCCGAGGGCGGCGATCACCACGATCGCCGCCCCGAGCGCCCGCCTGGGGTACCGGAGACTCAGAGGTGGTCGTCGGCGCCTACCGGATGACAAGGAGTCGGCTCAGCCCCTTCACTTGCCCATCGAGCGCAGATCTACTTCTTGGTCTTCACGGGCTTTTTCGTGCCCTTCGCGGACTTCTTCTTCTTGCCGCACTGCGCCTGGAGCACCGGCGAGAGCTTAGACGGTTTTCCGTTCTGGCCTTCCATCACCGCGGTCGCCCGGTGACTTCCCTGACAGATGTTCGTGGAATTGACGATCAGCCCCTTCTTCCCGCCCTGCATCCTCAGGACGAATTTCGAGACCGGGGCGTCGGGGACCGATTCGAACGTGGTGCGAATGCCGCCGTGGAGTGAGTCGATTCGACCGTCGAGGTCGACCTCGATCGGCTGGCTCGCCGGGCCCCTCAGCTGGGCGACCAGGTCAGGCAGCCGGTGGCTCGAGGACCGCAGGTACACGGGGCCCTTCAGCGGTTGGTCGAGCAGCGGCGTGACCGCTTCGGCCTCGCCGTAGATCGCCGCCGCGGGGCACTGTTCGGCCGCGAACTGGACCCGCGTGCAGACGGTGCGGATATGACCCTGTTCGAGGAACTCGGAGTGAGGCAGGGCGACGGAGACGAAGTGGATGTTCGCCTGGCCCGAGGGCTGGGTGAGGGTGGCGGTCAGCGCCGGGTTCTTCGCCCGTTTGGTTCCCCCCTTCAGCGCGATCTTCAATTTCGGCGCGAACCCGAGTTCCTTGCAGCCCGCCACCTGGAAGTGGTTGCTCGAGCTCGAGGTCGCCCCACTGCCACCGCCGATCGAGGCGGAGACCGTCATCGAGGTGCAGTTGGTCGGGTTGAGGATGAAGCCGGGCTTGTCGACGTTGATCGCCACCGAGCGCACCTTCAGCGGGATCCCCCGCAGGATGGTGGGGATCGGATCGGATTTGGCGGTCAGTTCCGTCGTTTCATGGTCGACGTAGAGCGGCGCACGGACAACGACGTTGCCGAGATCCAACGGGCCCGCCACCGCGGGCGTGATCACGACGGAGCTCACCGGCGCGCCTTTATAGGGGCCGGCGAGGTAGACGTGGCCGCCCACGTGGAACGGCTCGGAGCCGACGCCTGCCGAGGTGTCGACGGAGCCGACCTGGCTTGCCCCCGGGCAGCTGGGGGACGCCTGCTCCTGTTTCCCGGTCTTGTGTTCGGCTTCCGCGATCGCCGAGTCCGAGCAGTATGGGATCCCGGCCAGCTTTCCGATCAGACCCTTCGGCAGGGTGAAGTTCAGGCTGGTCAGTTCCTGTTCGCCGTCCTTGCGGTCCACCTTGATCACCAGCGGTGCGTAGGCACCGGCCTTGCTCCCGGTCGTCCCCGCTTCGAAGCTCGGGGAAAACGGGCGGGCGCCAGGGCTCGAGGCGCAGTTGCTGGTCACCGAGAGCGAGTCTCTCGTCTGCGCCGGCGGGCCCGATTCGGGCGCCGACCAGGGGGTCCATTCACCTTCGGTCGGGAAGGTCCCGCAGACTTCCGAGGTCGCGAACTCCGATTGCGGCCCGCCGCCGCGGAACCGCAGTTCGAGATCTTCGAACGGCAGCTGCGGGTTGTTGTCGAAGACCGTCGTCAGTCGACCCGTGGTCGGATCCGGCTGGACTTCGCCGGGGAGCTTGAGCAGCACCCCGGTGAGCGGATCGTTGACCACGAGGTAGATCGCCAGCAGCGAGCCGAACGGATTTTCTTCCTGGTTCGCCAGGTAGATGGTCCCCGCGAGTGGGTTTTCGAGCAGCGGCGTCTTGATTTCGGCGGTGCCGAGCTTCGAGCCGTCGGGGCACGCCGGCTGGGCTTTGTTGAAGCGCATCGGGTTGGGCATTTCGAAGCCCCCACCCTTGTAGCCGATCTGGGTCTCGCTGCAGCCTTCCAGGCCATTGGCCGAGGACGGGTTGAGGCTCAGCCCTTCCGGCAGCTTGATCACCGCGCGCTTCAACTCCGGGGTCGCCAGCCGCCTCGGATCGGTGAGGCCGCCCTGGTCGATGTGCAGGTGGGCGGTGGCGCCGACCGGGGTCGAGCCGGTGCTGACCGAGCCGCCGTCGCCGGAGGTCGGCTGGAAGGTGAAGCTGACCTGGCCTTCCCCGTTGGCGTTGACCCCGTTGAATTCGAGGCGCTGACAGTCGGTCAAGGTCGGCTGCGCGAGCGTGAACGGTTCCGAGAACGTGCCCGTTTCCTGGTAGGTGTCGGCTTTGCCTCTGACGACCGGCGGCTTGACCGCCGATTCGGCGCAGTTGGTCGGGTTGGTCAGCAGCGCCTGGCCGTTACCGTGCGCCGGCACCCCTTCGAACGCCGTGAACGCACCGTAGATCTTGTCGAGATTGGCGTTGTTCGGCGCGGTCAGACGGATGCCGAAGTCTTCTTCGGCGTTGATGTTCGCCAGCACGCTCTGCAGCGGGAAGAGGAGTTTGGTCGAGAACTCCGCTGCGAAGCCGCGCGGGGGAACGTCGTTGTAGAGATGCGATTCGAAGGAAAGGCTTTCTTCGAGCGAGCCGATGAGCGGGTCGAGGTTGCCGACCGTCATTTCGGCGTTGCACAGTTCCGAGCCGTGTTCCGGTTCGAGCAACGTGCTCTGTGGGCAGCGTTTGCTGGCCAGAGGATTGCCGATGAAGCCCGGAGGCAGATTGATCACGACGTCTCGTGAGTCACCCGCAGGGGTGATGGCGCCGGTCGCGGTCCTTATCGAGTTGACCATGAAATAGGCCGCGCCGTCGTACGGGTGTCCGCCGGCCTGGGTCGAAGGACTGCCGTCGGCTTCAAAGGACCCTGCAAACTCGGCAGCGACGCCGAACGGCGCCGGCTGGGCGGAAACGACGATCGGCACCTGGTAGGTGTCCGTCCGGAGCACGCCACCGCCGGAGATTTCCACTGGCGCCGTGGCTCCCGCGGCGACGTCGGACTGGACTTCCAAGGGCGCATGGACGGATCGTGGGTTGGAGTGCAGCGAGCGCAAGGATTCGCCGTTCGTGCAGGTCGCGGTCCTGTCGCCTTTGCCGCCGGTGCAGTTCCATCCCGTGCCCGCGGCGGGCCCCGACAGCACTACTCCGATCGGCAGCGGCCCGATGTGGACCGTGACCAGACCACTCGTGTCGGCGCCACCGACGTTGGCCGGCAGAACGACGATCTGTCCGGTTCCCGGACCGCCGGGGACGACCGTGAACACATGGGCGAAGGCGTGTGGGCCTTGGAGGCCACCGGTGAGGACGCTCAGCTGGGGAATGTCTTGGTTGGCGTGCGAACCACCGAACTCGAGAAGGTAAGGGTGTTCGGAATCACCGCCGGGGCCTCCTTCGACCCTGACCGAGCCCTGACCAATCGCGGGCAGCGATTCGAGCTCTTCCTGCACGGTGGCCGCCGGCGCGTTGAACGCGATCAAGCCGCTCCGCTGGAATGGATGAGCGCTGAGTTTGGTCTGGAAGAAGAAGTAATTCCCCCCGGGCGGCCGCGAGAGCGTCGCCTTCCCGGGTTCGACCGAGGTGACGACGGTGCCCGGGACGAAGGTTTCGAATTCGGTTTCGATTTCGTCCCCGACCCGCAGTTCGCCTTCTTCGACCGTCAGTTCGTTCGTGTAGATCGAGATGAAAGATTCGGTGATCGATTCTTCGGCCGGCACCGAGAGGGTCACAGTCGAGCCGGGCGTCTTGCAGTCGGTCGAGCAGGCCACGACAAACGTTTCTTGTTCGAACGGAAACGGCAGGCCTCCGCCGCCCAGGCGGTCGCCCACTTCAAACGCGGCACCACCGACAGTGCTGTTGATCGTCGCTTCGGTGCTGCCGCCCGTAAGCGTCAACAGGCCTTCATGCACGACCGGCGTCACCACCGACGGCTTGCCGTTGCTGCGGAGTTGGAAGGTGCCGCCTTCCGCTTCCACCGCGACCCTCTGCACCTCGGACTGCGTCTGCGGGAGGTGGGTCGGAGCGGTGATCCCGAGCACCTTCAGCGCCGGTGCAGCCGACGGCGGTTGAGGCGCGGGCGCGGCCTGGGCGCCTGCCGGGAGAATGCCGGCGAGCCCGGCGGCCACGAGCAGAACACGGAGAGCCTTCATCGAGATACCCCTCACGTCGGTCGCCGTCCTCACTTGCCTGCCCCCCGGTTGCTGTTCGCGTGTCGTGCTGCCTGCTTGTTGCTGCGCTTCTTCTTCGCTTTGTGGTGTGCCTTCTTCTTATGCGTCTTCTTGGGCGGCTTCTTGGTGCTCTTCTTCTTGGCTGCTTCGAAGTTTTCAGAGACGGTGACGTCAGGCGTCACAGCTCGCGGGACCGTGGTCGTCCCTTGAGTCGGCGCCTGGCAGGACTTTTCGGCCGTCGCGTTACAGGCCGGCGCCGGGGCCGAAGGCTGCGGATAGCCGCCACCGATGCGGGCGTCGTATACCGAGAGCCTCGCGTCTCCGTCTTCCCAGGTAAGAGTTTCGGGGGTCACGAAGTAGACATCGGAGCCGTTATTGCCGGCCCCGACCGGGGTGGCAAAGTAGCCGGCGAACGGGAATGGACTCTGCTGTCCCGGTTGAGCACTCGCCAGCCGGAACACCTGGCCGTGCGACCACTCATACACGTTGTTCTGATGTTCGACCGCTCCGGGCGCCAACACGTCCGCGGAGGAGAAGAAGACCATTGGCCTGCCTTCGCGTTCGACCAGAAAGTGCGGCGGATGGAGTGGATTGTTGATCGATTGTTCGGTCGGCAGCGTGGTGTAAAGGAAGCCTCCGCCTTCACCGGTCGGGCCCACCGATGGTTGTCCATCCTGTCGACAGGACACGCAGATCGTCCCTGCCGACCCGCTCTGGGCGTTATACAGATAGGCCTCGGCGGTGCCTCCGCTGTTGTAGCCGGCGATGTTCTCCGTACTTTCGAAGAGCAGGTAACGCCCATCTGGGCTCGCCTCGGAGGACCAGACGCCCTGATGGTTGAGAATTACTCGCCCGGCAGGTCCACCGGCGCTGGAGATCTTCCCGACATAGGTGTAATTGCCACCTGACTCGCCGAAGACGGAGTAGGTTCCCTCGGCCTGATTCTGGGCATAGGAGTTGCCTTTTCCAGGCACGAGCTGCCCGCGCGCGGCGAAGTAGACCTCCGAGCCGTCCGCGGACGCCGCGACAAAGCCGGCGGCTTCAGCCCCGACAGTCGGATTTTCCGGGTTCGTCCAGACAGAAACGTCGGTGAGTTGGTCGCTTTCCAGATCGTACATGTACAGGTCCGTGCCGCTTGGGCTCGACTCTGCCGTCAGACCCGCGTTCGCGAGGAAGAAGACTTTCGAGCCGTCGGGGGTGGCCCACTGGTAGGTGGCCCCGGTGTCCGAGACCCCAGTTTCCGACTCGGAGACATCGCGGGTTTCGGTGCCATTTTCGCGCACGAAGATCCCGCGCCTTCCCACCTCTGCCGGGTTGGCGCTGGTCTCGCGGACCGCGGAGAAGAAGACCCGCGAACCGTCTTCGGAAACGACGTTCTGCGAGTTTCCGTCGGTGGCGGTCCCGTTCCCTGGGAGCGCGTCCACAGGTACTTCTTCGCCTGCTTCGCCCGGAACGAAACCGACAGACCGAAGCGTCCCTTCGTCCCATTCATAGAGGTTGAGTTCGTTGCCGGGAGTCGTCGGGACGCCCGGGTAGCGGTAGTCGGAGACAAATACGACCTTCCGACAGTCCTGGGTCGCGCCGGCAACTTCGTAGTGCCCAACCGTCTCATGTTCAGGATTTTCCGGGGTCAGGTTGGATACCGCCGTGTGAGATCCGTCCGGGTTGAGTCGATAGAGGTTGGAGCCGCCGTATTCCCGCACCAGTCTGGTACTGGGGTCTGAGGTCAGCAGCGAGTTGCTCACCTGGAAGCCACATGACAGGTCGTTTGAGAGCCATTCGACCGGACCGTTCCCACTCTGTACGCCCGGTTGCTGGTTCGCTTCGGAAATCGGGGCACTGAGCTGGGTCGATCCCCATTCGGTCGGTCCACGCTGGGCGCGATACAGAACCTCAGCCCCCTTCGTCGCTTCCGGGTAGCCCGATTCGACCGGGTACGCGAGGCCGGTCCCCGACGTCGCCGCCTGGTAATGCATTTCAACCGGGCTGAAGAATTCGCCGGGGATGGAGAACGGCCCGGCATCACGCCTCGAGACGAGCTCGTCACAGCGCCCTTCAGAGAGGCCGCAAGAGTTCAGGGTTTCGAAGATCTCGTCCGAGCTTGCGGTGACGCCGCCTTCTTCGCTGCCGGCGACGAGACGGTAGTGGTAGGTGCTCGCCATGGATAGCCCGGTGATCTTCACGCTGACCCGCACCGGCGCTTCGCCAGAGCCGACGAACGGTTCGAATTCGGCAGGGAGGACGTGCCCATAAGACGCGGTCGGTCCCCATTCGAAGCGGTAGGAAGTGGCGAAGCCGCTGGGATTGATCTTTCCTTCCAGGGTCACGGCGCTTTGGTCGGCATTGCTGGCACGGACGTCGCTCAGGCGAGGAGCGCCGTGGGTGGTGACCATCATTTCGTCACCCTTGACGGTGCCAAAACTGTTGGTGGCGACCAGGCGAAACCGATACTGCGTGCCGACTTTGAGGCCGGAGACGGCAGCCTTGACGGAGTGTGGTCCGAAGTCCGGCGTGATCGCTGCCGCCCCTGGACTGCACGGCACGGTTTTTTCGAACGTCGAGCTCGAGGAAAGCCCGTATTCGAAGAAGCATGCGCTGTAGGCTTCGCCTTCGGGGCGAACGGTCCCGTTGAACGTGGCGCCGGTTAGACCGATTGCGGTCGCGGCTTCGGTGACCGTGGTCCCCGCCGTCGTCAGACTCTGGTCGGGACTTTCTTCCGTGCCGTTGGCGTTGGTTGCGACAAGCCTGAAGTGATAGGTCGTGCCGTTGGGTTTGAGGCCGGCGAGCTCGGCCTGGACCGGGTGGGCGTTGGCGTCTTCGCCGATCGTCCCTTCGCAGGGCGCGGTTTTGCCGTATTTGGTCGTTTCGCCGTATTCGAAGAAACAGCCGGTGACCGGAGGGCCCGACGGATTCACCGTGCCCGCCACAGTGGCTTTCGTGCCGATTACTTCCGTGGCGGATTCGACGGTGACGGTCGGCACGATTCCCGGGGTCCCGTAGATTTCAAGATGGGGCCCACGGTCAGCCAGCACAACTTCGCTCGATGCGGTCACGGCGAACCCGTTTCGCTCTGACGGGGCGAATATGCGAGATATCCGGATCGGTTCGGCGCCCTGGGGTACTTCGAACTCCAGGACTTCCCGAAAGGGCCCTTCCCTGAATTCCCCCGCGTGCCCCCGCGCGGGCAGCAAGACCGTTCCCGTCTGGGGGTCGACGGCGACCGTCCCTTCGCCGACAATGTCGAAGCCGAATTTGAATTCCACTTCGCCGGTCTGGGCGTTCAACTCGTACGCCTGACTGTCGCCAATTCCGTTGGTGCTCGTTCCGAAGACCAATCCAGCCGTCGGACCAGCGCCCAGCGCGATGTTCATGAGGCTTTGATCGGTGGGCACGTGAGAAGAGCTCAGGACAACGTCTTCGTTCACCGGCGGGTTCGCGCTCGGCACATATTTGTCGAGCAGGGCGAAGAAGTGTCCGGTGCGGTCCCTCGTCACGCTGGTGACGTAGACGCTCCCCGTCGGATCGATGGCGACTCCGAAGGGACCCTCGGTGTAGGGGACTTCGCCGACCGCCGTGAGTTGACCGAGGTAACTTCCGTCCGCCGCGAAGATGTCGACGGCATTAATTTCGGACAGAGTGATGTAGATGTCCCCGTCGGTCGGACCCCCGGATTCGTCCACGGCGATCTCGGTTTCACTCACTTCGCGCGGTAGGACGATTCCGTTTTGCGGCGCCTTGTCGCATGAGGCCGGTTCTTCGGCACAGGGTTTTCCGTTGGCTTCCCGGCCGTCGATCACGTTGGTGCCCAGGGCCGCGAACGGGGCGGGCGTGCCGTCGGCTTTGAAGCGCGAGATCGACTCCGTCGCCCTGTCGGACACCAAGACATCCCCGGTTTTGCGATCGACCGCGACCGAATACGGTTGCGAGACGCTGGGCTGCGCCGCCGAGCCGAAGACTTCTTTGAAGGGCCGCTGGAAGTGGGCGGCGTCAGCGGAGGAGACGACGGCGAAGAACGCGACCAAGACCAGCGCGACGGCGCCCATCACGGCCAACGGGTGCGCACCACTCCCGCTGCGTTTGATCGATCGAGCAGCGATCCGGGCCGCCTCGGGGCTGCCCATCTGCTTCCTCGACTTCTTCGCTCGATCTCTCAAAGCTGCTCCTTGCTCGTGATGGTGTGAACCGGTGACTGCGAAGTAGGTGCGGGACGGCGCAGGGAGTCGCCGCCCCGCGGGCGCGACTCGCCAGGGAGATGAGCCGACGCCGTTTGGGCGCGGCCGACCGGGGCCGACCGACGCCGGGTTGACGGATGCGCCGAGGTCCTGCCGGCGCTCCGAAACTGGCCGAAGTTGGAAGTTGCTTTGGCCGGGTCGCTGTTGCCGCGGGTCGCCCCCAAACGGCATTGCACGGCGCAGCTTGATGTTCGGACCATTGACGTCCCAGCGCGCCGCGATTCCCCTGAGTGCATTGCAATTCCCCTGGCTTCCTCGGCTCCGACCTCCGCTTTCAGACGACGCGGTACCGGTCGCAGCCCCCCTTACCTGAACGTCGAGAACGTTAGGGTTTTTCGATCTCGATCGTCAAATGCGGAAAGCTAAAAGAGCTTGTAAGCAATTCGCTTTCACGGCCTACTCGGGCTTATGCGGCACGATCCGGTGGCGAGTTCGGCGCCGGCGGAATGGAAGAGGCGATTGAAACAACGATCCTGCCCTCGGTCATGGCGACGCGGCGGAGAGGTCGAGGTCACGCCGACCCGCCCTCCACAACGGGGCCTCGAAGAAGAAGAGTGCGGAGATGATCCCGTCCCCGGCTTCCCGCTCGCCCTGACCCGCTCCCGTCCCTCCTCGATCGCCTGACGCACCTCTGGGAAGGTGCGCCCGCCGGCAACCGCGCCGTCGCCTTGGCGAGCACCGCCCGCGCCTCGGTGCTCAGTGAGTCGGGGGCAAGGAAGATGATCGGTCCCGCCCCATAACGATTGACCTGGGCGCCCCTGCGTCCCCACCCTGGAGCGCTTCAGCCTCTTCAGGCGTTCACCTCGGGGACCGGTGAGCCCGAATGCGGCTCCAGGTCGGACGAGTCGTTCGGGAGACCGGCCACTCCGCGCCGCCGTCCAGCTCGATCACCTTGCCCGTGACGTAGGTCGAGGCTGACGCCGCCCAGCTCAGGCGGCGGTGAGGCCGCCATCGAGGGTGAAGATGGCGCCGGTGGCGAAGGCCGACTCCTCGCCGGCCAGGTGGAAGGCGGCGGCGACCTCGTCGGCGGTGCCGAGGCGGCCCATCGGCTGGCGGGGCCTGAGCGCGTCGAGGGATTCGCCGGACTCCTCGACCAGCCGCCGCACCCACGGGTGTCGACCGTCCCGGGGCAGACGCAGTTGACGCGGACCCCCGCCCCGACGTTGGTCGACGGCGATCTCGGTGCGCAGCTCGAGCAGGTCGTCCGCAATCTCGATGCAGCGGCACGGAGCGCCGGCGCCGAGCTCCGGCGGGCAGTGCGGACCTGTGCGTACCTCAGCCCGCGAGCCGACCTCGCCGAGTACAACCGTCTCTACGCCGAGTTCTTCGACTTCATCGCTCCGCCGGTGAGGACGACGATCCGCTCCGAGTTCGCGAGCTTCGACGTCGAGGTCGACGCGATCCTCGAGTTGGCGCCCTAGGCGGTCGGCGCGATGAGCGAGCCGATCCGGATCGGCATCGTCGGGCTCTACCACGAGACCAACACCTTCAGTTCCGAAGGGGTGGATGTCGCCGACCTCGTGGTCAGCCGCGGCCCCGAGCTGGTCCGACGTTTCGACCACGCGCGCAAGACGATCACGGGTTTCCTGCGTGGCTGCGAGGCCGCCGGCGCCGCGGTCGTCCCGATCGTCCATGCCGAGCACCAGCCCTCCGGCCCGCTGACCACGGAGGCGATCGAGTCCGTCCTCGCCGAGGTGGCGGCCGGGCTGGGGTGGCGCCGGCCCACTTGACGCCGTCCTCGTCGCCGCCCATGGGGCCGCGGCCGGACCTCACGGCGAGGATCTCGACGGCATGCTCCTCGAGGTCGTCCGCAAGGCGGTCGGCAAGTTGCCGGTCGGCGTCGCCCTGGACCTGCACGGCAACCTGACCGAGCGCATGGTCGCCGCCGCGACGATCGCCTCCGCTTACCGCACCAACCCGCACGAGGACGCCCTGGAGCGCGGCGCCGAAGTCGCCGAGCTGACGATCGCCGCGGCGCGCGGTGAGGTGCGACCGACCCAGGCCACGGTGAAGTTCCGACGGTCGTCAACATCCTCGCCGGGGCGACCGCGAGCGAACCCCTCGCCGTCTACGCCACATTGGACGGCCTGAGGGGAGCGCGGCCCGGCGTCCTCGCCGCGTCGATCCTGCAGGGCTTCGCCTCCACCGACGTCGCCGAGATCGGTGCCGCCGCCCACGTCGTGACCGACGACGATCCGGAACTGGCCGCAGTGGTCGCCGAGGAACTGGCCGACGCGCTGTGGAGCGTCCACGACGAGGGGCCGGCGCGCGCGCTCACGACCTCCGATGCGCTCACCGCGGCACGGACGAGCGGTGCCCGCGGCGCGCCTGCAGTGGTGCTCGACGTCGGCGACAACATCGGCGGCGGGGCTCCCGGCAACTCGACCGCCCTGCTTGACGAGGCGCTGGCCCAAGGGGTGACCGGCCTGTTCTGCCCGATCGTCGATCGCGATGCCTATGCGGTTGCGGTAGGCGCGGGCCTCGGCGCCGAGGTCGAGCTGACGGTCGGAGCCGCCACCCCCACCTCACTCGGTGGGCCGGTACGCCTGCGCGGCCACATCACCGCCCTCCACGACGGCCGCTTCCAGGACGACAGCCCGACCCACGGCGGCTTTCGCGATTTCGACACCGGGGGCTCGGCTCTCCTCAGCACGGACCGGGACCAGTTCGTGCTGATCACCCGCGGGAGGATTCAGAGCACCACCCTCGCGCTGCCGCGATCGGTCGGGGTCGAGCCGAGCGACCGGTCGGTGATCGTCGCCAAGGGGGTCGTCGCGCCACGCGCCGCCTACCACCACCTAACCGCCAATTTCATCCTTGCCGACACGCCGGGGATCACCTGCGCCGATCCCCGCCGGCTCACCTACCGCAACCGTCCCCACCCCCTTCACCCGTTCGACCTCGAGGCCGGTCGCCGCGACGCGAAACGGTGGACGCGCCTGCCGTAGGCCTCAGCGCTGCGTCGGCCGGCGAGGTCGTGGACATCCTGCGCCGCGGCGACCTCCTCGATTTTGGCCTCGGCCCAATCGTTGATCGCGCGACAGATCGGAGGCAGACTGCCCCCGGGGAAGGTGACCTGGGGGTGGTGGATGGCGGCGCGAGCGCGGGAAGTCGGATGTTCTCGCCAAAGCGGGCCCCCAGACCCTCTCCGTCGTAGGCGCCGGTGGCCGATCGCAATCCGATTGCTCGAGTGGCGCATATCCGCCCTACATCCACGTATATCCACGAACATCCGCGCTAGACTCCGCCCCTCGTACCACCTAATCCGTAGCAGGTTGTCCCTGCAAATCGGACATTTCGGGGCTATAGCTCAGCTGGCAGAGCGCCTGGATCGCACCCAGGAGGTCGGCGGTTCGAATCCGCCTAGCTCCACTCTTTTTTCCTGCAAATCGCCTGTTTTTGTCTCGCATCCGGTTGGTTTCGCCGGCAACGTTCGGGCACACGGTGCCCAAAGTCGCTGAGTTAGCCTCCCTCTCGGGGCCGAAAATCTCCGTCCCCTCGAAGAGAGACCGGTCATTTGCAGGACTTTTCAGAGCTCAGCCAGACGAGCGCCTGGACGCTTGCCCAAGAGGTCGTCCGGTTCGAATTGCCGACTACGAATTCCGCTCCACAGGCGGCATCGCGGCGCTCCGTCTCGGATCCGATGGCCCCCTCGCCGACTCCACCGTGACCGCCGTCGGTCAGGGCACGTAGCCGCTCTCGCTCTCCGGCGTTTCGGCTCATCGAATGGGCGTAGCCCGGAGGGTGAAGGCCGGATCGGTACGGCCGAGCTGCCTCATCACCGAGACGGGGTCCTCGCCGATCGCGAAGAGGAGGGAGGTGAAGGTGTGGCGGAGCGAATGCGGGGTGATCCCCGGCGGCAACGATGCCTGGCCGCGCGCCTCCAGCAGCTCCTCGGTGCGGGCGAGCACCGGCCGGAGGATTCGCAGGCGAACGTTGTCCTTGGTCCGCGGCCCTCCCCTGCTCGTCCTGAAGACCAGCTCGCGCGCACCGGGACGGTTACGGCGATCGCGGTGAAGAAGGAGGTGACCCTGTAAGGCCGGAGGCATCCTGACCTCACGGATCGATCCCTGCCGGCGTCTTCGAGTGTCGGACGTGGATCGTCGAGGTCGCGAAGTCGAGATCTCCCCAGCGGAGGGCGGCGAGCTCATGGACGCGCAGGCCGGAGAAGAGCAGCGTGGCGACGACTGGGAGGCGGTCGTCGATCAACCAACCTGGGCCGGCGTCGAGCTCCGCGGCCACGTCGAGCACCGCGGTGATCTGCCCGGCCGACTCGAGGTGCGGCGCCGGGGACCTCTCGACCTTGATCCGACGGCGCCTCCCGGCCGCCGGATTCTCGTCGATCCACCCGTATTCGACCGCGAAGGAAAGGAGCCAGCGGAGCACCTCGATCGTCTTGTTGATCGAGCCTGCCGAGAGCGGTCGAAGAGAGCGACCGAGCGGGTCTGTGCGCGGTCTGCCTTCGGCAAGGCGACGGCGGCGGTCATCGGACTCCTCGAGCTTGTGGAGCCGGGAGGCGTCGACGGCCCAGACATCGATCTTCGTCAGCGGCCAGTCCGCGAAGAAGGGAAGCAGATGTGCGAGTGCCCAATCCCAGTATCCGGAGGTCGCGGGCTGGACTTCGCTCCGGCGCTCCTTAACCTGCGACTTGGCGAAGGATCCGAACGGCGCTGCGTCATCGCCGCGACCACGATCACCGACGGCCGCCCGATGCCGCGGTGGTGGCGGCACCCAGGTCCCGCGCTCGACTTCTGCGCGGATCACGTCCATCTCTTCCTCCCCGCGCCTCCGGGTCCAACCCTCCTCCGGCGTGCCCAGCGTCAGGTGTCGCCGCCTACCGTAGGCGCGGAACCTCAGGGCGAACACCTTCGAGCCGCCATACGGCCGCTCGAGGACATTGTTTTCGCACCTTTCTCCCAAAGATCGGCACCCTCCCGGTTGAACCACCGCCTCGGCAGGGAATTGGGTGAGACCAATACGCTCTAAGCCAAATGGTATACGGCCATTACGCTATGGTCCAATCGGCCGATACCCGCAATGCTCCTCCGATGGCTGTACCGATCTACGAGGACCCTGACCGCGCCAGCAAAGCCTTCGGTCAGAGGGTCCGTGAATTGCGCGCCAGGGAAGGCCTCTCGCAGGACGGCCTGGCGCATACGTCCGGTATCCACCTGACGAGCATCGGTCGGATCGAGCGAGGGGGCCGCGAGCCTCGACTGACGACGATCCAGAAACTCGCGAAGGGTCTCGGGGTCGAACCCGGCGAGCTCACCAACGGCCTCGACGACAGTAGCTGAGTCGCCAACAGGATCGTGGAGTCCCTGTGCCGCACGTTCCTCCCGCGGGAAGAAGCCGTCGACTGGACCGAGCGGCTAACGTCGTGCGCGGCCGCGACATCACAATCGCGACCCGGTGCAGCCTCCCAACGAATCAGCGAGATGGCCCGTACGGACCGAGCGCGGCGCCATAGGCCAACCTATTAGAAGGTCCGCCGTCCTGACCAGCGCGGGAGCAGATCAGCTCAACCACTGGCCGGACGCATAACGGTAGGCAGGCGCTGTCGGACAGAGGCAACCTGGTCCGCGCCGAGGATGGTGAATCGCCCATGCGAAGTTGATTCCGGTCGAATCGTCCCCAGCGTGCCATCGGAGTAAACGGCTATCACCAATCGCCACATCCCATACTTGGTCCTAACTTCGACGTCGACGCCCCTTTCGATCAATGCAGCAACTCTGGGGAGCACTTCCTGGCGCTTGCGCCCATCCGCGACAGTTGGTCCAGAACCCATGCTCGGGGTAAGCCTGGGCGAAGCCAGACTCACCCCCCTCGACTTTTCGGGAAAGGCCCAACCTGCGACGGATTCCCACCCGATGCCTCGCCTCTTTGATGCCGTCTCGCCGGTGCCAGACGACCCTGCCCCCAGCAGGGTCAGCGGCGTACGTCCCGTCCGGATGACCAAACGCGCGCAGCGCCGGGCGGTCGGACCTCTCTGATGGACGCTGGTCAAGAAAGCCGTCCCGACCGGGTCTGGCTAGCGTCGTGTTTGGGGGCAAAGGTCGAGGCGACCTCGCGCTCGATGGCGCGAGCATCCCTGCCCGTCATGAAAGTCGCAGGCAACTCCTCGCGGAGTCCGTCGGCCAGCGCCCACCCTCGCAACCGAAGGCAGCGCCTAAGGCGCCAAGACCACAATAGCTAGGCTCCATTCCAGCAATGGGAATCGAGAACAGAGACGGGCATGATTCGGTTCTTTCCGACGCCGAGGTCGAGGCGATCGTCACTCGCGTGCGCAGCGGCGAGCCGCTCGACGAGCGCTACCGCTCAACGTTGTTCCGTCGCACTCGGGAGGCCGATCTCTCCTACTCCGGGAAGGAGAGTCGCGGAGCGGTCCTAGCGAGCGCGATGGCGGTTCCTCTACAAACCCAAAAGCGCTTCGGGGAGCGCGAGGATGGCTGGATCGACAAGCTCGTCTTCGGAGACAACCTCCAGGTCCTCAAGACGTTGCTCGAGCACAAACAGCGGGGCCTGCTGCGAAACTCGGATGGCAGTCCCGGCGCTCGGCTCGTATATATCGACCCGCCATTCGCCACCAAGCGGGAGTTTCGGGGTAAGAAAGGCCAGCTCGCCTACCGAGACAAGGTCGAGGGGACCGAGTTTATCGAGTACCTGCGTAAAAGGCTCATCCTCATACATGAGCTCCTCTCGGAGGACGGCTCCCTCTACTTGCACCTCGACACGAATAAGGTCCACTACCTAAAGGTCGTCCTCGACGAAATTTTTGGACCCCAAAACTTCCGCTCAGAGATCGTGTGGAAGAGATCTTCTGCACACTCTGACACTAAACAAGGACGCGCACAGCACGGACGCATCCATGACACGATTTTGTGGTACACCAAGTCCTCTCAGTGGGTCTGGAATCCACAGTACACTCCATACGATCAGGAGTACATCGACGACTTCTATCGCTTTATCGAGGACAACACTGAGCGGAAATACCGCCTCGGTGACCTAACTGCCCCCGGCGGTGCGGGTAAGGGCAATCCTCGCTACGAGCTGATGGGGGTCACCAGATACTGGCGCTACTCAAAGAAGGAAATGGCTCGGCTTGTCGATGAGGGACGCGTCATTCAGACGGCACCGGGTACCGTACCCGCCTACAAGCGTTACCTGGACGAGATGCCGGGCGTTTCGCTGCAGGACATCTGGACTGACATCAAACCGATCGGGGCACAGGCTTCCGAGCGCGAAGGCTACCCGACGCAGAAGCCCGTCGAGCTACTAGATCGAATCATCAAGTCCTCCTCCAACGAGGGGGACCTTGTTATCGACTGCTTCGCGGGTTCGGGTACGACTCTGGTCAGCGCCGCGGAACTCAATCGGCGCTGGGTAGGTGTCGACTGTGGGAAGTTGGCCATCTATACCGCGCAGCGACGGCTGTTAGGCGTGGCCGCGGAAAACCGGGATATCGGCACCTCGTTTGAGATCTGCTACGCGGGCCTCTACGACAACGAATTGCTCGAGCAGCTTTCGTTTGAGGATTTCCAATCCTTTACTCTCGACCTGTTCGACTGCCGCCCCGCGACGTTCGAAATAAGCGGCGTGGCTATGGCGGGTAAACGCAAGGGGGACCCGGTCCATGTCTTCCCGTTCCACCTTGTAGACGCGGATCTCGATGACGGCTACGTCGAGTCCCTGCACGAGCGGATCGGCAGTCGCGTAGACAAGGCGGTCTACGTCGTTGTGCCCGACGCTCGATGCGACCCTGGTCTTTTTGAGGACATCCTGACCTTCGGATCAACGTCCTACTTCTTGCTCCGGGTTCCATACTCGGTCATCGAGGCGCTTCATGACCGCTCATTCCAGCTCTTGGGGCAGCCGTCAGCGCTCGACCAGGTGAACGATGCGCTCGAGTCATATGGCTTTGATTTCATTCAGCCTCCCGAGGCTGCTCTTGGAGTGAAAGAGCGTCGCGATGGGCTGGCAATAACTCTCAAACACTTTCACCGTGGCGGTTTGGATCCGGACGATATCCCGGGTCTCGAGGACAAAGGTCGCGGAGACTTGGCCATGATCCTGGTCGACCCGGCGTTTGATGGCAGTACGTTTAGACTTGGAGAGCACCTCTTCGGTGAAGATCTGGCTGCGAATAAATGGAAGTTCCCAATCAGCCGTGCGGCGGAGGGATCGATTGTGATGCTCGTCCTTATCGACGTGCATGGCAATGAGCTCCGACAGGTGATTCGTCCGGGGGCCACCGCGCCGGAGAGTGTGACGGCCGGCAGCGCCGTATGACGCCCAGGGCAACCCTCCCTGCCGATCGCTTTAGTGCCGACCAGTTGAGGCTGACCGTCTCCGGAGGCTACGACCCCGCCACCTTCGATCTGGGCGCCTACGACGATTTCCTCGACCACATAGCGGGGACCCGCGAATACCAGCGGGAAGCAATCAGGACCGTCCTTCGCCTCTTCTGCGGGGGACGCTACGAGAGCACCGAGCAGCTGGCACGTGAGAACTACGAAGCGAGCGCCGACCTGCGCCGCCTCTATCCGAGCGCGGATGCTCTCGTTGATCGTCTTCCGTTTGCGGACAAGCTGGCCTGCACGATCGACCTCGCGACCGGGACTGGGAAGAGCTATGCGCTCTATGCGGTGGCCCGCATCATGCTCAACGAGGGCATGGTGGACCGTGTACTCGTGCTATGCCCGTCGTTAACCATCGAGGCGGGTCTGACGGATAAATTCCAATCGCTTACCGCTGATGGCGATTTGGCCGACCTCTTACCTGTTCGGCCAGAAGGACACTCCCTGCCCACTATCGTCGACGGCTCATCGTCGGTGCGGCCGGGCGACATCTGTATCGAGAACCGCCACGCCGCCTACGAGAATGCCGACAGCTCCCTACGCGACAGTTTCGCTGGAAACGGGCAACGCACCTTAGTGATCAGCGACGAGGTTCACCATGTTATTGCCGCGGGCGGACAGGCTCCCCGAAAGTGGCACGACTTTATTGCTGATGCTAGTTACGGATTCCGCTGGCATCTTGGTGCCTCGGGCACCTGTTACGTGAAAAACGAGTACTTCGCCGACGTTGTCTACCGCTTCGCGGTTCGGGACGCGATCAACAAGGGCTTCGTAAAGGAAGTCTTCTACCTGGCCGAGGATCAGTCAACTACTGATGATGAGCGCTTTCAGAAGCTCCTTGCGCAGCATGAGAAGAACCGAAAAACTTACAAACCCCTGAAGCCACTGACGATCGCCGTCACGAAAAACATAAAGAGTGCGGAACAGCTCCGTGATGATCTCGTCGCATTCTTAGCGCGTCATCTAGGCATCAGCCCTGACACCGCCGCATCTCGCGTCCTGATCGTTACCAGTTCTGAAAAGCATAAGAACAACGTGCTGCGCCTGAAAACGGTCGATGACGCGGCTGATCCCGCCGAGTGGATCGTGTCCGTATCCATGCTTACCGAGGGCTGGGATGTGAAGAATATCTTCCAGATCTACCCTCATCAGAAGCGGGCATTTGATTCCAAGTTATTGATCAGCCAGGTTCTTGGCCGTGGTTTGCGACGACCTGATGGCTACGAAGGGACGCCGATCGTCTACGTCTTCAATCATCAACGTTGGGGCGCCGAGATCGATGACTTCGTGGCCGAGATCCTTGACCAAGAGACGACGATCTCACAACGCCCAGCAAATCGAAAGAGCGCGCCCCATTTTGCCTTGCATGACCTGAATCTTTCCGCTGTACCTCAGAAGGTCAAGGTCACTCAGTTAGAGACCAATAAGAGACTGGACTCGCTGAAACTGTCCCCCCAGATGGATGCAGACGAGGACACCAGGTTCGTTTCTGCCACCGACTCGACGCGGGCTTCGGTATTGACGACCCGTGTAATCGAGAGGCGGTATGCAACTGATCATGTGGTCGATGATGTCCGGGTTCGACTTCTCGCACATGATCGAAATACCGGCGGCAACCTTGCAGCCGAGTACGGCAAGGCGCGGGTGCGCGCGATGATCGTGGAGGCACTTCAGAGCGTTGGCGCGGGACCTGATCAGGTTACGCAGGAGAATCGCCAGCGCATTCTCAACAGCTTTGGAGGCCTGCGCCAGCGGACCGCAAAAAGCACGGCCCGATTTCAAACCAAAGCTACCGGCATGAAAACCATCAGAACCGACGAAATGCGGCCGGTGCAAGCGCGCGTCGCGGGGCTAACGAAGGACTCCGGTCTCTACTGGGACGAGCAGAGCCGTGCGTTAGGCACCGATGAAGACTCGACGGCCCTGGAGAAGGCAATCGAGATGCCGGGACCAAAGCGCCTCTTCGAGGTCGACAACACCTACGCCTTCAAGTCGCCAGTAAATGTCGTCCTGACCGACCATGAGCCGGAGTGGAAGTTCGCGGATCAGCTACTGCGGTCGAAAAATGCAAAAGCAGTCCGAGCCTGGGTTAAGGCTCCCGACACCAGCTTCTACGAGATTGAATATGCCTTTCAGGAGGGCGGAACGGGCCGGGCGAAACGAGGAAAATTCAATCCCGACTTCTTCATCTGGCTCGCAGACGTAGACCTCGTCGTCGTCTGCGAGGTAAAGGCGGACGGTGATTCCAGTTGGCGCAACAAAGGAAAGATGATTTCTGCGCGTGCCCACTTTGACGAAGTGAACCGGCTGCTTGAGCGCGCTGGTGAGGCACGACGGTATGTGACTCGTATCGTCGCGCCAAAGGACTTCGACAAGTTCCTCGAGGCGTTAAGGAAAGGTTCGCCTGAGGACTTCCAATCGGGGCTCCAAAGCGAATTGGACTTGATGAAGACGACCGCTCCTCTGGCGAACGGTTCAGCCGTCCGTCCTGTCCATGGCCGCAGGCCCAAGGCGAGTTAACCTCACCTTCTCGACTCGATTCCCTGCTCGTCAGAAGAGGTTTGAACAGTAGGCGTCCGTGGGCCCCGCTAGTCCTCGATAGATGCTGGCTATTGCACCGCTCTAGACTGCGGAGTCTGGCCCCGGCGCGACAACCACTTCGTCAATGACAAGGACTTCGACTGGGCGGTCCTGATGGAGGAGGTCCCACAGCTGCCCCGAACAACGGGTACGTGACCGCGCCGATGGCAGTGCGACTGGTGGAGCGGGGATGGTGGGAGGAGCTGGAGACGCGCTCGGCGGCGACGTGGCCGAAGTGAGGATCGCCAGCCCCTTCATCAAGGACGGCGCCGTCGAGAAGCTCCTTTCCGGGACGAGCACCTCCCTCCGGTTCTCACGTGGTTCAACCTCGACAATTTTCGCGACGGGGTTTCCGACACTTCTGCCTTGCGGCGACTAATCGAGCTCGGCGCGGAAGTTCGAGG
Source organism: Solirubrobacterales bacterium (assembly GCA_036495785.1). Classification (GTDB taxonomy): domain Bacteria; phylum Actinomycetota; class Thermoleophilia; order Solirubrobacterales; family 70-9; genus VAYN01. Next base: position 28,163 of record DASXMH010000120.1, read on the forward strand.
GGTCCGGCGCCTGCACGCGAAGCTCTACCTGTTCGACACGAATCGCGCCGTCATCACCTCGGCGAACATGACCAAGGGAGGGCTGCGTAAGACCACGAGCTGGGGGTGGTGGCGGAGGGCGGCTCACTGCCGAAGCAATGTGTTTCCTATTTCGACCAGCTATGGGAGAAGGCAGCACCTAATCTGGTGATCTCGCAGTTGGAAATGTGGGAGCAGCGGATCGAGGCGCAGTCGCTCCCTGGCGCCGCCCCAGTTGGCTTCGGGTTGGGTGACGAGGGCGTCGAGGGTGGGCGCGGATGCTTTTCCGCAGCTCCCTCCCCTGTTTGACGAGCCTCCGCAAGGGTTCGTGAAGTTCTTCGGCAAGAGCGACAACCGCGCTCCCCGGAACTACCTCGTGCTGGATGAACTGAGCGGCGGCGGCTGCCACTGGGCCTGCACCTACCCAAGGAACAAGCGCCCGCGATCTGTCGAAGACGGCGCCGTGATGTTCATGTCCCGACTGGTTCACAGTCCGCACGACACGATGATCTTCGGTCGGGCCATCGGGCTGCGCTACGAGGAAGGCCGTGATGACGCTTCCGCCGCGGATCTGGCCAAACGGCCCTGGAAGAAGGACTGGCCCCACTACATAAGGGTGCACGACGGGGAATTCCTTGCCGGCACGATGGAAGATGCCGTCTCCCTCGCCGAACTGATGGACGAGCTCGGTCCCCACGCGTTCGCTTCCACGACCGAAAACCTCGAGTCCGGCTCGGGTAATACCAATCCGCGTCGGTCGATCCGACAGTCGGCCGCGGCGCGCCTGGCCCCGGCCGGAATCGAATGGTTGAACGAGCGCTTGGAGCTCGCCTTCCAGAAAAACGGTCGACTGCAGCCGGCCCAGCTTGCGAGCCTCGATTGGCCGTCCGAGATTTGACGGCACGGCAGGTTCGGCGCCCCGATCTACGCAACCCACGAAATGGAGATCGGGTTCCCATGGGAGCGCCTCTACGCACCAGTCGACGCGCGTTTCAAAGGCAGAGGCGCGAGGGCGATCAAGGCTGCGCTGCATCGCACCCATGAGGTCGGCGGTTCGGATCGCCTAGCTCCACTCAGAAGCACCTCTCTCAGACATCGCCTGACATCCCTGCGCTTCACACCGAGATGCCTTTCGGAATCGGCCGGTGACTCCGCGCATCGAGCATGACCCGCGAGGCCGTTCTTGCAGCCCCGCGGGGAATGGCTACCCGTGCGGAGCGATCTCCGAGTACCGCCGGTCAGTCCTCGGTGCCGGCGAGGATCGCCTCGGTGCCGAGCTGGATGTCGATCGATCTGGTTCCGCCGAAACACCTGACCATCGCCGTCGTGCCGGGCAGCTCCCCGGGTCGACGCTTGACATCGGCCCAGCTCGGCCAGTAGCCGTTCCGCCGCCTGAACGAGCGGCATGCCCTGGCGACCTCCAGTGGGATCCACCTCTCCCTGCTCTTCGGCGGGGTTTCCGGCACCATCCCGGCCGCGAGGATCGCCCTGGCCAGCGACGCGAAGCGTGAATGGATGACAGCCCGACCGGGCAGTCCGTTCAGCACCGTGCACTCGACCGACCTCGGAGGACGCCCGGTGCGGTCACGGAAGCGCTGCAGGGCTCCGATGATCTGCTCCGCGCGCCACTTCTCGCCATTGACCGGAGGAGCCGCATATCTTGCGTCCTCATCAGCGGGGGCGACGGCGACGCACGGACGCGCCTTTTCGAACGGCGCATCGCCCGCCAGCTCGAAGAGCTCTCCAGCGAGGCCACCCTCGACCTCGCCGTTCTCCTGTCGAGGATCCGGAAGCGGGCGAGCTTGTAGAGGAGGCCCAGCCAGCTCTCGGGTCGTTCTCGGTAGAGGTCGGGACGCTTCACCAACAGCTCCTCGAGGACTTCGTGGACGGCTTCCTCGGCGTCGGCGAGGTGACAGTGGTGCCGCGAGGTGACATCCGCTCGATCCGCAGGATCTCCGCATAGTCGAAGTCACGAAATGCCGTGGCGACCTCCTCCTCGACCGGTCTTGGCGTGGGCCGCCTCACCGTGTAACCGACGGCGACATCGAACTCGGCGCGGCGAATGTGCGGGCCATCAGGCCACCGCCAGCCCGGCGACGTAGACGGGCCGCCCACCGCGGCTCGCCATCCGTATCTCCTCTTCGCGGACCAGGCCCCCGCACGCTGCCTGGATCTCCTCGCGGGGGACGCGGAGCGTCTGCGCCAGTTCATCCACCGACGCCGAACCGCGATCGGCGATCAGCTCGATGAGGCGACCCTGCAACGTCCCGCCGTCATCCGGCCCGGACGCCGGAAGCGTGGCGACCGACCGCGCCCTTCGCCCTTGGCCGCGTATCGCGTCGCCTCCCTGGCACCGGTCTGGACGACCTTGCCTTCCGCGATCAGGCGCTTCAAGGCGCTCCGGGTCGAGAACTCTGTGAACCGCACGGCGGCGCGGATCTCGGAGAAGGCCAGCGCTCTTCCCTGCTCGACCAGGAATCGGAAGATCGCCTCGCGCCTGCGTTCGGCCAGCACGGCGACCGAAGGGCCGCGTTGGCCGGCGGGACGCCTCGACCTGGTCAGTGCCGCTTTCGCGACGGCCTCGGTGTCTCTGGCCAGGGCCGACTCGCTCAGGTCGAGACGACGAAGCGCCTCGTCCCGGCGCCCCTCGACCTCCTTGACCAGGCCCGCGGCCCAGGCATGCAGCCTGCGCCGCTCGGTCTCCAACGCGTTGTGGACCATCGACCCGGTGTCAGGAAGCTCGAGGGTCGCTTCGATGCTCGTGCTCATCACTCCTCCTCACGGTGGCTTGGTCACGCTTGGCGTGATCAGTGAAGGGGAGCGATCAACCTCACCCCGTCCACGCCGCAGCGTGCTTCGTGGCCGAAGCTAGCCTGGTCGCCCGGCCCGGGAGACACGTCTAGAAATATTGCGCAAACTTCCTTAAGTAACGTCGGTGATCATTCTCTCGCGGCTCGGCGTCTCCGACCGGGGCGGCGCCGATCAAGGTCACGAACCTGCCCACGCGGCCGCGGACCGACGGTAGAATGCGACCCATGACCGCGAAGGAGAAGCTGCTCGAGCGGGTGATGACCCTCTCGGAGGCGGAGGCGAACGAAGCGCTGCGCCTGCTCGACGCGAACGAGGACGAGTGGGGCAGCCTGTCGAGGGTGCATGAGGTCGCGTTCGGCGACTCGATGCGGCGCCTCGCGGAGTCCGAGCGCGCGGCCGGCCACGACCCCTGGTGAGGCGCGGAGAGGTCTTCTGGGCCGAGCATCCCGAGTGGGGACGTCGTCCGGCCGTGGTGATGACCCGCGACGCGGCGATCGGCGCCCTAAACGAGATCCTCGTCGTCCTGGCGACCACCACGATCCGCGATCTGCCGACCGAGGTGCGGCTCGGACCGGAGGACGGGATGCCGCGCGAGTGCGTCCTCAACCTCGACCATGTGGACACGGTGGCCAAGGGCTTCCTCGGTGACCGCATCACGATCCTCAGCGCGGAGAAGCTGCACTCGGTGTGCCATGCCCTGGATGTCGCCACGGGATGCGGGTGAGCCTCCGGTGCCCTTCTCCCCCAAGGCCACAGTGAAAATCAGTTTTCTCGGCAAGTAGGTTGAACCGCACCTGGCCCGGATTGGGCACTACTTGCAATGTGTGCCCGAATCCCCGCATATCGGGGTGTAGATCCGCGTACATCGGGCTCTGGCTCGGCGTCTCCATAGACCGTCACCCCGCTCTGCCATGCGGTTCTGGCGGGTTGCTCATCCCAACGCCGCCTGGATCGCACCCAGGAGGTCGGCGGTTCGAATCCGCCTAGTAGCTCCATCGACTTCTCCCTGCATCTGGTGACCTCGGCTTGTCCCGAGACGTTCTGTAGTCACCCTCGGATCAGGTAGACGACGGCGGGTCAAACTCCGCGGTCCGGGCGGCGCCGGCGAAGGTGGCCGCGATCGCATCGCCACTTACCCTCGCGCACGCGGGTCGGGCGCGGGTCGGGCGCGGGATCTACCGCCAGCGGAGGCGCCCGGCCTTCATCCGAGGCTTCTTGGGGCACCTCGAATAGTGCGCCGGGGTCGACCTCACCCGCTGGGCCAAGACGACACCTCCCGGGGTGAGGACCTGGTACCGCAGCCTCCCCCACACGCTCCGTATGTAGCCGAGACTTTCCCCCTCATCGGCCGCCACCGAACGGTCCAATCGGCAGGCGGCGGGGATGGGGGGCCCACTCCAGCCGATGTGAAGATACGGCGTGCTGGAATCCGGAAGGTCCCTGACCGAGACGCGAACGTCGACGGAGATCGGGGCAAGTCCTTGTCGAATGCATCGAGCGTTCTGGAATTCGCCGGGTGTCGATCCGGCGGCGCCGGAGACCGCGGAGAGAGCACCGACGACGAAGAACGCGAGGAGCATTGACTTAAACACCCCCGCACGGCTCAACCTAGGTGACGTGCCTCACCACGTTCCGAACGCCGTGAAGTAGATCCGGGCCCTTGGCCCCGGAGCTGCGGTTTGTCGAATCCCCAATACAGGCGGGAGCTGCTCGCCCTGCCACCAATCAAGCGAGCAGCTCCGCCGCGGCCGCCCCCCAGCAGCCTTGGACGACAGTAGGCATCAGCTGCCACCTTGTCGTCGTCTTCGGCAACCCAGCGGAACCGGGCTGTTTGTGTCCGGAGCACAAAGGATCTAGATTCGTGGGATGGGACCGGGGGCTGGGAGGCTTGCGCCGCCCGCCGCGAGCCGCGGCGAGATCGAAGGGCTCGTCGAGACGCTCGGCCGGGAGCTCGACGAGATCGCGGCGACGCTCGCCGACACCGTCCACGAGCACCTCTCCGAGCTCGAGGAGGACATGCGGCCGTGGACGCTGCAGGCCGCCCGCTCCAACCTCGGGGTGATCGTGACGATGATGCGCGAAGGCGACGACCCCGGGTCGGTCCTCCCGCCGCCGGAGGCGATCGGCTACGCGAAGGAGTACGTCGTCCGCGGTCTCGATCTGAGCCTGATGCAGCGCGCTTACCGCACCGCCCAGGGCGCCTTCGGCGGGATCATCCTGGAGCGGCTGCGCGCGGCGACCGACGATGCCGACCACCTGGCCGAGGCCGGGGCCTTCTTCAACGCCTGGATCTTCGCCTGGGTCGAGGCGATCGAGCGGCGGCTGACCGACATCTACATGGGCGAGCACGCGCAGTGGGTGCGCGGGGCGGCCGCCGTCCGAGCGGCCGAGGTGCGGGCGTTGCTCGGCGGCGGCGCCGCGGTCGACGCCGCCGCGGTCAGCCTGCGGCTCGGCTACGAGCTCGACCGCATCCACGTCGGCTTCGTCATCTGGAGCGAGGAGGCCGGCGAGCGGCCCGGGGACGCCGGCGGCCTGTTCGCGGAGATGGAGCAGGCGGCGGCCGCGGTCGCCAAGTCGCTCGGGGCGGGGGCGCCGCTGACCGTCGCCGAGGGCAGGCACCTCGCCTGCTGGGCTGGGCGCCGGAGCGCGCCCGAGCTGTCGCGCCTACGCCTTCCCCGCGCCGGGCCCGCGGCCTCTCGGTCGCCGCCGGAACGCCGGCGCCAGGGGCCGAGGGCTTCGTCCTGAGCCACCGTGAGGCACTGATGGCGCGCCGCGTCGCCC
>DASXMH010000121.1:0-17315 GCA_036495785.1 Solirubrobacterales bacterium
CGTCGGCGGCATCCAGAAGGTGATCCACAAGCGCCTCTATCGGGGACAGGAGAAGGAGCTCGTCGACCTGGTCCCCCAATTGTGGGACTGGCTGTTCTGTTACCCGGTCCCCCCAGGCCCGCTGCGGGCGACGCGGCGGCGGAACGTCAAAGCGCTGCCGTTCGCGGAGCGCCAGGCGCGCGCCAATCCGCCGGAGCGGATCCTGCGGGCGCTGGCGGCGGTGGTCGCCGACAAGGGCTATCCCGACACCACCGTCGCCGAGGTGGTCGAACGGGCGGGCACCTCGCAACGCACCTTTTACGAACACTTCGACAATAAGGAAGACGCGATCGTCGCCGCTCTCGACAGTGGCTCCGCCTACATGCTGGCTGCGGCGCTCCCCGCTTTCCGGCGTGCCGCAGACTGGCAGCACGCGGTCCACGACACGATCGAAGCGATGTTCCGCTGGGGCGCCGAAGAGCCGGAGTACGCGCGGATGGGCGGTGTCGAGATGTACGCGGCCGGGAAACGGGCGCTCGACCAGCGCGAGGTGGTGACCGAAGGGATGGAGGGCCTGCTCGCCCCCGGCTACGAGCTCAAACCCGACACCCCGCCGATCGCCGCCGAGGCCGTCGGCGGCGCGCTCTACTCACTGCTCTACGACAACGTCAACAAAAAAGGCCCCGAGACATTGCCGGCGTTGGTACCGACCCTCGTCTACGTGACCCTCGCCCCGTTCCTCGATGCCGAGGAGGCCTACGAGGTCTCGATCGGCTGAGCGGGTTGTCTCGCCACTACACTCGACGCCATGAGAGAGAAGGGCATGACAGGTGACATCGGAGACTTGGTACGGGCCCGCGAGGCGCGCCAGAAGGCGAGCCTCGCGGGTCCGATGAGTGAGCGGCTCGCGCGTGTCCACTCGCTCTGCAAGCAGATGAGCGCCATCAAGGGCGCGGCACGACGCGGTGAGTGATTTCGATCTTCGCTCGTTGCTCGGCGCGCTGAACGACCACGGTGTCGAATTCGTCGTGATCGGTGGCGTCGCGGTGGGCGCCCACGGCTATGTGCGCGGCACCGAGGATCTCGATGTCGTCCCCAATCCGGATCCCGTAAATCTCGACCGTCTCACCGTCGCGCTGCGAGACCTCAAATCCACTCTCCCGACCATGGGAGACAGGCCATTCAAACCGTCGACCGACGCCAGCGCGATCAGACGCGGTGGCAACGTGACCGCCGACACCACGTTCGGAGGCTTGGACGTGGTCCAGCGGGCTCGAGGCGTTCCAAGCTACTCCCAGCTCGCCGAGGATGCAGTCCATAGCGATCTCCTCGGCGTCCCGGTCCGGGTGTGCTCGCTCGCGCGGCTTCGAGCGATGAAGGAGGCCGGGGGGCGACCGCAGGACCAAGCCGACCTGGCCAATCTGCCGGATCCGGATGGCTGACCAAACGTGGTCAGGCAGGCAGTTCGGCCTCGAGGCGGCCAGGACGGCGCGGCCAAGTCAAAGGTGCGGCGGTCGCCGCTGAGGCGGTGCCGGGAAATCGGCGGCCATAACGACGGCGTAGAGCTAGTAGAAGGCATGACGGTCGGGGTCGGGCATCCCGGCCACCTTCGCCGGCGTTGATACCGACCCTCGTCTACGTGACCCTCGCCCCGTTCCTCGACGCCGAGGAGGCCTACGAGGTCTCGATCGGCTGACCCGCGGGGACCCCGACCGCAGGTCGAGGTGGGCGCTCGGCGGGCGTCCTCGCGCGACCGGCGTCGCCGGCGCTATTCGTGGATCTTTTCGCCGCGCTCGAGCATGGCGACGAATTTGTGGAGGCGGCGGGTGCGGGTCTCGGGTTTCTTCGCCTCGGCGAGGCGGTAGGTGATCGCGTAGCGGTTGGCGCTGCCGAGGTCGGCGAAGAAGGCGGCCGCGGCGGGGTTGGCGTCGAGCGCATGCTGGAGGTCGTCGGGCACCTTGGAGGTGCGCTGGCCGGCGTAGGCGGCCTCCCAGCGGCCGTCGGCTTTCGCCGCCGCCACCTCGGCGGCGCCGGCGGGCCGGAGGGCACCGGCGGCCTCCAGGGCTTCGGCCTTTTCGCGGTTGATCTTCGACCAGCGGCCGCGCGGCCGGCGCGGCGTGAAGCGCTGCAGGAAGTGGGTCTCGTCGTGGCCGCGCTTCTGGCTGTCGATCCAGCCGAAGCAGAGGGCCAGCTCGAGCGCCTCGGCGTAGGTGACGCTCGGCTCCGGCGCGTCCTTCTTGGCGATCTTCAACCAGAGGCCCGGCGAGGACCCGCCGTTTGCCTCCAGCCACTCCTCCAACTCCTGCGGGCCCGGGAAGAGCCGGACCTCGAGCTCCTCGGCCACTGCTCGCGTCAGAGACCCGCCGCGTCGGCGAGATGGTCGACCTGGTCGGGATCGTTCGATGATGGGAAGAGGATCAGCTCGTCGCAGCCCGCCCCCTCGAAGGCCGCCAGGTAGCCCTTCACGGTCTCCGCGTCCTTGGCGGCCGAGCCGGCGATGTAGCCCGCCGTCTCCTCGCCGAGGAAGCCGTAGTAGTGGGTGAGGTAGCGGTTGGCGTCCCCCTCCGGATCGTCACCGAGCGCGAAGTAGGCGAGGGCCATGCCGACCGGCTCGCCCTCGCGGCCCGCCGCCGCCCAGGCCTCCTTGACCTTGCCGAGCGCCTCGGCGAACTGGTCGGGCGGCATCCCGCCGGCGATCCAGCCCGCGCTGCCGTATTTGGTGGCGCGCTCGTAGGAAGCCTGGACCGCGCCGCCGACGACCAGGCGCGGCGGCGTGGTGTGCGGGCCGATCGTGTCGTCCGCCCAGGCCTCGGTGAGGCGGGCGAGGATCTGGTCGATGTCTTCGCCGCGACTGCCCATGTCGGCGCCGATCGCGGCGAAGTCGTCGTCGCGACCGCCGATCCCGACCCCCAGCGTCAACCGCCCGCCGGAGAGCGCGTTGAGGCTCAGCGTCTGCTTCGCGAGCAGCGCGCCGTTGAGCCGCAGGGGCGCCAGCAGCACCGCGGTGACGAGGCCGATCCGCTCGGTGACCGCGGCCGCGGCGCTCAGCGCGATCAGCGGTTCGTAGTTCGGGTAGGTGACGCGGTCGATCGTGCCAAGGCTGGAGAAGCCCCGCTTCTCGGCCCGTCGCGCCCACTCGACCAGCTGCTCGCCGGTGGTTCCCGGCACTGCGTTCGGAAGTCCGATCGCGACGTCCATCCAACGACCTCCCCGGAGTAGTTCGAAGTGATTGCCAAGGACACTAGCCAACCGGTTTTGCCGGCGGCCCGGGGCCGCTCAGGCGGGGAGTTCGGCCTCGAGGCGGGTCAGGGCGGCGCGGGCGAGGTCGAAGGCGGCGCGGTCGCCGCTGAGGCGGTAGCGGGCGTTGGCGGCCATGACGACGGCGTAGAGCTCGAAGGCGTAGCGGTCGGGGTCGGCGATCCCGGCCGCCTTCGACTGGCGCACGAGCTCGGCCATCCAGGCGTCCATCGAGGCGGCGATCGCGTCGCGGACCGGGCCGGGCCGGTCGTCGAACTCGCTCGCGGTGGCACCCCAGAAGCAGCCGCCGGGGAAGCTGTCGAGGTAGTCGAGGTAGTGGTCGGCCATCGCCCGCAGTCGGGGCGCGCCGTCGCCGGCGCCGCTCGCCGGCTCGATCACCATCGCGCGGAAGCGGGCGCCGGCCGCGGCGACCGTCGCCAGCTGCAGGTCCTGCTTGGAGCCGAAGTGGGCGAAGAGGCCGCTCTTGCTCATCCCCAGCTCGCTCGCCAGGCGCCCGATCGTCAGCCCCTCGAGGCCCTCGACCGAGGCGAGGTCGACGGCGCGCTCGAGGATCACGGCGCGGGTCCGCTCTCCCTTGGTCGGGCTTGCCTCTTTGGTCGGGGTTGCGTCCGCCACTCCTACAGGATAGAAAAGCACGAACGTTCGTACATATGCAGAGGGAGACGCGATGACCGAATACGCGGTGAAACGGATCGACGAGATGGATGCGGCCCTGTTCGGAACCTTCAAACGGGCGCGGGCGGAGTTGGGGGTGGAGTCCTTCGGCATGCAGGTGATCGACATGCCCCCCTCCTTCGACGGCTACCCGAGCCACGACCACACCCACGACGACCAGGAGGAGGTCTACCTGGCGCTGCGGGGCAGCGGCGAGCTGGAGGTCGATGGCGAGCGGATGCCGCTCGACGACGACCACATGGCGCGGGTCGGCCCGGCGGCCAAACGCAAGGTCTGGGTCGGCCCGGAGGGGATGCGCCTGCTGGTCCTCGGCGGGGTCCCCGGCCGGGTCTACTCGCCGCCCGAGCCGAGCCAGATCGGCGGCCCCGACCCCAAACTGCCGTCCTAGGTCCCTACTGGGCGGCGTCGTCCGCGCCCCGGTCCTCGACCGCGCCCGGCTCGAAGCCGGGGCATTCGAGGACCGGGAGGCGCGGGTAGCGGGGGAACTCCGGCTCGGTGCGGGAGCGCTCGCAGAGCGAGAAGACCGAGCCGCGCGTGTTCGGCACCAGCCGCTGATGGCGGCAGGAGTCGCAGAGGCCCGCCGGCTGACGTTGGACGGCGGGAGGCATCAGGCGGACCCGTCGGAGGGATGGGCTCCCGAGTCGCCGGAGGGATGGGCACCGGGGGCACCGGCCTCGCGGGCGCGCCCGACCCGGCGGGCGACGCCGTGCAGCACCCGGCGGGTGGCGAGGACGTGCAGGCGGGTGCCGATCACCAGGGCGCGGTAGGCGCGGCCCTTCGGGCCAGGGAACTCGGCCCGCGTCTCGGCGACGAGGCGCGTCCGCGCCCCGCCCAGCGGTTCGAGGCGGAAGCTCAGCGCGTAGTCGGAGAAGTGGTGGGAGCCGCGCAGCACGAGCAGGCGCTCGGGGCTCAGCGCGGCGACGTGGAAGCCGGGGACGGTCGAGCCGACCTCGAGCGGCCGCGGCCCGCCCGCCTCGGTGTCGGCGCAGCCCACCGCCCGCGCGTAGCGGGGGGCGGCGGCGCCGTCGGTCATCTTCTCGATCGTCCGCAGCAAGGCAGGCCAGACGACGCCGGGAGTCGCGCCGAGCTCGCTTGCGTGCTCGTCGATCCAGGGCAGGTCCTCGGCGCCCGTGGCCGCCGCCCCCTCCCCCGCGCCGCTCATTTCCGGGTCAGCGAGCGCAGCCCGCCCGCCTCGGTCCAGAAGTCGATCGCCAGTTCGTCCTTCGCCTCGGTCAGCCGCGTGACGGCGACCTCACGCACGTCGGCGCGGTAGAGCGAGGAGTCGTCCGGCACCTCCTCCGCCCCCATCGCCTTGAAGACCTCCGCCTTGCGGTCGCGGTCGGCGACCTCCTCGGCGAGGCCCGCAAGCTTCGCGTCGCCTTCCCAACCGGGCGGGTCGATCGAGCCGCTGTGCAGGGCGAAGCGCGGATCGTGCGCGAGGTCGGCGCCCTTGCGCGACCCCGGCATCGAGCCGAACCAGAGGTCGTCGTCGATGAACTTTGCCTCGATGCCGCTGATCCGCGGCGAGCCGTCGGCGCGCACCGTCGCGAGCGTCTTGTGGACGTGGGCGTCGAGCAAACCGCGCGCCTGGCGCGCAAGGTCCGGCGCAAGGCGCTCGATTTCTCCCCAACTTGCCACCGACCGACGGTACACCGACCCGTCCCGCTCGCCGCCGGCCAGCGTCCAGTCAGGTATCGAGGCCGGGAATCGATCGACGGGCAACTCGCCGTTGATGCGTTCCAGGTTTTCGAGGTCGACGCGATCCTGCCCACGTCCGGCCAGCCGCTTGAAGGCAACGAGGCTGCGCAGAGAGGCGAACGGAACGGGCTCCCCACCCCTGTTCAACTCGATCGCGTCGGCCGCGACGGTGTCGTAATCCAGGGGTGGTAGGCCGCCACGCAAGATGTCGACGATGCCGTGCCGGCTCCGGACCCTCAGATGAGGTGCGCCGACGATATCGGCGGACGCGAGCCGCTTGCCGTCATGCAGTCGGCTCGCCTCGATCCGTTCTAGAAATCGGAGGATCTCGGCATCTGCCTCAGGGCCGTCCGGGACAAGAAGATCCGAGTCCCTGGTTGCGCGGAGATAGCCGTGGGCGATGACGCTGAAGCCGTCGATCACCACATAGCGAAGTCCGACAGCGTTGGCATCGGAGACGACTCCGTCGAGATCAGGACCAGAGAGCTCGCCTGGGAACATGGCCGGCCTCGACCGACGAGACAAGGAGCGAAACGGCCTGTCGTGAGAGCTCTTGGCCAAGCGTGACACGCTCGTCCATCGACAGGGTGGCCGCGAATTCGGCTTCCTCGCGTTGCTCCTCTTCGTTGATCTTCGCCCACTCAGCCTCGTGCCCAGGCTCCAGCAGCGTCATGGGTCGTGACGACATACGGCGATTCTACCCCGCCCGATGCCTATTTCTTCCCAACTTGCCACCGACCGACGGTACACCGACCCGTCCCGCCTCGCCGCCGGCTAGCGTTGGGACGGTGATGCGCACCGCCACCCTGTTCGATGCCGACGCCGCCTCCTATACCGGCACGGTCGAGGTCCTCGGGGTGATCTTCCGCGCCGAGGACGACGGCTACGCGGTGCTCGAGGTGCAGGAGACCGGCGGCGGCGACGGCTTCGCCCTGGTCGGGCCGGTCGCGCACCTCGGTCCCGGCGACCGTGCCGAAGTGAGCGGCGAGTGGCAGACCCACTCGCGCTACGGCCGCCAGCTCCGCGCCCAGGGCGCGCTGCCGCTGGACCCGGCCGATCGCGAGGGGCAGGTCGCCTACCTCACGAGCCTCCGCCACATCGGCCAGAAGCGCGCCGAAGCGCTCTGCGACCTGCACGGCGAGGAGGTCCTGCAGGTGATCGCCGCCGACCCGCAGCGGACCTTCGCGGCGCTTCGCGGAGTCAGCATCGACCAGGCCGCGGCGGCGACCGCCTCCTGGCACGAGAGCCGCGCCGTCCGCGAGCTCCACGTCCAGCTGGCGCCGCACGGGCTGGCCCACCTGGCGGCGCCGATCCACGCCCGCTACGGCGAGCGCGCCACCGCGATCCTCCACGAGGACCCCTACCGGCTGACCGAGGTCGAGGGGGTGGGCTTCGCCCGCGCCGACAAGATCGCGCTGGCCGCCGACGTGCCGCCGGAGTCCGACAAACGCGCCCAGGCGGCCGCCGTCTACGCGCTGCGGGAGGCCGAGCAGGCCGGCAACAGCTTCCTGCCGATGGACGAGCTGGCGACGCAGACGGCGAAGCTGATCGGCCTCGTCCCCGACCCGGCGGTGCTGGAGAACGCGCGCGGGCTCGTCAACGACGAAGGAAGGGTCTACCGCGAGCTGACCCTGGAGAGCGAGCGTGCGGTGGCGGCGACGCTGGCGCGCCGGCTCGCCGCGCCGGCCCATCTCGAGCACGACCCGGGCGAGAGCGACCCCGCCGAAGAGCTGACCGACGAGCAGTGGGCGGCGGTGCACGGCGCCTTCGCCTCGCGCGTCTCGGTGCTGACCGGCGGCCCCGGCGTCGGCAAGACCCGCTGCACCAAGGAGATCGTCGCCGCGGCCGAAGACGCGGGGGCAAAGATCGCCCTCTGCGCACCGACCGGCCGAGCCGCCCGCCGCCTGCAGGAGACGACCGGGCACGAGGCGCAGACGATCCACCGGATGCTCGAATGGATCCCCGGCGGCGACCCCGGCTATGGCCCGGGGCGGCCGCTGCCGGTCGAGTTGGTGATCGTCGACGAGTCCTCGATGCTGAACCTGCGGCTCGCCGAGGTGCTGCTCGAAGGGCTCGCCGAGACGACCCACATCGTCTTCGTCGGCGACGCCGACCAGCTGCCGCCGATCGGGGCGGGCAAACCCTTCGAGGACCTGATCTCCTCGGGCGCGGCGCCGGTCGTGCGGCTGACCCAGATCTTCCGCCAGGCAGCGCGCTCGATGATCACCACCGCCGCCCACGAGATCAACCAGGGGCGCCCCCCGCACCTCGAGCCCGGCCCCGACCAGGAACGCGACTTCTTCTTCATCGAGCGGCCGGGCCCGGAGCGGGCGCTGGAGACGGTGGTCGAGGTGGTCGCCGAGCGGGCGGCGGAGAGCTTCGGCGTCGACCCGATCCGCGAGGTGCAGACGCTGGCGCCGATGTACCGGGGGCCGGTCGGGATCGACGCGCTGAACGAGCGGCTGCAGGCGCGCCTCAACCCGGACGGGAGGAAGGCGCTCGGCGAGCGCTTCCGGATCGGCGACCGACTGATCCAGACGCGCAACTCGCACGAGCTCGGGCTGATGAACGGCTCGATCGTCTTCCTGCGCTCCGACGACCCCGACGAGGAATCGATCGTCGTCGACACCGACGAGAGCGGCACCCTGGTGATGCCCTACTCGGAGACGGCGACGCTGAAGCTCGCCTACGCGATCTCGGTCCACAAGGCGCAGGGCTGCGAGGTGCCGGTGGTGGTCGCCGTCTGCCACCGCTCCCACACCCGGATGCTGACCCGGCCGCTGCTCTACACGGCGATCACGCGGGCGCGGCGCGACTGCGTCCTGGTCGGCGACTCGGCGGCGCTGGCCGCCGCCGTCGGCCGCGGTGAGGGCAGCGGCCGCCACTCGGGCCTCGCCGAGCGCCTGCGCGGCTCCTAGCGGCCCCTTCACCTGCCGCGCCTGCCCGTGTGCCACATTGGCCTTTGTGGCGGACGAGACGCAAGAGCTGCCGGAGGCGCCCGCTACCGTGCCCGCGGCGGCGCCCGAGCCGCCCCGTGAGCGTTCGGGGGTCCCCTGGCTGGAGATCGGGCTGACCCTGGCCGGGGTCCTCCTGCTGGCCGGGCTGGTCGCCGGCATCCCGGCCCTGCGCCACGCCGCGGTCGCCGCCGTCCACGGCGAAACCAGCGAAGTCCGCAGCCAGATCAAGTCGCTCGGCGCCGGCGGGCCGCTGATCATCGTCGGCCTCAGCATCATCCACTCGATCGTCCCCTACCCGGCCGAGATCGTGAACGCCGCCGCAGGCTTCGCCTACGGCTTCTTCGGCGGCCTCGGGATCGTCGTGGTCGGCTGGATGCTCTCCGCCCTCATCTGTTACTGGTTCGGTGCCGGGGTCGCGCGGCCGCTGCTCGCCCGCTGGTTCGGTGAGGAGCGTTTCTCTCACTACGAACGGATGGTCGAGCGCGGCGGCATCACCCTGCTGATCGCCCTGCGCCTGCTGCCGATCGTCCCCTTCAGCCTGATCTCCTACGCCGCCGGCGCCGCCCGCGTCCCCTTCCACCGCTACTGCTGGACGACCGCGGTCGGCTTCCTGCCGATCACCGCGCTCGCCGTCTACCTGGGCACGCGGCTGGAAGGGATCAGCGCCACCGACCCGGCGGTGATCGGCGCGCTGCTCGCCGCCGTCGCCCTGATCCTGGTCGCCAACTGGATCATCAAGCGCTCCGGGGCGACCGACGATGACGCGCCGGACGAGGCTCCTTGACCCGGAAGTGGTAAACGGTCGGCTTCGGGGCGAGGTTGCCGGCCTGGTCTTTGGCGCGGACCCGGAAGACGTGCCTGCCGTTCTGGAACCGGTGGCGGTAGGACTTGCCGCAGATCCGCAGCGGTTCCTTGTCGACCTGGCAGTAGAAGGTCACCGGTGACTCGTTCGACTGCAGGCGGAAGCGGACGACGGCGCCGCGCCTGCCGGCCTTCACCACCTTCTTCGGATGGCCGACGATCTTCGTCCGCGGCGCCTTGGTGTCGACGGTGAAGCTGTAGAGGCCGCTCGAGCCGCTGCGTCCCTGGGCGTCGGTGCCGGTGACGACGAAACCGTGGGCGCCATCGACGAGCGGGCTCGGCACCAGGTAGGGCGAGGCGCAGGGCTGCGGCGTGCCGCCGTCGAGCTGACAGGTGAAGGAGACCGGCCGGGTCGAAGTGAAGGCGAAGGTCGGGCGGTTTTCGTTGCCGAGCGGCTTCGGCCCGGTGGTGATCTTCACCGTCGGCGCGGGCGCCTTTTCTTCTTCTTCGAGCGAGGGGACGACGTAGCTTGGTGGGTCTTCGACCGGCGAGCCGCCGAGCGCTTTCATCGCCGCCAGCGCGTTGACCATCCCGGCGCCGACCGCGTCGGGCGAGGTGACGACGGAGAATTTGGTCGCCGTCGTTTCCAGTTTCGAGACGATGCTCGCGCGGGTCGCGAGGGGCGAGGTCTGCTGCATCAGGGCGGCGATCGTGGCGGCGTGCTCGGCCGCCTCCGAGGTGCCGCAGAAGTGCCAGCCATCGGCGGCGAAGATGGCGAAGAAGGTCGTCGAAGCGCAATCGGTGGCGGTGATGTTCGGCTTCTGCAGCAGTTCCGGAGAGCCCAGCGGCGCCGCCGGTTTGGTGCCCGCGACCGGAGCGAAGTAATGCTTCACCGGGCCACGGGACGAGTAGGGCTCCGGCGCCTTCGGCGCCGTGCTCGATTCCTGGAAGTTGACCGCGCCGATCGTCGTCACGAAGGCCGAGCCGCGGTGGCCGTAGATCACCGGACCGACCACGTCGCCGCCGGCAGATTTCGGGAACTGGGTCGCCGAGACGCCGAAGCCGTTCTCGAGGATCGCGAGCTTGATCCGCGGGTTGGCGCTCGGGCTCGCGGCGGGGTTGCAGGTGGCGCCGGAGCAGCGGGCGATCACCAGGCGGACCGTCTGCGGCGTCGCGGTTTCGTTCTTCCAGGAGAGCGGGATGAAGGGCGTCGGCGGGAGTTCGTTGGAGCCGCCGCCGGTGAGCACTTCTTCACCGCCGCCCGACCCGGCGACCAGCAACGCGATGAGGTCGGTTTTCACCCCGAACCAGGGTTCGGCCCACTGCAGGTCGATCGTCAGCGGGCTGCCCGGTTCGACCGTGATCCCGAATTCGGTTTCGACCCCGGCGGTCGGGTCGAAGTCCATACAGTCCGGTTCGTAAGGGCCGAGGCCTTCTTTGGCCAGTTCCGTGGTCAGGAGGGCTTCGACCGCGGGGCTGCAGGTGCTCGTGCCACGGAATGCCGGCGCTTCCCAGGAGGAGATTTCGTTGCCTTCCGCGTCGAAGAGGTTGTCGTTGCCGGCCGCGGCGAAGTAGAGGACGCCTTTTTCGCTGACCCGGCGGATCGCGTCGGCGACCGGGCCGTCCTGGAAGAACGGTTCGCCTTCGTAGGCGAGGTCGTCGACGATCACGTTCGCCCCGGCGCCGCCGGCGCCGACCGGCGCCGCCAGCCTTTCGATGTTCTGGGCGAAGGAGATTTCGGAGGGGATGCCGGTGGCGAAGGCGAGCCGCGCGTGCGGCGCCAGGTCGTGGACGACCTGCAGCATCGCCCGGCCCTCGTCGGTGTAGGCCGAGGCAGGCTGGCCGGGCGGGTCTTCGGCGATCACGTTCACCGGGGCCTGCTGGCCGCTGCAGGTGCTCGCCCGGCCGGGGAGGTCGTTGGTGACTTCGTCGTCGTGGGCCTTGGTGGCGACCGGCTGCCCCGTTTCGTTGACCGTCGCCGAGTTGAAGGAGTCGGAGATGACGCCGATCGTCTCCCCCGCCCCGCGGGCCCCGAAGGCAGCGCGGGCGGCGGCAACGTTCAGTTGGGTGAGGCCCTGAGTGATGACCGAGCCGCCTTCGCAGAGGCCGTTGGAGGGGATCGCGGCGGGACTTCCGCCGCCGAGCGCGGCGACTTCCGGCGCCCGCGACGGGGTGACCGAGCTGACCCCGGGGAGCGTGGCGAGCGCACGCAGGTCGGCGGGCGGGACCGAGAGGACCAGCGTCTGGTAGCGACGGCTCACGTTCAGCACCTTGGCCTCGGCCGCCTTGACCGCTTCGGCGGCGGCGGCCGCCCCCGCTTCGAAGCGCGCTTCGACGATCACCCGGCCGCCTTCGCGGACCAGCGTCCCGGCCCCTTCGCCGGGCAGGCCGAGCGCTTCGGCCTGGGCGACGAGCGGCTTGTCGCGCACCGCTGGGGTCGCCAGCTGCTCGAGCTGCGGGGAGAGCGCCGAGGAGCTGGTCAGGGCCGGAGCGTCGGCGCCCGCCGCGCCCGCCGTGAGCAGGCCGAGGGTAAGCAGGACCGCGGCGAGCGGTGCGATGGCAAGGGATGACGGTGCGCGCCTGGACCTACCAAGCATCACCGTGACGGTATCGACTCCACCCGAAAGCGGAAGACCGCCGGCGTCGCGGCGAGGTTCCCGGCGGCGTCCTCGGCACGCACCTCGAGCACGTGCCGGCCGACCCCGAAGCGATGCCGGAAGCTCTGCGGGCAGGCCCGCGGGGCCGCCGAATCGAACTGGCAGAAGAAGGTGACGTCCGGCTCGCTCGCCCGCAGCCGGAACCGGGCGACGATGCTGCCCGCGGCGGTCCGGATGAGCACCGCGGGGTGGCCGACGATCCTTGCCCGCGGCGCCACGGTGTCGGCCGGCTTGGTGATGGTCCCCGCCGGCGCCGACTCGTTGGCGGGCTGCGGCTGCGGAACGACCGGCGGTTCCGTCACGGGGGTCGGTTCTTCGCTCGGCGATTCTTCCGTCGGCACTACTTCTTCGGGTTCGGTCGAGGGATCGACGACCGGCGAACCGCCGAGCGCTTCGAGAGCGGCGTCGGCGTTCAACAACCCCGCACCGACCGCCGTCCGGGCGCTGACCCCGATGAAGGGCGTCGCCGAGCTTTCCATCTTCGCGAGGATCTCGGCGGGGGTGGCGAGCGGTTCGGTCTGCATCATCAGGGCGGCGACCGCGGCGGCGTGGGGAGCCGCCTCCGAGGTCCCGCAGAAGTGCCAGCCGTCCGGCCCGTGGCTGGCGAAGAACGTGGTCGAGGCGCAGTCGGTGGCGGTGAGGTTCGGCTTTTCGAGCTCTTCCGGCGCGGCCAATTCCGCGGCGGGCGTGGTGCCGCTCACCGGGCCTAAGTAGTGGGTCACCGGGCCGCGCGAGGAATAGAACTCGGGTTCGAACGGATGGCTCGCGGATTCTCCGAATTCGACCGCGGCGAGCGTGATCGCGGCCGCGGAGCCCGAGTGCCCGTAGATCGTCGGCCCGACCGTGATCCCGGCCCCCGCGTTGGAGGAGGGGTACTCGGTCGCCGAGACGCCGTCGCCGTCCTCCAGCAGCTCGAACTTGAGACGCGGTTTGGCGGTCAGGGACGCATTCGGATTGCAGTTGTGGATGCAGCGGTCGATCACCAACTGCACTTCTGCTTTGGAGTTGTTGGGGTTTTCCCAGCCGAGGATTTCGACCGGCTCGGGGACGGCCCCCGGGCCCGTCTGGCCGTTGTTGATCGCTTCGACGGCGATGATTTCGGTGCCGGCCGCGTTCAGCAGATACGCGTCGAGGTCGCTGTGGACGCCGAACCAGGGTTCCGCCCACTGCAGGTCGACGGTCAGCGTCGACTTCGGCGCGACCGTGATGCCGAAGGTCGGGTCGGTCGCCGACGGTGAGAAGTTCATGCAGTTCGAGGCGGCTTCGCCAACCTGGGAGGCGACCACGCCAGGGCAGGCCGCGTCGTGGAAGTCGGAGCGTTCCCAGGAGGCGATTCCGTTGCCGGCTTCGTCTTCAAGGTTGTTGTTGCCCGCCGCCGTCAGGTAGACGACGCCATCTTCGGTCACCTTCTGGATCGCGTCGGCGATCGGCCCGTCCTGGAAGAACGGCTCGCCGAAATAGCCGACGTCGTCGACGATCACGTCCGCCCCGGCGCCGCCGGCGCCCACCGGTTCGGCGAGCCGTTCGATGTTGTGGGCGAATTCGAGTTCGGTGGAGTAGGCGGTCGCGAACGCGAGTTCGGCGTGTGGGGCGAGGTCGTGGACGACCTGCAGCATCGCCCGGCCCTCGTCGGTCGCTTCCGCGGTCGGCCCATCGGCGATCACCCGGACCGGCACCTGCTGACCGACACAGCCGCTCGCCGGACCGGGCAGGTCATTGCTCACTTCGTCTTGGTGGGCGTGGCTGGCGATCGTGCCGCCGCCGATCGCCGTGGTCGCCTTGTTGAAGGTGTCGGAGAGGACGCCGATCGTCTCCCCCGCCCCGCGCGCGCCGAAGGCGGCCCGGGCGGCGGGGACGTTCAGCTGGGCGAGGCCCTGGCTGATCACCGAGCCTCCTTCGCAGAGCCCACCCGACCCGGCGGCGGCGGTGCTCGCGGTTTCGCCCGCCCCGTAGACCATCGGCCGACGAGATGGCGCGACGGCGCTCAGCCCCGGGACTTCAGCAAGCCCTTCGAGGTCCTCCGGCGCCACCGATAGGGCGACGGTCTGGTAGCGGCGGCTGGCGAGCGCGACCTGCGCCCCGGCCGCCCGCAGCGCTTCCAGGCGGGCCAGGGCGCCCTCGTCGAAGTGCGCTTCGACGACCACCCGGTCCCCTTCGCGGATGAGGCTGCCGGGCCCTTCGGCCGGGACGCCGATCGCCTCGGCCTGTGCGGCGGGCGACTCGGCGCGCACGGCGGGGGTCGCCAGCTTCGCCAGTTCGGGCGTCAGGGGACCGCTCGGGGCGCTGACGGCGGCGTCCGCGGGCCTTGGCCCATCGAGGCCAAGGAAGACCGCCGCGAGGAGCGGCGCCAGGACGATGGCCGCCGGTGCGTGCCTGGACCTACCGGTCATCCGGTCTGTATCGACCGCCCCGCGGGCTAGTTGAGCGATTTCAGGAAGTCAGGGACGCCGATGGTGTCCGTGGCCGCCGTGGCCCTTGGCCTTCTCGACCCGGAACTTCACGACCACGGGCTTGCGACGTCTTCCGGCTGTACTCCGTTTCGTTCACGCCGCCGCCGTTGTTGAGGATCGCGACTTTGAGCCGCGGCGTCCCGTCGTCGCCACCGTGGGTCCCCGCGTAGGGGAAAACGCCGGGTTCGATTTCCTCGCCCGCCCGACCTTCACCGCAGGCGATGTCACAGCGGGCGACGACCACCTGGATTTCTTCTTCTTCTTTGCCTTCTTCGATGCCCACTTCCCAGGGGGACGAGCTCGTAGGGCTCCTGGCGCCCCGGTTCGGTGTTGGGCGTGTTGAAGGCCCGCCCGACGACTTTGGTGCCGGCTTCGTTCAGCAGGAACATGTCGAAGTCGGTGGTCACCCCGTTCCAGGGCTGCGCCCACTGCAGGTCGACGTAGAGGGGCGCGCCTTCTCGACCTCGACGCCCCAGGTGCCGGCCCCCGGGTTGAAGTTCATGCAGCTTTCGTAGTAGCCGGGCAGCGCCGGCGGGCATCCCGTTTCGCGGTAGGCGGGCGCTTCCAGCGAGGCGATGTCTTCGCCCGCCGCGTTCTTCAGGTTGTCGTTCCCCGCCGAGGAGAAGTAGCCGGCGCCCTGGGAGACGACTTCGTTGACCGCCGCCGCGATCGGGCCGTCCTGGTAGAAGGGCTCGTCGAAGTAGACGACGTCGTCGGCGATCACCTGGGCGCCTTCGGCGTGGAGGTCGCGGATCGCTTTGGCGAAGGCGAGCTCGCCGTTGAAGGCCGAGGCGAAGTCGAGGTTCGCGCCGGGCGCGATGTCGTGGACGATCTGGGCCATTCCGCGCCCCTCGTCGACCGAGCCTTCTTCGGCCGGGTTTTCCGGCTCCTCTTCCGGTTCGGGGTAGGCGCCGGGGATGAACGGCGTCACCACCTTGACCGGCCGTTCGAAGCCGCACGGGTTGCCGGGGCCGGGCAGGTCGCCGGTGGCGACGTCGCTCGCTTCGCTCGTCGGCGCCGTTTCCCACTGGTTGAAGGAGTCGGAGAGGATGCCGACGGTGACGCCGGAGCCATCGACGCCGAAGTCGTTGCGGGCGCGGGCGGCTTCGAGCTGGCGGTCGCCCTCGGTCACCACCGAGCCCTGCGGGCAGGCGGCGGCGGTGAACGGGGTGATCTCTTCCTGCGCGCTCTCGACGCCGGAGACCGCGGCGACCTGGCGCAGCTGCGTCGGCAGCGCCGCGACGGTGACCGTCTGGTACTGACGGCTGACGTCGACGATGCCGGCGCCGGTTTCGCGCAGCGCTTCGGTGCGCGCCGCGGCGCCTTCGGCGAAGCGCACGTCGACCAGCACGCGACGCCCGTGGCGGCCGGGGCCAGGAGGCCGACGGGGCCGAGAAATGGCGCCAGCAGCGCAAGGAGCGGATGTGGTGACCGGTTGCCGATGCCGGGCATTACCCACTATTTTCCACGCTCAATCAGATCTGCGCACTCAACCGATCAGGAATACGACGAACGGCGGAGCCAGAGCAGAAGGATCACCAGCGAGACCACCATGCTGCCGCCGCCGATCAGCCAGAAGTCGGCGGCGCTGGTGATGTTGCGGACCATCCAGCCGAAGTTCTGGCCGAAGAAGCCGACCACGAAGGAGAGTGGCAGGAAGATCGTCGCCACCACGGTCAGCTGCTTGGTGATTTCGTTGAGGCGGTTGGAGGTGACCGAGAGGTAGGCGTCGCGGCTGCCGATCAGCAGGTCGCGGTAGGAGTCGATCTGGTCGGAGATGCGGATCGCGTGGTCGTAGACATCGCGGAAGTAGTTGCGCGAGTCGGCCTGCAGACCGGGGATTTCGAGGATGTCGTCGATGTGGCGGGCGAGCATGTCGCGCTGCGGGGTCACCACCCGGCCCAGCTCGACCAGGTCGCGGCGCAGCGCGGTCAACGGCTGCAGGTGGGAGGGCGACGGTTCGCTGAAGATCTCCTCGTCGAGCCGTTCGAGCCGGTCTTCGAGGTCCTCGAGCAGCGGGAAGAAGGTGTCGGTGAGGGCGTCGAGGACGCGGTAGACGACGAACTGCTCGGAGCTCGGCGGCTGTGCGTCGAGCCGCTTGCGGACTTCGTCGAGCGCCTTGCACTCGCCGTCGTGGACGGTGACCAGGTAGCCGCCGCTGACGAAGGCGTGGACCTCTTCGAGGTGGATCCGCTCGCCGGTCGCCGGGCCGGCTTCCGGCGGCGCGCCCGGGGGCGGCGGCGCCCCGTCTTCGGGCACGACGGCGCCGTAATAGACGAGGAACATGTAGTCGCCGTAGTCCTCGAGCTTCGGCCGTTGTCCCTTCTTGCGCAGGTCCTCCAGCGCCAGCGGATGGAAGTGAAAGATGTCGTCGAGCGCGTCGAGGTCGGCATTGCTCGGGGCGTCTAGATCTAGCCAGAAATACTCGTCGCGGTCGAGCAACGTGCCGATCGCGCTCCGATCGATGTGGTCGAGGAAGCGCACGCTTCAACGCTAGATGGGGTAGCGGACGCAGCCCCGGCGGTGCGATTAGACCGAAAATTCACGTCCGAACGACGATGATCCTGCTACGGTGCCGCCTGAAAGGGTCGGATTACCGGCCGTAAGTTTGTGTCTAGCGCTCGCATGTCGTTGCCAGTCAGCATCGTCAGCGTTTGCAGCACACGATGTGGAGGCAATGCATGCCTACTGGAACCGTAAAGTGGTTTAGCGACGACAAGGGCTACGGGTTCATCACGCCCGATGACGGCTCGAAGGACGTCTTCGTTCATCACAGCGCCATCCTGGGTGAGGGCTTCAAGTCCCTGACCGAGGGCGCCAAGGTGAGCTACGAGTCCGAG
>DASXMH010000122.1:0-1758 GCA_036495785.1 Solirubrobacterales bacterium
CAAGATCGCCACCAGGCTCGCGATCGGCTACACGCTCGACGAGATCCCCAACGACATCACCGGCCAGACGCCGGCGTCCTTCGAGCCGGCGCTTGACTACGTGGTCGTCAAGATCCCCAGGTTCGCGTTCGAGAAGTTCCCAGGCGCCGACCCCACGCTCACCACCCACATGAAGTCGGTCGGCGAGGCCATGGCGATTGGCCGCTCTTTCGCCGAGGCACTGCAGAAGGCACAGCGGAGCCTGGAGAGCCAGACGGGACCGTTCCGGTTCACCGAGAGGCTCGTCGCCCACGCCGACGAGCTGCTCGACCGCTGCCGCAACCCGCACGACGGCCGCCTGAACACCATGCTCCAGGCGCTGCGCGCCGGAGCCACCCCCGACGCGGTGGCCGACGCCACCGGCGTCGACCCGTGGTTCGTCGAGCAGCTTGACAACATCAGGGAGCTGGCGAGGACGATCGCGGCGGCCCCCGAACTCGACGAGCCGCTGCTGCGGGAGGCGAAGGCCGCCGGCTTCTCCGACGCCGCCATCGCCGACTTGCGCGTCCTGCCGGCCGGCGCCGGCGGGGCCGAGGAGATCCGCGCCCTGCGCCACTCCCTCGGCGTCCGTCCCGTCTACCACGCGGTCGACACCTGCGCCGCCGAGTTCGCGGCGCGCACCCCTTACCTCTACTCCACCTACGACGAGGGCGACGAGGTGCCTGGCGGCGACACGCCGAAGGTCATCATCCTCGGCAGCGGCCCGAACCGCATCGGCCAGGGCATCGAGTTCGACTACTCCTGCGTGCCCGCCTCGATCGCGCTGCGCGCGGCGGGCTACGAGACCGTCATGGTCAACTGCAACCCGGAGACGGTCTCCACCGACTACGACACCTCCTCCCGGCTGTACTTCGAGCCGCTCACCCTGGAGGACGTGCTTGAGGTGGTGCACGCCGAGCGGCGGTCAGGCCCGGTCGCCGGCGTGATCGTGCAACTCGGCGGGCAGACGCCGCTCGGCCTCGCCCGCGCGCTCGAGGCGGCGGGCGCGCCGATCGTCGGTACCTCGCCCGCCGCGATCCACGCCGCCGAGGACCGCGGCGCGTTCGCCGAGGTGCTCGCCGAGGCCGGGCTCACGGCGCCGCTCGGCAAGGTCGCGCTGTCCGCCAACGAGGCGGCGGCCGCGGCCGCCGAGATCGGCTACCCGGTCCTTGTCCGGCCCTCCTACGTGCTCGGCGGGCGCGGCATGGAGATCGTCTACGACGAGGCCACGCTGCGCGCCTACGTCGCCCGTGCCTTCGACGCCAGGGCCGGAGCGGCAGACAACCCCGTCCTGATCGACCGCTTCCTCGACGACGCGATCGAGATCGACGTGGACGGCCTGTACGACGGGCAGGAGCTGTACCTGGGCGGCGTCATGGAGCACATCGAGGAGGCCGGCATCCACTCGGGCGACTCGGCGTGCGCCCTGCCGCCGATCACGCTCGGCCGGGCCGACATCGCGGCCATCAGGGACGCGACGCTGAAGATCGCGCGCGGCGTCGGCGTGCGCGGCCTGCTCAACGTGCAGTACGCGCTCGCCGCCGGGGTGCTCTACGTCCTTGAGGCCAACCCGAGGGCGTCCCGGACGGTGCCGTTCGTCTCCAAGGCCACCGCGGTGCCGCTCGGCAAGGCGGCGGCACTGGTCATGATGGGCGCCTCGATCGCGTCGCTGCGCGCCTCCGGCGTGCTGCCGGAGACCGGGGACGGCGGGACGCTGCCGCTCGACTCCCCGGTCGCGGT
>DASXMH010000123.1:0-19594 GCA_036495785.1 Solirubrobacterales bacterium
ATGGGGGCCAAAACGATGGTCACGTGTTCGTGACGTCTGAGGAAGACGCCAGGAAGAGTGACCTTCCCGGCTTCTTCGTGACGATCCCCGGCACGCGACACGGATCCTCGACACTCCCCGCACCCCCGGCCGTCTCGGCCACGGCCACACCCTGCCGGGGTCGTGGACGAGACGGCCGCGTCCCTTCCCCGGGCGCCAGCTTGAGAGGACACCATCCCTTCACCGGGCGCCAGCCCGCAGCGGCCACATCCTTTCCCCGGGCGCCAGCCCGCAGCGGCCGGGTCCCTTCCCGGGCGCCAGCCCGAACCGGCCCCATCCCTTTCCCCGGGCGCCGGCCGGCGCCGAATCGCCGTCTAGCTGGGCGCGCCGACGCTCTCCGGCGCCGTGTCCGAGAGCAGCTCGTGGGCGAAGCGCACCACCAGGGCGCCGTCGCCGACCGCGCCGGCCACCCGGTTCGACGCCCCGGCCCGCACGTCGCCAGCCGCGAATACCCCCGGCCGCACCGTCTCGAGCAGCGCGGGCTCGCGGTCGACGAGCGGCCAGGCGATGTGGCCCTCGCAGCGGTGGGCGCCCTCGCCGCAGAGCAGGAACCCTGCCTCGTCGGTCGCCAGCATCCCTTCCGAGACGTCGGTGCAGGGGACTGCGCCGATCATCACGTAGACCGCGCTGGTGTCGACGTCCTGTCGCGAGCCTTCGCTCGTCTGCAGCGTCACCGATTCGACCACCGCGGTGCCGTGCAGGGCGACCACCTCGGTCTCGGTCAGCACTTCGATCCGGGGCGAGCGTTCGACCCGGTCCACGAGGTAGCGCGACATCGTCGATTTGAGCGCGTTGCCGCGCACGATCACCCGCACGCTGCGCGCCCGCTGGGCGAGGCTGACGGCCGCCTGGCCGGCCGAGTTGCCGCCGCCGATCACGATCACGTCTTTGTCGCGCGCCCGCTCGGCGTCGGTCGGCATCGCCGCGTGGTAGACGCCGGCCCCGCGGAAGCGGTCCATCCCCTCGGCCTGCAGCTCCCGCCACTGCGCGCCGGTCGCCATCACCAGCGAGCGCGCCAGCACGTGTTGGCCGTCGTCGAGGTCGATCCGCACCAGACCCTCCGGCCCGTCGGCCAGCTCGGTCGCCCGGTGGTAGCTCGACAGCACCGCGTCGAAGCGGCGCGCCTGCAGCGTCGCCTTCGTGGTCAGCTCGCGGCCGCCGACGCCGGTCGGGAAGCCGAGGTAGTTCTCGATCCGCGTACTCGTCCCCGCCTGGCCGCCCGGCGCCCAGGACTCGACGACCAGCGTCCGCAGCCCCTCCGAGCCGCCGTAGACGGCCGCCGCCAGCCCGGCCGGCCCGCCGCCGAGCACGACCAGGTCGAAGCGCTGCCCGTCGACTTCCGCCCGCAGCCCGAGCCCCCGCGCCACCTGGGCCGGGGACGGATTGCGCAGCACCTCCCGCGCGTGGACCAGCACCGGCGTTTCCTCCGGCGGGATCTCCAGCCAGTTGAGCATCTCGGCCGACTCGGGGTCGTTGTCGACGTCGTACCAGCGCACCGGCAAGAGGTTGCGCTCCAGCAGATCGCGCACTTCGAAGGCGCGCCGCGAGGCCTGCGGCGCGATCAGCCGCATCACCCCGTAGCCCATTTCTTCGTGCCAGGCGCGCCGCGCCAGCAGCGTGCGGAAGACCTGTTCGCCGAACTCCGGCCAGTCGGCGACCATCCGCCGCAGCGCCTCCCGCTCGAAGACCAGCGCCTCGGTCGGCTCGACCGCGACGCAGGCGCTGATCGTCGGCTCGCCGGTGAAGGCGGCGATGTCGCCGATGTAGGTGCCCGCGTTCGCGGCGGCGACGTGGACGTCCTTGCCGGGCTTCCGATCGACGAACTCGACCCGGCCGCTCAGCAGTACGAAGAACGGCGCGTCCCGCACCGCGTGCTCGTAGAGCACGTCACCGACCTCGAAGGCGCGCCGCTCGCCCCCCTTCTTCTTCTCCAGCCACTCGAGCTTGCGCTCCGAGAGGCGCGGGAAGACGACCTCGTCATCCAGGTCGGGGAACGGTTCAGCGCGGACGACACGTACCTCTTGCATCCGTCCAAAGCTACTCCCCGCGCCATGCCCACGTGGATGGGCCGATTCAGGCCACCGGAGCGGCGAAGTAGTGGCCCTCGGCGTAGTCGGCGATCAGGCCGGGGTGGGTCGGCGCCCAGCCGGTCCACTCGCGGGTGAGGGCGTTCGAGGTGGGGTTGTCGAGTCCGATGAAGGGGGCGAGGAAGCCGAAGTAGTCCGGCGACTCGTCCGCGGGGACCGACCGGACCGGGAGGCCGGTGCCCTGGCCGATCGCCGTGGCGATCTCGCGCAGCGGCAGGCCCTCGTCGCCGACACCGTGGAGGCGCGAGCCCGCCGGCGCCGACTCGAGCGCCAGGCGGTAGAGGCTCGCGGCGTCGCGGGTGTGGACGGCCGGCCAACGGTTGGCGCCCTCGCCGGGGTAGCCGGCAAAGCCCTTCTCGCGGGCGATCCGGATCAGGGTCGGGCCGAAGCCGTGCTTGTCGAGGTCTGAGTGGACGAGCGGGGAGAGGCGGATCACCGAGGCGCGGACGCCGCGGTCGGCGAGGGCGATCGTCGCGTTCTCGACGTCGGCCCGGTGGCCGCCGGGCAGGGCGTCGGCCTCGGTGCCGGGACGGTCGTTGACCCCCGCCATCGCCAGCATCAGCGTCCCGCCGGTGTGGACGAGGGGCTTGCCGGTCCCGGCCAGCGCCTCGCCGAACGCCTCCGTCGCGGCCAGGTCGACGGCGATCGCGGTCTCCATCTCGCCGCTCTGCAGCAGGTCGTGGCGGAAGGCCAGGTGGATCACGCCGTCGGCGTCGCGAGCCGCCTCCGTCAGGCCGTCGAGGTCATCGAGATCGCCGCGGCGCACCGCGGCGCCCGCCGCCTCGAGCTTGGCGGCCGACTCCTCGGAGCGGGCGAGGCCGACAACCTCGTGCCCGGCGTCGAGCAGCTCGGGGACGACGGCGGAGCCGATGTGGCCGGACGCGCCGGTGACGAATACACGCACGGGGAACCTCCAAAGATCGTGGGACGGCGACGGCGAGATGCCGTCATGTCACTATGTGTCATCAGGCTAGCACGCCAATGTCACCATGTGTCATCACCTAGAATCGAAGCATGGGCAGATGGCAGCCAGACGCGCAGGGCCGGCTCGAAGAGGCGGCGATGGAGCTCTTCGACGAGCGCGGCTTCGAAGACACCACGGTCGCCGACATCGCCGAGCGCGCCGGCCTCACCAAACGCACCTTCTTCCGCTACTTCGCCGACAAGCGCGAGGTGCTCTTCTCCGGCACCGTGCTCCTCGAAGAGACACTCGTGAAGGGAATCCTCGGCGCCCCCGCCGACGCCCCGCCGCTCGACGCGATCGCTGCCGGGCTCGACGCCGCCGCCGTCGTCCTCGAGGAGGCCCGCGACCGCGCCGGCAGGCGCCAGGCGATTCTCGCCGCCAACCCCGAGCTGCGCGAGCGCGAGCTGATCAAGCTCACCAGGCTCGCCGCCGCCGGCGCCGAGGCGCTGCGCCGCCGCGGCGTCGAGGAACCCGCGGCCGGCCTTGCCGCCGAGGCGGGGATGGCGGTGATGCGCGTCTCCTTCGACCGTTGGGCGAAGAAGCCGAGGAGCCAGGACCTCCGCAAGCTCCTCCGCGACTCACTCGCCGAGCTGAGGTCGATCGCCGGGTGAAGGTCGGCACGCCGTTCGGCGAGTTCCCGTTCCTCTATCGCCGCCTCGAGCGACGCGCCGACGGTGTGGCGATCGTCGGCACCGTCGCCGGGGTCGAGTCGAGCGTCGTACTCGAGAAGGACGACGCGCGCCGCGCTGCGGCGGCGCTGGCGATCCCCGCCGCCGCCCTGGCCCTCCTCCTGCTCGCCCGCCGCCACTGAGGCGCGGCCGGCGGGCGCGACAGCAGGCGCCCCCGGCGCAGGGCTAGTGACACCAGCTACAATCTCCCCATGCACAACCCGCTTCGGTCCGAGGCGGATGTCTTTCGCCTCGTGGTCGCAATCGTCGTGGCCGCGGCACTCGTGGTCGCGCTGACGCTGCTCAGCCGCCCGGTCTACGGCGTGCTGCTCGCCGCTCTGCTGGTCGGCGTCGGCATCGGCCTCATCTGGCGGGTTACCCGCGGCAGCGAGCCGCGCAGCGTCGAGGCGCCGCATGCGAACGACGACACCCGCCGCATCCTCGTCGTCGCCAACCAGACGGCGGCGGGCCGCGAGCTGCTCGAGGAGATCCGCAGCCGCGCCCGCAGGCGCAAATGCAAGGTGATGCTCGTCTCTCCCGCGATGGTCGACTCCGTCGCCGCCCGCTGGGCCTCCGACATCGACGAAGGCCTCGACCTGGCGCGCGAGCGGATGGACCGCTCGGTCGCCGCACTGCGCGGCGTCGGGGTGGAGGTGCGGGCCGAAGTCGGCGACCCCGACCCGAACATGGCGATCGAGGACGCGCTGCGCGTCTTCCCCGCCGACGAGATCGTCATCTCGACCCTGCCGCCCGACCAGTCGCGCTGGCTCGAGTGCGACGTCGTCGAGCGCACCCGCCATGACGTCGACCTGCCGATGACCCACGTCATCGTCAACCTCGACGCCGATCAGGCGAGCAGCGCCGCCAG
Organism: Solirubrobacterales bacterium; assembly: GCA_036495785.1. Taxonomy (GTDB): domain Bacteria; phylum Actinomycetota; class Thermoleophilia; order Solirubrobacterales; family 70-9; genus VAYN01. The sequence goes on from DASXMH010000123.1 coordinate 4,627, forward strand.
GTCGGCGACCCGGATCACCTCCGCCTGACGCGGCAGGACCTTCTCGATCAGCGCCTCGTGGACGTCGGCGTCCGGGTCGGCGGTCGCGTCCTCGAGGACGAAGAGGCGGTAGTCGCGATCGTGGGCGTCGCGGACGGTCGAGAGCACGACTCCGCTGGTGCTGATCCCGGCCAGCACCAGGGTGTCGATGCCGCGGGCGCGGAGCTGCTGGTCGAGGTCGGTGGTCAGGAACGGGCCGACCCGCGTCTTGCGGACGACGATGTCGCCCTCCCGCGGCGCGAGCCGATCGTCGACCTGGGTGGCCGGCGCGTCGGCGTGGAAGGCCTCGCGCGGGGCCTGCCTGATCCGCGCCGCCATCGGCGCGCCCTCCGGCATCGCGTCGAAGTCCTCGTCGGTGAAGGCGACGCGGACGTAGCCGATCTTCGCGCCCGCCCCGCGCATCGTTTCGATCGCCTCCCGCGCCCGCGCCACCAGCGCACCCGCGTCCTCGATCCGCTCGACGATCCCCGGCTGGTAGTCCATCACCAGCAGCGCGGTGCGCGCCGGGTCGAGCCTGGCGGTCTGGTCGGTGTCACTCATCGAGAATCTCCTTTGCGATCGGGGCGGCGGTTGTGCGATCTTGCCGCGGTGCCGACGATGACGACGCCCGCGGGGATCGACCTCGCCTACGAGACGATCGGCTCGCCGGCCGATCCGCCACTGCTGCTCGTACCCGGTTACGGCACCCAGCTGATCTCCTGGCCGCGCGGCTTCTCGGAGCTGCTCGCCGCGGGCGGCCGCTTCGTGATCGAGTTCGACAACCGCGACTCGGGACTCTCCTCGAAGCTCGACGGGGTGGAGGTCGACATGGAGGCGCTGATCGCGGCGGCCGGCGCCGGCGAAGCGGAGCGCGTCGCCGCGCTCGCCCCATACACTCTGAGCGACCTCGCCGAGGACGCGGCGACGCTGCTCGACGGGCTCGGCATCGATCGCGCCCACGTCCTCGGCGCCTCGATGGGTGGGATGATCGCCCAGCAACTCGCGATCGAGCGTCCCGAGCGGCTGCTTTCGCTCACCTCGATGATGTCGACGACCGGCGAGCCCGAGGTCGGCCAGCCGACCCAGGAGGCGCTCGAGGCGCTGCTCACCCCGTCGCCGACCGAGCGCGCCGCCTACATCGAGTCATCGAGCGCAAAGATGATGATCTGGGCCTCGCGCCGCTACGGCGACCGGACCCGCGCCGAAGAACTCGCCGCCGCCAACTTCGATCGCTGCTTCTACCCGCAGGGGGTGAGCCGCCAGCTCGCCGCGATCCTGGCGACCGGCTCGCGCGCCGACGGCCTCCGCGCCCTCGCCGTCCCGACCCTGGTGATCCACGGCACCGACGACAAGCTGATCCCGGCCGACGGCGGCGAACGCACCGCCGAGCTGGTCCCGGGCGCGCGCCTGATGCTGGTCGAGGATATGGGGCACGACCGGCCGGAAGAGCTTTGGGCGGTGCTTACGGAGGCGATTCTGGAGCACACGGCTTGCGTAGGGGATCCGATGGACTTTGCGTAGGACGACGGGCGGGACTCCCTATCGTGGGGCGCATCGCCACTGCTGCTGAAAAGGCTCGCGCTCGGGACCGGCCGCTGCTCACTGCGCGGGTGGAGACGGTTGAGCAGCTGACGCCGACGCTGACCCGGATCATCTTTGGGGGCGAGGGGCTGGCGGGCTTCGAGGTCGGTGAGTTCAGCGATCACTACGTGAAGCTGCAGTTCCCACGTGCCGGCGCGCCGGAGGACGAGCGGCCGAAGGTCCGCACGTACACGGTGCGCGACTGGGACGCCGGGCGCGGCCTGCTGACGATCGACTTCGTCGTCCACGGCGACGAGGGGATCGCCGGACCCTGGGCGGCGGCGGCCGAGCCGGGTGACCTGCTCCAGCTCCGCGGGCCCGGCGGCGCCTACACCCCCGACCCGGAGGCCGACTGGCACCTGCTGGCCGGCGACACGAGCGTCATCCCGGCGATCTCCGCCTCGCTGCCCCGGATCCCCGCCGGACGCCCCGCCCACGTCTTCCTCCAGGTCGACGGCCCCGAGGAGGAGGTCGAGCTCACCTCGCCCGGCGACCTCGAGGTCCACTGGCTCCACGGCGACGCCGACGAGCAGCTCGCCGAGGCGATCGCCGCCCTCGACTTCCCACCCGGCACGCCGCAGGTCTTTCTCCACGGCGAGGCGACCTCGGTCCGCCTCGCCCGCCGCCACCTGGTCCTCGACCGCGCCGTCCCCGCCAGCGCCCTCTCCGCCTCCGGCTACTGGAAACGCACCCTCAGCGATGAACGCTGGCGCGAGGCCAAACCCGACTGGAACGCCCAGGTCGAAGCCGAATCTCGTCGATGGGCCGAAAAGCGCTGATTTAGAGCGTTTTTCGGCCCATCAACATCGTGGTTATTCGGCGATCGGGGTGAGGCTGTTGCCGGGTTCGATGCTCGCGCAGTTTTCCGGGACGGGGAGGCCGGCGAAGCGGGCTTCGAGCCAGGGGACCGCCGTGGTGACCCAGGGGACGGCGGCGGTGATGTGGCCGAGGGGGTACTGGTTGTAGAGGACCTGGGTGCCGCGTTCGCAGTACTCGCGGGCGAGGCTGCGGACGTCGCCGGCGATCATCACGCCGTCGCCCTCGCCGATGCCTGGCTTGTTTCCGGGCGTGCCTTCGAGCTCGCCGAGGGCGCCCTGGCCGATGAAGAGCGGCGCGGTCGGGGTGCCGCCCGTGCCCATGATCAGCTGGTTCACGGTGTGGACGTAGACCGGGATGCTCTCCGGCGTCGGGTATTCGGGCTTCGCCAGTTCCGCCCAGGTAAGGCCGGGATAGTGGAGGAGGGCTTCGGAGATCGAGGCCTTGTCGAGTTTCGCGGCGAGTTCTTTCCCGTATTCGCTCATGTACGGGGTGAGGTCGATGTGGAAGGCGCGCGAGACGCCGATGATCGCCATCGGCATCACCCCCGCCCAGCTGAGGCTGCCTTCGACGTAGTGGAGGTTGTGGGCGGGGTCGACGAGGACGCCCCCCATCGCCGCGCCGACCAGCTTGGCGTTCACCGCGGGCGCGTAGGTGGGGGCGAGCTCGGCCGCCCACTCGGTGGCGATCGCGCCGCCCGAGTAGCCGATCAGGCCGATCTTTTTCGTCGTCGCCAGGCCGGTGGCGGGCGAGGCGAGCGCGGCACGGAGGCCGTCGAGGGTGTTGATCCCGTACTCGGGCCCGGCGGCGAAGTCGGCCTGCTCGCCCTCGGTGTCGGCGACGACGACGGTGCGGCCGGCGAGCAGCTCGGGGCCGATCAGCGCCGACTCGACCTGGGGGATCGCGCCGCCCAGGGTGAGGCCGCCGGAGATCGCGTAGGAGGGCTCGTCGGCCGGATTCAGCGAGTCGTAGAAGGACTGGTAGGCGACGACCTGCGGGGTGCCGAGGCTGAGCAGCGGCTTCAGCACAGAGGTGACGTTCACCGTCGGTTCACCGAGCTCGGAGGTCGAGCGGTAGAGGAGCTGCACCGCTTTCACCGGCAGCGGCAGGCCGGCCACGTGGTAGCTGAGGGTGCGGGTTTTGAGCACCGTCCCCGGAGCGATCTCGGCGAGCGGCGTGCCGCCCGCGTATTCGTAGAAGGGGTCTTCTTCCGGGGTCGGCGGCGCCGCCTGCACGGCGGGCGCGACCAGTACCAGCGCCGCCGCCAAGAGCAGCAGCGCCAACGTCATGCGTCGAATGATGCTCGTGATCATCTCGCCTCCCGGGAGGACCCTACCCTTTTTGGCGGGATTCTTACCTAAAACTGTGTAACGGAGACAATCTGTCGTACCGAGAACGGCCACGGGCGACCGCTCAGCTCTCAGCTCGGCGCCCGTCGCCGGACGCCCCGAATGCAGGTCTGCGTTCTCCAACTTTGGATTGAAATCCCTTTCTAGAGCCGTTTGTGAAGTTCCTGCGATGGCCCTAAAGGAATTTCCGACCGCTGCCGAATTACACCGATGGTTGTCCACGCTCAGAAACAGGCTCGTACTACTCTTTGGGGTCGCCACGGCCATCGCGCTCCTCGCACCGTCGTTCGCGAACGCTGAAGGCACTCCGAACATCGCCCTCGCGGCGAACGCGCCGGCGCAGGCGCTGATCGGCACCCAGCAGGAAGTCCACCTGACCGCGAGCAACCCGGCGGAAGAACCGCGCGGCTACAACCTGACCTTCCGCGACGTATTGCCGAAAGGCGTCGCCTACTCTCCGGCTCCGCCTCGCCCGTCGCTCCGCGGGTGATCGCCGATGCGCCGAACGAAGGTGAAACGACGCTGATCTTCGAAAACGTCGCCGACCTCAGCGCCAACTCCCACTACACCCTGAACTTCAAGGTCGAACCGTTGCCGACCGTCTTCAAGATCAGCGCCCTCCACGAATACACCGACCACGCCGAAGACTTCGTCAACGGTGAACCGCGCTTCGAGCCGGTCTCGTGGCAGGGCCGCCACGAGACGCCCGGGACGCACCTCGGACGGCCGCCCCGGCCCCGAACGACCCCGCCCGGAAAAGGCAACGCCCCCCGCCACGACAACGTCGCCCCCCCGAGCAACGCCCCCGGCCGTGGACCCAGCGAACTACGTCAGTTCGAAGACGACGTGGACCGTCGCCTTCACCTTCGAGGTGCCGGGCTTGGTCGGCGGGGTCGGGGCCGCCTTGACCGCGGAGCCGCCTTCCTCTTCCGCGGCGGCGAAGCGGGGGCCGATGAATTCGGCGCCTTCTCCTTCTTCGATCGTCAGCGCCTGGCCTAGGGTCGCGCCGGCCTGGCCGGCGAGGACGGCGGCGCGTTCCTTCGCCTTGACGAAGGCGGCGGCGAGGACCTTGGCGAAGGCTTCTTCTTCGTTGCCGACGGTGAAGGTCGGGCCGCTGATGCCGGTGGCGCCGGCGGCGAGGCCCTTGGCGATCAGTTCGCCCGCCTTCGACGGTTCATGGAGGGTGACCTGGGCGCCCTCGGAGGCGCGGAAGACGGTGACCTTGCCCTTCTGCACCGGGCGCACGTCGATCCGGCCGGTCCGCACGTCGCCTTCGCCGACCCCGGGGAACGCCGTGGCGGCGGCGATCACCTTGCGCAGGCCGACCGCGGTCGCCTGCAGTGCCGCGCCGCGCGTCTTGCGTTCGCGTTTGACGCCGAAGCCGATCTTCGCCGTGTCGTTCGGCACCTTGACCGTGGCCGAGGCCGTGACGGCGACGGTCCGTCCGGTCGCGGCGCCCGCCGCGGCGGGGAGGATCGTGAGGGCGGCGACCAGCGCCGCGAGGATGAGGGCGAGGGTGGCTTTGCGGATCACGGTCATACGCCCTATCTACCCCCGGCCTACGGTTTGATCACAATCTTGCCGAGCACGTCGCCCGCGGCGAGCGCCCGGATCCCCTCGCCGACCTCGGCCAGCGGAAGAACTTTGTCGATCCGCGGGCGGATGCCGCTGATGTCGACCAGGGAGACGAGGCGGTGGAGGTCCTCCAGCGTGCCCATGGTGGAGCCGACGATCTCGAGCTCTTTGAAGAAGACCCGATTCAGCTCGGCGGGCGGGTCGAAGCCGCTGGTCGAGCCGGCGATCACGATCCGGCCGCCCGGCCGCAGCGAGCGCAGGGAGTGTCCCCAGGTCGCCTTGCCGACCGTCTCCAGCACCACGTCGACTTTGCCCGGCAGTCGCGCCCCCGACTCGAAGACGGCATGGGCGCCGCACTCGAGGGCGAAGTCGCGCTTGCGCTGCTCACGGCTGGTCGCCCAGACGCGGAACCCGGCCGCGCGGCCGAGCTCGATCGCGGCGCTGGCGACGCCGCCGCCCGCCCCCTGGATCAGCACCGTCTGGCCCGGCTTCAGGCCGGAGCGGTCGAAGAGCATGCGATAGGCGGTGAGCCAGGCGGTCGGCAGGCAGCAGGCCTCCTCGAAGCTCAGGCCCTCCGGTTTCGGGATCAAGTTGCGGCGCGGCACCGCGACCCGCTCCGCGAGGGTGCCAGGGTGGAGCTCGGAGAGGAGGGTGCGGCTCGGGTCGATGATTTCGCCCCCCGGGTAGTCGGGATCGCCGATCACGGCGTGGACGATCACCTCGTTGCCGTTCTCGTCGATCCCCGCCGCGTCGCAGCCGAGGATCATCGGCAGGCGCTCCTCGGGCAGGCCGACGCCGCGCAGCGACCAGACGTCGTGGTGGTTCAGCGAAGTCGCCTTGACCTCGACCAGCACCCAGCCGTCGGGGACGTCGGGCTCGTCGACCTGGCCGACCTCGAGGGCCGAGAGCGGATCCTCCATCGAGGCGGCGACGGCGCGTGCGGCGAGCATCGGCGGGAATCTACCGGCAGAGGATGTGACGCCGATCACCGAGTGAGTGCGGTCACAAACGCACGTTCGCGCCTGCCGCACCATGAATGGTGGCTGGAGAACCAGCCCTCGCATCCCCACCGGAAGACGAAGAGAGATATGCCGAAGACCTGGAACGTGACCCTGTACCGCGACGGCAAGCCCGTCAGCGAGCGGCGCGGTGTCAGCGAGAGCGACGCCGTCGCCCAGATCTACCTCCTCTCGCGCACGAGCCACCCGCTCGAGGTCGCCGAGGCGGCCCTGCCGCCGGCGGAGACCGGCGAACTCAGCCTCGCCGCCTAAAGCGCGCCGATTCGGAGCCGTTGCCGCCGCCCACCCGGGCGGCGGCGCCTTTAAGGGGCCGGAGCTCGGCCCCGCGGCGCGCCGCCTCCGCCACCAGTCCGTCCCCGGCCACAGGCGTGGAGCGCTCCTACGGGTTGAGACGACGAGCCTGAACGGTACGGCGCCGGCCGGGCTCGGGCGCGCCTCAGTGGAGCGCGGCGGCGAGCTCGCGCCACTCGGCGGCGGGGACGCCGTGGGTGCCGATCGCCTGCAGGGCGACGTGGTCGGCGCCGGCCTCGACGTGGGCCCGGGCGACCGCGGCGATGTCGGCGGCGGAGCCGTGCGGGATCACGTGGTCGATCAGCCGATCGGAGCCGCCGTTTTCGATGTCAGCCTGTTCAAAGCCGTGTTCGAGCAGGGCGTTGGTGTAGTTGCTGAGCCCGAGGTAGAGCTTCGCGTAGGCACGCGCCGTCGCCCGCGCCCGCTCGACGTCCTCGTCGATGACGCAGGCGATCTCGGGGATCACCAACCGGTCGGGGCCGACCGTCTCGCGGGCGAAGCGGGTGTGGTCGACGGAGGTGAAGTAGGGGATCGTTCCGAGCGAGCGCCGTGCGCTCAGCGCGAGCATTTTCGGACCGAGCGCGGCGATGATCCGGCGGTCGTTGGGGATTGGGTCGTCGGCCGCGTCGATGCCGTCGAGGAAGCGTTCCATCGCGGCGAGCGGCCGTTTGTATTCGCTGGTCGCCTCCGGGTGCCCGACCCCGATCCCGACGCAGAAGCGGCCCGGGAAGTCGGCCTCGAGCTCGGCGTATTCGGCGACCAGGTCGGCCGGGTCATAAGTCCAGATGTTGACGATCGAGGTGCCGGCGACGAGCCGCTCGGTCGCCTCGAGCAGCGGCCGCAGCTGGGCGAGGCGCGGCGAGCCGCCGAGCCAGAACGCGGTGAGGCCGGCGTCCTCGGCGGCGCGGGCGGCCTCGCCGGCGTTCTCCTCGCCGATCCGTCCGTATGAAGACCAGGCTCCGAAGTCACCGAAGTCCATACACACAGCGTAGGGCGACGGCCCCGTCGGCCCGCCCGCCTCCGCCCCCGAAACGGGGGTCTTCAAGGCCGCCGCCGGCGTGTGCTTCAATTTTTGGACCAGAGAAAGGAGGTGGTCCTAATTTTGAGTCACATGCTTGAAGGGACTCTGGAGGTGCAGGGCCGCTAGGCGCCGCACTGGTTCGGGCGCCCGGTGGAATCCAACCCGGGCACCGGCGTGCGCGTGGAGGTCGGACTTAGTCCCGCCCGACCACGGTGTCACGAGCACGTTTCGCTTGCACCAGATTCGAGAGGGCCGTCCTTCGGGGCGGCCTTCTTTTTTTGCGTTCGTACTTTGTCCGGCTATCCGGCCCAAGTACGAACGCACCCAGGCCCGAACGCGCTCAGGCCGCGTATTCGGCGAGCTCGACGAAGTAGTCGAGCGCCTCGGGGTTGGCGAGGGAGTCGCGGCTGACCACCTTCGCCGGGTCGGCGCCCATCAAGATGCGTTTGGTCGGCACCTCGACGACCTTGCCGGAGAGGGTGCGGGGGACGGCCGCGATCGCGCGGACCTCGTCGGGGACGTGCCGGGGGCTGCAGCGCTCGCGGATCGCCTTGGCGAGGGCGGCGCGGAGGTCGTCGTCGAGCTCGGCGCCTTCGCGGAGGACGACGAAGAGGGCGATCCAGCCGTCGGTGCCGTCTTTGGGCAGGTCGACGACGAGGGCGTCGGTGACGGCGTCGGACTCGAGCACCGCGCGGTAGATCTCGGCGGTGCCGATGCGGATGCCGCCGCGGTTGATGGTCGAGTCGGAGCGGCCGTAGATGATCGCGGTGCCGCGCTCGGTGATCTCGATCCAGTCGCCGTGGCGCCAGATCCCCGGGTACATCTCGAAGTAGGACTCGCGGTAGCGAGAGCCGTCCTCGTCGCCCCAGAGGAAGAGCGGCATCGAGGGCATCGGCTCGGTGATGACCAGCTCGCCGACCTCGCCGACGAGGGAGCTGCCGTCCTCGTCCCAGGACTCGACCTTGGCGCCGAGGCAGCGGGCCTGCAGCTCGCCCCTATATACGGGGAGGGTCGGCACGCCGCCGACGAAGGCCGTGCAGAGGTCGGTGCCGCCCGAGGTCGAGAAGAGCCACACACCTCCAAGGTGCTCGTGGATCCAGTCGAAGCCCTCCGGCGCCAGCGGGCTCCCGGTCGAGCCGACCGCGCGCAGTCGCGAGAGGTCCCGCCCCGCCCCCGGCTCGACCCCCGCCTTCATGCAGGCCGAGATGTAGGCGGCCGAGGTGCCGAAGGTGGTGATCCCGGCCCGCTCGGCGAGATCCCAGAGGACGCCCATGTCGGGGTGGCCGGGGTTGCCGTCGTAGAGGACGATCGCAGCCTCGGTGAGCAGGCCGGAGACGATGAAGTTCCACATCATCCAGCCGGTCGTCGTGAACCAGAAGAGCCGGTCGCCGGGCCGCGCGTCGGTGTGGAGGTGCATCTTCTTCAGCTGCTCGATCAGGATGCCGCCCTGGCCTTGGACGATCGCCTTCGGCAGCCCGGTGGTCCCGGAGGAGTAGAGGACCCAGAGCGGGTGATCGAAGGGCACCCGCTCGAAGGTGAGCTCGGCGCCCGCGCCCGCGAGCATCAGGTCGTCCCAGCGGATCACGTCGGCGAGGGGGGCGGCGCCGGAGTCGGCCGTCGCCGCAGGGTCGAGGTAGGGGAGGAGGACGGTGCGCTCGAGGCTCGGCATCGCCCCCTGCAGTTGCCGCACGACCGGGGTGCGGTCGAAGTCCTTGCCGCCGTAGCGGTACCCGTCGACCGCCAGCAGCACCTTCGGCTCGATCTGGGCGAAGCGGTCGATCAGCGAGCCGGCGCCGAAGTCCGGTGAGGCGCTCGACCAGATCGCGCCGATCGAGGCGGTGGCGAGGAAGGCGATCGCCGCCTCGGCGACGTTCGGCAGGTAGGCGACGACGCGGTCGCCCCGCTCGACGCCGAGGGAGCGCAGGCCCGCGGCGCAGGCGGCGACCTTCCCCCGCAGCTCGCCCCAGGTGATCTCCTCCAGCTCGCGCAGCTCGGAGGCGTGGAGGATCGCCACCTGCTCGTCGGCCTTGCCGGCGAAGGCGCGCTCGGCGTAGTTGAGGCGCACGCCGGGGAACCACGCCGCGCCGGGCATCTCGCGCGAGGCCAGCGCGGGGCCGCGCTCGCCGTCGTACTCGACCCCGAAGTAGTCGAAGATCGAGTTCCAGAAGCCCTCGAGGTCGTCGACCGACCAGCGCCAGAGCTCCGGGTAGGCGGCGACGTCGACGCCGCGCTCGGCCCGCAGCCAATCGATGTAGGCGGTGAGGTTGGAGGCCTCGACGGCGGCCGCGCTCGGCCGCCAGAGAATGTCGGGCGTCTCCTCCATCGCCCGCCAGCTTAGAGAGGTGTCGGTACTCTCGGGCGCCGTGAGCGAGGAGCAGGGCAAGGTCGAGCCGTTCGTGTTGCGCCCGGCCGCGGTCGGGGACGACATCGACGCGGTGGCGCCGCTGCTGACCGCGGCCTTCGCCGAGGTGCGCGCGGCGCTCGAAGCGGGGCGCCCGGTCGCGGTCGTGGTCGACGCGCGCGACCTGCTCGGGCAGCGCTCGCCGCTCGACGCCGGGGTCGCCACGGCGCTGCTCGGGATGGTTCGCACGTTCGGCATCGAGGGCGCCAAACCGGGCTGGCGGGTCAACGTCATCGCGGGCGGCGAGGGCGACGACGATGCCGTCGAGGCGACGATCGCCACGCTCCCCGCCTCGCCGCTCACCGGCCAGCTGCTCCAGGTCGGCGGCGCCAACCTCGGGAAAGTGGTGCCGTGAGCGGCGGCACCGCGATCGTGACCGGCGCGGCCGGCGGGCTCGGCGGGCGGATCGGCGAGGGGCTCGCCGCCGCGGGCCACGAGCTGCTGCTGGTCGACCTCGACCCGGCGGTCGAGGAGGTCGCCGCCGCCGAGGGCACCCGCGCCGTCGTCGCCGACCTGACCAAGGCCGACGGGGTCGCGGCGGTCGTCGCCGCGGCCGGAGAGGACGTCGCGGTCCTCGTCAACAACGCCGGCATCACCCGCGACGCGCGCGCCACGAAGATGAGCGAAGCCGATTTCGCCGCCGTGATCGAGATCAACCTGGTCGCCGCGATGCGGCTGACGCTGGCGCTCGAGCCGCACTACCGCGACGGCGCCGCGGTGATCAACATGAGCTCGCGCGCCTCGCTCGGCAACTTCGGCCAGGCCAACTACAGCGCCTCGAAGTCCGGCCTCGTCGGCTTCGGCCGGGCGCTGGCGCAGCAGTGGGCGCCGCGGGTGCGGGTCAACGCCGTCGCCCCCAGCCTGGTCGACACGCCGATGACCCAGGCGATGCCGCCCGAGGTCCTGGCGAAGATGGTCGCGCGGATCCCGGCCGGGCGGATCGGCACCCCCGACGACGTCGCCGGGATCGTCGCCTTCCTCGCCTCGCCGCAGGCCTCCTACATCACCGGCCAGGTGCTCTTCGCCTGCGGCGGCCGCAGCGTCGCCCCCTGAACGGCGGGGGCGCCCGCCCGTACCGTACCCCTACCAGCCGCATCTCTATAAAGTGCCCGAGCGCTTGGCGGCTTTTACTGCAATGCGGAGGTGATTACGGCGGCCGAGACGCGAGAGGCAGGGAGACAGCGGCGCAATCGGCGCCAGGACGTGATCGAGGCGGCGGTCCGCGTGTTCCATAAAAAGGGCTACGCGTCGGCATCGATCCAGGACGTCGCCGCCGAGGTCGGGGTCCTCAAGGGCAGCCTCTACCACTACATCGATTCCAAGGAAGACCTGCTGGCGCGGATCTTCGAGGACTCCGCCGGGCACTTCATGCAGATGCTCGACGAAGCGAGCGGCCTCGATGAGCAGCCGGTCGAGCGTCTGCGCAGCTTCGCCCGCTCCTGCTCGCTCTGGTACCTGCGCAACATCGAGCGGGTGGGGATTTACTCGACCGAGTGGAAGCACCTGACCGGCAAACGGCGCAAGGTGGTGGTGGGGATCCGGGCCGACTACGAGCGGCGGCTGGCGGGCCTGATCCAGGAGGTGAAGGACTCGGGGCAGGGGGCGGCCGACCTCGACGTGAACTTCGCCACCTACTTCATCTTCGGCGCCCTGAACGGACTGCCCGACTGGTACCGGCGGCGCGGCCCCGACCCGGCCGAGCGGATCGCCGAGGCCTACGCCGAGCTGATCGTCGCCACCGTGGTCGGCGGCGCCCGCGCCGGGTCGGCCGGCTAGCTCCTCCCCTCGGCGGCGTCGAGGTTCTTCGAGGCGATCCGCCAGCGGCGCTGCAGGCGGCCTTCGACCTCGCTCGCCGAGCAGCCCGCGGTGGCGGCGCATTCGCCCCAGGCGTTGGCGGCGCGCAGGTACTGGTTGAAGGCATCCTCGGCGTCGCCCGCCGGGCCGGCCAGGCAGGCGACCCCGAGCCGATCGACCGGCACCGCCTCGTAGGCGGCGCGGACCGCGCGGACCCGGACCACGTATTCGGAGTAGCTGAGCCCCGCGAGGAGGGACTGGCGGAGGTCGTCCATGCGGCCGAGGAATTCGCCGAGGTGGGCGTCGCAGCCGGCGGCGCCCGCCGGTTTGGCCGGGGACGACTGGCCGGCCGCAGGCGTTCCCGACTTCGCGGCGCCTTCATCCGCGCCACCCCTGTCGGTGCCGGCCGCCTTCACGGTTTCGCCGCCCGCCGTCGGAGCCATCGTCCCACCTCTCGACCCACCGCCTCCGCAGGACGCCAGCGCCATTGCCAAACCCAGAATCAACACCACCGCCGGCCCGGTGCGGTACAAACCGCGGCGATGCCGAATCGCAGGGGTATCGCCCGTGCCGCGGCCGCCACCGCCTCGCTCGCCGTCGCGGCGCTCGTCGCGCTCTTCGCCCTCGCCGCGTCCGCGCCGACCGCGCGGGCCGCCGCGCTGCCCGGCTCGGGCCGCGTGCTGGTCGTCGGCGACAGCCTCGAGGAACTGACCTCTCCCTACCTGCAGCATTTCCTCCCCGGCGTGCCGATCACCGTCAACGCGGTCGGCGGCTCCAACAGCTATCAGATCTTCGACCTGTTCCAAGAAAGCTACGAACCTTCCGACTCGGTGATCGTGTTTGACGCGGGGACCAACGACGACCCCGAATATCCGCAGATCTTGGCGGAAAACTTGAAGAAGGTCGCCCAGATCGTCGGCAATCGCTGCATCGTGGTGCCGACCATCCACGGCTTCACCGTGAACGGCGTCGACAACGCGGGCAAGAACCGGGCCGTCGCCGAATTCGCCGCCTCGCGCCCCGGCACCCAGACGCCCGACTGGGCGGGCTTCGTCCACACCCACCCGCAGCTGATGCAGTCCGACAACCTCCACCCGATCGAAGCGGGGGCCCAGGCGCGCGGCGAACTGATCGCGGAAGGCATCAGCAGCTGCCTCGCAGGCGAACCGAACGCGCCGGTGGCGAGCGGCGCCAACGAGGGCGCGATCCCGCCCGGCGATGAAGGCCAGAACGGCGAAGCCGAAGGCGAACTGAGCCCCTCCCACGAATCGTTCGAACCGGCCGCGGAAGCCAGTTCGGCGGGTCTCGAACCGGGCTCCCAGCCGATCGCCGAAGCGGTCCACTTCCAGCTCGTCGACCGGGTCGCCATGCGCCGCGCGCGGATGGTGAAGGAGGCGCGTCGCCGCCACCTGGTCGCCGCCGCCGCGGTCGCCGCCCTCGGCGCCGTCCTGCCCTGACGCGAGCCTGCGCTCCGGGGCGGACGCGGAACGGCGAGCGACCCCGTGGAAGACTGCGCGCGTGGCGGACCGAGGACAGCTTCCCTTCGACCCGATCGAGGAGGCGCGCAGGCACTGGCTCGAGCGGTGGCCGGGCGAGGTGGCGCCGTCGATGGTCGCGGTCACCTCGATCATGCGCGTGCACCAGATCCTGATGGCGCGGCTGAACGAGCTGCTGGAGCCGTTCGGCCTCACCTTCCCCCGCTATGAGGTGCTGATGCTGTTGCACTTCAGCAGCCGGGGCTCGCTGCCGGTCGGCAAGATCGGCGAGCGGCTGCAGGTCCACCGGACCAGCATCACCAACTCGCTCGACGGGTTGGAGACGGCTGGCCTGGTCAGTCGATCGCCGCACCAGTCCGATCGCCGCGCCGTCCTCGCCGAGATCACCGACGCGGGCCGCGAGGTCGCCGAGCGCGCCACCGAGGTCCTGAACGGCGCCCACTTCGGCACCGAGCCGCTCGCCGGCGCCGAGCTGGGGGCGGTCTCGAAGGCCCTGCGCACGCTGCGCGCCGGGGCGGGTGACTTTGCTGTGTGAGGCGCTGCGCGCGCCTCGCGCTTGTCGTGTCATAGGGTCCGGAGCCATGACCCAGACCGATTCTGTGCAGCGCCCCGGGGCCGAATGGACCGCCGGCCCCGGCGACTTCGAGGACATCCGCTACGAGCTGAGCGGCGACGGGATCGCCAAGATCACGATCGACCGCCCGCAGGTCCGCAACGCCTTCCGCCCGCAGACGATCGTCGAGTTGATGCGCGCCTTCGAGGCCGCCCGCGAGGACCTCGACGTCGGCGTCATCGTCTTCACCGGCGAGGGCGACCTCGCCTTCTGCTCAGGCGGCGACCAGAACGTCCGCGGCGACACCGGCTATCAGTCGGAGGCGGGCGGGATCGGCCGCTTCCACGTCACCGACCTGCAGGTGCAGATGCGGCGGCTGCCGAAGCCGATCATCGCGATGGTCGCGGGCTACGCGGTCGGCGGCGGGCACGTGCTGCACGTCTGCTGCGACATGACGATCGCCGCCGACAACGCCCGCTTCGGCCAGACCGGTCCGCGGGTCGGCTCCTGGGACGGCGGCTTCGGCGCCTCGCTGCTGCGTGACCTGGTCGGACCGAAGAAGGCGAAGGAGTTCTGGATGCTCTGCCGCCAGTACGACGCCCAGCAGGCGCTCGACATGGGCCTGGTCAACACGGTCGTGCCGCTCGCCGACCTCGAGGTCGAAACGGTCGCCTGGTGCCGCGAGATGCTTGCCCTCTCGCCCTTCGCGCTGCGCCTCGTCAAGGCCAGCTTCAACGCCCACGAGGACGGCTACGCGGGCATCCAACAACTCGCCCACGACGCCAACCTCCTCTTCTACGGCGCCGACGAGGCGAAAGAGGGCCGCGAGGCCTACAAGGAAAAGCGCCGCCCCGACTTCGGCAAGTTCCCGCGGCGGCCGTAGGGTCGGGCTGACGCCCGGCGCCCCGGTCCCGGCCGAGGCGAGGCGCGCCCGTCCCCACCTAAGGTCGGCTGGTTAGGTGGGGACGGGCGCGCCTGGGCGCCTGCGGCGTGACGGCCCCGGCACGGTCCCGCGCGCCTTCCGCGACCCCCGATGTTGATGGGCCGAAAAGCG
>DASXMH010000124.1:0-27546 GCA_036495785.1 Solirubrobacterales bacterium
CGCGTTTTTCGCCCCGTCAACCGGATGAGGAGGACGCGGCGCCGAGCGCTCCGGTCGAGGGCGCCCGCGAGGCGAAGCGCTACCGGGCCAACGACTTCTCGATCTCCCGGCAGCGCTCCTGGGGGACGCCGATTCCGATCATCCACTGCCCCGACCACGGGCCGGTGCCGGTGCCGGAGGCCGACCTGCCGGTCGTCCTGCCGCGCGACATCCAACCGACCGGTGAAGGGAATCCGCTGGCGGAGCGTGCCGACTTCGTCGACGTCGAGTGCCCGATCTGCGGCAAGCCGGCGAAGCGCGAGACCGACACGCTCGACTGCCACTTCGACGCGCTCTTCCTCTGGGTCCCGGCCACGGTGCCGCCCGAGGACCGGGCCGCGCAGATGTTTACGCACCCCGAGTCGCGCAAGTGGCTGCCCGCGGAGCGGCTGGTCGCGGGCGGCGACTCGGGCGGCTTCGTCTTCGACCAGCGGATCGTCACCAAGGCGCTGCGCGACCACGGTGAGTTCGCCTATATGACGGACGGTGAGCCGTTCGAGGGCTGCCTCTTCCACGAGATGGTGATCGCCGACGGGCGCAAGATGAGCAAGCACCTGGGCAACGTCGTCGACCCAGACGAGCTGGTCGCCCAGCTCGGCGCCGACACGGTGCGGGTGGCGGTGCTCTGGGCGGCCGGGCCGGCGAAGACGCTGAACTGGTCGGACGCCGCGGTCCGCTTCGCCAACAAATTCCTGCGCGGCTTCTGGACCTACGCCCACGACCGCTTCGTCGAGCTCGACGTCGCCAAACACGATCCGGAGAAGGCGGCGGAGACGGAGGTGAACCGCGAGCGGCTGCGGAAGTGGTGCGAGAACGGGCTCGAGAAGGTCGCCGCCGACACCGCCGAGCTGCAGATGCACCAGTCGATCCGCAACCTGACCCGGCTCTTCGAGCGGATCCAGCAGTTCGAGAAGCAGCTGAAGAAGCGCGGGCAGCTCGACCTCGCCGACGCCGAGGCGTTGGTTGCCGCGATCCTGCTGCTGGCCCGCGCCCTGCAGCCCTTCGCCCCGCACACCGCCGAGGCGATCCTGATCGACTCCGGCCGCTTCACCTCCGAGGACCTCCCCGGCGTCTGGCCCGACGCCGCCGCGCTCCCGGTTGCCGCCGCCGACGCCCTCTCCGGCGCCGCGTCCTAGCCGCGACCGCAGGCCTGGCGTGGGACTCTCTCCCGGGCTGAACCTGACGGGTGTGGCATGCGTATGGGCGGGTAGAAAAGCACTGGGCCCGGGTGCTACCGGTGCCACGCTGAGGTGTCCAGTCCGTACCTAAACGCAAGGCGATCTTTATGTTCAGGTGGCCTTGATTGCTACAACTCGGTCTGTTATGAATGTCACCCTGTCGGCGGATCAACCGGCAGGCGAGGCGGGGCTCACTCAGTCAGGGAAACCGCCTTGGGGTGGCAAAGGAGGACCTGGCGCTGAGACCGGGGTCGTGTTCGTCACGACTCGGCCCCAAAAAAAGAGCGCCGATGCGCAGTCGGCGCCGCCCCGCCTCACATTTACTTCTCGTCACGGGACCGGGGCCCCCGTGACGAGAAGCATGTGCGCAGCCTGGGTGGGGGCGCGCACGCCTGCCCGCAGGTCGGGCGCGTCCGCGGGCTTCGGACGGCGTGCCGACGTCAGTCGCCCGACGGCTCTTTGACCGTGAAGCCCCGGGCCTCGTAGTCCCAGCCGGTGCCCTCGCAGAGGACGTCGGGGGTCGTCGTCAGCGCCCCGCACAGCTTCAGCAGCGTCGCGAAGCGCGGTTCGCGACCGGCGCGCTCGAGCAATGAGATCTCGGTGCGGTGCAGCTCGGTCCGCTCGCCGAGTTCCTCCTGCGAGATGCCGACCGCAACCCGGCGGCGGCGAAGGTTGTAGGCGAAGCGCTCCTGCGGGGTCAACTCCCCGCCCCCTGCCGCCGATGGTTGTCCAAGGTCACCTGACTTTCACGGATCATCTGACCATCGTGCCGAGACGCAGACAACCGTTCCACAGACAAAAGCCTGCCCCCCTCTTGAGTGCCCCGGCCGTTCCGCTACCTTGGGGAGCGGAGTTCGAGGGGGTTATCGGAATATTTACGTGAAAAGCGTTGAGCGGAGCCACCCCCTGTGTTATAGACGTACGACCAATTTATGCGGAGCCCGCGGGCGCCGCGCCCGACCAATCGAGCCGCTTCGGCGGTAGCCAAGGAGGAAGTTGATGAGTGACGACACGCAGCATCTGGGGGGGCCTATCGGCCGGCGAACCAGGTCCTGCGCGACCGAACTCGTCTGTCGTGACTGTGGCTATCGCACCGAACTGTCCGAGCGGGCCTTCAAGTGCCCCGCCTGCGGTGACGGCCTCGACATCGACTACGACTACGAGCGCGCCACCGCGGCGATCGCCGAGCACGGTCTCGAGGACCGTCCCTGGAACGTCTGGCGCTTCGAGGAGCTGCTGCCGATCACATCGGCGGACGCCCAGGCGCGGGTCGCCCAGTTCGCCGGCCAGACGCCGCTGATCCGGGCCGACCGGCTCGGCGCCGAGCTCGGCCTCAAGAACCTCTACCTGAAGGACGACTCGACCAACCGCCCGTCGCTCTCCTACAAGGACCGCGTGGTCGGGATGGCGATCGCCCGCCTGCTGGAGCTCGGCAAAGACGAGGTCGGCTGCGTCTCGACCGGCAACGTCGGCACCGCCGTCGCGGCGCTGGCGGCGAAGGCGGGCGCCACCGCCTACGTCTTCTACCCCGGCAACATGGAGAAGGGAAAGGCGAAAGCCTGCCGCGCGCTCGGCGCCCAGGTCTGTCAGCTCGACGGCAACTACGACCAGGCCAACCGCGCCTGTCGTGAGCTCTCGCTGGCGAGCGGGATCGAGTTCGCCAACATCACCCTGCGCCCGTTCTATGCGGAGGGGGCGAAGACGGTGGCCTTCGAGGTGGTCGAGGGGCTGGGTTGGAAGGCGCCCGACCACTTCGTCATCCCGGCCGCCGGCGGCACCCTCTCCTCGCGCGTCCACAAGGGGCTAAAGGAGCTTGAAACCGTCGGCCTCGCCGAGACCTCGGGCACCAAGATCAACATCGCCCAGGCGGGCGGGTGCGATCCGATCGCCACGGCGATCCTCGGAGGCGGCGAGCTCGAGCCGCAGACCCCGGACACCGCCGCCCACTCGCTGGCGATCGGCGCGCCCGGCGACGGCCCGCTGGTGGTCGACGCGGTGCGCACCCGCGGTGGCTCGGCGGCTACCCCGACCGACCCGGAGATCTTCGAGGCGATCGACCTGCTCGGCGCCACCGAGGGCATCCTCACCGAGCCGGCGGGCGGCACCACGATCGCCTCGCTCGGCCAGCTCGCCCAGCACGGCAAGATCGCGCCGGAGGAGACGGTCGTCGCGATCATCAGCGGCAACGGCCTGAAGACGATCCAGGATCACCCGGAAAAGTCGTGGCCGGAAGCGGTCGCCTGCAACCTCGAGGCGATGGGCGCGATGCTTGACGGCTTCCGCCGCACCGCGGCGACGGTCCACTAGCCGGGAGCGAGCGACCGAGCGCCAGGAGGCCCGGCCGGTGGCGGAACCGCCCCACGTAGACGGCATTCGCCACCGCTGGGTCGAGGCGCGCGGGCTGCGCTTCCACCTGGCCGAAGCGGGGGAGGGCGACGACGTCGTCCTCTGCCTGCACGGCTGGCCGCAGCACTGGTACGAGTGGCGGGACCTGCTGCCGCGGCTGGCGGACGCGGGGTACCGTGCGATCGCGATGGACCTGCGCGGCTTCGGCTGGAGCGACGCGCCGCCATCCGGCTACGAGAAGGAGAACCTGGCGACCGACGTGCTGGCGGTGCTCGACGAGCTCGGCCTCGAGCGGGTGAAGCTGGTCGGCCACGACTGGGGTGGCTGGATCGGCTTCCTGCTCTGCCTGCGGGCGCCGGAGCGCTTCGAGCGCTACTTCGCCCTGAACATCCTCACCCCGTGGGTGGACCGCCGCGGGATGGCGGGCGAGCTCTGGCGCTTCTGGTACCAGCTCGTGATTGCCTCGCCGGTCCTCGGCTACCGCCTCCACCGCGGCGGCAAGTTCGTGCCGAAAGTGCTGGTCGGCGCCTCGACCGACCGCTCCGCCTGGGACGCGGAGACCCTGCGCGCCTTCGGCGACAACCTCGCCGAGCCCGCCCGCGCTCGCGCCTGCGTGCAGATGTACAGGGTCTTCCAGCTGCGCGAGTCGCCGGAGATCCTCCGTGGCCGCTACACCCACGACCGCCTCACCGTCCCGACCCGCCTTCTCTTCGGCACCGACGACGCGGCCCTCCGTCCCCAGCTCCTGGCCGGCTACCAGCGCTACGCCGACGACATGCAGGTCGAGCTGGTCGAAGGATGCGGACACTTCATCGCCGATGAGGCGCCCGACCTGGTCGCCGACCGCGCGCTGGAGTTCTTCAGCGCGTCCAGCGCTCGTCCCGCCACCCCTCGAGCGTCTTCTTCGGCGTCTTAGCCGTGCGCTTGCTCCAGCCCGGCTCGCCGTCGGCGGCCCAGTAGCGCATGCGCCGCGGGAATTCGGGATCGATATACCAGCCGCTCGGACGGTCCTCGTCCCCGTAGCTGCGCGGATCGAGCCGGTGGCCGGTCGGCGGAACGGTACGGCCGGAGGCGGCGACCCCGTGGCCCGGCCCTGGCTGGACGAGCAGCCGGCCGTCTTCGACCACGAAGCGAGCGGCGAGGTCGAAGTAGAGGAGCGCGGCGACAAGGGCGAAGAACGAGCGCACCACCACCTGCAGGGCGAGGCCGGAGAGGAAGGAGGCCGCAGTGGTGGTCGTGTGACCGAAGGCAAGACCGAGCAGGATGCCCGGTATGAACGAGGCGACCTCGACCATGGCGAAGAGCCAGAAGATGTGCCAGTAGTGCCCGTGGGTGAGGTCGGCGCTGCGGGTGAGGGCGTTTTTCCAGCCCTTGCGCTCGAGCGTCGCCGCCTGCGCAACCACGGACCAGCGCAGGAACAGGAGGACGCCGGGGACGATCAGCGCCAAGGTGCCGGCGGAAATTCCAAGCCAGCTGATGAGTACGGCGGTGCTCACCCCCGGCAGGGCCACGAGGCCTTTCTTGGCGACCGAGATCAGCTCCGGGCGGTTCCCGTCGCCGATCTCGCGGACCGCGTGGATGTGGAGGGCCGCGATCAACGGATTGATCACGGCAAGATCGAAGAGGAGGACGGCCTGACCGAAGAGGAAGTTTTCATGCCCGATCGCCAGTGGCCCCGAGCCGGTCACCAGCAGCACGATCACCTCGTAGGGGACAACCACCGCTCCGGCCAGGATCAGGAACAGGAACGGGAAGTGCCGGTAGACCTCGAAGGTCACGCCGAACAATCGCGTGGCCGTGCGCGGGCGGTCCAACTCCAGAATGGTGTGCCCCCCGGCCACGGGGGAAAGATATTTCCTTGAGCGGTCCTGACGCAGGACCGCGGTCCCTAGACTGCCCGCGATGCGGGCGCTGGTCCAGCGGTGCAGTCAGGCGGCGGTCGACGTCGAGGGGACGCGGGTGGCGCAGATCAGGGCCGGGATGGTGGTGCTGCTCGGGGTCGGCGTGGGGGACACCGAGGCGGAGTGCGACCGGCTGGCCGAGAAGGTGCTGGCGCTGCGGATCTTCGATGACGCGGAGGGGCGGATGAACGAGTCGCTCGGGCCGGAGCGGGAGATCCTCTGCGTCAGCCAGTTCACCTTGTACGGGGACACGCGGAAGGGAACGCGGCCGAGTTACGTGAAGGCGGCGCGGCCGGAGGTCGCCGAGCCGCTGTACGACCGCTTCTGCGCGCGGACCGGCGCCAAGAAGGGCGTCTTCGGCGCCTGCATGGGGGTGGCGCTGATCAACGACGGGCCGGTTACGGTGATGGTCGAGGTCGAGCCTTGAGCGCGACCGGGGAGGCCGGCGAGGCGGAGCGGGTGGCGGCGGGCTCGGTCGAGGTCGGGCCGGGCCGGGTGATCGCCTGGTCCGCGGTCGGCGACGGCCCGCCGCTCCTGCTGCTGAACGGGTACGCGGCGACCGGGGCCGACTGGGACCCGGTCTTCCTCGGCGCGCTCGCCGCCCACTTCCGGGCGATCTGCCCCGACAACGTCGGGCTCGGCAGCTCCACCCTCCTCGACGGCAAGGGGGTCGGCGGGGTGGAGGGGATGACCGCCGACTCGATCGCCCTGCTCGACGGTCTGGGGATCGAGCGGGCCGCCGTCGCCGGCTGGTCGATGGGCGGGATGATCGCCCAGTCGCTGGTCCGGCAGGTGCCCGATCGGGTCGCCGCGCTGGGGCTGCTCTCGACCCACACCGGCGGCCCCGACTGCGTCGACGCGGCGCCGGGGGTCTTCCAGAAGCTGATCGACCACTCCGGCACGCCGCGCGAGCAGGCGACGCGGCTCCTCTCGCTCCTCTTCCCGCCCGACCGCGCGCCGGAAGCCGACGAGCGCTTCGGCGAGCTCGTCGCCGCGGCGCGCGCGGCGCTCCCGGAGCCGGTGCTCTTCATGCAGGAGGACGCGATCGTCGGCTGGCACGGCCGCCCGACCTCGTTGCCGCTCGCCGACGCGGCGATCCCGACGGCGGTCGTCCACGGCGGCAGCGACACCGTCGTCCCGCCCGACAACGCCGAGGTGCTCGCCCGCTTCCATCCCGGCGCGGCGGTGACGGTCCTGCCCGACTGCGCCCACGCCCCGATGGCGCAGGAGCCCAATTCCGTCGCCGACGCCCTCATCGCCGCGGTCGGCACCTACTAGGCCCGGCGCCCCCGCGAAGCGCGACGCGCCTCAGGTCTGGCCTGGGGCGACGGTCCAGCCGGCGACGAGGATCAGGATCCCGAAGGCGACGATCACGGCGCCCGCGTACTGGAGGACGCCGGCGATCCGGGGCGGCTCGGCCGGCGCGGTCTCTTCGCCGCGCCGCTCGCGCACGTAGCGCTCGTCCCGGTGGGCTTCGTCGAGTCGCCGCTTGATCAACGTCCCCGCCGCCGCGGCGACGATCCCGATCGCCAGGACGATCGTGCCGAGGGCGTAGAGGCCCTGCGAGGAGTCGACGTTTTCGGGGATCATCGCCCGGCGACTCTAGCCGCCGGGCAATGTCCGCCGCGTCACTTCTTGACCGAGCTCTTGAGGATCGCGTCGATCGTCCGGAAGCCGGTGCAGTTGGTCCGCGAGGTCGACAGTTCGCCCTGGAAGCGGCCGTGGAAGAGGCTGCCGACGAGCGTCACCGTCCACACTTCCGGCCCGGCCGTTTTCGAGACGCCGAAGACGGTCCCGTCGGGGGCGATCCTGGCGTGCTTGAGGACGGCGGGCACTTCGATCTTCACGTCCTGCGACTTGATCGCGCCTTTGCAGGTCGTTTCCGCTTCCAGATGCACGTTCTTCAACGTCGTCCCGCCGCCGCCGACGCTGAACGTGATCGGCCATTCTTCGCGTTCTTTGGCGCTGGAGTTGACGTAGGCCCCGTCGTCGGCGCCGCTGGTCACGCGCTGCTTGCCGGGCTTGCGGACCACCTTCGGGATCGCTTCCAGCGGCAGCGGCGGGCCGCCCCCGGTCACCACCGGGCGGAACAGGTGCCGGCCGGGCTTCTTCACCTTCAGGTAGAAGTTGTTTTCACCCGAGTTGCTGCCCGGCGCTTCGCCGACTTTTTCCCAGGCTTTCCCGGTCCATTCCTGTAGTTCGACGAGCGCGCCTTCCAGTTCCGCTTCGTAGCCGAAGCCGATCTTGGTCAGGTAACCGGCGAAGACCTGTTCGCGGAAGATCAGTTCCGGTTCTTCGACGTTCGGGACGACGACGAAGGACTGAACGGGCCCGACTTCGATTTCGTCCGGGACGACCGCGGATTCGCGGTAGGCCTGCCAGTAGACCCGGCCTTCGTAGAGCGTCGCCGGGAAGGGTTTCGACGGCAGTTCGAGTTCCGAGACGCAGGAGGTGTTGACCGGTTTGATCGGCGTGGCTTCGCCTTCGCCCGCTTCGCCGAAACCGGTGGTGCCGAGCTGGCCGGCGGCGTTGACGGCCGGGCTGGTGGAGAAGTGGACCGCGTAGTTTTCCGGCCCGCCGAGGACGGGCGGCCCGATCACCGGTTCGGCCGGCGGCGTTACTTCTTCTTCTTCTTCTTCTTCACCTTCTTCCGGTTCTTCCGGTTCGATCACTTCGCCTGCTTCGAGGACGTAGCTCGGGCAGGAGAAGGCCACCTGCAGCGGTTCCCCCGGCGGTTCGCCGCTCGCCTCGACCGTGGCGCCGTCCGCCGGCCGCTGCGGTGAGATCGGTGGGCTGGTCGCCGGCGAGGCGCCTGCCGCGCCGACCTCGAGGACGAGGCCGACGAGCGCGCCCGCGGCGATCAGTAGAGGGACAAGACGCCGAGAGAACCGCGCAAGGTTGTTCATCTTCCGACACTAATGCGATTGACCACAAGGTTCAACCATCGGATGGAGATCCGCTGCGCGCTCGCGCGAGGGTCGCTCAGTCGTCCCAGGTGGTGATGCCGTGGTCCCCTTCGATGCTGGCGAAGACGGCGCCGCGGACGATCACCGTGCCGACCGCGACGACCGCCGCGTATTTCCCCTCCAGGGAGAGCAGCCGCAGGGGGCGAACACGCGGAAGAGGCGCAGCAGGCGGATCCATGCCGGAGGAGGGACTCGAACCCCCGACACGCGGATTATGATTCCGCTGCTCTAACCAGCTGAGCTACTCCGGCGGGGGACGCATGGTAGCGGTGCGATGCTTGG
Organism: Solirubrobacterales bacterium; assembly: GCA_036495785.1. Lineage (GTDB taxonomy): Bacteria > Actinomycetota > Thermoleophilia > Solirubrobacterales > 70-9 > VAYN01. Next base: position 8,713 of record DASXMH010000124.1, read on the forward strand.
AGTATGGATCGGGGGTCTCGAGGGGTTAAGCCGTTGGGATTTGCGGCGCTGCGGCCGGTGCTGGTCGGGATGATGCTCGTCGTCGACGCAGGGGTGGTTCTGGCGTTGGGGCTCGGGCGGCACAAAGGCTGGGTGGCTCCGTTCGTCGGCTTTGGGATCGTGTTGCTCGGGTTGATCTGGTTCATGGGATGGTCGGTGCGGCACCGGCATGACGACGACTGAGGAAGCTAGGGTGGGCGCGTGAGCGGCGCGGATCTCGACAGCGCGGTACGGACGGTCGTCAGGCAGTGCATGGGCGTCAACGCGGGCGAGGAGGTGCTCGTCGTCTGCAATCCCGTGACCGAAGAGATCGGGGCGCTGATGAGGATCGAGGCGCAGGGCGACGGGGCGGACGCGACGCTGGCGGTGATCTCGGAGCGGGAATCGCACGCGGCGGAGCCGCCGCGGCCGGTGGCCGCGGCGATGGCGGCCGCTGACGTGGTGCTGGCGCCGACGATCCAGTCGCTGTCGCACACCGCGGCGCGGAAAAAGGCAAGTGAAGCGGGGGCGCGGATCGCGACGCTGCCCGGCGTCACCGAGGAGATGCTGGCGCGGCTGATGAACGGCGACCTCGAGGAGATGCGGCGGCGCGGCTGGGCGATCGTCAACGTGCTGAACGGCGGCTCGGAGGTGCGGATCAGCGACGCCAACGGCAGCGACCTGCGGTTCTCGATCGAGGGGCGCGAGGGGATCGTCGACGCGGGCGAACTCTCGACCGACGGCGCCTTCGGCAACCTGCCCTGCGGCGAGGGGTTCATCGCGCCGGTCGAAGGGACCGCCGAGGGCACGCTGGTCGTCGACGGCTCGATCGCCGCGATCGGCCTGGTCGAGTCGCCGGTCCGGCTGACCGTCGAGGAGGGCCACCTCATCGGCGCGACCGGCAACGAGGGCGCCCGGCTGTTGGAACTGCTGACGCCGCACGGGCCGGACGGCACCAACGTCGCCGAGCTCGGGATCGGCACCAACGAGGAGGCGATCCTGACCGGCAACATCCTCGAGGACGAGAAGATCTTCGGCACCGCGCACGTCGCCTTCGGCGCCTCGGCGGGGATCGGCGGCACCGTCCAGGTCCCCGTCCACCTCGACGTCGTGATCAAAGAACCCACCGTCGAAATCGACGGCGAGGCGATCCTCGGCGGCGGCGAGCTGCTGATCTGAGCGCCGATGCCGGACCTGCTCGCCGTCCCCAACATCTCGGTGGCGGGCGACGCGGGGGTCCTGCGCCGCTTCCACGAGGCTTTCGGGCGGGCCGCGAAGATCCTCGACGTCCACTCCGACGCCGACCATGGCCGCAGCGTCTTCACCCTGGCGGGCGAGCCGGGCGGCCTCGCCGAATCGCTGCTGGCCGGCGCGGAGGAGGCGCTCGAGGCGATCGACATGTCTGAGTACTCGGGCGCCCACCCGGCGATCGGGGCGCTCGACGTCTGCCCGATCGTCTGGCTGCGCGAGGAGGACCGTGACGCCGCTCGCACCGAGGCGGTCGCGGTCGCCGGCCAGATCGGTGGGATCGGCGTGCCGGTCTTCTTATATGGAGCGCTGGCGCGCGAGCCCGGCCACACCGAGCGCGCCTACTTCCGCAACGGCGGCCTCTCGGAGCTGTGGCTGCGGATGGAGGGCGGTGAGCTGCGGCCCGACTTCGGCCCCTCGCTGCCGCACCCGCGCGGCGGCGCGACGCTGGTCACCGCACGCCCGCCGCTCGCCGCCTTCAACGTCGAGCTGGAGGCCGCGGACCTCGACGCGGCGCGCGCCGTCGCCGCCGAGCTGAGGGAGTCTGGCGGAGGGGCACCGGGCGTGCGGGCGATGGGCCTGATGCTGTCGAGCGGGCGCGCCCAGGTCTCGACCAACGTCCACGACCCGCTGCGGACGCCGCTCGGCGCGATCGTCGAGGAGGTGCGAAGGCTCGCGGCGCCGCTCGGCGCGCGCCCGGTCGAGGCGGAGCTGGTCGGGCTGATCCCGGTGGGCGCCCTGGTCGACTACCCCGCCGACGTGCCGATCCGCGGCTTCGACCCCGAGCAGCACGTGATCGAGCGACGGATCGCAGCGCCGGACTGAGCGGCGCTCCTCGGCTCGCGGCGCCCGACCGAGGAGCCGCACCGGATCGAGCCGCCGCGCCGACCGCGGTCCCCAGCGATCATCTAGATTCATCCCATGGCCCAGCCGAAAAACAAACGACGCCGCAAGCGCCGCGGCACCCAGGGCGGGAAAATCGACTCCGGTGCCCGCCGCTCGCGCCCGCGCACCCGCGAGGAAGCGAAAGCGCGCGCCCGCTCCGGCGGCGGCAGCCGCTCGACCGCGAAGAAAAAAGACCTGCCGCCGACCTGGAAAAGCGCCGCCCTGCGCGGCCTCTTCGCGGCGGTGATCTTCGTTCTGATCCTGCTGGTCCTCTTCAAACGGCCGATCGGCGTGTCGCTCGCCTTCGGCGCCTTCATGCTCGTCTTCTACATCCCGACCGGCTACTACATCGACCTGACCATGTGGCGCAAACGCGAGCGCCAGCGCATCCGCGACCGCGAAGGGACCGCCTAGTGGCCCTCGACGTCGAGATGCTGACGGTCGGCCAGATCGCCGAGAACACCTTCCTGCTGCGGCCCGAGGGCGGCGACAAGCTGCTCGTCGTCGACCCCGGTGACGAGGCGGACCGGATCCTCGCGGCGATCGAGGGGACCGGGGCGGAGGTCGAGGCGATCCTCCTCACCCACACCCACTTCGACCACATCGGCGCCGTCGCGCCCGTCGCCCGCGCCACCGGCGCGCCGGTCTACGTGCCCGAGATCGAGAAGCCGGTGCTCGCCGACATCATGGCCTACGTCCCCTGGGAGGGCTTCGGCCCCTACGAGAGCTACGACGCCGACGAGACCCTCGCCGGCGGCGAGGTGCTGAACCTGGCGGGCCTCGAGCTCGACGTCATCTTCACCCCCGGCCACAGCCCCGGCCACGTCACCTACTCGGTCCGCGGCGAGGAGGCGATCTTCTCCGGCGACGTCCTCTTCCAAGGCTCGGTCGGCCGCGTCGACCTGCCCGGCGGCGACTGGCCGACGCTCGCCGACTCGATCGCCCGGCTGCTCGACTCGCACCCCGACTCGACCGTCGTCCATCCCGGCCACATGGGGTTGACGACGCTCGGCGCCGAGCGGGCGACCAATCCGTTCCTCCAGGCCTCGGCCCGCTAACCGCGCGGGCTCGACCCAAGTAAGGTCGCCGGCGATGGCAAGCAAGTTCCAGGCACCCCGCGGGACGTTCGACGTGCTCCCGGCCGCCGGCCGCGCCCGGGCGCGGCTGCAGGCGATCGCCGGCGGCATCTTCGAACGGGCCGGCTACGAGACGATCCAGACGCCGACCTTCGAGGACACCGACCTCTTCGAACGCGGCGTCGGCAAATCGACCGACATCGTCCGCAAGGAGATGTTCACCTTCGAGGACAAAGGGGAGCGCAGCCTCACCCTGCGGCCGGAGGGGACGGCGCCGATCTGCCGCGCCTATCTCGAGCACGGCATGCACAAACTGGCGCAGCCGGTGAAGCTCTCCTACTTCGGCCCGTTCTTCCGCCACGAGCGGCCGCAGGCCGGGCGCTACCGGCAGTTCCACCAGCTCGGGATCGAGGCGATCGGGACCGCGTCGCCGCTGGCCGACGCCGAGGTGATCATGCTGCTGTCGGACCTGCTCGGGGAGCTCGGCGTGCCGGGGGTGGTGCTGCGGCTGGGGAGCCTCGGCTCGCTCGACGCGCGCGCCGCCTACCTGGAGGAGCTGAAGGCGCACCTGCACCGCAACGAGGGCGACCTGACCGCCGACGTGCGCGAGCGGATCGACCTCAACCCGCTGCGCGCCTTCGACTCCGACGACGAGGGCGTGCGGGGCGTGATGGCGAGCGCGCCGGTGATGTTGGACGCGCTCTCCGAGGAGGACGCCGAGCACTTCGCCGAGGTCCGCTCGCTGCTCGACGCGGCCGGGATCGGCTACGAGATCGACCCCACCCTGGTGCGCGGCATCGACTATTACACGCGGACGATCTTCTCCTTCGTCGCCGAGTCGCTCGGGGCGCAGTCGGAGATCGGCGGCGGCGGGCGCTACGACGGGCTGATCGAGCAGCTCGGCGGGCCGGCGACGCCGGCGGTCGGCTGGGCGGCGGGGATCGAGCGGATCCTGCTGGCGCTCGGCGAGGAGGAGCCGGCGGTGGGACGCGACGCGTTCGTCGCGATCGCCGACCCCGAGCAGCGCGGGCGCGCGATGGCGCTGGTCACCGAACTGCGGCACGCCGGGCTCTCGGCCGAGATGGACCTCGCCGGGCGCAGCCTCAAGGGCCAGGTCAAACACGCCGACCGGATCGGCGCCGCACGGGTGCTGATCCTCGAGTCCGACGGCAGCGCCCAGCTCCGCGATATGGGGAGCGGTGAGCAGCGGCCCGCCGATACCGGCAATCTTCTCGGTGAGATGACGGGGGGCGAAGCATGAGCGCGGCCGAGTCGAGTGTCGGCGGGCTACCCGCGCCGCCGGCCAACGCCTACCGCGACAGCTGGTGTGGGCGGGTGCTGCCGGAGCGGGTCGACGACGAGGTCCGGGTCGCGGGCTGGGTGAACCGCCGCCGCGACCACGGCGGGCTGATCTTCATCGACCTGCGCGACCGCACCGGCATCGTCCAGCTCGTATTCCACCCGGACCGCTCCGGCGCCGCGTTCGAGCTCGCCCACAAGCTGCGCCCCGAGGACGTCCTGAGCGCCCGCGGGCGGGTGGTGCGGCGCGACGCCGAGACCGTCAACCCGGCGCTGCCGACCGGTGAGGTCGAGGTCGCCGTGGCGAGCGCCGAGCTGCTCGCCGATTCCGAGACGCCGCCATTCCAGATCGAGGGCTACGCCGACGACGTCGGCGAGGACACCCGCCTGCGCTACCGCTACCTGGACCTGCGCCGGGCCCCGATGAGGGAGGCGCTGCTGCTGCGCCACCGGGTCACCGCGGCGATGAGGGAGTTCCTCGGCGCCGAGGGCTTCGTCGACGTCGAAACGCCGGTGCTGACCCGCTCGACCCCGGAGGGCGCGCGCGACTTCCTCGTCCCCAGCCGCCAGCAGCAGGGCTCCTTCTACGCGCTGCCGCAGTCGCCGCAGCTCTTCAAGCAGCTCTTGATGGTGAGCGGCTTTGAGCGCTACTTCCAGATCGCCCGATGCTTCCGCGACGAGGCGACGCGGGCCGACCGCCAGGCCGAGTTCACCCAGCTCGACGTCGAGATGTCGTTCGTCACGGTCGACGACGTGATCGCGATGAACGAACGGATGCTGGCCCACGTCTTCGAGGCGGTCGGCGGGCCGCAGATCGACGCGCCGATGCAGCGGATGCCCTACGCGGAGGCGATGGACCGCTTCGGGACCGACCGGCCGGACCTGCGCTTCGGGCTCGAGTTGGTCGACCTCGGCGAGGCCCTCCGGGCGACTGAGTTCAAAGTCTTCCGCTCGGTGCTCGACTCGGGCGGCTCGATCCGCGGCATCAACGCGGGCAAACGCGAGGTGCCCCGCAAAGACCTCGACGGCTTCATCTCGCGCGCCCAGGAGCTGGGGGCGAAAGGCCTGGTCTGGGCGTTCCGCGAGGGCGATGGCTGGCGCTCGCCGACCGCCAAGTTCCTCAGCGAGGCGGAGCTCGCCGAGCTGAACCGCCTGCTCGGTGCCGAGGAGGGCGACCTGCTGCTGCTGGTCGCCGACAAGCGCCCGGTCGTCGACGCCGTCCTGGGACAGATACGGCTCGACCTCGGCGAGCGCTTCGGCCTGATCGACGAGACCGCGAACCGCCTGGTCTGGATCGTCGACTTCCCGCTGCTCGCCTACGACGAGGTGGACAAGCGTTGGGACGCGATGCACCACCCCTTCACCGCGCCCGCAGGCGACTTCGACCCCGACGATCCGGGCGCGGCGCTGTCACAGGCCTACGACGTGGTCTGGAACGGGCAGGAGCTGGGCGGCGGCTCGATCCGTATCCACAGCGCCGAGTTGCAGCAGCAGGTCTTCGCGGCGCTCGGGATCGACGCCGCCACGGCCGAGGCCCGCTTCGGCTTCCTGCTCGAGGCGCTCCGCTACGGGGCCCCGCCGCACGGGGGCATCGCCTACGGCATCGACCGCTTCGTCCAGCGCCTCGCGGGCGCCGAGACGATCCGCGACGTGATCGCCTTCCCGAAGACCGCCTCCGGCTTCGACCTCCTCACCGGCGCGCCCGCCCCGGTCGACGAGGTGCAGCTCCGCGAAGTCGGCGTCGCCATCCACAGAAGCGGCAAAGCCGGGCATTGAGATGGCGCTGGGGGACTGGATTCCCCGCCGGTGGCGCCCCCGGCCTGGGCCCGGGCAGACGCCGATCTACGTCGATGACCCGCGCTTCGAACGCTGGGAGGTGGTGCGGGACTTCGGCGACGTGCGCACCGCGCGGGCCTGGCACCAGGCCCTGATCGAGGCCGACATCGAGGCCGTGTTGACCAGCGACTGGCCGCTCGACCGTTTCGGCCACGGCGACATCGCCCTGCGCGTCCCCGGGGACCGCTGGAGCGAGGCCGAGATGCGCCTCTCGAACCTCGATGTCCCCGATTACTGAGGCTGCTTCCCGCCGGTCCCTCGGTGCTACCGTGTCCCAAGCTCGAGCCCGTGCGAGAGCCGTCTCACCGTTTGACCCAACACAAACGGCGCGGGAGCCGATTTCTTGGGATCTCTTGGGATCACGAGTAGGCGCCCACCTTCTAATGAAGGGATCAAAGCCAGAGGCGGTACCGGCGGGCTGGAGCTCCTTTTCGTCTTCGGCCCTTCCCGCGTGACGCAAAAGGCACGAAGTGCGCACCACAAGTGCGCATCCCCTCCGCATCATTGGCGCTATGAAAAGCGCGAGGCACCTTTCGGTTGCTGGGGACCCAAAAAGTTCCGCGGACAATCCTGACCGAACGAGACGCGGCCGGTCGCCGGCGGAGATCGACCGGATCGTGTCGAGACTGGCGGGCCGGCAGCACGGGATCGTGGCCCGGTGGCAGCTCCTGGAGATCGGCATGTCCGAGGAGATGGTCAAGACCCGTCTCCGGCACGGCGGGTTGCACCGCTTCCATCGCGGCGTTTTCGCCTATGGGCACCGGGCGATCACCCAGGACAGTCGATGGATGGCGGCGGTGCTCGCCTTAGGACCGCACGCCGTTCTCAGCCATCGATCCGCGGGCCAGATCTGGGGACTCGTCCCGCGGTCGGGCATCGCGCCCGAAGTCACCCGCCCCACGCGCGCCAAGGGTCGCTCTCACCTGGTCGTACACCGTGGCTCGTTGCCACCGGACGAGGTGGTGCGGGTGCGGGGGATTCCGGTGACCTCGGTGCCGCGGACGATGTTCGACCTCGCGGGGATGCTCAAGGAGCGCGAGGTCGAGCGGGCCTGGAACGAGATGGAGGTGCGCGGCTACACCGACCGGCTCTCGGTGCCGCACCTGCTGGAGCGCTATCCGGGCCGCAAGGGCTCGGTGCTGCTCACCCGCCTGGCGAACCGCAAGGCGCTCCCGGTCGGGATCACCCGCAACGACCTCGAGGAGGCGTTCCTGGCGCTGATCGACCGCTTCGAGCTGCCGCGGCCGCGGATGAACGCCCACCTCGCCGTCCGAGGTCGCTTCTACGAGATCGACTGCCTCTGGGAGGACCGCATGGTGGCGATCGAGCTCGACGGGGGAGCCGCCCACGGCACGACCAAGGCCTTCCAAGAGGATCGCGAACGCGACCGGATCCTCACCGCCGAGGGCTACACCACGTCCCGGATCACCTGGGACCACATCCACCAGACCCCGACCGAGGTCGCCTCCGACCTGCAACGCATCCTCACTCCGTACCCTTTGTCCAATGGATCGGGAGCTCTTCGACCACTTTCTCCGCGATGACATCCGTCGCGGCCCGGCGCCCGACGACGCCTTCACCGGCGCCGCCGGGGGCGCCGCCTGCGGCGACGTCGCCCGCCTCTCCCTGACCGTCGCCCGTGGCCGCGTCGCCTCCGTCACCTTCGACACCGAGGGCTGCGGCGCCACCCGCGCCGCGACCGCCGCCGTCGCCGAAACCATCGAGGGCGCCACGGTCCTCGAGGCGGCGAGCCTCTCGATCGACGACGCCGAAAACCTCCTCGGGGGCCTGACTCCCGCGAAGCGCCACGCCGCCCAGTTGGCGACCGATGCGCTCCACCGCGCGCTGAGCGCCGCGGCGTCGTCGACCCTGCCGCTGGATCAAGCGGCACCGAGGGGAGAAGCGGACGCGGCAACCGTGCAGGGGGGGAGCGGAGCGAATATCGAGGCGGACGCGGCCCGCGTGGGACCGGACTCGCCCACCTTGATTGGCAGTGAAGGTGGGCGAGTCCGGTCCCCCGGCGCCTGCCGTTCCGCGTCCCCGCCCCCGCCCCCCGAGCGCGTCGCCGTAGCCGTGTCCGGTGGCGTCGACTCGGCCGTCGCGGCTCTGCTGGAACGCGAGCGGGGGGCCGACGTCGTCGCGATCACCGTCAAGCTCTGGGCCGACCCGGAGACCGATGGGACCAAGGCCTGCTGCTCGCCGGAGGCGGTGCTCGGGGCGCGGGCGGTCGCGCACTCACTTGGCATCCCGCACTTCACGCTCGACCTCGAGGCCGACTTCCGGCGCCGGGTCGTCGGCCGCTGGGTGGAGGGGTACGCGGAAGGCCAGACCCCGAACCCCTGCATCCTCTGCAACGGCGAAGTGCGGCTCGCGGCGATGCTCGATCTGGCGCAGCGCCTCGGGGCCACGCGCCTCGTGACCGGGCACTACGCCCGCATCGTCGAGGACGCCGAGGGGCCGCTGCTCGCGACGGGTGCCGATGCCGCCAAGGACCAGAGCTACATGCTCGCCGCGCTGCCGCCGGACCTGCTCGGGCGGCTCGGTTTCCCGCTCACCGACATGACCAAGGACGAGGTCCGCGCCGTTGCCGCGCGCCACGGCCTCGCCGTCGCCAAGAAGCCCGAGTCCCAGGACCTCTGCTTCCTCGCCGGCCAGGGCAAGCGCGGCTTCCTGCGCCGCCACGGCAACCTGGTCGACCGCGAGGGCGCCGTCGTCGACCGCGCCGGGCGCACGCTCGGCCACCACCGCGGCCACCACAACTTCACGGTCGGCCAGCGGCGCGGCATCGGCGTCTCGCTGAACGAGCCGGGCTACGTGGTCGCCACGGATGCCGCCGCCAACACGGTGACCGTGGGCTCCCGCGAGGACCTCGAAACCCGCCGTATCCGGGTCCGCGACGCGATGCTCCACCGCGACGGCGCCCGCGTCGACAACGTCCGCCTGCGCTACCACTCGGCGACTCTGCCCGCGACCCTCGGCGCCGCCGCGCCGGGCCGCCACGACGCCCTCGAGCTCGAGCTGTACGAGCCGTTCACGGCCGCCTCGCCGGGCCAGACCGCGGTGCTGATGGACGGCGAGACGATCGTCGGCCACGGCACGATCGCCGCCGCGGCGTAGCCGGCCACAAATCTGGTCCGTCACATGCGACACACGAACTGTCAGCAAACCGTAGGCTCTCACTCATGAAGGCCCAACAAATCCGCGACACCTACCTCGCCTTCTTCGCGGAGCGGGGGCACAAGATCGTCCCCTCGGCCTCACTCGTGCCCTCCGTGCACGACCCGACGGTGCTGCTGACGACCGCCGGCATGCAGCCCTTCAAGCCCTACTTCCTCGGCCGCGAAACGCCGCCCGCGCCGCGCCTCGCCGACGTGCAGAAATGCTTCCGCACCACCGACATCGAGGAGGTCGGCAACACCGCCCGCCACCTCACCTTCTTCGAGATGCTCGGCAACTGGAGCTTCGGCGACTACTTCAAGGCCGAGTCGATCCCCTGGGGATGGCAGCTCGCCACCGAGGGCTTCGGGATGGACCCGGACAGGATCTGGGTGACGGTCTTCGGCGGCGACGAGGAGCTCGGGCTCGGCCCCGACACCGAGGCGATCGCGATCTGGGAAGAGACCGGCGTGCCCGCCGAGCGGATCGTCCAGCTCGGCCGCGAGGACAACTTCTGGCAGGGCGGGCCGACCGGGCCGTGCGGGCCTTGCTCGGAGCTCTACCTCGACCGCGGCCCGGGCTTCGGCGGCCCCGACGACCGCCCCGGCGACGACACCGAGCGCTTCCTCGAGTTCTGGAACCACGTCTTCATGTCCTACGACCTTGCCGAGGACGGGACGCTCACCGAGTTGCCGACGAAGAACATCGATACCGGCATGGGGCTCGACCGGATGGCGGCGATCCTCCAGGACGTCCCCTCGGTCTACGAGACCGACCACGTGCGGCCGCTGATCGACCTCGCCGAGGAGCTCTCAGGCCGCCGCTACGGCGAGGACCCGGCAGTGACGCGGGCGATGCGGATCGTCGCCGACCACTCGCGCGGCGCCGCCTTCCTGATCGCCGACGGGGTCGTCCCCTCCAACGAGGACCGCGGCTACATCCTGCGGCGGATCATGCGGCGGGCGATCCAGCAGGGCAACACGCTCGGCCTCGAGGCGCCCTGGCTCGGCCGCTTCTCCGAGCGCGTGATCGAGCTGATGGGCGAGGTCTACCCGGAGCTGGTCGCCGAGCGGGAGAACATCGCCCGCTGGGTCAATGACGAGGAGGAGAGCTTCGGGCGCACGCTGGTGCGTGGGGAACAGATGCTGGAGCGCCTGATCGCCGAGGCCAAGAAGTCCGAGACCTCCTGGATCGACGCGGCCGACGCCTTCAAACTGCACGACACCTACGGCTTCCCCTACGACCTGACCAAGGAGCTGCTCGCCGAGCAGGGGCTGGCGGTCGACGACGAGGGCTTCGCCGAGCTGATGGAGGAGCAGCGGACGCGCGCCCGCACCGGCGCCGCCACCGCGCACGGCTCCGAGGACCGCCACGACAAGGTGCTGGCCTTCGCGGCCGCCTCGCCGCCCAGCCGCTTCGTCGGCTACGAGACGCTGAGCGCAACCACCGGCGTCGCGGCGGCCCAACCGGACACGAAGCGGGGCGCGGCGACCCCCGACGACCTGCTCTACGGCGACAAGACGGCCCCGGCCCGAGGGGATCGCGCGCTGGTCAAGCTTGAGGAGAGCCCCTTCTACGCGGAGGGCGGCGGCCAGGTCGCCGACTCCGGAATCCTCCGCTGGCCGAGCGGCGAGGAGGTGCGGGTGACCGAGGTCTACCGGGTCGGCAGCGACCAGGTGGTCGAGGTCGAGCCGGCGACGCTCGGGCCTGCCGACGTGCCGGTCGAGGCCGTCGTCGACCGCGAAACGCGCCACGCGACGATGCGCAACCACACCGCGACGCACCTCCTGCACGCGGCGCTGCGGGAGCGGCTCGGCACGCACGTGCGCCAGGCGGGCTCGGCGGTGCGCCCGGACAAACTGCGCTTCGACTTCACCCACGGCCAGTCGCTCAGCCCCGAGGAGCTGCGCGACGTCGAGGACCGGGTCAACGAGTGGATCAGCGCGAGCGCGCCGGTCCGCTGGCTGGAAATGGAGCGGACCGAGGCCGAAGCGCTCGGCGCGATGGCCCTGTTCGGCGAGAAATACGGCGAGTGGGTGCGGGTGGTCGAGATCGAAGGCGTCTCGCGTGAGCTCTGCGGCGGCACCCACGTCGCCAACACCGCCGAGATCGGCGTCTTCAAAGTGACCGCCGAGGGCTCGAGCGCCGCCAACGTGCGCCGGATCGAGGCGATCACCGGCCCCGCCGCGACCGACTTCTTCCGCGAGCGCGACGCGGCGCTGCGCGAGGTGGGCGAGCTGCTCGGCAACCCGCAGGACCCGCTCGCGGGGGCGCGGCGCGCGGCCGAGCAACTGAAGGAGGCGGGCGCGGGCGCCGAGCAGGCGCAGCGCCAGGCGCTCGGCGAGGAAGCGAAGCGGCTGGCGGGGACGGCGACCGAGCTCGGCGGCGTCCAGGTGCTGGTCGCGGCGACCGAGCTGGCCGACCAGCGGTCTCTGCTCGACGTGGCGAACCGGATCCAGTCCTCGCTCGGCGACCCGGTCGTCCAGGTCCTGGGCGGGGGCGACAAGGAGAAGGTGGCGCTGGTGACGTTGGCCAGCCCGGGCGCGGTCGAGAAGGGCCTCTCCGCGGCCGAGCTGGTGCGCGCCGCGGCGGGCGTGGTCGGCGGGGGCGGGGGCGGCCGCGAGGACATGGCGCAGGCGGGCGGCCGTGACCCGGCGAAGCTCGACGACGCGCTGGCGGCGGCGCGGACGATGATCGAAGGGAAGTTGGGGTAGTACTTGCGAGTGCTGGCCCTCGACCACGGCACCGTCCGGATCGGCGCCGCGATCTGCGATCCGACCGGGACCCTCTGCACGCCGCTGCCGGTGATCGAGCCGCCTGAGCCCGGCGCGGTGGCGGAGCTGGTGCGCGAGCGCGAGGTCGAGCGGGTGGTCGTGGGACTGCCGGTCCACCTGAGTGGCGAGGAGGGCAGCCAGGCGGAACTGGCGCGCGCCTTCGCCGAGGAACTGCGCGAAATGCTCGACATTCCGGTCGACACCTACGACGAGCGGCTGACCAGCCGCATGGCCGACGCCAGCCGGCGGGCCGGGGCGGGGGCGTCCCGCGACTCGCTCGCGGCGGCGCACCTCTTGGAGGCCTACCTGACCAGCCTGGCGCGAAAGGGAGAGTCGTGAGCGACGACGTCGGCAAAGACATTCCGGGCGGCGACCCCTTCATCGACCCGAACGACCCGGCCGCGGTCGAGCGCGAGGAACGCCGGCGCGAACGCGAAGCAAAGCGCGCGCAGAAGCGGGCGAAGAAGAAGCAGAAAGAGGCGGCCGCTCCGCCCCCGCCGCCGAAAGAGGAACCACCCCCGCCACCGCGCACCCCCGAGCAGGAGTTCTGGGACGAACCGGCCGAGCCGCCGACGCCGCCGCCCGGCCAGGAGCCGGCCGCCAAGAGCGCGCCCGACCCCGAGCAGGCCGGACTGGCCGAGCGGGGGAGAAGGCGACTGCTGCGACGCCGTAAAGGCGGCGCGGCCTCGGCCGGCGCGGCAGGCGGCGCGGCCGCCGCCGAGGGCGCGACTCCCGCGCCGCCCCCGACCGGCGAATCGCGCCGGCCGGAGCAGTCCGCGCCCGCGACGAGTGAACAGCCGACGCCAGGATCTCCCGGTCCGCGCACCGCGGAATCGCCACGGCCCGACCCCAACCAGCCGACCGGCGAGACGGCCTTCCCGGCGACCGCGGAGCACGCGGTGCCGGGCGGACGCGCGTCGGCGACGCAGGAGCAGCGGGCGCTGCCGCCGCGGCCGATGGAGGAGACGGGCGCCGGGGACTGGGAGCCGCCGCCGCCGCGCGACGACTGGTTCGACGAGTCCGACGATGTCCACGACGACGACGCCCACGACGACGGCGACCCGCGGATGGCAGGCGCGGCGCGCAGTGGGCGGCGCCATGGCGACGACGGCGGCAAGGGGAGGGGCGGGCCGCTCGGCGCGCTGCTCCGCCATCCCTTCCGGGTCCTCGGCGTGATCGTCCTGGTCATCGTCCTGCTCTTCTTCAACGCCTTCTTCCAGCCCTTCCACGGCGACGGCCACGGCCGCGTCGCGGTGACGATCCCGAAAGGCTCGAGCGTCGGCGAAGTCGCCGACCTGCTGGAAAAGAAAGGCGTCATCTCCGGCGGCTTCCTCGTCTCCGGCTCGACCCTCTTCCAGGCGCGCGTCACCCTGGCGGGCGACCGCTCCAACCTGATCGCGGGCAAATTCGTCCTCGCCAAGGACATGAGCTACGGCGACGCGATCAACGCGCTCACCAAGGAACCGGAACCGAAGGAACAGGTGAAACCGGGGATCGTCACCGTCACCATCCCCGAGGGGATGAGTCGACCGCTGACCGCCCAGTTGCTGAAGGAAGACGGGCTGAAGGGCAACTACCTGAAGGCGACCAGGAAGTCGAAGTTCCTGAACCCGGAAAAGTACGGCGGCAAGAACGTCAAGTCGCTGGAGGGTTTCCTCTATCCCGACACCTGGGAATTCAAGACCTCGCAGCCGATCTCGAACCTCGTCCAGCTGCAGCTCGCGGACTTCAAGAAGAAGATCAAGAAGGTGAAGATGAAGTACGCGAAGTCGAAAAACCTGACGATCTTCGACGTGGTCACGATCGCCTCGATGATCGAACGCGAGGCGGGGGTGCCGAAGCAGCGCAAACTGGTCGCCTCGGTGATCTACAACCGGCTCCACGAAGGGATGACGCTGGGGATCGACTCGACGATCCGCTTCGCCACCGGCAACTACGAAAAGCCGCTCACCGAGTCCCAGCTGGAAAGCCCATCGCCCTACAACACCCGCACCCACGCGGGGCTGCCGCCGGGCCCGATCAACAGCCCCGGCCTCGCCGCCCTGAACGCCGCCGCGCACCCGGCGCACACGGATTTCCTCTTCTACGTGAACAACCCGAACTCGTGCAACGAACTGACCTTCGCGAAGACCGAAGGTGAATTCCTCGCCGATGCCGCCAAGTACGAAAAGGCGCGCGAAGCGAACGGCGGCAACGAGCCCAGCACCTGCAAGTGAGGATGGCGTGCCGGGCCTGGCGGTGATCGGTCACCCGGTGGCGCACACGCGCTCGCCGGACATGCAGACGGCGGCGCTCGCCGAGCTCGGCCTGGCGGGCGAGTGGACCTACGGGGCGATCGACATCGCGCCCGAGGACTTCGCCGCCGAGGTCGCCGAACTGGCGGCGGCCGGCGACTACGCCGGGGTCAACGTGACGCTGCCGCACAAGGAGGCGGCGCTGGCGATCGCCGACGAGGCGACCGAGGCGGCCCGTGCGATCGGCGCCGCGAACACGCTGACCTTCAGCGACGGCCGGATCGCGGCGGCGAACACCGACGCGGGCGGCCTGCTGCGGTCGCTGCCGGCGGTCCTGGTCGTCGCGGACGCCCCCGGTCGACGGGCCGAAAACTCAAGCCATGGTGGAGTTTCCGGCCCATCAACCCGGGTGGCGCAAGGAAGTGTGGACGCGAGCGCCGCGGCTCGGCGCGCGCTGGTCCTTGGCGCCGGCGGGGCCGCGCGGGCGGTCATCTGGGCGCTCGCCCACGGCGGCGAGGGGGCGCCGGACGAGAACGGACAGCCGACGCTCGTGCCGTCGTTCGAGGTCGACGTCTGGAATCGCACGCCGGATCGCGCCGCGACCGTCGCCGCCGAACTCGGCGGGCGCGCCGTCACCGACCCGGTCGCGTCGGACTACCCGCTGATCGTCAACACGACCGCGGTCGGCCTCCACGGCGAAGACCCCTTCGAGCATCTGCCGCTCGGGGCGGAGGACTTCCACCCCGAGCAGGTCGTCGTCGACATCGTCTACGGCGATGAGCCGAGCGCCTTGCTCGCCGCCGCCGCGGCAGCGGGCGCGACCACCGTCGACGGCCTCGAGATGCTGGTCCAGCAGGGCGCCCTCTCGCTGCGGATCTGGACCGGCGAGGAGCCCTCGCTGGAGGCGATGCGGTCCGGCGCGCGCCGGGCGTAGGTGCCCGCGGCGCCACCACGCGCCGAACGGCCGGCGCGCGCCGATAGCCTACGCCGCTCATGACCGCATTCCGCTTCACCACCGCCGGCGAGTCCCACGGCCCCGGGCTGACCGCGATCGTCGAGGGCATGCCCGCCGGCCTTGAGCTCGACCGCGAGGCGCTCGACCGCGACATGGCGCGGCGCCAGCTCGGCCACGGGCGCGGCGGGCGGATGCGGATCGAGACCGACACCGTCGAGGTGCGCTCCGGCGTCCGCCACGGCCGCACGCTCGGCAGCCCGATCGCGCTGCTCGTCGCCAACCGCGACTACGCCAACTGGGAAGACCGGATGAACCCCTGGCCGGTCGAGGATTTCGAGCCCGAAGAGGTCCACCTGCCGCGGCCCGGCCACGCCGACCTGGTCGGCTCGCAGAAGTACGGCCACTCCGACATCCGCAACATCCTCGAGCGGGCGAGCGCCCGCGAGACCGCCGCCCGCGTCGCCGCCGGCTCGGTCGCCCGCGGCTTCCTCACCGCGCTCGGGGTCGAGGTCCACAGCCACGTGACGCGGATCGCCTCGGTGGTCGCCGAGGAGCGCGCCGAGCTGACCCCCGCCGACTTCAAGGGCGTCGACGACGACCCGGTCCGCACCCTCGACCCGGTCGCGTCCAAGGCGATGGTCGAGGAGATCAACCGCCTGCGCAAGGCCAACGAGAGCCTCGGTGGCACCTTCGAGGTGATCGCCTTCGGGCTCGTCCCCGGGCTCGGCTCGCACGTCTCCTGGGAAGACCGCCTCGACGGCCGGCTCGCCCAGGCGGTCGCCTCGATCCAGTCGATCAAGGGCGTCTCGATCGGCGAAGCATGGGACGTGGCGACGCGCCCCGGCTCGGAAGCGCACGACGAGATCTTCTGGTCGGAGGCGCAGGGCTACTTCCGCGAAACCAACCGCGCGGGCGGTCTCGAGGGCGGGATGACGAACGGCCGGCCGCTCTCCGTGCGGGCCGCGATCAAGCCGATCTCGACCCTGACCAAACCGCTGCGCTCGGTCGACACCGTCACCCACGCGCCCGCCCAGGCGCTGCGCGAGCGCACCGACTCGACCGTCGTCCCGGCCGCCGCGGTGGTCGCCGAGGCGATGGTGTGCCTGACCATGGCGCGCGCCTACCGCGAGAAGTTCGGCGGCGACCACATCGACGACGTGCGCGCCGCGATCGACGCCTACAAGGCGCGCATCGACGCGCGGTGAGCGTGGGGGTGGCGCGGTGAGCGCGGCGGAGGCCCTGAAGCCCTCGATCGTCTTCGTCGGCTTCATGGGCGCGGGCAAGTCGACCGCGCTGGCGGCGGCGCGCGCCGAAGGGCTGCCGACGGTCGAGATCGACGAGCTGATGGAACGGAGCTTCGGCTCGACCATCCCGCAGGCCTTCGAGGCCCACGGCGAGGAAGGCTTCCGCGAACGCGAGGCCGAGGTGGTCGGCTCGCTCCTGGACAACGCCGATGACGGCGGCGCGATCGCGCTCGGCGGCGGCAGCGTGCTCTCGCCTCGGATCCGCGCCGCGCTCGCCCGCCACACGGTCGTCTGGCTGCAGGTCGACGCCGCCGAGGCCTGGCGCCGGATCGCCCACTCCGACCGGCCGCTGGCCGGCTCGGCCGAGGACGTGAGCGCGCTCCTCGACACCCGCCTGCCGCTCTACGAAGAGCTGGCCGACGCGGTGGTGCCGATGGGCGACCACCAGATCATCCGCCGCGCCCTGCCGATGATCCGCCAACTTGCCGAGCTCCCCGCCGGCACCAAGCTCCTTTGGGCGAGCGCGCCCGGCGGCGAGTACCCGGTGCTGGTCGGCCGCGGCCTGCTCGGCTGCGGGTGGTGGCCGCTGGAGAGCCGCCGCTTCCTCGTCTCCGACCGCTCGGTGGCGCCGCTCTACGCGGAGCGTCTCGAGCCGCTCGGCGGCCGCGCCGAGATCGAAGCCGGGGAGACGGCGAAGACCCTGGCCAACACCGAGCAGGCGCTGCGCGAGCTGACCCGCGCCGGGGCGACCCGCTCCGACCACGTCGTCGCGCTCGGCGGTGGCGTCGTCGGCGACCTCGGCGGCCTTGTCGCCCACCTCTACCAGCGCGGCGTGCCGGTGGTCCAGGTGCCGACCACGCTGGTCGCCCAGGTCGATTCGGCCTACGGCGGCAAGGTCGGCGTCGACCTGCCCGAGGGCAAGAACTATGCGGGCGCCTTCCAGCAGCCCGCCGCGGTGATCGCCGACACCGAGACGCTGGCTACGTTGCCCCCGGAGGAGCTCGCCGCGGGCTTCGTCGAGGTGCTGAAGACCGGCCTGCTGGCGGGCGGCGCGCTCTGGGAGCGGGTCCGGCAGGTCGAGCGGATCGACCCCGCCGAGCTCGACGGCATCGTCTTCGACTGCGCCCGCTACAAGTGCGCGATCGTCGCCGCCGACGAGCTCGACACCGGCCTGCGCAACGTCCTCAACCTCGGCCACACGGTCGGCCACGCGATCGAGTCGGCGACCGGCTACACCGCCTACCGCCACGGCGAGGCGGTCGGGCTGGGACTCCTGGCCGCCCTTCGCCTCTCCGCGGCCGACGCGCTCCGCGACGAGGTGGAGTCGATCCTGTCCCGGCACGACCTGCCGACCCGCCTCGAGGTGCCGATCGAGGTCGACGCGGTGATGGAGGCCCTCGGCCGCGACAAGAAGCGCACCGCCGCCGGCGTCGGCTTCGTCCTCCTCTCCGAGCCCGGTGCCCCCCGTATCGGCCAGCTCGTCGACCCCGCTAAGGTCGAGTCCGCCGTGAAGGAGCTGATGAGCTGACCGCCACGACCCGCAACCGCGTCGCCGTCCTGCACGGGGTGAACTTCGACATCCTCGAGCGGCGCGACCCGTCCTTCTACGGTGGCCGTCCGCTCTCGACGCTGGAACACCAGATCGAGGGCTGGGCGCGGCAGGCAGGCCTCGAACCGCTCTTCTTCCAGACCAACCACGAGGGCGAGTTCGTCGAGTACCTGCACCGGTTGCCCGACCTCGCCGACGGCTCGGTGATCAACGCCGGCGCCTGGACGCACTACAGCCGCGCGATCGCCGACGCGCTCGACGTCGCCGGGCTGCCCGCGGTCGAGGTCCACCTCTCCGACGTCGACTCGCGGGAGGACTGGCGCAGGGTGTCGGTCTTCGACGGGCTGGTGGTCAGGAAGATCTCCGGCAAGGGCGCCGACGGCTACCGCGAGGCGCTCGAAGTGCTCGCCCGCGAGCTCGGAGTGAGCAGCTGATGAGCGGGCGCGGCGATCGGCTCGAGGCGGCGCTGAGCGAGCGCGGGCTCGACCGCATGCTGGTCACCGACCTCACAAACGTCCGCTACCTGACCGGCTTCACCGGCACCAACGGGGCGGCGGTCT
>DASXMH010000125.1:0-14513 GCA_036495785.1 Solirubrobacterales bacterium
GTGACGCCTCCCCCGATCGCGGACGCAATTGCGATTAGGTCCGCGATCGGTGGAGGCGTCGGCGGCTCCGGTTCCGCACCTTCCACCCCTCCGGTGCCCGGCACCTGGGATTGGCGCCTCGGCGACGAGACCGGAACCCTCACCTTCGATGGCACCCGCCTCGGTGTTGATGGGCCGAAAACCGGACATATAGACGGGTTTTCGGCCCATCGACCGGTGGGGGTCTTCCGGGAAGGGGACGCGGTCTGGGTTGTCGACGGGGACGTCGGTCCCGTGCGCTTTGCTCCGGCCGCGGATGACGCCGGGGCTGCGCATCGCGGCGAGGGCACGCTCGAGGCGCCGATGCCGGGGACCGTCGTCCAGCTCCGGGTCGAGGCCGGGGCGACCGTCGCCGAGGGCGAGACCCTGGTCGTCCTCGAGTCGATGAAGATGGAGATCTCGATCGCCAGCCCCCGCGATGGGACCGTCGCCACCGTCCTCGTCGCCGCCGGCGACCAGGTCGACCGCGGCGCCGTCCTGATCGAGCTTGCAGAGGAACCCGTAGATCTTGGTAGCCCTGTGGGCGACCAAGGTCTACGTGGGTCGCATGGAAGTGTCACGGACGAGCGAGGTGACGAGTGAGCAGGGCCTTGACCACGCACGCCGACCCCGCGAGCGCCGAGTTCGAGCGCAACGAGGCCGAGCACCGGCGCCTCGTCGGCGAACTGCGCGAGCGGCTCGGACGTGCCGCCGGGGGCGGCGGCGAGAAGGCCCGCGAGCGCCACGTGTCGCGCGGCAAGCTCCTCCCCCGCGAGCGGGTCGACCGCCTGCTCGATCCCGGCAGCCCCTTCCTCGAGCTGGCTCCCCTCGCCGCCGAGGACCTCTACGACGGGGCGGCGCCGGGCGCCGGGATGATCGCCGGCGTCGGCCGGGTCGAAGGGCGCGAGGTCGTGGTCGCCGCCAACGACGCGACCGTCAAAGGCGGCACCTACTACCCGATGACGGTGAAGAAGCACCTGCGGGCGCAGGAGGTGGCGCTGCAGAACCGGCTGCCCTGCCTCTACCTGGTCGACTCGGGCGGCGCCTTCCTGCCGATGCAGGACGAGGTCTTCCCCGACCGCGAGCACTTCGGCCGCATCTTCTTCAACCAGGCGACGATGTCGGCGCAGGGCATCCCGCAGCTCGCCGCGGTGATGGGCTCCTGCACGGCGGGCGGCGCCTACGTGCCGGCGATGAGCGACGAGACGATCATCGTCCGCGACCAGGGCACGATCTTCCTCGGCGGCCCGCCGCTGGTGAAGGCGGCGACCGGCCAGGAGGTGACCGCGGAGGAGCTCGGCGGCGGCGTTCTCCACGCGCGGACCTCCGGCGTCGTCGATCACCTCGCCGCCGACGACGCCGACGCGCTTCGGATCCTGCGCTCGATCGTCGCCACCCTGCCGCCGCCCGCGCGCGCCTGGGAGCGCCGGCCGGTCGAGGAGCCGGCGGTCGACCCGGCCTCGCTCTACGGCGCCGTCCCGCCTGACAGCCGCACCCCGTATGACCCGCGCGAGGTGATCGCCCGGGTCGTCGACGGCAGCCTCTTCCACGAGTTCAAGGCCGAGTACGCGACCACCATCGTCTGCGGCTTCGCCCATATATATGGACACCCCGTCGGCATCCTCGCCAACCAGGGCGTCCTCTTCAGCGAGAGCGCCCTCAAGGCGGCGCACTTCATCGAGCTCTGCGACCAGCGCGGCGTCCCGCTGCTCTTCCTGCAGAACATCTCCGGCTTCATGGTCGGCCCCGACTACGAGGCCGGCGGCATCGCCAAGGACGGCGCCAAGATGGTCGCCGCCGTCGCCACCGCCCGCGTCCCCAAGCTCACCGTCATCGTCGGCGGCTCCTTCGGCGCCGGCAACTACGGCATGTGCGGCCGCGCCTACTCGCCCCGCTTCCTCTGGATGTGGCCGAACGCCCGCATCTCGGTGATGGGCGGCGAGCAGGCGGCCACCGTCATGCGCGAGGTCGGCCAGCCCGACCTCGGCGCCGAGCTGCGCGACCAATACGAGCGCCAGGGCAGCCCCTATTACTCCACCGCCCGCCTTTGGGACGACGGCGTGATCGACCCGCTCGACACCCGCACCGTCCTCGGCCTCGCGCTCGGCGCCTGCGCCAACGCCCCGCTCGCCGACCCCGCCGCCCCCGTCTACCGGATGTGAGCCTGTCGCCTCATTCCCTGGTCAGGAACGCGGGTGCAGGATTTGCATTCCACTTCGGCGAGGCCGATTTCGAACGGGGAACTGGATTTCTTTGCACAGTTTGGTCGCCGACGCCGAGCCGACGCCGAGCGCGAACAGGCCCAAGAGAACCACCACGACCACCGTCGTCTTCTATATCGGTGACGCAAGGGAGTCCTGGCGGTCGCCCGCCGCGGCGTCCGGATCGCGATCCGCTCCGCGCGAGGGGAAGGTGACCTCCACGGCCAGGCCCCCCTCGGCCCGAGCCTCGGCGAGCACGGTGGCGTGGTGGGCGGTCGCGATCGCGCGGACGATCGAGAGGCCGAGGCCGTGATGGCCGTCGCTCGGGGCGGTGCGGTCGGTGCCGAGGCGCTGGAAAGGCTCGAACAGGCGCTCCACCTCGGTGGCGGGGATGACGGCGCCGTCGTTGGCCACCGAGAGGAACGCGCCGTCGGCCCCGGTGCCGGTCCTCACCCACACCCGGCCTCCGGGGACGTTGTGGCGCACGGCGTTCTCGATCAGGTTGCCGACGAGCCGCTCCGCGAGGCCGGCGTCGCCGGCGGCGGGGGCGGGCTCGATCTCGCTGTCGATCCGCACGCCGAGGGACTCGGTTGCAGCACGCAGGTCGCGCAGGACCGCCTCGACCACCGCGGCGAGGTCGAACGGCTCGCGCCGGTCGAGGCCGCGCTCGCTCGAGGCGAGCGTCAGCAACGAGTCGAGCAGCCGCTCCTGCTCCTCGCCGAGCGCCAGCAGCCGGCGCGAGGTCACCCGGAAGGAGTCGATCGTCGCGGCCGGGTCGGTGAGCGTCTCCTCGAGCAGCGCCCGCCACAGCGTCAGCGGCGTGCGCAGCTCGTGGGCCGCGTTGGCGACGAAGCGCTGTTGGGCGCGGAAGGCGGCCTCGAGCCGCGCGAGCAGGCCGTCGACGGTGTCGGCGAGGTCCTTCAGCTCATCGCGCGGACCCGCCAGCGCGAGGCGCTCGTGCAGGTTGCGCTCGGAGATCTGGCGCGTGGTCGCCGTCATCGTGCGCAGCGGCCGCAGGACCCGGCCCGCGACCAGCCAGCCGAGCGCGATCGAGGCCACGGTCATGATCGCCAGCGCGATCCCGGACCGGACGAGCAGTTGGTGGAGATCGTCGGCGTGACGGTGTTCGAGTCCGGCAAATTTCGATTCGACGACGTGGCGCAGATGCGGCGAGAGGCTTTCCGGTTCCAGGGACGGGACGATCAGGTCGACGCCGGTGGCGCGGCGGAAGAGCAGGTAGGTGATCGCGAGCAGCGCCGCCCCCGAGACGAGGAAGAGGCCGCCGTAGAGCAGGGTCAGGCGCAGGCGGACGGTCGGCGCGGGCAGGCGGGCCATCAGATCCGGTAGCCGCCCTGGGGGACGGTGACGATCACCGGCGGCTCGCCGAGCTTCGCCCGCAGGCGGTTGATCGTCGACTTGACCGTGGTCGTGAACGGGTCGGCCTCCTCGTCCCACACCCGTTCCAGCAGCTCCTCGGCGGAGACGACCCGACCCTGGGCGGCGAGCAGGTGCTCGAGCACCGCGAGCTCCTTCGGGCTCAGCGCCAGGCGCTCCCCGGCCCGCGTCGCGGCCCGCCGCCCGGGGTCCAGCCGCAGGTCGCCGTACTCGAGAATCGGCGGCAGCGGCGGCTGCGCGCGCCGCGCCAGCGCCCGGATCCGGGCCACCAGCTCGGCGAAGGCGAACGGCTTCGACAGGTAGTCGTCGGCGCCGATCGAGAGCCCCTCGACCCGCTCGGCGACCGTGCCCGAGGCGGTCAGCATCAGCACCTTCGTCCCGCCGCCCCGCGCCACCAGCGTGCGGCAGACCTCGTCGCCGTGCAGGCGGGGCAGGTCACGGTCGAGCACGACCACGTCGTAGTCGACGACCCCGGCGCGGCGGAGCGCCTCCTCGCCGTCGGGGGCCACGTCCGCGGCGATCCCGTCACGGCGCAGGACGCGGGCGACCGATCCGGCCAGCTCGGCGTGATCCTCGACTACCAGGACTCTCATCGTCTCCTCGCACGGAACGTAGCGCCGTCCAGCATGCCACCCCGTCGGTCACAGAGCGGTCACAGCCGCCATGACCGTCGTGTGACCGCCCGCCTCTTAAAACGCCGGGAGAGCAACTCGAAAGGAGCGGGAATGAGCAAGCGAGACTGGCTGGTGGCTGCGACCCTGGCCCTCTGCGTGGTCGGGCTGGTGGCCTGCGGCGGAGGCGGCTCGGGCTCGGGCGGCGCCGGCGAAAGCGCCGCGCGCGAAGAAGGGCGACTCGCGTTCGCCGAATGCATGCGCGCCCACGGGGTCGAAATGGAAGACCCGAAGCCGGGGCAGAACATCGCCGTCGGCGGCGACGGCGACCCGACGACCAAGACGGCGCTCGCCGCGTGCGACGGCAAGCTCGGCGACGAAGGCCAGGAACTCTCCTCCACCGAAGAAGAAGAATTCCGGGAAGGGTGGCTCGCCTTCGCGCAATGCATGCGCGAAGAAGGCATCGACATGGGGGACCCGCAGTTCCTCGGCCCCGGGAAAATGCACCTGGACATCTCCGGGCTCGACACCAGCTCGCCCGCCTTCGAAGCCGCGCGGGAAGCCTGCCAGGGCAAGGCGCCCGAACTGGACCTCACCGGCGTCGGTGGCTGAGGTGGCGACCGAACGGGCGGGACGGCTGCGGCGCGGGCTGGCGGCCGCGGGCGGCAGGCGGGTGGCGGTCGCGGCGGCGACGGTGGCGCTGCTCGCGGCGGGCGCGCTGGCGCCGGCGCTCGGCGGCTCCGACAGCGGTGCCACGGCTGGCTCCGCGACCGACGGCGGCAGCGTCGGCACGGTCGAGCGCCGCACCCTCGCCGAACTCCTGACCGCCGGCGGGACGATCGGCTACGCCGGCGAAACCACGGTGCTGGCGCGGCTCTCCGGGACGGTCACCGCGCTGCCCGCGGTAGGCGACGTGGTGAGACGGGGCGAAGAGCTCTACGGGATCGGCGGCGAACCGGTGCTGCTGATGTACGGGGCGGTGCCCGCCTACCGGGCATTGGCCGAAGGGGCCGCCGAAGGCCCCGACGTCGAACAGCTCGAGCGCAACCTGAAGGCGCTCGGCTACGACCCGGGGACGGTCGACGAAGACTTCACCTCGTCGACCGCGGCGGCGGTCGCCGCCTGGCAGGAAGGCATCGGCCTCGAAGCCACCGGCGAGGTCGAACTGGGCCGCGTCGCCTTCCTGCCCGGGCCGCAGCGGGTGACCGAGCTTGAGGCGTTGCTCGGGGAAGCGCTCGGCGGCGGGGGCGGGGGCACCGACGGCACCGAATCCGAACCCCCTTCGGTCCCCGTCCTGCGCACCAGCTCGACCCGCCGCATCGTCAGGGTCGAACTCGAAGCCGACCGGCAGTCGATCGCCCATCGCGGGCAGAGGGTCGAGGTGGTCCTCCCCGGCGGCGCCGAAGTGCCCGGCAGGGTGAGCCGGCTGGCCGCGATCGAATCCTCGGGCGGCGAAGCCGGCCCGGGCGAAGAAGCCGAACCGGGGGTCGAAGCGACGATCTCGGTGACCGGCAGGCACCGCATCCCGGCCCTCGACGGGGCCGCGGTCAACGTCCTCTTCACCGAGCAGGTCCGCCGCCACGTGCTGAGCGTGCCGCTCACCGCGCTGATCGCGATCGGTGGCGAACGCTTCGCGGTCTTCGTCCGCGGGGCCGGCGGGCGTCGTCTGTTCGTCGTCACCCCCGGTCTCCCCGCCGACGGCTTCGTCGAGGTGAAGGGCAAGGGCCTGCGGTCCGGGATGAGGGTGGAGACGGGCAGGTGAGCGACGCCCCCGTCCTCGAGCTGCACGACGTGCGCAAGGCCTACCCCGGCGGGGTCGAGGCGCTGCGCGGCGTCTCGCTCGCGATCGGGCTCGGCGAGCTGATCGCGATCGTCGGCCCCTCGGGCTCGGGCAAGTCGACCCTCCTCCATCTGATGGGGACGCTCGACCGGCCGACCTCCGGCACGGTGGCGATCGAGGGCCGCGATCTCTCCCAGGCGGGCGACGACGAGCTGGCAGGCCTCCGCGCCACCCGGATCGGCTTCGTCTTCCAGCGCTTCTTCCTGCTCGAGGCGGCGCCGGTGATCGACAACGTCGCCGACGGTCTGCTCTACGCCGGCGTCCCCGCCCGCGAGCGGCGCGAGCGTGCGGCGGCGGCCCTCGGCCGGGTCGGGCTCTCCCACCGTGAGCGCCACGGCGCCGCCGAGCTCTCCGGCGGCGAGCGCCAGCGGGTCGCGGTGGCCCGCGCCCTGATCGGTGAGCCGGCGATCGTCCTCGCCGACGAGCCGACCGGCAACCTCGACAGCAGCACCGGCGGCGAGCTGATGGAGCTGCTCCGCGGCCTGAACGAGGGCGGTTCGACCCTGGTGGTCATCACCCATGACGACGAGATCGCGGCCTCGCTGCCGCGGCGGGTCGCGGTCCGCGACGGCCTGATCGAGGCGGACGACCGTTGAGCCGCCTCCGCCCCCGCGACCTGCTCCGGCTGGCGACGGTCGGCCTGCGCACCCGGAAGCTGCGCGCCGCCCTCTCGGTACTCGGGATCTCGATCGGGATCGCCTCATTGGTCGCGGTGCTTTCGATCTCGGAAACCAGCAAGGCCGACCTGCTGGAGAGGATCGAACGCCTCGGCACCAACCTGCTCACGGTCGGCCCCGGCGAATCGTTCCTCGGCGAAGAAGCGCGGCTGCCGGCCGCCGCCGGCGGTCGCATCCGGCTGCTCGGCGAGGTCGAATCGGCCGCCGCCGCCACCGAGGTCGAAGGCGTGACCGTGCGCCGCAGCTCCTACGTGCCGGCCGAGGTGACCGACGGGATCTACGTCGAGGCCGCCGAACCGGACCTCCTGCGGACGCTCGAAGGAGCGACCGCCTCCGGCCGCTTCGTCGACCGGGCGACGGAGCGCTACCCGGCGATCGTGCTGGGGGCGAAGGCGGCGCAGCGGCTCGGCATCCACGGCGTCGACGGCCTTCTCCAGGTCTTCGTCTCGGGCCGCCTCTTCACCGTGGTCGGCATCCTCGAACCGCTGCCGCTGGTGCCGGAACTCGACTCGGCGGCGCTGGTCGGCTACCCGGTCGCGGCGCGCCTCTTCGGCACCGACCGCAGCCCGTCGGCGATCTACGTCCGCGCCCACGAGGGCGAAGCGCAGGTGCGCGCCGCGGCGGCCCTGTTGCCGAGCGCCGCCGACCCCTGGGCCCCCGAAGAGGTCGCGGTCAGCCGGCCCTCCGATGCCCTGCAGGCGCAGGCGGCGGCGGAAGGGGCCTTCACCTCGCTCTTCCTCGGCCTCGGCGCCGTCGCCCTGCTGGTCGGCTGGATCGGGATCGCCAACGTGATGATCATCTCGGTGCTCGAGCGTCGCTCGGAGGTCGGCCTCCGCCGCGCCCTCGGCGCCCGCCGCCGCCACATCGCCGGCCAGTTCCTCGGCGAGTCCTTGGTCCTCGGCCTCGCCGGGGGCATCGTCGGGGTCGTGCTCGGTGCCGGGGCGAGCGCCGCCTACGCCGCCGCCGAAGGCCTGACCCTGCTGGTGCCGCCCGCGGCGGTCGCCGGGGGCATCGCCGCCGCCTGCTTGCTCGGCGGCATCGCCGGCCTCTATCCCGCGATGCGCGCCGCCCGCCTCACCCCGACCGAGGCGCTGCGGACGACCTGACGCGCCGGACTCTCATCTGCGGTTCACGGATCGAGCGCAGGATTGGTCCGTGTTCCCAACCAGGCGGATCGAGCGGGCGAGATTCCTCGGTGCGCCGATCCGCCGGACGCTCTCGGCTCTCGTCCCTTTCGGGGCGATGGCGATAGCGGCCTATCTGATCCTCACGAAGGGAAGCTCGCTGCCGGCCGCCCTCGTGGCGGTGCCGCCGTGGGCGCTCGGCGGGGCGGTGGCGGCGCACCTGCTGACGCTCGTGTTGCGCACCGAGGCCTGGCGGACGGTGCTCCGGGCCGGCGGCGGCGAGCGCCTCGACCCGAGGGCCGTCCACGCCGCCAACGCCGGCGCGTTCCTGGCCGGCACCGTTCAGGGACAGGCAGCGATGCCGACCCGCGTCGCGCTCCTGCGCCGGTTCGGCGGCGACGCATCGCCGACCGTGTCGCAGGTCGCCCTGGCCGACGCGCCGATCGTCATGTTCGAGGTCTGTGCCTCGGCGGTCCTGGCGGCGATCGGATCGACCGCGGTCGGCCTGATCCCCGCCTGGGCGCCGTGGGCGATGCTCGGCGCCGCCTTCGCGATTCTCGCCGCGCTCCGGCTCCTCTACGCGAGGTTCCGCCGCCGCCACATCGTCGCCGGGCTGAGCGTCCTGGCCCATCCGGGCCTGCGCAACCGCCTCGCGGTGATCGTCGCGGGCTTCACCGCGATGGCCTTCCTGCGGACCTTGATCGTGCTCGCCGCGTTCGACCTCCCGACCGACCCCGCGCACGTTTGCCTCGTCCTCTTCACGATGGGGGTGGTCGGGCTGCTGCCGCTCGGCGTCGGCACCGGGCCGGCGGCGATGGTCACCGCGCTCGGCACCACCAGCCTGGTCACCGCCACCGCGGCGGGGATGGTGGTGAGTGCCGCGACGGTGTTGGCCGTACTGATCTACGCGGGCGCCGTCTGGGCCTGGCGCGCGACCGCCTCGCGGATCGTCCTGCCGGGGTCCGCGTCACCCTGAGCGGCCAAGCTCGCTCGCTGAGTTCACCGGCGCTCTCATCACCGTCCAATCGGGCGGCTTCACAGTGCGGGCGATGAATCCAGCCCAGCCACTCACCGGTCCGGCGGCGCCCAGCTACGGGCGCCGCATGCTCAACAAGGTCCCCGAGATCACCGTCTACTTCTGGGTGATCAAGATCCTCTGCACCACGGTCGGCGAGACGTTCGCCGACAACCTCAACGAAAACCTCGGCCTCGGCCTCACCAACACCTCCTACATCATGGGGGCCGTCCTGATCGCCGTGCTCGTCGCCCAGTTCCGGTCGCGGCGGTACGTGCCGGGCATCTACTGGCTGGCGGTGGTGCTGGTCAGCGTCGTCGGCACCCTGGTCAGCGACAACCTGGTCGAAAACTACGGCGTGGCGCTGGAGACGACGACGATCGCCTTCGCCGCGATCTTGATCTGTGTGTTCGCCACCTGGTACTGGAGCGAGCGCACCCTCTCGGTACACACGATCGTCACCACCCGCCGCGAGTCCTTCTACTGGCTGGCGATCCTCTTCACCTTCGCGCTCGGCACCTCGGCCGGCGACTTCCTCTCCGAGCAGCTCGAATTCGGCTACCTGACCGCGGTCGGGATCTTCGCCGCGGCGATCCTCGTCGTCGCCGTGCTCCACTTCGGCCTGAAGATGAACGCCATCCTCTCCTTCTGGCTCGCCTACATCCTCACCCGCCCGCTCGGCGCCTCGATCGGCGACTACCTCGCCTCGCCGACCCAGGAAGGCGGACTCGGCCTGGGGACCAACCTGACCAGCATCCTCTTCCTCTCGACGATCCTCGTCCTGGTCGTCTTCCTCGCGATCTCGAAGCGCGACGTGATCCGCACCGGGCCGGTGGCGGCACCGCCGGGCAGCGGCCCGGCGGTTCTCGTCGTCCTCAACAAGGTGGTGCCGACCGCGGCGCTGACCGAGGCCGTGCGGCGGCGCGCGGCGGCGGGCACGGCCGCCTTCGCCGTACTCGTCCCCAACCCCGACAATCTCGGCTTCGACCACGGTGACCCCGCCCTGGCCGACGGCGAGGACCTCCTGAACCGGGCGCTGCCGTCCCTGCGCGAGGCGGCCGGGGGCGAGGTGTCGGGACGCGTCGCGAGGAGCCCCAACGCCTATGACGACATCGTCGAAGAGCTCGACGCCGGCACCTACACCGAGATCATCCTCGAGACGCCGCCCGCGCACCTCTCGCACTGGCTGCACGTCGACCTGCCCCACCGGGTCTCCCAGCTCGGCCTGCCGATCGAGGCGGTGAGCGCGGCGTGATCGGGCGTCTCGTCTCACTCCTCCGCTCGAACCGGCACACCTACTCCAAGGTGCCGGAAGTGACCGCCTGGTTCTGGGTGGTGAAGGGACTGACCACGGCGATGGGGGAGTCGACCTCCGACTTCCTCGTCCACACCCTGGTCCCTGAGATCGCCGTCGTGCTCGGGGCGATCGCCTTCGCGATCGCGATCTACATCCAGTTCGGCAAGGACCGGTACATCCCCTGGTGCTACTGGCTCGCCGTGGCGATGGTCGGCGTCTTCGGCACGATGGCCGCCGACGTCCTCCACGTCGGCCTCGGCGTCCCCTACATCGCCTCGACGATCTTCTACGCGATCGTCCTCGCGGTGGTGTTCCGCGCCTGGTACCGGGTCGAGGGCACGCTGTCGATCCACAGCATCCACACGCCGCGCCGCGAGCTCTTCTACTGGGCGGCGGTCCTCGCCACGTTCGCGCTCGGCACGGCGGCGGGCGATCTCACCGCCAACACCTTCGGGCTCGGCTACTTCGGCTCGATCTGGCTGTTCGCGGCGATCATCGCGATCCCGGCGATCGGCTGGTTCCGCCTCGGGATGGGCTCGATCCTCGCGTTCTGGTTCGCCTACGTGGTCACCCGGCCGCTCGGCGCCTCGGTCGCCGACTGGCTCGCCAAACCGGAAGGCGTCGGGCTCGGCACCGGTCCCGTCAGCCTGTTCTTCGCCGCCGCGATCGTCGCGATCGTCGGCCACCTCGCCCGGACCGGCAAGGACACGCCGGCCGATCAGCTGGTCGGCGTCCTCCCCCGGGCGGACCCCGCCCCGGCGGCGGCGACGCCCTGAGCCCGGCGCGGGTCGGCGCGCCCGTCGCGGGGCGCGCCGACCCTTGCCGTCAGTGGACGTCGAGGGTTTCGGTCCCTTCGATCTCCACCGCTTCCAGCGCCCCCGGGTCGAGGCCGAGGAGGCTGAGGATGGTCGGGGCGATCTGCGTCGTCTCGACCGTCTGGGAGTCGACCGCATGGTGGTCGATCCCCGCTCCCGAGACGACCAGCGGGACGTCGCGGTCCTGCGGGTTGGCCCCGCCGTGCTCGGCGATCTTGCCCTGGCCGCCGGTGTAGACGACGCCGTATTGGGAGATGCCGAACAGGTCCGGCACCCGCGGGTCGGTGGTCGAGGTGCCGAAGTATTCGGCCGCTTCGCCGCCCGCGTAGAGCGTCTTCAGCCCGGAGCTGGTGAACGGCTTCGGGTTGCCTTCGATGTCGTTGCCGGTGCCGTTGTCGGCGAGCAGGTAGGACTTGGCGAACGCCAGCGCTTCCGGCGTGCGGTAGTGCAGCCAGATCAGCATCCCGTCGTCGTCGATCGAGAAGGCGACCAGCGGTTCGGCGTCTTCGGGATGGGCGGCGGCCCAGGCTTGGTCGAGCCCTTCGAGGATCGGCCCGTCGGGGGTCCGGGTCAGTGCCGACGGCGTGTCGGGCGACTGGCCGTGCTTGGCCGAGAGGATCACCGTGGTCGAGCCGGCGAGGCCCTTCGCGTGCAGTGCCGCCAGCATCGAGCCGACCTTGGTGTTGA
Organism: Solirubrobacterales bacterium; assembly: GCA_036495785.1. GTDB lineage: Bacteria > Actinomycetota > Thermoleophilia > Solirubrobacterales > 70-9 > VAYN01. The sequence continues at coordinate 11,681 of DASXMH010000125.1, forward strand.
TGTATTCGAGGGCGCGGCGGAGCAGCGGCGCGGGGGTCGTGCCGTTGGCTTCGTAGCCGCCTTTCAGGCCGTCGGATTCGGGCAGCTTCTCGGCGGTCGAGACGGTCTGGAAGTTCATCCCGAAGATCGCCGGCGTGCCGACCTTTTCGGTGCCGCTGTGGTCGAAGCCCTTGATCTCGTTGATCACCGCCTGGACCTTGTAGCCGTCGTACTGCTCGGTCAGCGCGTTGTCGGTGGTCCAGTCGTTTGCGGACCCTTCGGTCGGCGCGTCGCTGTTGATCTCCGGGGTGAAGAGATCGTCGATCCCTTCACCGGAGGGGCCCTGCAGGAGGTCGTAGGCGGGGTGTTTGTCGACCCAGGCGGTGCGCAGCCCGTTTTCCTTCGCGACTTCGAAGATCGTGTTGACGCGGAGGTATTCGTGCGGGTAGACCGGTTCGCAGGTGGTCGGGTCGACCGGCAGCTTCGAGGGGTCGAGCAGGGTTGCCGGATCGCCGGTCATCCGCAGGACGTTGCCGGGCAGGCCGGAGAGGCCCTGGCCGGCGTCGATCGAGTGCAGGTTCTCGTCGGCCTGCTCGGTGTAGAGGACTTCGGCGCCGGGCTTCGCGCCCGCACAGTCGGTGGTCCCGGCCGGGAGCAGTTCGCGGTTGTACGTTTCGTCGTAGTAGAGGCCGGTGGTGCCCGGGTTCCCGCCGGTGACCTGCGCGACGATGCCGGGGACGGAATCGGAGGGCACCGGCGTCTGGGCGTGGGTGAAGTCGACGCCTTCGCCGACCAGCGAGGCGAGCGCCGAATGAGGATGCGCGCTCACGTACCACTGGAGGTCGGACTGGTGCAGGCCGTCGACCGACAGCAGCAGGACGTGTTCGGCATGCGGTTCGGGGCCATGTCCGTGTCCGTGGCGATCACGGGGCGGGGCGCCATGGCCCTCGTGGGCCGATGCGACCGCGACCGATGCGACCAACAGCGCGACGACCGCGGCGAGCCCGGCGACAAGCGGGCGCAGGCCGGGTCGGGCCGGTTTCCTTCTCATCAAGACGTCTCCTTGGGGAGGGTTCAGGGGTGGTGGACGAGGCCACCCGACCCTGCTTTCTGGTGAGGGGCGCTGCGTTACCCCGGCGTTACAAGGTCGTGAAAGCCGGCGGCGATTTGGTCACAAAAGTGAGTAGGCGATTGGGGCCGGATGAGAACCTTCGCCCCGATCCTCAATCCAACATGCGGGCGAGCCGCAGCGCGACGCGCAGCTCGAGTTGTCGCTCGGTCACCGGGCGGCCGAGCAGGGATTCGGTGCGACGGACAGGGTAGGCGACGGTGTTGGCGTGGATGCCGAGGCGGCGGCCGGCGCGGACGAAGCTGGAGCCCTCCTCGAGGAAGATCGCCACGGTCGAGGCGAAGCGGACCGTCGCGTCGTCGGCGGCGGCGAGCGGGCCGAGCTCGCGGGCCGCGAAGCGGCGGGCGGCCTCGGGGTCCTGCGCGAGCAGCGCCTCCAGCGCCAGGTCCGGGTAGGTGGCGACGGCGCCGTCGCCGTCGCCGCGCAACTGGGCGACGCGGCGCGCCATCAGTGCCTCACGGTGGCTCAGGACGAAGCCCTCGGCCCCCGGCGCCGGCGTTCCGGCGGCGACCGAGAGGCCGCGGGCGCCGGCGCGGGGAAGGCGCAGGCGCGACAGCTCGGGCGCGCTCCGGCGCCCGGCCCAGCAGGCGAGGTGCCTGCCCTCGGCGACGGTCAGCGGCGCCCCCGCCCCGAGCGACTCGGCGACCGCGGCCGCCGTGCGCTCCATCTCCGCGAACAGGCCACCGGCGTCTCCGGGCCGCTCGCCGGCCTTCTCGCTCCAGACGACGAAGCCGACGTGGAAGCGGTCGAGCTCGTAGCCGAGCCGCAGGCTGACCGCGGCGGCGTCGACCGCGCCGCCGCCGCCGAGCAGCGCCCGCACCTCGGCCGCCCGAACCGCGGCCGCACCGCGCACCCACTGCTCGTGCTCGCTTATGTAGATGTCGGTCAGCCGCCGCTCGATCGCCTCGACCCAGGCGAAGATCCAGGTGTTGAAGAAGGCCATCGCCTCGGCGAGGTGGTCGGCATCGTCGGTCGCCGCGCGCAGCCGCTCCAGGATGATCCCGCTGAAGATGCCCTGGGCGGTGCGGTAGGCACGCTGCATCAGGCTCAGCTCGAGACCGCGGACGACGTACTCCTTCGCGTAGCCGATCGCCTCGATCGGCGGGTACACCGACCCGGGGTCGTCGCCTTCGCGCATCATCGTCACGATCACGCCGAGGTTGGAGCGGGCGGCCTGCAGCGTCCACGGCCGCATGTCCTCCTCGAGCTCGAAGAGGTGCTCGTGGACGGTGTCGGCGAGCGTCGCCGCGATCTCGTCGAGCTCGTGGCTGAGCGTCTCGACGATCACTTCGATCTCGCCGCGGCTCGCCGCGGGCGGCGCGAGCCTCCCTACCACCGATCCCATCTGACCAATCTAGATCCTTTGTGCCCCGGACACAAACAGCGCAGCGGGGGTGTGTTGCCGAAGACGACGACAAGGTGGCTGCCGATGCCTAGTCTCATCACAGGCTGTCGGGGGGCGGCCGGGGCGGAGCTGCTCGCCTGACTGGTTCAGGGGCGAGCAGCTCCCGCCTGCGTTGGGGATTCGGACAAAAGCGCGCGCTGATGCCGGGATCAGAAGAGGTCGGCATCGGAGGCGTCGGTCGCGGTCGGCCTCGGCATGATCGACCAGACGGCGATCGCCGCCGCGATCAGGATCCCGGCACCGAGATCGCCGAGCCCCTCGGCGCCGAGGTCCACATCGGCCTCGCCCGCACCGAGCAGCACCGCTGCTCCGATCCGGTC
>DASXMH010000126.1:0-3223 GCA_036495785.1 Solirubrobacterales bacterium
CGAGATCAAGGCCGCCGTCTCCGACGCCCTGATCGACGCCGGCGGCACGATCACCCACCACCACGCGGTCGGCCGCGACCACCGCCCCTGGTACGACCGCCAACGCCCGGCCCCCTTCGCCGCCGCCCTCCGTGCCGCGAAGTCGGAGCTCGATCCGGCCGGGATCCTCAACCCCGGCGTCCTGATCGACCCTTGACGCGCGTCGCCGCAGGCGGTCGCGGCAACGTTCGCAGTAATGACCGCTATGCGGCGAAAAGTGCGAACTGGCAACGAGGGCAGAGGCCGGCGGCGGCCGGCGGTACCCTGTCGCGACCGGATCTGGCGGCGGGACGCCCGCCCCCCGCCTCACGCGGCCCGCGCGATGGAAACGATCACCTCCGAACAACCGACCGTGCCCCCCGCCGACGAGAGCGCGAATCTCGACGAGCCGGTGGTGCCGCGCCGCAGCCCGCTGCGGGCCGCGATCAAGACCGGGCGGCCGAAGGAGTGGATCAAAAACGTCTTCGTCTTCGCCGGGCTGCTCTTCTCCGGCCACTTCAACAACGGCCATGACATCTTCCTGGCGGTCGTCACCTTCTTCGCCTTCTGCCTGATCTCCAGCGCCGGCTACTTCGTCAACGACCTGATCGACGTCGAGCTCGACCGCAAGCACCCGAAGAAGCGCTACCGGCCGCTCGCCGCCCGCGAGCTCTCCGAGCGCAGCGCGATCGCGATCGCCCCGGCCCTGGCGATCGTCGCCGTCGCCATCGGCTTCGCCGTCAACTGGAAAGTCGGCCTGATGGTGGTCGGCTACGGCGTCGCCCAGATGGCCTACAGCCTCGGCCTCAAGCAGATCGTGATCATCGACGTGATGACGCTGGCGGGCCTCTTCGTCCTCCGCGTCGCCGCCGGCGCCAGCGCCGTCGACGCCCACGCCTCGGAGTGGCTGCTTCTCTGCACCGGCTTCCTCGCCGCCTTCCTCGGCTTCACCAAGCGCCGCCAAGAGGCGGTCTCAGAGCTCCATGAGGGCACCTCGACCCGGCCGGTCCTCGAGCACTACTCGCTCCCCTTCCTCGACCAGATGGTCTCCATGGTCACCACCGGCACCGTGATCAGCTATGCCATCTACACGGTGAACTCGCCGATCATCGGCAACCAGATGATGCTGACCATCCCACCCGCGGTCTACGGCATCTTCCGTTACCTCTACCTGATCTACGACCGCAATGACGACCGCTCGATGTCCGGCATCGTCGCCGGCGACCGCGGCATCCAGGCCGCCGGCGTCGCCTTCGCGGTGATCGCCTTCCTGCTGCTCTACGTCTTCAACTAGCGGGCCTCAGCCCAGCTCGCCGCCCTCGGGGACGCCTTCCATCAGGTAGAAGCGGGCGCGGCCCAGCTCCTCGCCGTTGACCTCGACCACGGCGGCGTGGGGGCCGGCGGTGGTGAAGGTGGCGGTGGCGGCGATCGACATGACGAGGCGCTGCTCCTGGCCCTGGGGCATGCCGGGCGGGCGGCCGGTCTCGAAGTTGGCGGTGAGGCCCTCGCCGAGCTCGTTGCCGTCGGGGTCCTGGATCGTGACGGACAACTCGTGGGGGCTGTTGGTCTCGTGCCAGGCGACGTCGATGCCGAGGCCGATGTGGAAGGACCACTCGTGCGGAAGCTCGGGGAGGCGGAGGACGTTCCAGCCGCCGCCGATCAGGTAGAGCTTCCCGTTCACCGCCTCCGAATAGTCGGTGAGCATGAGGAAGCCGATGTTCACGCGCGCCCGTCCTCGGCGTCGTCGTAGGGGATCACCGGGAGGTCGGGGACGAGTTCGGTCTTGCCGGCGCGCTGAAACTGGAGGTCGACTTTCTCGTCCTTGCGGTAGGTGCCCCAAAGGCCGAGGTACATCGCCAGCCAGCGGCTGGTGCCCATTTTCTCCTTGACGATCGGTCGGGAGAAGTGGAGCTCGCGGCCGTCGATCGTGAAATCCTCGCCCTCTTTCTGCTCGACCCCGTTGATGAAGACCGTGTAGGGCGGTTCGGCGCCGGGCGGCATCTTCACCCGCTCGCCGGCCGCGTAGCTGCCTTTGGGGACGCCGGGTTTGTTCATGTAGTCGGTCATCGGTCGCTTCCCTCCAAAGTCTCGCGCACCAGGTCGAACGGCGTGTCGTGGCTGCTCGGGTCGAGCTCCTCCCGCCGCAGCCCGCCCCGGTAGGGGACGAAGGTGCCGTCGCCGCGGACGTCGATCCCGGCGACCGGTTTGTGCAGGAGGCCGCGGCCGCTCAGCTCGAGCCGCGCGTGCACCTGGTCCTCCGGTTTGAAGGTGCGCAGCAGGTTGGCGGTCTTCGGCGGCGCCTCGGCGCGGATCCGCAGCGCCCGCTCCCGCATCGCCGCGACCGCCGCGTCGAGGTCGTCGAAGGCGTCGTGCTCGACGTCGGCACCGCTGCGCACGGTCAACTTCCAGCTGGGACGGGCCACCGCCCCAGCTTATGACCCGTGCTCAGGCGCCGCGGCGGGGGCGTTTCGGGCGCCGCGCGGGGGGCGCGACGATTTTTTCGGGGCCCTCGCGATCGGCCACCGCGACGTAGTCGCGCTCGCGCTCGCCGCTGTAGATCTGGCGCGGGCGGGCGATTTTCTGCTCGGCGTCTTCGTGCATCTCCATCCACTGGGCGACCCAACCGGCCGTCCGCGGGATCGCGAAGATCACCGTGAACATGTCGGTCGGGATCCCCAGCGCCTCGTAGATGATCCCCGAGTAGAAGTCGACGTTCGGGTAGAGCTTGCGCTCGGTGAAGTAGTCGTCGGCGAGGGCCTGTTTCTCCAGCTCGCGCGCGATCTCGACCAGCGGGTTGTACTCGGTCGCCTCGAAGATCGGGTCCAGATATCCCTTGATGATCCGTGCCCGCGGGTCGTAGTTCTTATAGACCCGGTGGCCGAAGCCCATCAGTTTCTCCTCGCGGTCCTTCACCCGGGCGAGGAAGTCGGGGATGTTGTCGACGCTGTCGATCCGCCGCAGCATCCGCAGCACCGCCTCGTTGGCGCCGCCGTGCAGCGGCCCGTAGAGCGCCGCGACCCCCGCCGCCACCGCCGAGTAGGGGTCGACGTCGGAGGAGCCGACCCCGCGCACCGCGTTGGTCGAGCAGTTCTGTTCGTGGTCGGCGTGGAGGATGAAGAGGACGTCGAGCGCCTTGGTCAGCTCCGGCTTCGGGATGTGCTTCTCTTCGGTCTTCTTGAAGACCATCGAGAGGAAGTTCTCGGCG
>DASXMH010000127.1:0-3328 GCA_036495785.1 Solirubrobacterales bacterium
CGTGCGCCCGTCTCGTTGATGGGCCGGAAAGCGCTGATATGGAGCGCTTTTCGGCCCATCAACATCGGGGGTCGCGGAAGGCGCGCGGGACCGTGCCGGGACTGTCCCGCCGCTCGCGCCCGGGCGCGCCCGTCCCCACCTGACCAGCCAAGCCTAGGTGGGGACGGGCGCGCTCGCGCAGGCGGGCGTGGCGGGCCCCGACGCCGAGGCCGGCCGTGAAACAACCATTTAGGTTCCGAGGCGTGCCTCCTCGCCAGATCCCCGCCGCCGGAGAAACGTTTCTCGACCACGTCGGCCTCTTCCTCCGTGACCTCGAGGCCGCCGGCGAAAAGCTCGAAGAGCTCGGCTTCCGAGTGTCGCCGGTCAACGTCCAGATGGCGCGCGGAGAGGGTGGGCGACTGGCGCCGGTCGGAACGTCGAACCGGAACGTGATCCTGCCGTTCGGCTTCATCGAGCTCCTCTCGCCCACTTCCGCCAGTGAGCTGTCGACCCGCATGGAGACCGCGATCGAGCGCTACGAGGGCACGCACCTGATCGCGTTCTCCCAGGCGGATCTGGGCGAGACCGAGCGACGGCTGACCGCGGACGGCTGGCAGATGGAGAGCCTGGTCAAACTACGGCGCGACGAACCGGCGCTCGCCTGGGACGTCCTCCGATGCACGCCCGCGCAGATGCCCGAGGGACGGATCCAGTTCGCCCTCTGCCTGACGCCGGAGGCGGTCTGGAATCCCGCCGCCATTTCCCGGCCGCACGGGGTCGAAGCACTCTCGTCGGTGCTACTGGCGGTCGAAGATCCCGACGAGGCGGTGGCGCGTTTCGCGCGATACGTCGGCAAGCCCTCGCCACCTGACCGCGCCGGCGACCTGACGACCCTCGAACTCGACCGAGGCCGCCTCTGCTTCGTCAAGGCTGAGGTCGCCCGCTCCGCCGGCATCGCCGTGGCCGACGTTCCCCAGATCCTGGGCATCGGCCTCACCACCGAAAACCCCGAGCACCGCACCCGCGTAACCCTCGGGCCGCCCCTGAATACCGTCCTCGCCATCGACACTCCCGGAACCGATCCATGGTCTCATTTGGTGAGTTGAGGGTGCCCCAGCGCACACAACTCACCAAACGCGGCCGCCCCCCGTTCGTCGGACCGTCGTTTTCGTGGATCGATTTTGGGTACCGGCGTTTTGAGTGGCCGACGGCCACCGGCATGCGCACACACGCAGGTAGGAGGTTCTGGGAATGGGTTCAGGAGAGGCCGCCCGGCGGAGGGTTCTGCTCGTCGCCGCGGCAGCGACCGCGATCGTCCTTGTCGTCGCCACCACCGCCTTCGCGCGGGGTGGACATCCGCCGCGACATCACGAACGGCCGGGCGGGCCGCCGAGCGGGGCGCCGCCGTATATGAACCCGCACCTGCCGGTGCAACTGCGGGTCAAGGACCTGCTGTCGCGGATGACGCCGGCGGAAAAGGTCGGGCAGATGACCCAGGCCGAACGGGCGCCGCTCGAAACCGAACCGCAGCAGATCGCCGAACTGGGGATCGGCAGCGTGCTCTCCGGCGGCGGCTCGGTGCCGGAACCGAACACGCCGGAAGCGTGGGCGAACATGGTCGACAAGTTCCAGCAGGCGGCGCTCGAAACGCGCCTCCACATCCCGATCATCTACGGCGAGGACTCCGTCCACGGCGACGGCAACCTCTACGGGGCGACGGTCTTCCCCCACAACATCGGCCTCGGCGCCACCCGCGACCCGAAGCTGGTCGAAGAAGTCGAGCACGTGACCGCCGAGGAGACGCGCGCGACCGGGCCGCAGTGGGTCTTTGCGCCCTGCATCTGCGCCGCCCGCGACGACCGCTGGGGCCGCACCTATGAGAGCTTCGGCGAGAGCCCGGAACTGGTCGAAGAAATGGAGACCGCGATCCGCGGCTTCCAGGGCCCGCCCGGACACCTCGACGAACCCGACCACGTGCTCGCCACCGCCAAGCACTTCGCGGGCGACGGCGACACCGTGTACGGCACCAGCACCAATGGGGAATACAAAATCGACCAGGGCGTGGCGGAGGCGAACCGCCAGGAATTCTTCGAAGACGCCCTGCGCCAGTACGTCCCGGCGGTGCGCAAGTACGACGTCGGCACCGTGATGCCCTCTTACTCGAGCATCGACTGGACCGAAGACGGGCTCGGCAACCCGATCAAGATGCACGCCGAAGGCAACCTGCTGACCGGCTTCCTGAAGGAACAGCTCGGCTTCGAAGGCTTCGTGATCAGCGACTGGGAAGGCATCCACCAGCTCCCCGGCACCTTCAAGGAACAGATCCACACCGCCGTGATGGCCGGCGTCGACATGTTCATGGAGCCCTTCGACTACGCCGAATTCGTCAAAGACCTGACCGAAGAGGTCGAAGCGGGTGAAGTGCCGGAAAGCCGCATCGACGACGCGGTCAGCCGCATCCTCAAGGAGAAGTTCGAACTGGGCCTCTTCGAGCACCCGATGACCGACCGCTCCGGGATCAGCGAAATCGGCGACGCCGCCCACCGGGCGGTCGCCCGCCGCGCGGTCGAGGAGTCGCAGGTGCTGCTGAAGAACGCTGAAGCCGCCCTGCCGATCCACCCGGGCGGCGACGTCTACGTCGCGGGCTCGAACGCCGACAACATCGGCAACCAGGCGGGCGGCTGGACGCTCACCTGGCAGGGCGGCTCGAACAACCCGACCCCGATCCCGGGGACGACGATCCTGGAAGGGATCGAAGGTGCGAACCAGGGCGGCACGGTCACCTTCAGCGAAGACGCCTCGGCACCGGTGCCGGCGGGCGCGACCGGCGTCGTGGTCGTCGGCGAGACCCCCTACTCGGAGGGCTACGGCGACGTCGGCGGGCCCCAGTGGGGATTCGACCCGGGCGACGAGGGCAAACTACGGCCGCCCAAGACGATGGAATTCTCGACCGCCGACCGCGAAGCGATCGACAAGGTCTGCGCCGAGGCGGCCCAGTGCGTGGTCGTGATCGTCTCCGGCCGGCCGATGATCATCGAACCGGGGCAGCTGGAAGAGATCGACGGCCTGGTCGAGGCGTGGCTGCCGGGCAGCCAGGGCGAAGGCGTCGCCGACGACCTGTTCGGCAAGACGCCATTCACCGGCAAGCTGCCGGTGAGCTGGCCGAAGACGCTCGAACAGGAGCCGATCAACGTCGGCGAACCGAACTACGACCCGCTCTTCCCGTTCGGCTACGGGCTGAGCGACGGCCAAGGTCATGGGCCGGGACACGGCGGCCACGGGCACGGGCACCATCACCGTCACCAGGACGGAGGCCGATAGAGCCACGCGGCGCGCGACCGGAGGGGGG
>DASXMH010000128.1:0-3198 GCA_036495785.1 Solirubrobacterales bacterium
TTCGCCGGAGTCGGCGGCGACCTCGATGCGGCGCCAGGCTTTCTCGAAGCGGGCGCGCTTCTTGGAGAGGATCAGGCGGCCCTCGGCGTCCTCCTTGGTGAGGACCAGCGCGTCGACCTCCTCGCCGAGCTCGACCTCTTCCGCCGGGTTGACCGACTTGCGGATCGAAAGCTCGTTGCTGGGGATGACGCCCTCGGCCTTGTAGCCGATGTCGACCAGAACCTCGTCTTTGTCGATGCGGACGACTTTGCCGTTGACGACGTCGCCCTCGTCGAACGACACCATCGTCGCCGCGTAGTTGGGGACGATTTTGCCGTCGATGTTGAGCAGTAGGCCACCGCTCCCCTCGACGGGGGTCGCGCTGGGCGCAGGGGTCATGGTCTCGGTCGCGGCCATCGGGTTGGCCATGATGGCAGAAATCAATTTTCGCCACGTCCTCCGCGCGTGCGACGGCGATACTGTCCGCGACGTGCCGACCCGGGCGACCAAACGCGGCGACGAACGGACCTCGCTCGAGGGCCGGCACGACGTGCTGATCTGCGGGGCGAGTTTCGCCGGTCTGGCGGTGGCGCGGGAGCTGGCGGGGTCGGGTGCGGACGTGCTGATCGTCGATCGGTACGAGATCGGTGAGCGGCAGACCTCGGCCTGCGGGATCCCCACCGAATGGCTCGAAAAGCTCGGGCTGATGGAGGCGGAGCGGCAGCGCTTCGACACGCTGGTGATCCACACCCCTCACGGCGATTCGCGCTACCGGCTGCCGTGGACCTTCTCCACCTTCGACTACCGGACGCTCTGCGCGCTGATGTGGGAAGGGTGCAACGCGCGCTTCGAGACGGCGAAGGTCGAGGGGCTCGCCTGCGGGGCCGCGAACGGGTCCGACGCGATCGCGGTCGAGACCGACCGCGGCGTGATCTCGGCGCCGCTCGTCGTCGACGCGCTGGGCTGGCGGCGGGTGCTGGCCGGGCCGGCGGGCTACCAGCCGCCGGAAGCGCCGCTGTCGCGGGGGCTCGAGGTGCACCCCGAGGGCGGCGCCGAGGATCTGGAGATCTGGATCGACCGCCGCTACGTCCCGGCCGGCTACGGCTGGTCCTTCCCGGCCGGCGAGGAGACGCGGATCGGGGTCGGCTCCTTCGACCCCCGCTTCCACGTGCGGGAGACGACCGAGCTGCTGGCCGAGGACCTGCACCGCGACCAGGTCCGCTACCAGGGCAACTGGATCCCCCACAAGATCCGCCGGGCGACCGGGCGCGGCGTCTTCTTCACCGGCGACTCGGCCGGCCACTGCCTGCCGCTGACCGCCGAGGGCATCCGCACGGCGCTCTATTTCGGGATGGCGCTGGGACGGGAGCTGCGCGCCGTCGTCGACGGCCGCCAAAGCCGCGAGCGGGCGGCGCTCCACTACGCCGAGTTCAGCGACTCGCATGAGTGGAAGTTCAAGTGGATGCTGCGCGCCCAGAAGCTGGTGCCGCGCGTGCCGCCGCGCCTGCTCGGCCCGCTGATCCGGGTGCTGGGCGCGAGGCGCTTCGTCGACTGGTCGTTCCGCCACTACCTGGCGATCGCCCCGCCCGAGTTCGCCGACGGGGCGCCCGAGCGTCCCAAGACCGAGGTCCCGACCCCGGTCTGAGCCCAACCTGTTGTCGTTGGTAGCCCACAGGGCGACCAATGACAACAGGTTGAACCCTGAAGCGGTGCGAGCGGTATCCCCGGCGTGGGAATCGACGCGATGTCGCCGCCAGGGAGCGGATTGCCCGCCCGCCTCGTCCTCGGGCCGGCGCTGCGCGCGCAGTCGGACGGGCGGCTGGTGCGACTGGTTCGCGACGGCTACGAGAGCGCCTTCGAGGAGATTGTGCGGCGCTACCGGCGCCCGCTCGACCGCTTCGCGGCGTCGATCGTCGGCGGCCGCTCCGAGGACGTCACCCAGGATTCCTTCCGCAAGGCGCTGGTGGCGCTGCGGGGGGACGAGGCCGAGATCGAGCTGCGCCCGTGGCTCTACCGGATCGTCCGCAACACCGCCCTGAACGACCTTCGCGACCGGCCGCCCGCGGCGGCGGAGCTGGCGGATGACCTGATGGCCGGCGGCCGCTCTGCGGCGGCCGTGGCGGAGGAGCGGGCCGAGGTCGCGGCGCTGACCGCGCGGATGCGGGCGCTGCCCGAGAAGCAGCGGGCCGCCCTGGTGATGCGCGAGCTGGAAGGGATGAGCCACGAGCAGATCGCCGCCGCCCTTGGGGTCAGCAGCGGTGCCGCCCGGCAGGCGATCGCCAGGGCGCGGACGGCTGTCCGCTCCGGCTTCGGCGCGCTCGTACCGCTGCCGCTGCTGCGCGCGCTGGCGAGCGGCGGCGACCCCGGCACCGGAGCGGCCGTAGGCGCGGGCGGGGCAACCGCCGCCGGAAGTGTCGGCGGGGGAGCGGGCGGCGCGCTCGGCGGCGTCGCCGCGTCGGCCGGGGCGGGCGGGCTCGGCGGGGCACTGAAACTTGGCCTGGCGACTGTCGTCGTGGCGGGATCGGTCGGCGCCGGCGTCGCGATCGAGCAGCCCGGCGGCGGCCAGGCCGATGCCGAAAAGGCTGCCTCCGCGGCACCCGGCGGGCCGACCTCCGTCGGTGCTCGGTCTACCCCCTCCCCCCTTATCGCCGACGTTCATCGGCGAAGCGGTTCCGGAGACCGGGGCCGATCCGACGACCGCTCGCACGGTGATGGTCACGGCCGCGACGATGGTCGGCACGGCCGCGGGCGGGATGGCGGCCACGGCCCTGACGGCTCCCTCACCGGCAAGACGGCGCTCGACGGCGGCCGCGGGCCATCCCACTCCGGCGGGCCCGGGCCGAGCTCGACGAGCGGCGGGCCCGGCCCCTCCAGGCACGGCGGCCGCGCCGACGACTCGACCAGCGGCCACGACGGGTCAGGCGGCGATGGCTCCGGCGATGACCACAGCGGCTCGCGGCACGGAAGCTCCGGTGGCGATGGCGGCGGGTCCGGCGAGAGCGGCGGATCGCGCCATGGTTCTGGGGATGGTGGCCCCTCTGGCGGCGGTCGGGACGGCTCGGGCGACAGCCGTAGTGGCGGCGGTGACTCCGGTCGCACCGGATCCGGCGACGGGCACGGCGGGTCCACTGGCGACGGCGGCTCCGGAACCACCTCCGGCTCCAACTCGTCCGGCTCCACGGACGGCGGGGGCGGGTCCGACGACGCACCTGAATCGGT
>DASXMH010000129.1:0-7113 GCA_036495785.1 Solirubrobacterales bacterium
CGTTCGCCACGCAGGGCGTCACGGAAGCCCGACTTCGTGCCGGCCCTGAGCCTTCTCCCCCCCGAACCCCTCAAGTCCCGGGCGTCTCGTGGCGGCCACACCCCGCCGGGGTCGCCACGAGACGCCCGGGACGCACCTCGGCCAGCCGCCCCCGGCCGCGAACAACGCCGCCCCGCCGCCCCTCCGGCCAGTAGGCCGTAGTGAGTTAGTTCCGCATAGAGCAACTAACTCTCCACAAGCGACTTCAGGTGGCCCGCTTATCGGCCTCGTCGCGGAGCGCCGGCAGCACGTCGGCGGCGAACTGGTCGAGGAAGCGCTTCTGGTCGTTGCCGGGGGCGTGCAGGACGAGGTCCTCGAAGCCCAGCTCGACGTAGGGCATGATTGCCTCGATCACCTCGTCGGGGTCCGAGGAGACGATGAAGCGGTTGTGCGCCTGGTCGGCGTTTTCGTCGGCGACGCGCTCCATCTCGATCGGGTCGTCGATCCCGGCTTTCTGCTCGTGGGACAGCCCCAGGGCCGACCAGATCTTGCAGGACTCGAAGGCCTCGTCGAAATCGCGGTCGTAGGAGACCTTGATCTCGATCATCTTGCGGATCTCACCCGGGTCCCGTCCCGCTTTCTCCGCGCCCTCGGCGAGGTTCGCCATCAGTTCGCGGTAGAGGCTCGGGTCTTTGCCGCTGGTCGAGATGAAACCGTCGCCACGCCGCCCCGCTAGTTTCGCCGCCAGCGGCCCCGAGGCGGCGATGTAGATCGGCACCGGCTCGTCCGGTTTGTCGTAGACCGTCGCCCGCTGCGTCTCGTAGTACTCGCCTTCGAAGTCGACCCGCTCCTCGCGCCAGAGCCGCTTGATCAGCGTGACCGCCTCGTCGAGCCGCCGGCGCCGCTCTTTCGGCCCCGGGAACTCGCCGCCGGTGGCGGGGGTCTCGTTCAGCGACTCGCCCGTGCCGACCCCGAGGAACACCCGCCCCGGCGCCAGCTCCCCGAGCGTCCCGAACGCCTGGGCGATGATCGACGGGTTGTAGCGCAGGGTCGGCGTGAGGACGCTCGTCCCGATCGTCACCCGCTCGGTCGCCTGGGCGAGCGCGCCGAGCCACACCAGCGCGTTCGGCGCGTGCCCGCCGGAGTGGCGCCAGGGCTGGAAATGGTCGGAGACGGCGACGATGTCGAGGCCGGTCCGCTCCGCCTCGATCGACAGGTCGAGCAGCTCGCGCGGGCCGAACTGCTCGGCCGAGGCCTTGTAACCGATCCTGATCGCCATCGAAATCCCTCCTGGGGCCGTTGCTTGCCCCTGGAGACTTACAGGTCGGCTTCGCCGCCCACCTCCTACGGCGTCGCGCCGGCGACCCCCTGCACCGCGTTCTCGACCTGTTCGACGACGAGGTCGGGGTGGGTGATCATCACCAGGTGCCCGGCGTCCACCTCGACCGTCGTCGCCCCCATCCGCGCGGCGAACTGGCGCTCCGCGTCGGGCGGGATCGCTTCGTCGTTCTGGGCGACGATGAACCAGGTCGGCAGCGCCCGCCAGGCGGGCACCCCCATCGTGTATTCGAAGGTGTTCATCGCGAGCGGCTGTTGGGCCGCGTAGAGGACGCGTGCCTTGGTCGGATCTACATCGGCGGCGAAGTGGCCAACGAAGTCTTCTTCGGCCAGCCGGCCGAAGCCCTGCGCGTCGACTTCGAGGTGGGCGATCGCCGGCGTCGGCGGGCCGCTCCCAAGCAGCGCGCCCGGCGACTCGCCTTCGTCGAGCCCGAAGGCCGCGACGTAGACCAGCGCGACCGCGTTCGGCGCGTCGGTCCCCAGCGCGGTCATGATCTCGCCGCCCTAGGAATGGCCGGCGACGATGGTCGGCCCGTCCTGGCGGACGAGGACCTGGCACAGCCGCGCGACGTCGTCATCGGTCGAGGTCTCCGGGAACTGCGGCGCGGTGACCTTGTAGCCCTTGCCCTGCAGCGCCTCGATCACGGCGGACCAGCACGACCCGTCCGCCCAGGCCCCTGCACGAGCACGATGTTCGGTTTCTCTGCCATCTCAACTCCCTTGATCGTTGTCAGCGATCCCTGCCCAAACCCAGGCTCGACCATCGCAGCGGGAGTCTCAAGTAATTCTCTTGTGACGGCTCAGGAGGGCGGGACCCAATCGAAGGTCCGCGGAAGGACCCGCTCGAGGGGTAGTTCGAAGAAGGTGCTGAAGGCGATGACGGAGGTGCCCTTCATCCCGGCTTCGGTAAGTCGGTCGCCTGCCTTCTGCCTGATCGCGTAGGCCTCTCGCAGGGTGCGCTCGTAGAGGTCGCGGAGTTCGTCCCATCCCTCATCGTCGACCTGAAGCGGCATTCGGGTGATGTGGTGGTCGTGACGCTCGGCGAAGCTCCCGGCGCTGAACGCGCAACTGGCATCGGCGGCCGCGAAGGAGAAGATGAGGCGCGAGAATCGGCCTCGCTCCTCGGCGGTCAGGGCGGCGTATTCCTCGTCGCTCAGCTCGGGCGGGAAGATTGCCCGGAAGCGATGTTCGATCGATCCCCTGCGAGGCGTTTCTTCGGTCAGTTCGATCAGCTGTTCCTCGACGAGGATCCTCACGTGGTAGGCGACGTGACTCGCCCCAATCCCCAACTCCCTGGCGATTTCGACCGGACTCGCTTCGCGGTCAGCCAAGATCGTCAGGGCACGGGCACGGATCGGGTGCGCCACGACGGCCGCAAACATGTGCTTGTCCCTGATCTTCCCTGCCACTTCCCACACCTTCCGTTCTTGAACGAGCGAAGCAAAATTAAGCATACGAATCGTTTCACCGTACAACCGTCCTGATTGAAGAAAGGACCTTCCACGGTCGAATCCTTTTGTCTGCACTGACGTTTCCGTGCAACGGCAAGTCCGAGGCACGAAGGGAGGTGGGGGAATGTCGATCAAGCAGGCTGCGATGACCATGCCTGAGGTTTCCATCGCCAAGAGCTCTTGAGGTGCACCGGGCACTCGGGTCGGAGGCACCGGGTGCCCGGCTCAGAACCTCAGCTCACAGCTCGTCGAGCAGCCCGCTGATTCGGCGCATCACCTCGGCCGTGGCCTCGAGGTCGCGCTCGGGGGCGTCGGCCATCGCCGCCTCCCAGCGCTTCAGCCAGGCGCGGCGGCGCTTCTTGAGGACGGCGCGGCCCTCGTCGGTGAGCTCGACGAGGACGCGGCGGCGGTCGCTGTCGCTGCGGACGCGGGTGACGATGCCGTCGCGCTCGAGGTCGTCGAGCATGCCGGTGACGCCGGCGGGGCTGAGCTGCGCCGACTCGGCGATCTCCCCCGCCGTCGCCGGCTCGTGGGTGTCGAGGGCGAAGAGGGCGCGGACCTGGGCGACCGTCAAGCCGTCATCGACCTTGCGGTGCTGCTCGCGGCCGCGCAGGCGGCGCTCGGCGCCGAGCAGGCAGCCGAACTCCTCGCGCAGCGCCGCAAGCGCCTCGGCGCGGCTCACACCGACTCCAGGGCGAGCTCGCGGGTTTCCGGCTCGGGGAACATCGGCTCGACCGCGGCGGGCGCGTCGACCGCGCGGCGGCGCGAGTGTCGCTCGATCCGGGCCAGCATCAGGGTCGGCAGCAGCGCCGCCGCGGTGATGCCCATCACCCAGATGAAGGTGGTGCCGAAGGCATTGGCCATCGCCGCCTGCGAGGTGCCCGCCGTTTCCAGGTGAGCCTGCAGGATCACGGTGAGGATCGCCGTCCCGATCGAGCCGCCGACCCGCTGCAGGGTGGTCAGCTGCGGGGTCGCGTGGGTCACCTGGTCGGGGCGCAGGACGCCGTAGGCGGCGGTCATCGCGGGCATGATCGACATGCCGATCCCGAAGCCGCGGACGACCATCGCGGCCGCGATCACGAGGAACGGGGTGTCGGCGCCGAGCAGGACGAAGGGGATCGTGGCGGCCAGCGTGATCAGAGTCCCGATTGCCGCCGTGACCCCACCGCCCCACCTTTCGGTGGCCCGGCCGGAGAGGCCCATCGCGACCGCCGCGCCGAGCCCCTGCGGGATCAGCAGCAGGCCGGTCGCGACCGCGTCCTGGCCGCGCACGGTCTGGAAGTAGAGCGGCATCAGCACCATCGCGCCGAACAGCGCCCCGCCGAGGCAGAAGGTCGTGATCGACGCCGCGGCGAAGGCGCGGTCCGCGTAGAGGCGGACGTTCAGCAGCGGGTTCGGCACCTTCAGCGCGCGAAGGACGAAGGCGGCGACGCCGACGAGGCCGATCGCCAGCGGGACCAGCACCGAGCTCGCGAACAGGGTGCCCGCCGAGCCGGTCTCGGCGAGGCCGTAGGTGACGCCGACGAGGCCGACCGAGAGGATGCCGAGGCCGAGGAAGTCGAGCCGCTCGGCCCCTTCCGGCTCGTCCTTCGGCAGCAGCTTCAGGGCGGCGATCAGGGTGACGATCCCGACCGGCAGGTTGACCAGGAAGATCGACTGCCAGGAGATGTGCTCGAGCAGCAGGCCGCCGATCGTCGGGCCGAAGATCGGCGCGAGGACGATCGGGACGCCGATCGCGCTCATCACCTTCGGCAGGTTCCTCGGGCCGGCCGCCTTGACCAGGATCATCTGGCCGGTCGGCACCAGCATGCCGCCGCCGATCCCCTGGATGACGCGGAAGGCGACCAGCGACTCGGTCGACTGGGCGAGGCCGCAGAGCACCGAGCCGGCGGTGAAGAGCACCAGCGAGAGCATGTAGACGCTGCGGCTGGAGAAGCGCCGCGAGGCCCAGCCGCTGACCGGGATGACCGCGGCGAGCGCGAGCAGGTAGCCGGTCACGACCCACTGGATCTGGTCGACCGAGGAGTTCAGGTCGCGGCCCAGGGTGTCGAGGGCGACGTTGACGATCGTCGTGTCGAGGACCGACATGATCGTGCCGAGGACGACGACCGCGGCGATCCGCCAGACGTGGGCCTCGATCTTGGCTCCGGCGCTCTGCACCGCACTGCTCATCTACACATCACTTCCTTCGTCTCCAAAACTTTCGGTACCTAATAGTTTAGCGCCGAAACACCTCCTGAGAGCGCCTGGACTTGCCATGTGACGCACCTCACGCATAGGCTCGCCAGGGAGATGGCGACGACGGTCGAACCACCCGCGGCTGGAGAAGGAGCGGCGGCTCCCCCGCCCGGCGCGATCCAGATCCCCGACTTCGAAATCGTCCCGCGGCTGGGCCTGATCCCGGTGGCGATCGTGTTCGCCGGCCTCGTCGTCGCGATCGCCGTCAACGAACTGTGGCCGCTGGAGTTCTTCCACGTCGTCTTCGGCGCGACCTGGACGATCGTCGACCTCTTCCTCGGCTTCGTGCTCGGGCCGATCCTCGGCCGCCTCTCGGTCCCGGCGCGGATCGAGATGACCACCCGGCTGATGCCGAAGATGGTCCTGATCATGCCGACCGTGGTGACCGCGACCCTGGCCGCCGGCTGGCAGCTCGGCCATCTGCTCGGCACCGTCGACAGCAGCTACTACCACCACGGCTGGATCGTCGCCAGCTACATCGTGGTCGGCTGCATGGCGGTGATCGCCCTCGGCCTGCTCGAGCCCGCCAACATCGCCGTCCTCTTCGAGCTGAAGAAGCCGCAGCCCAACCCGGCGATCATCGAACGGCTGATGAAACGCTTCATCTACACGGCGGGCATCCTCGGCGCCCTGCAGATCGCGACCCTCGTGATCATGACCAAGATCGCCAGCGGCTGATGGAGGCCGAAATGACGACGGAGCGCCCGATGCCGCCGGTCACCCAGGTCGGGATGGCCTCGCTCGGCCTGATCGTCGCCGGCGGCATCTACCTCGCCGCCCACCTCCCCGAATCGGTGCCGCTGGCCCCGGCGATCGTCCTCCTCTGCCTCTCCGCCCTCCTCCTGGCGGCCAACCTCCTCTCGCTCTCCCGGGTCGACGACTTCGCCTGGCACCGCTTCTTCCAGGTCGGCGCCTGGGCCCTGCTCGCCTACACGATCACCGCCGGCCTGATCGAGTACGCCTTCCTCCGCAACGGCCTCTCCGGCGGACCGCTGATCGTCGTCACTCTCTCCCTCGTCGTCTACGCCCTCCACGTGCCGATGCTGATCGCCTTCACCGTCGCCCGCTACGCGGACCCGCAGTCCTACTAGCGATCGGTCGGCGCCTCTGGCTCGGCGGTGGCGAAGGAGCCGCCGGTGGCGAGGCGCATCAGGGGGGGAGTCGAAGTCGAGGTCGGAGCCGGCGGCCCCGGCGCGGGTGGCGTTGCCGGCGAACTCGTGCTGGTAGGACGACCAGCCGCGGTCGGCGATCTCACGGCCGGCGCCGGCGCGGAGGAGGACGGAGAGCTCGCCGGCGGCGCGCTCGATCCTCTCCCCCAGCTCGACCACGCCCCAGTCCTCGGGAGTGGCGAAGACGGAGGTCGGCAGGGTCAGGGCGCGCATGTAGGCGAAAAGCGGGCGCATCTGCTCGTCGGGGACGAGCGCGTGGCGGGCGCTCCCGGCGGTGGCGGCGAGGAGGACCGGCTTGGCGACCAGGAGGTCGTTGTCGAGGAAGTCGACGAAGGACTTGAAGAGGCCGCTGATCCCGGCTTTGTAGACCGGGGTCGCGGCGATCAGCGCGTCGGCCGCGGCGACTTGCTCGATCGCGGCCTGCAGCTCCGCCGAGGGGACGCCGGAGACCGTCGCCCGCGCGATGTCCACCGCGAGCGGGCCGAGCTCGATGACGCTCACGGTGGCGGGCGCGTCCGCCTCGCGCAGGAGGTCGAGGGCCTTCTGCGCGATCCGGTCGCCCAGCATCCGGGTCGAGGACGGGCTGCCGGTCCCGGCGCTCAGGAGGACGAGGCGCAGGTGCCCGCGCTCGGACGGACCACGGTCGTTGACCGGCTCGCGCTCACTCATCGTCGGCCCCGATCAGCTTGCGGCAGAGGTCGCGCAGCTCGGTCATCTCGTCGCCGTTGAGCCCGCGGGTCATCATCTTCGCGATGTGGCGGCCGTGGGCGGCACCGACCTGGCGCTGCGTCCGCACCCCCTCCGCGGTCATTCGCACGCGTCTGGCGCGCGCGTCGGTCGGGTCGTCGAAGCGCTCGATCAGCCCCTTGTCCTCCAGCCGCACGATCAGCCGCGACATGCCGGGCTGGCTGAGCAGGACGTCCTCGCAGAGCTCGGTG
>DASXMH010000130.1:0-15868 GCA_036495785.1 Solirubrobacterales bacterium
CGCCACACGCAGGCGACCGTACGCGCCCGTCCCCACCTAACCAGCCGCCCTTAGGTGGGGACGGGCGCGCCTCGCCTCGGCCGGACGGCGACGTCCTGCTGCCGCAGGGCGGCCCCGCCTTGACATCAACCATCTAGGGTCGGCGCCTTGAGCCGCTCCTTCCTCCTCGCCCAGATCAGCGACCTGCACCTCGGCGAGCCGCCGAAGGATGGGGCGGAGCCGGAGGAGTGCCTGCGCGCGGTGGTCGCCGCGCTCGGGGAGCTGCCGAATCCGCTCGACGCGATCCTCGTCTCCGGCGACCTCGCCGAGCATGGGACGCGCGAGCAGTACCGGCTCGCCGCGGAGGAGATCGGGCGCCTCGGGGTCCCGTTCCACGTCCTGCCCGGCAACCATGACGATCGCGCCACGATGCGCGCGGCTTTCGCGATCCCGGGCAGCGGCGACGCGCCGATCGACTACGCGGTCGACTTCGGCCCGCTGCGGCTCGTCGTCGTCGACTCGACGATCCCCGACGAGGATCGCGGCAACTTCGAGCCCGGACAGTTGGAATGGCTCGAGGCGGAGCTCGCCGCCGCCCCCACCCAGCCGACGATCGTCGCCATGCACCATCCCCCGCTCGCCACCGGGATCGCCGACTGGGACGGTGTCAACCTCCCGATCGGCGAGCGGCGCGCGTTGGCCGAGGCGATCGCCCGCCACCCGCAGGTCAAGGCGATCGCCGGCGGCCACCTCCACCGGGTCGCCACCTCGAGCCTCGCGGGCCGGCCGGTGCTCGCGGCCCCCAGCACCTTCGTGCAGGCCCGCCCCGACTTCGTCGCCGAAACGGTCGACCTGTACGGCGGCGCGCCCGGTTTCGCGCTCCACGCCTGGCAGGACGGGGAGCTCTCGACTCAGGTCGAGATACTTGTCCAAACGATTGGTCGGCGGGCGCAGGACGGTTAGCCTGGCCCGATGGCGCGTCTCCCCAAAGGACGTCAGACCAACCTCACGCCGGAGACGATCGTCGACGAGGCGCTGCGCCAGTTCGACCAGGGCAGCGGCGAGCCGACGATCCGCAGTCTCGCCGCGGGGCTCGGCGCCGGGCCGTCGGCGATCTACCACCACTTCCCCTCGCGGGCGGCGATCCTGCAGCGCGCGGTCGAGCGGGTCTGGCGCGAGGCGATGGCGAACCTGCTGGAGCTGGTCCCGAAGCCGCTGCAGGCCGAGCCGCGCGAGGTGCTCGTCGCCTGCGGCCTCGCCAGCCGGCGCGCCTGGCTCGCCCACTTCCGCCTCTGCCCGTATATGGCGGCGAGCCCGGAAGGCGACGACTTCACCCGCGACGCGCTCGGCACGATGGCGGTCCTCTTCGAGGGGCTCGGGCTGGAGGCCGACGAGGCGGCCGCCGCCTTCTATTCCTACGGCACCTTCATGCTCGGCTCGATCCTCTTCGCGGCGACCCGGCTGATCGCCAACGAGCAGCTCGCCGAGCGTGGCGAAGGCGTCCCCCTGCGCACCGACCACACCCCGGCGATGGCGCGGCGCTCCGGCGACGCGACCCGCCGCTCACTCGACCACGTGATGGCCGTCTCGGTGACCGACCCCGGCCAGGACGAGGAGCTCTTCGTCGGCGCCCTCCGCGGCCTGGTCGAGGGTTTGGGACGGTAACCGGCGCGACGCGCCGTCAGTTCCCTCCCCCGCAACCGCCGCCGCCGGAGTGGCCGATGCCGAGCAACGCGTCCAGCCCCCACAGCACCGACCCCACCGGGCCGCCCATGCCGGAGCGGTCCCAGGCGCGCGAGGTCGCCTCGAGCGCCCCCGACATCGGCGTCGTCATCGATGCCTCGGGGATGTAGCGGAGGCACTCGCCGAACGCCCGCTCGCAGAACTCGGCGTAGGCGGGCGAATCGAGGATGAACTCGTGCCAGGCCTCGGCGACCAGGAGCGAGGGCATGCCGAGCACCTCGCCGTCCCGCCAGGCGCAGCAAAGGAACCACTCCCGCAAGCCCTGGTCGACCAGCTTCCACTCGCGATCGGTGAGATCGGGGTGGCGATGGCGGCAGCGCGCCTCGACCTGCGCGGGGAACTGGTGGGTCCAGATGTGGTCCTCGTCGCGGCGGCGCCGCTGGACGCGGGGTAATACCGACCTGTTCACGAGGCGAGCCTAGGTATAAGGCCCCGGCGCGACGGTATCCACCTGGTCTCACCTTCGTGCCTGGCGGACGCTTGTCGGAGGGCAATGAGCGCCCGGCCGGGATTTGACATCCTGCCCTCGTGCTGGTGGGCCGCGAGCGGGAGCTTGAATCGATCGCCGCGGAGCTCGCGAGGGCCGACCGGGTCGCCGCCGTCTACGTCCACGGGCCGGCCGGGATCGGCAAGTCGGCGCTGCTCCGCGAGGCGAGCGGGCGGGCGGAGCGCGAGGCGGGATTCTCCGTCCTCTGGCTCGACGGGCGCGACATCGCCCCGGTCCCCGACCAGCTCGAGGACGCGCTCGGCGCCGCGCCGCGCGAGCACGAGCGGCCGCTGGTCGTGCTCGACAGCTTCGAGCACGTCGAGGCGCTCGGCGGCTACCTGCGGCGGGTACTGGTCCCGTCCCTACCGCCGGGCGCGGCGGTGCTGATCGCCTCACGCCGCGCGCCCGGGCCGGAGTGGGAGCCGCGCGGCGGGACCGGCGGATTCGCGGCACTTGCGCTCGAGCCGCTCGACCCCGGCGGGGCGACGGAGGTGCTGCGGCGCCACGGCGTCGTCGGCGAGGCCGCCGAGCGGGCGGGCGGATGGGCGCGCGGCAACCCGCTGGCGCTCGAGCTCGCCGCCGCCTCGGCGCACCGGGGCAGCGGCCCGGAGGCGCTCGGCGCGGGCCCCGGGCTCGGCGAGGAGCTGGTCGCGCGGCTGGTCGAGGAGCGCCTGCAGGGCCCCCACCTGGCGACCCTGGCGAGCGCCGCGATCGCCCGCGTGACGACGCCCGACCTGCTCGCCGCGGCGCTGGTCGGCGCCGACCCGGACGCCGAGTGGGAGTGGCTGCGCGACCGCAACTTCGTCGAGCCGCGCGGGGTCGGCGTGGCGCCGCACGAGCTGGTGCGGGAAGCGATCCGCGCCTGCGTGCGGCGCGACCACCCGCTGCTGGAGCGCGAGCTGCGCCGCCGCATCGCCGACCATCTCTACGCGATCGCCACCGGTCCGGCGGGCCCGCTGGCGATGACCGACCTCGCCGAACTCGCCGACAGTCCGGCGCTCCACTGGGGCTTCTCCTGGCGCGCCGCCTCGCGCCTGCGCATCGACGGATTGGGGGCCGGCGACCTCGGGGCGGTAGACCGCGCCGTCGCCGGCCGCCGCCACGCGGAGGTGTGGAGAGGGTCGCGGGAGCTGCTCGAGGCGAACCCCGAGCACGGCACGGTGGTGCGCGACCGCGAGGAGCGCCTCTGCGGGCTGACCGTCTCGCTCACCCCGCAGACGGCGCCGCCGGCGAGCGCCGCGGACCCGATCCTCGGGCCGCGCCTCGCCCACGCCCGCCGGCTCGACCGGCTCGAGGCGGTGATCTGGCGCGACATGATCGGCATCGGCGAGGACCGCGACCCGGACCTCTTCGGCCTGCTCGGGATGGCCGGGCTCCTCGCCGCGACCTCGGGCAGCCCGCGGCACGCCTACCTGCCGATCAACCCGGCGCTGCCCGGCGCGCGCGACTTCGCCGCCGCCGGCGGCGCCCGCCACGTGCCCGAGCTCGACGCCCGGGTCGGCGCCGAGACGGTCGAGTGCCACGTCCTCGACTGGGGACAGGGCGGCGTCCTTGCCGCGATCCACGCGCACATATATAGGGAGATGGGACTGGCCGAGCCGCCGCGGCCGACGACCGAGCGCGCCGTCTCGGTCGAGGAGGTCCGCGACGCGTTCCGCAACCTGGGGGTGCCGGCGGAGCTCGCCCGCAGCCCGCTGGCGGGCGGCGAGAGCGTCGCCGAGCGCTCCGAATCCGTGCGCCTCGCCCTCACCGACGCGGTCGAACGGGCCTTCGACGGCGGCCCCGGCGACGAACTCACCCAGGCGGTGCTGCGTCGCGGCTACCTCGAACGGGACGCCAGCCACGAGGCGATCGCGGAAACGCTCCACCTCAGCCGGGCCGCCTACTTCCGCCGCCTCCGCCGCGGCTGCGAGCGGGTCGCCGCCTACATCTCGGCGGTCTAGCCGACCACCCGCGCGGCCAGCAGCTCGACGTAGTGGTCCTCGTCGGGGAAGGGGAAGCCGGGCATCGCCGATGCAACCGCGGCGCGCCCGTGCAGGGCCATCCAGAGGAGGACCCCGTAGTCGAAGGCGTCCTCCTCCGGGACGCCGCAGCGGCGGACCACCGCGACCAGGCTGTCGAAGACGTCCATGCCGATCTTCGGCTCCTCGTCGTCCTCCGCGTGGGAGAGGTCGCGCTGGAAGAGGACGGCGTAGTGGCCGGGGCGCTCGCGGGCGAAGCGCAGGTAGGCGTGGCCCATCGCGATCAGCTGGTCGCGCGGCTCGGCGCCGGCCGCCGCCTCAGCGGCGCGCATCGCCGCGCCGAGCTCGGCGAAGCATGCTTCGCTGACCGCGCGGAAGAGACGCTCGCGGCTGTCGAAGTGGAGGTAGAGAGCGGTCGGGCTGACGCCGGCGCGGCCGGTGATCGCGCGGACCGAGACGTCGTCGGGGTTCTCGCTCTCCGCGAGCAGCTCGGTGGCGGCCTCGAGCAGCGTCGCGCGCAGCCGCTCCCCCTCCCCCCGGGGGTTCCTTCCGCGGATCTTCAGATCTTGGTTGACATTGTTCATTTACGGTGTAAACCTACTTTCCCGAACGGTCGTCTGCAAGCCCGAGAGGAGCCCCGATGTCCCAGCGCCTGGCAAGCATCGCAACTGCCCACCCCAAGCGGCTCGGCCTCCTCGCCTTAGTGGTCTTCGTGGTCGTCGCGGTGATCGGCAGCGCCGCGCCGGGGAGCTTCGACGTCTCGCGGGCGTTCACCGACCCCGGATCGGACTCCACCCACGCGCGCGACCAGATCGAAGCGGCAAGCGGGCAGACCGCCGAACCGGTGGTGATCGCGCTGGTCGACGCGGCACCCGGCAGCGCCAAGGTCGCCGGCGTGGCGAATCGTCTCGAAGCCGATCCGGGCGTCGCCCAGGTCACGCGCCCAACCGCGGGCTCGCCGCTCGTCTCGCGCGACGGGCAGAGCAGCCTGGTCGCCGCGACGATCCGCACCTCGGCCTCGGAAACGGACGTCGCCGAACGCCTGATGGACGACTTCTCCGGCGAGGCGGGCGTCGAACTCGGCGGCAACGCGGTCGCCTCCACCCAGGTCTCCGAACAGGCGACCACCGACCTCGCGACGGCCGAGCTCATCGCCTTCCCGCTGCTGGCCCTGCTCACCTTCCTCTTCTTTCGCGGCGTCGCGGCGCTGCTGCCGCTGGCGGTCGGGGCGACCACGGTCCTCGGCGCCTTCGCGGTGCTGCGCGCGGTCAACGAGACGCTGGCGATCTCGCCCTTCGCGCTCAACCTGGTGATCGGCATGGGGCTCGGGCTGGCGGTCGACTACAGCCTGCTCTCGGTGTCGCGGTTCCGCGAGGAGATCGGCCGCGGCGCCGACCCGCCGCAGGCGCTGGTGGCGACCCTCCGCAACGCCGGCCACACGGTCCTCTTCAGCGCGATCACCGTGGCGGCGGCGCTCGCCTGCCTCACCGTCTTCCCGCAGCGGTTCCTCGTCTCGATGGGGATCGGCGGCATCGTCGTCGCCCTGGTCGCCGCGGCGGCGACCTTCCTCGTCCTGCCGCCGCTGCTGATCCTGATGGCGCCGCGCCTCGGCAAGGTGACGCCGAAGCCCGCCGGCCAGGGGCGCTGGTACGGGCTGGCCAAATGGGTGATGCGGCGCCCGGCGCTGGTCGCGGTCGGCGCCGCGGCGCTGATGTGCGTGCTAGCCGCGCCGACGCTGGGGCTGAACTGGACCGGCGTCGACGCGACCTCGCTGCCCAGCGACCAGAGCGCGCGCACCGTCTTCGAAACCTCGCAGCGCGAGTTCCCGGAGGCGGACGCGACCCCGGTGTTCATCGCGGCCGACGCGCCGCAGGCCGATGGAGGGCGGGTGGCGAGCTACGCGCGCTCGCTCGCCGCGGTCGAAGGCGTCGACGAAGTGCCCAGGCCCGCCTACCTCGGCGGCGGCGTATGGCGGGTCGAAGCCGACGTCCCCGGCGCCCCGAGCTCGGACTCCGCGCAGCGGGTGGTCGGCGGCCTCCGCGACGTCGGCGCCCCCTTCCCGGCGCCGGTCGGCGGCTCGGCGGCCGAACTGAAGGACTCCCAGGCGGCGGTCACCAACTCGGTCGGCCTCGCCCTCGCCCTGCTGGTGATCCTGACCTGCACCGCCCTCTGGCTGATGACCGGCTCGGTCGTCCTGCCGGTGAAGGCGCTGCTGATGAACTTCCTCACCCTGGCGGCGGCGACCGGCATCGTCGTCTTCGTCTTCCAGGAAGGCAACCTGGTCAGCCTCTTCGGTGCCGAAGCCCAGGGCGGGATCGAGCAGACGGACTACCTCGTCATGGCGGCGATCGTCTTCGGCCTCTCCACCGACTACGGCGTCTTCCTGCTCACCCGGATCAAGGAATCCCGCGACCGCGGCGCCTCCGACGACGAGGCGATCGCCCACGGCCTCGAGCGGACCGGCTCGGTGGTGAGCGCCGCCGCCGTCCTCCTCGCGATCGCCCTCGGCGCCTTCGTCACCTCGGGCATGGTCTTCCTCAAGGAGCTCGGCCTCGGCGCCGCGATGGCGGTCCTCCTCGACGCCTTCATCGTCCGCGCCCTCCTCGTCCCCTCGCTGATGAAGCTCCTCGGCGGCGCCAACTGGTGGTCGCCGCGGCCGCTGCGGCGCCTGCACGAGCGGGTCGGTCCGGCGCTCGGCGCAACGGAGGCGAACTCGAGCCCGGCCTGAGTCCCGAACGAGGCATGGCGACGATCCGTCGGTTCAGGTCGGAGTCGACGGGAGCGGGCTCACGCCCGGCCGTTGCGCCGCAGCACGTCGACCGCTTTCACGGTCGCATAGCCGCGCCACTCCAGGGCTCCGGCCGGGGAGATCTTCATGTAGTCGACGGTCCAGCCGCCGTCCTCGCGCTGGCCGGCCGCCAGGCGATCGAGGTCGGCGGCGATCACCTCGGCGTCGAAGAGCGCGCGCGCCGGCCGGTCTGGATAAGGGGCGACGTCGAGCGGGTCGAGCGTCTCGCCCTCGGCGCCGCCGCTGACCGGGATGCGGCCGTCGGCCGGTACGTAGGCGGCGAGCTTGCGAAGCAGCTCGGCCGCCTCGGGAAGCGCGTCCTGGGCGGCGTCGAGGAACCGCACGCAGAAGGCGAGCACGTAGGCGAACGGCGGCTCGTCCATCGCCGCGATCGCGTCGAGGCAGTACCGGCGCGCGCGCTCGAGCCACGGATGGGCCGCCACGGTTGCGTCTCCCGCGGCGATCCGCTCGGCATGGAAGGCGACAAAGGCGGTGATCTGCAGCGAGGACACCGACGAGTCGGCGCTCTGCCACCACGGGGCCGAGCCGGCCCCCGACCCCAGCGGCAGGGCCATCGGCAGGCCGCCGTCCGGGAGGCTCGCCGAGTCGAGCCAATCGCAGAGAGCAGCGGCCCGGCGGCCGCCGGTCGGGCCGGCCTCGGCGATGGTCTCGAAGGCGTGGCCGGCGGCACCGGGCTGGCTCTCCGGCGAGCGAAGGTCCGGCTCGAGTCCCCAGCCGTAGCCACCGTCGGCGTTGCGGTAGGCGTCGAGTGCGGCGAGCACACCGTCGGGGTCCGCCTCACCGCCGAGGAGCTCGAAGCGCCGGCGGTCGAGAAGGCGGGCGTGCGTCGCCATGAAATCGGCCGCCGCCTCCAGGTCTGGTCCGATTCGCGTCGCCATCGGCACGGACCATTAGAGCGCAACCGCGGCACCGGGTCTTGAACGACCGGACATCCCCCCCGACCAGGCCTTCGCGGCCTTCGAGGTGGCGCCGGCCACCCGCGCTTCGACCGACTCGCCGGCCTACCGCCGCGAGACCTGATCGCCGCGCGCTCGGCCCGCCCGCCATCAAGGAGCTCTGGGCCTTCACCGACGACCGCATCGCGGTCCGCTTCGCCTACGAGTGGCACTCCGAGGCGGGCCAGTGGTTCCGCGCCTACGGCAACGAGAACTGGCAGTTCGAAGCCGAAGGGCTGATGTCGGAACGGCACGCCAGCATCAACGACGTGCCGATCGAAGAGTCCGAGCGGGAGTTCCACTGGGACCGCTCCGGCCCCCGCCCCGCCGACCACCCCGGCCTCAACGACCTCGGGCTCTAGCCGGGGGGACGAAGCCGGCGGCCGGCGTCGGTCGGTCGTCCACCCCAAAGTCTCATCATGGTCGCGTATCCGGCCGGAGGGGCTCCCGCTGCTCTACGTTCGCGCGCACGCCGACAGCAGTCGGTCCACGTCAACCCAGCAGGGGAGAACAAGAACAGATGAATCGTTGGCTCAGTCAGTACGGCCCGAAGGCGAGCGCGCTTGCGCTGATCGTGGCGGCATCGCTCGCGGGCGGGGTGCTCGCCGGTTGTGGAAGCAACAGCAACGACGTCCAGAGCACGGTGGAAAAGCAGATCGAAAAGGGCAACGAAGAGGCCGAAAAGATCGTCAACGAAACCACCAAGCAGGCGCAGAAAGCGCTGAAGGAAGCCAACGACGAAACCGGCGCCGCCTCCAAGCAGGCGAAGGAAGCTGCCAAGCAGACGGAAGAAGCGATCGAAGAAGCCAATGCCCGGGCGAAGAAGGGCATCGAAGAAGGCAAGGAAAAGTCCAACGAAGTGATGAAAGAAGTCAACAAGCAGATCGAAGAAGCGACCAACTAGTCCGCAGGCCAACGTAAGGAGCGACGATGGGATTCCTGGACAAGGTCAAGGGCACCGCCAAGCAGGCGGTCAACCCTGGTGGGCAGATGAAGGAGCGCGACAAGATCCAGAAGATCAACGCCTCCGGCGTCGACGCAACCGCTACCGTCGACTCGATGCAGGAGGTCGGCTCGCAGCTCGGCGGCGGCCATCAGGTCGACTTCCAGCTCACCGTCCACCCGGCCGGCGGCGGCGACTACCAGGTGGCCACCAGCCAGTCGATGCACGAGCAGACGCTCAAGGGCGTCGAACCAGGGGCCACGGTCGCGGTCAAGATCGACCCCGACGATCCGCAGTCGCTGCTCGTCTGGGGTGCCGCCGGCTGAGAGGTCGATCCGAAGGCCGACCGCCTCGGCCGAGGCGAGGCGCGCCCGTCCCCACCTAAGGTCGGCTGGTTAGGTGGGGACGGGCGCGCCCGGTCGCCTGCGGCGTGACGGTCCCGGCGCGGTCCCGCGCCTTTGCGGCAGCTGTCCGTTGATGGGCCGAAAACTCAAGACATAGTTGAGTTTTCGGCCCGTCAACCAGGCGGGCGCACGGAGGCAGGTCGACCGCGCACGCAGGTGTGCCGACCGCGCACGGGAGTGCGTCGACCGCGCAAGCAAGAGTGCCGACTCCCGCGCAGGTCCCGGCGAAGGGCGCACGCAGGCGTGCCGTCCACGCACCCCGCCCCGGTCCACCGGAGTGCGTTCGCAGCTAGCGACATCATTTGTCGTTAAGTGCGAACGCACCGGCCCTGCCCTCGGGTGAGTTCGCAGTTGACGCCACATGTTGTCGCCAACTGAGAACTCGTCGGGCGCGCGCGCCTGTGGTGCGTTCGCAGAAATCGTCGGATAGCGACGATAAGTGCGAACTCACCGCCGGCTGCCTCGGGAGATGTGACGGGACCGTCCCCGGACCGCCACCGGACACGCGCAGGGCGCGCCCATCCCCACCTAACCAGCCGGACCTAGGTGGGGATGGGCGCGCCGGGGCCGGCGGTTCGGGCGCCCCGGGGCCGGCGGTCCCGGGGCTCGGCGGTCGTGGACGCGCCGGGCGTGGAGTCAACCATCGAGCCCGCGGCGTGCCCGCTAAGGGGCCGCGGGGACGATCACCAGCGGCTCGGAGCCCTTCGCCAGCTCCGCGATGTCGAACGAGGGTGACGAGAGGCGCTCGACGTTGGGCATCGCCTCGAGGAACGCCTCCTCGGTCTCGAGGAAGTTGATTCGCTCGGTCTTGTAGTGCATCGGCACCACCCAGGACGGGGCGAGGTCCTTGGCGATCGTCGCCGCCGTGGCCCCGTCGATCGTGAAGCCGCCTCCGACCGGGATGAAGAGCAGGTCGATGCGGTCCAGGTGGGCCCGCTGCTCGGGGCGCAGCGCCGCCTGGCCGAAGTCGCCGAAGTGGGCGACGCGGATCCCGTCGAGCTCGAAGACGACGATCGTGTTCGGGCCGCGTTCGGTCCCCGCCGCGTCGTCGTGCTCGGAGGCGATCGCGACCACGCTGCCGAGCGGCGAATCATGTGTTCCCGCCGCCGAGCGCACCAGGGTCGGCTGCCCGCTGACCACCTCGACCGCGTTGTGGTCGGCGTGCTCGTGGGTGACGATCAGCAGGTCGACCCCGTCGGGCGACTGGATCGCCGGATAGTCCCAGGTGATGCCCCGCGCACCGGCGCCCGACATGTCCCCCCAGGGGTCGATGAAGACCGTCGCTGCCTCGCCGTCGAGCGTGAACGCCGACTGTCCGTGCCAATCAACTCGCATGTGACTCCTCCAGCTCTAGTTCTCGTATCGGTGGTGCCGCGCCGGCGTTCGTCTCGCCCGCCTCGATGTGGGTGTAGCGCCCGCCTCGCATCAGCGACGCGCCGGCGGCGATCAGGCAGGCGACGATCGCGAAGCCGAAGGCCGTGTCGAGCCCGTTGCTGAAGGGCTGCGAGATCAGGCTCGGGAAGAAGCTGTGCCCGGTCAGCACCGCCTGGGCGTGCTGCGGCAGCGAGTGAAGGGTGCCGGCGCCGACCAGGTGTTCGATCGGGCTGTAGCCGAGGAAGGCGGCGAAGAGGACCGAGATCGGCGGCGTCTGCCCCACTTCCTGGGCTTTCGCGGCGGCCACGCCGTGCGCTTCGAGGCCGCTCGACAGCGCGTGCGGCAGGCTCGACGAGAGCCCGATGATCAGCAGCGTGAAGAAGATTCCCAGCGAGATCACCTGGGCCGAGTTCTGGAAAGTCTGGTTCATGCCGCCCCCGGCGCCGCGGTCGCCGGGCGGCAGGCTGTTCATCACCGCGGCCCGGTTCGGCGACGCGAACATGCCCATCGAGATCCCGTTGAAGGCGAGCAGCAGCGCGAAGACCGGGTAGGAGAAGTCGACCGGCAGCAGGGTCAGGGCGGCGAAGCTGGCGGCGGCGGCGATCATTCCGCCGGTCGCGAAGGGGCGCGCGCCGAAGCGGTCGGAGAGGTAGCCGGAGGCCGGGCCGGCCATCAGCATCCCGATCGTCAGCGGCAGCATGTAGATGCCCGCCAGCAGCGGCGCTTCGGTGAAGTCGTAGCCGTGCAGCGGCAGCCAGATGCCCTGCAGCCAGATGATCAGCATGAACATCAGCCCGCCGCGCGCGACGGCGGCGAGAAAGGTCGACATCGTGCCGAAGGTGAAGGCGCGGATGCGGAAGAGCTGCAATTTGAACATCGGTTCCTTGACCTGCCGCTCGATCTTCACGAAGGCGATCAGCGAGACCAGCGCCAGGGCGAGGAGGACCAGAACCCGCGGGCTCCCCCAGCCGGTCGAGGCGCCGCCGTAGGGACGGATGCCGTAGGTGACGGCGACCATCGCCAGGACCAGGCCGAGGGCGAAGGTGAGGTTGCCCAACCAGTCGATCGAGCCGGGGTTCGGGGTGGAGAGCTCTTTCAGCTTGACGTAGGCCCAGACGGTGCCGAAGAGGCCGACCGGTACCGAGATCAGGAACACCAGACGCCAGTCGATCGGCGCCAGCAGGCCGCCGAGCACGAGGCCGACGAACATCCCGCTGACCCCGACGATGTTGTTGATCCCCAGCGCCATGCCGCGCTGGTTGGCGGGGAAGGCGTCGGTCAGGATCGCCGCCGAGTTGGCGAGCAGACAGGCCCCGCCGATCCCCTGGACGATCCGGAAGACGACCAGGAAGAGGGCGCCGTTGGTGCCGGTCATCCAGTCGATCGCCAGCATCAGCGACGCGGCCGTGTAGATGATGAAGCCGAGGTTGTAGATCTTGACCCGCCCGTACATGTCGCCGAGCCGGCCGAGGCTGACGATCAGCACGCTGGTCACCACCAGGTAGCCGAGGATCATCCACAGCAGGTAGAAGCTGTTGGATGGCAGCAGCGGGTCGAGGTGGATGCCGCGGAAGATGTCGGGCATCGCGATCAGCGTGATCGAGGCGTCGAGCGTCGCCAGCAGGATCGCCAGGGTCGTATTCGAGAGCGCGACCCACTTGTACTTGTCGTCGTGGGCGGCCCCTTGGCCGTTGGCGGTCGCTGCTGAAACCATGTCTATATAATATACAGGTAGCCTGTGCAGTCTGCCTGTATATCTACGCTATGGTTGGAGGATGGCGACGCAGACCGACACCGCCGCGCCGGGCGCGACCAGCGCCGACATCGCCCCCTTGGCGGCCGAGCTGCGGGTCGTCCTGGGACAGCTGATCCGCCGGCTGCGCACCGAGAACACGATCCTCGCGCTGCATCAGGCCGCGGTGCTCGGCCGGCTCGACCGCTGCGGCGCCAAAAGCGTCTCCGACCTCGCCGCGGCCGAGCGGGTGCGCCCGCAGTCGATGGCGCAGACGGTCGGCGACCTCGAGGCCGACGCGCTGGTCGAACGCAATCCCGACCCCGACGACCGCCGCCGCGCTCTGGTGCGGCTGACCGAGGCCGGCCGGGCGCGGATCGAAGCCGACCGCCGCGCCCGCGAGGGCTGGCTGGTGAAGGCCCTCGAAGAGCTACCCGCGACAGACCGCGAGACGGTCGAGCAGGCCGTCGAGATCCTTCAGCGCCTCGCCGACGCCGACGTCTAGCAGCGCCCGCGTTTCGCACTTATCCGCGGATGGCGCGGAGAACTGCGAACTCAGCGGCCGGTCGAGCCGAAGCCGCCATCGCCGCGCGCCGACTCGCTGAGCGCCGCCACCTCGACCGGCTCGGCGAGCGCGATCGGCGCCACCACCAGCTGGGCGATCCGGGCGCCCGCCTCGACCCGCACCGTCTCGGCCGGGTCGGTGTTCAGCAGCAGCACCCGCACTTCGCCGCGGTAGCCGGCGTCGATCAGCCCGGGGCTGTTGACCAGGGTGATCCCGTGCTCGCGGGCGAGCCCGGAGCGCGGCAGGACGAGGCCGGCATGCCCCTCGGGGACCTCGATCGCGATCCCGGTCCCCACCCCCCAGCGCTCGCCGGGACCGATGTGGGCGTCCTCGACCGAGTAGAGGTCGAGCCCGGCGTCGCCCGGGTGCCCCCGGGTCGGCAGCACGGCCGCGTCGTTCAGCTTGATCACCGGCAGGTCCATGCCGCGCAGCCTAGAGATTTGGGGCTGGTCAGGCGATGGCGAGGTCGTCGAAGCGGTGCAGCTCGGCCGAGGGGACGCGGGCGTGGACGAGGACGCCGTCGGCGCGGTCGGTCCGCTCCAGTTCCCCGGCCACCTCGTGCAGCTCGTGGAGGCGGCCGCCCTGGCTGTAGGGGATCAGCAGCTCGACCTCGGTGAGCGTCTCGGCGAAGGCCGTCTCGATCCGCTCGCGGAGCTCGTCGAGGCCGTCGCCGGAGAGCGCCGAGACGAGCACCGCGTCGGGGTGCGCGAGCACCACCTCGTGGCGCTCGTCCTCGTTCAGCAGGTCGGCCTTGTTGAGGACGAGCAGGCGCGGCTTCTCCCCCGCCCCGATCTCCTCCAGCACCTCGTCGACCGCCTGCATGTCGGTGATCCGTCGCTCTTTGGTCTCGGAGGCGTCGACGACGTGGACGATCAGGTCGGCCAGCGTCGTCTCTTCGAGCGTCGCCTTGAACGCCTCGACCAGCTGGTGGGGCAGCTTCTCGATGAAGCCGACCGTGTCGGTCAGCAGGTAGTCGCGGCCGGAGAGCTCGAAGTTCCGCGTGGTCGGGTCGAGGGTCTCGAAGAGGCGGTTGGCGACGCCGACCTCGGCGCCGGTCAGCGCGTTCAGCAGGGTCGACTTGCCCGCATTGGTGTAGCCGGCGAGGGCGACCCTGGGGATCGAGGAGCGCTCGCGCTCGGCCCGCATCACGCCGCGGTTGCGTTCGGTGCGGCGGAGGCGGCGACGTAGCTCGGCGATCCGGTTGCGGGCCAGGCGCCGGTCGGTCTCGATCTGGCTCTCGCCCGGCCCCCTGGTGCCGATACCGCCGTCGATCCGCCCCGCGCCGAGGCGCTCGAGGTGGGTCCAGAGGCCCCTCATGCGGGCCATGTTGTACTCGAGTTGGGCCAGCTCGACCTGCAGCTTGCCCTCGGCCGAGTGGGCGTGGTCGGCGAAGATGTCGAGGATCACGGCGGTGCGGTCGATCACCGGCACGCCGAGCGCCGACTCCAGGTTGCGCTCCTGGCGCGGCAGCAGTTCGTCGTCGCAGGCGACCAGGTTGGCGCCGTCGGCGGCGATCTGGGCTTTCAGCTCCTCGAGGCGGCCGCGCCCGAAGTAGCGATCGGGGTCCGGTTTCGGGCGCTGCTGGGTGGCGACGCCGGCGGTCGCGACGCCGGCGGTGCGCAGCAGCTCCTTCAGCTCGGCCAGCGGCTCGCCCTCCTCGCGCCCGTCGATGATGCCGATCGCCAGCGCACGCTGACGCGCACGGCGGTTGACCAACCCCGCGCCGTTGCCGTTCTGCGCTGCGTACCGCGTCTCGGTGACACGGCCGTTTCTCGATCCACTCACTCCAACCCATTGTACGGCGCCGCCGCGGCCGTTTAGGGTTGTTCCCGTGAAGGTCTTCGTCACGGGAGGGACGGGTTTCATCGGCGGTGCCGTGGTGCGCCAATTGCGCGCCCGCGGTGACGATGTCGTGGCACTCGTACGCACTCCCGCCAAAGCCGCGGCGCTCGAGGAGCTCGGCTGCACGCTGGTCGCCGGGGACCTGAACGACGAACCGGCGATCCGCTCCGGCATCGAGGGCTGCGACGCGGTGATCCACGCGGCGGCCGTCTACGAGGTCGGGATCCCGGCGAGCGAGCGCCAGTCGATGCGCGAAGCGAACGTCGGTGGCACCGAACGGGTGCTCGGCGCCGCGCTCGAGGCGGGAATCGGCAAGGCCGTCTACGTCTCCACCGTGGGCGCCTTCGGCAACACCCACGGCCAGGTCGTCGACGAGAGCTACGAGAACCCGGCCGACAACTTCACCTCCGAGTACGAGAAGACGAAGTGGGAAGCCCACCAGGTCGCCAAGCGGCTGATCGGCGAGGGACTGCCCTGCGTGATCGTCCAGCCGGGCGGCGTCTACGGGCCCGGCGACACCTCCCCGATCGGCGTGCTGCTCGACCAGTTCCTGAGCGGCAAAATGCCACTGATCCCGTTTCCTGAGCTGGGCATGTGCCTGGCCCACGTCGAGGACGTCGCCGCGGGGATCATCCTGGCGCTCGACAAGGGCAAGCCAGGCGAGGCCTACGTCCTCAGCGGCCCGGTGACGACGGTGCGCGAGGCGATCGGCGTGGTCGCCGCCGAGACCGGCAAGAAGGCGCCAAAACACGCCCTGCCGACCGGCCTGATGAAGGCGCTGACCCCGATCGGCCCGCTGGTCGGGAAAATGATGGGCCAGCCGCCCAACCTGCGCGAGTTGATCTCCTCCGCCGATGGCGTCACCTTCTGGGCGAGCCACGAGAAGGCGACCCGGGAGCTCGGCTACGAACCGCGCGGCCTCGAGGAGGGCCTCCACGCGCTGCTCGAGGCCGAGGGCAAGCTGCCCGAGAGCGCCGCGGCGTAGCTGGTCGATCGCACGGGGGGAGCGGCGCGAGGCGGCGTTGTTCGCGGCCGGGGCGGCCGGCCGAGGTGGGTCCCGGGCGTCTCGTGGCGGCCCCGGCAGGGTGAGAGAT
>DASXMH010000131.1:0-11667 GCA_036495785.1 Solirubrobacterales bacterium
CATGAGGCGACTCCCAGGGAGAAGGAACGAAGGCGGAAGGCGACCTGGCCGGCGGCGACGGTGACCAGGACGCGCCCGGTCAGGGTCCTGCCGGCGCACCAGGAGTTCTGCGAGCGGCTCTCGTAGCCGTCCTCGCCGACCGTCCACTCGGCGGCGAGGTCGCAGAGGGCGATGTTCGCCTCCGAGCCCGGCGCCAGGCTCGGCCGCTCGATCCCGAACGGGGCGGCGCCGCCGGCCAGCCGCTCGACCAGCAGGGCGAGCTCGATCGTGCCCGGCAGCACCAGCTCGGGGTGCAGCGCCGCGAAAGCGGTCTCGAGGCCGGTCACGCCCATCGCCGCCTGCTCGAAGGGGACCTCCTTTTCCTCCGCCTGATGCGGCGCGTGGTCGGTGGCGATGCACTCGATCGTGCCGTCGCGCAGGGCCTCGATCAGCGCCTGGCGGTCGGCCTCGCGGCGCAGCGGCGGGTTCATCTTGAAGCGGCGCGGATCGAGGCTGTGGACCTCCTCGTCGGTGAGGCAGAGGTGATGCGGGCTGGCCTCGGCGCTGATCTTCACCCCGGCCGCCTTGGCGGCGCGGACGACCTCGACCGACTCGATCGCGGAGAGGTGCTGGACGTGGATCCGGGCCTGCTCGTAGGCGGCGAGGGCGGCGTCGCGGGCGATCATCGTCGACTCCGAGACCGACGGCACCCCGGCCAGGCCGAGCGCCGCCGAGACCGGGCCCTCGTGCATCACCCCGTCGCCGGAGAGCTGCGGATCCTCCTCGTGGAGGGCGATCGTGCCGCCGCAGAGGCGTTGGTATTGGAGGGCGCGCAGCATGATCCGGGCGTTGCGGATCGGCAGGCCGTCGTCGGAGAAGCCGATCGCCCCGGCGTCGCGCAGTTCGACCATCTCGGTCAGCTCCTCGCCCTTCATCCCGGCGGTCACCGTGGCGAGGAAGCCGACCGGCACCGAGGCCCCGGCGCGCGCCTGCTCGCGCAGCGCCGCGACGTCGGCGGCGGTCGAGACGGGCGGCGAGGTGTTGGCCATCGCGATGATCCCGCAGTAGCCGCCCGCGGCGGCGGCGCGGGTGCCGGTTTCGACGTCCTCCTTGTGCTCCTGACCGGGGGTGCGGAGGTGGACGTGCGGGTCGAAGAAGGCGGGGAAGGCGTGCAGGCCTTCGGCGTCGACCTCCTCGGCGCCGTTCGCCTCGGCCTGGCCGGGGGCGGCGAGCTCGGCGATCCGCCCGTCGCGGATCACCAGGTCGTGGACGCCGTCGATCCCGGCCACCGGGTCGAGGAGCGTGGCGCGGCGCAGGACCACCTCGGCGGGCTGCCCGGCGCGGACGTCGAGCAGGTCGGTGAGGTTCGCGGCGCTCACGCCGGCTGTCCGATCGTGGGAGCGGCGGCTTCCGCCGCGGCCCCGTCGCCGATCGCGGTCGGGTGCTCCGGGCGCCCGGCGAGCAGCTCGTAGAGGATCGCCATCCGCACCACCAGGCCCGCCGCCACCTGTTCGCCGATCAGCGATTGGGGCGAATCGATCGCCTCGCCGGAGATCTCGACGCCGCGGTTCACCGGGCCGGGATGCATGAGGAGCTGGCGCGGGCCGAGCCGCCGCGTGTCGATCTGGAAGTGCGCCGCGTACTCGCGCAGGCTGGGGACGAAGCTGCCCGACATCCGCTCCCGCTGCATGCGCAGGGCGTAGACGACGTCGGCCTCCTCCAGCCGGTCGAGCGAGTAGGTGACCTCGCAGCCGAGCTCCTCGATCCCACGCGGGATCAGGGTCGGCGGGCCGCACAGCGTCACCTCGGCGCCCATCCGTTGGAAGGCGATCAGGTTGGAGCGGGCGACGCGGCTGTGGAGGACGTCGCCGACGATCCAGATCCGCTTGCCCTCCAGCGAGCCGAGCCGGCGGCGCAGCGTGTAGACGTCGAGCAGCGCCTGGCTCGGGTGCTCGTGCTTGCCGTCGCCGGCGTTGACGACCGCGGCGGCGGTCCAGCCGGCGACCATCTGGGCGGCCCCCGCGTAGGGGTGGCGGATGACGATCGCCGCCGGGTCGTAGGCGGAGAGGGTGGCGATGGTGTCCTTCAGCGACTCGCCCTTGTCGACGCTCGAGCCCGCCGCCTTGACCGACACCAGGTCCGCCGAAAGGCGCTTCGCGGCGAGCTCGAAGGAGCTCGAGGTGCGGGTGCTCGACTCGTAGAAGAGGGTGACGACGGTGCGGCCGCGCAGGGTCGGCACCTTCTTGATGTCACGGCGGCCGACCTCGGCGAAGCTCTCGGCGCGATCGAGGATCGCCTCGATCTCGTCGCGGTCGACTTCCTCGATGCTGAGCAGGTTTCTCATGCCAATGCCTCCACCGGCTGGGGTTCGGAGATCGTCACCTGGTCGATGCCGTCGGTCTCCTCGAGGCGGACGTTCACCCGCTCCTCGCGCGCCGTAGGCAGGTTCTTGCCGACGTAGTCGGGGCGGATCGGCAGCTCGCGGTGGCCACGGTCGCAGAGGACGGCGAGCTGGACGCGCTGCGGGCGGCCGTAGTCGAAGAGCGCCTCGATCGCGGCGCGGACGGTGCGGCCGGTGAAGAGGACGTCGTCGACGAGGACGACGGTGCGGCCGGCGAGGTCGAAGTCGATGTGGGAGGCGTGGACGACGGGTTGCCGGCCGGGCTCCTGGGCGCCGACATCGTCGCGGTAGAAGCTGATGTCGAGGTCGCCGATCGGCGGCTCGGTCCCGATCAGCTCGCCGAGGACGGTGTGGAGGCGCCGGGCCAGCACCGCGCCCCTGGTGTGGATGCCGACGAGGGAAAGCCGCGCGGGCTCCGGGTTCTTCTCGGCGATCTCGTGGGCGATCCGCCGCAGCGTTCGCCTCAGGTCCTCGTGCTCGAGGACGACCTTCTCACTCACTTGGTGGCTTCCTTCCTGGCCTCGCGGGACCGGGTTAAAGGACGCCCGTACCGTAGCACCGGCGAAGGCGGACGCGATCGGCTTGGCGGGGGCGGCACCGACGCGTCCTCGCCGGAGCGCAGCACCGCCGGAGGCGGTGCAATTTGGACCGCTTCGCGGCCCCGGTCACTCCGCGGTGCCGGGGGGAGGCTCCGTCGAGGACGCGTCGGTG
This sequence comes from Solirubrobacterales bacterium, assembly GCA_036495785.1. GTDB lineage: Bacteria > Actinomycetota > Thermoleophilia > Solirubrobacterales > 70-9 > VAYN01. Next base: position 3,092 of record DASXMH010000131.1, read on the forward strand.
CCGCGCTCACGGGCTCTTGGTCGGGGTCCGCCTCCGTCGCGGTCCTCCTCCGGGGCGGGCTGGGCGTGGCGGCGCCGGGCTCCGTCGGGGATCAATTCCGGTTTGCCGCGCTCGGGGAGGGGGATCACGATCTGGTCGAAGTCGCGAGGGGCGACGCAATCGGGGCAGATTTCGCGCGCTTCCTCCAGCACTTTGCCGACGTGGTAGCGGGCCGAGATGTGGACGAGGGCGAGCAGTTTCACGTGGGCCTCGGCGGCCACCGCGGCGGCCTGCCCGACGGTCGAGTGCCCGGTTTCGGCGGCCCGCTGGGCATCCTCCTCCGTGAAGCTCGAATCGTGGATCAGGAGGTCGGCGTCGGCCGCGGCGGCGACGGTGGCGGGCGAAGGCGCGGTGTCGCCGGTGATGACCACGATCCGGCCCGGGCGGGACTCCCCCATCACCTGCTCCGGCGCGACGGTCCCCTTCGACCCCTCGACCTCCTCGCCCCCCTGCAGCCGCGCGAAGTCCGGCCCTTCCCGCACCCCGGCGGCCTTCGCCGCCTCCGGATCGAAGCGCCCCGGCCGCTCGTCCTCGACGAGAGACCAACCGGAGGCGCGCACGTTGTGGGCGGCTTCAAACGACTCGACCGCGTATTCGTCGTGGTCGACCCTCTCCCCCGGCCGCAGTTCCGTCAGCTCGACCGGATAGCGCAGCCGCCCGATCAGTGGTCGCAGGATCGTGAACAGCTCCTTCAGCCCCGGTGGCCCGAAGACCCGCAGCGGCACCTCCCGGTCGGTCAGGTCATACGTTTTCAAGAGCCCGGGCAGGCCCATCATGTGATCGGCGTGGTAATGGGTCAGGTAGATCTCGTCGACCTGCGTCAGCCCCAGCGACTTTTGCATCTGCCGCTGCGTCCCTTCGCCGCAGTCGAACAGCAGCCGATCCCCACCCCGCGCGATCAGCACCGCCGCCGTCGACCGCCGCGCCGAAGGCGCCGAAGCCCCGGTCCCCAGAAACGTCACCTCCAGATCCATGACCGGCGAGCCTACGCGGTCACGTCGCCACTAAGCTGGTCGGCGAGCGCCCGTAGCTCAGCTGGATAGAGCGCTTCCCTCCGGAGGAAGAGGCCGCAGGTTCGAATCCTGCCGGGCGCGTGGACGATGGGGCTGTTCGGTCGCAAGGGGAAGCCGGAGGCGGAGCCGGCGAAGGCGCCGGCGCAGCGCGGCGTGCTCGGCCCGGCGACGGTCGTCTCGATGCGGGAGACCGGGAACGACGATGGGGTCGCCAAAGAGTTCGAGTTCGTGCTCGACCTGGATCTGCCGGAACAGGGCACCGTGCGGGTCGAGACCTCGCAGTACATGAACCGCTACAGGCTCCACAAGCTGGCTCCCGGCGAGCCGGCGCGGGTGATGTGCGACCGCGGCGGCCCGCGGAAGCTGCTGGTCGAGGGCCACGCCCGCTACCGGACCGACATCGTCGCCAACGAAATCGTCGTGATCGAGGTCGAGGACGTCCGCTAGCCGGACTTGAGGCGGGCGCGCCATTCGGCGCCGTCGAAGTCGGCGGGCTCGGTCTCGTCGAGGAACCGCTGGAGGACGGCGGCGAAGCGGCCGGGACTCTCGAGTTGCGGGATGTGACCGGCGTCGGGGAAGACCTCGAGGCGGCTGCCGGGGAGCTGGGCGTGGGCGGCGCGGCCGTGGGCGACGGGGATGATCGGGTCCTTCTCGCCCCAGACGATCAGCATCGGCAGGGCCTCGGCGAGGTAGAGGCGGTCGAGGGCGGCGACCCGCTGGCCGTCGGTGTCGACCACCGCGTGGAGGGTCGAGAGGAAGGCCTTGCGGCGATCGGCGTCGGCGAGGGAGGCATAGGCGCGCCCCACCTCGGCGAGGTCGATGTTCGGCCGCAGGCCGAGCTTGCCGAGGGCGCCGGTCAGCCGGCCGACGGCGGCCGCCCCGGGCGCCGCGGTGGCGCGGATGAAGAGGTCGGCGCCGGGCAGAGCGGCGGCGCGGAGGATCGCGCCGACCTCCGGCCCGAGGCCGCCGCTCGACACCAGCACGAGCCGCTCGACCATCTCCGGGAACTGGTAGGCGAACTGCAGCGCCACGCCGCCGCCGAGGCTGTGGCCGACCAGGCTCGCCCGCTCGTGGCCGAGGGCGATGATCAGGTCGCGGAGGCCGCTCGCCAGGCTGCCGAGGCTGTAGTCGCCACCGCCCGGCTCCGAGTTGCCGTGGCCGGGGAAGTCCGGCGCGACCACGGTGCTGTGGAGGGCGAGCGGCTCGATCACCGCGTCCCAGTTGCGCGCCGTCCCGGCCATGCCGTGGACGAGCAGCAGCAGCGGGCCCTCGCCCGCCTTCAGGTAGCTGACGCCGCGCCCGTGGACGGAGATCGTCTGAACGGTCGAGAAGCTTGCATCGATCGGTGGCATGGTCACATTGGTACACCGACCCGCGGCGGAGGGAACACCACGTCGGGCGATTCCAATACTGTCGCGCCGCAATGGAGAGCGGCTCGACTCCACCCGACACCAAGCCAGACGACCGCATCCCGCGCGGCGCGATCGTCGTCGTCGTGGTCGGCCTGATCGCGACCCTAGCGGCGGCGCTGCTGTCCACCGGCAAGGGGAGCGGCGAATTCGCCCACCTGGAATTCGTCCAGCGGGGGACGATCCCGGACTCCAAGCCGGTCGCCGTGCCCGGCAGCAAGGAAGCCAAGATGCGGCTGGTCGACGGCACCATCAAAGCGACCGGGACGAACGTCGGTGGCTACTCGCTGTTCCGGGTCCGCTCGACGCTGAAGATCGACAAAGGCGCGCCGATCGGCGGCGGTCGCATCAGGTGCTCGATCCATGCCACCAGGGCCGGAACCGAAATCGACCGCAGCAGCGGTAGCCTCCGGATGCTCTACCCGCGCTCCTCCGAAGACGGGATCTACGGGCAGTCGGTGCCGGAAACGGTCCTGGCCCAGTTCTCCTCGCACGGGTCCGAAATCGCCGAGCTCGAAGAAGTCACCGAAGACCTGCCCAGCCGCTGGACCACGATCAAAGGCGTGAAGCTCGGCTGGCCCAAGTACGAAGTGGGCACCGAGCACCTGGACTACTTCCTGCCCGAAGGGAAGGCGCCGGCGACGGTCGAACTGCCCTTCTACACGATCTGGAAGACGACCAAGGCGCCGGCGGCGCAGATCGCCTGCCTGCTCGAAGTCTCGGCGGGCAAGGCGACGACCGAAACGGAAGGCTCGCTGCCCCACGTGTCGCCGCCGATCGACGAAGAAGCCGAAGAATTGAAACAGGAAGAACGCGAAGAAGCCGAAGAAGCGGCGGAAGAAAGCGAAGAATCCAAGGGCGAATAGCGCCCGCGCGCTCAGGACTGCGGCGCGACCAGGAGCTCCGGCCCTTCGGCCATCCCTTTGCCGACCTTGTTGAGCGCCGGATTGGCGGGCGCCCCTTCCATCCGGCCCGCGTCGAGCGGCCCGCACATCGCGATCGCCTCCTCGGTCGAGAGCCGCGGATCGAGCCAGGCGGCCTCCGCTTCGGCGCTCGGCAGGATCGCCGGCATCCGGTCGTGGACCGGTTTCACCACCGCGTTCGGGGTCGTCGTGATGATCGTCGCGCTGTAGAGGTAGCCGTCGGGGTCGACGCCGCGCTCGTCGGGGTCCGCCCACTCCTTGCGCGTGCAGAGCCCGGCGAAGGCGAACGGCTCGCCGCCGTCGACGGTGAACCGCCACGGCTGGCGCGGCTGCTTCGGGTCCTCCGCCTTCATCCACTCGTAGAAGCCGTCGGCGACGATCAGGCAGCGGTGGCGGAACTTGCCGACCAGCGGGCCGTAGGCGCGGCTTTTGGTCAGGTTCTCTTTTTTCGCGTTGATCATCCGGTAGCCGACTTTCAGGTCCTTGGCCCAGACCGGGACGAGGCCCCAGCGCATCAGCCGCGCCTCGCGCTCGCCCTGCTCGGCCTCCGCCTCGTCCGGGGAGGAGCGGACGACGAGGATCTCCTGGGTCGGGGCGACGTTGAAGCGGCCGAGGCCGGGCGGGGATTTCTCCCGCGACTTCGCTCCGTCCTCGGAGCCGTTCGACGCTGCCTTGGCCGACTCTTTGGCGGCCGGCGCGCCGTCCCCGCCCCCGCCGCCCTGCGCGAGGGCTTTCTCCAGTTCGACCTGGAAGCGGTCGGCGATCGTCTTCGTGTCCTTGGTGGTGACCGTGTAGCGCCCGCACATCAGGGACGCACCTCCTCATGCTCGCGGTACCACTCCACGGTACTTCCCAGGCCGGCCCGCAGCTCGACCGCGGGCGCCCAGCCGGTCAGCTCGCGCAGCTTGGTCGAGTCGAGGTACTGATCGAGGATCTCGCCGGGCGGCAGCCCCGGGCCGTACTCGGGCTCGACCTCTCCCCCGCCCACCTCGGCGGTCAGGTCGACGACCTCGCGCACCGAGTGGGGACGGTCGCCGCCCGCGTTGAAGGCCTCGCCCGCGGCGCCGTCGCCCTCGAGCGCGCCGGCGATCGCCAGGTACGCCGAGACCGCGTCGTCGACGTGGAGAAAGTCGCGCCGCGGCGCCCCGTTGGAGCGGATCCGCGGCGCCCGCCGGTCGGCGACCGCGATCGCCGTCTCCGGCACCACCCGGGTGAAGTTGAGGTCGCCGCCGCCGTAGACGTTGGCGAAGCGGCTGACCGCGATCGGCAGCCCCCACTCCCGCGCCAAGCCGCGCGCCATCACGTCGGCGGCCGCCTTCGAGGAGTCGTAGGGATGGTCGGCGCGCAGCGGGAAGTCCTCGCGGTAGGGCAGCTCCGGCGCCGTCCCGTAGGCCTTGTCGGAGGAGGCAAAGACGACCTTGCCGACGGCCGCGTCGCGGCAGGCCAGGAAGACGTTCCAGGAGCCGCGCACGTTGACGTCGACCGTCTCGTGCGGGGAGCGGCGGGCGACCCCGACGATCGTCTGCGCGGCGAGGTGGAACACGGAGTCGCAGCCGACGACCGCCGCGGCGACGCTCTCGGCGTCGAGCAGGTCCGCCTCGACCAGCTCGACCTCCTCGCGCACCCCGAGCAGGTCGAGGCCCGAGGCGCGCGGCCCGCCGAGGTCGGTCTGACGCGGCCCGGGCCGATCGAGGACCCGCACCGCGCTCCCGACGGCGAGCAGCCCGGCCGCGAGGTGGGAGCCGACGAATCCATGTCCGCCGGTGACCAGCGCCCTACCCACGCCCTACCTCCGCCGAACCACGCTGTTGATGGGCCGAAAAACCCTCTATATCAGGGTTTTTCGGCCCATCAACATGCCAGGTGTGCCAGGGGGCGCTGCCGCCGCGCCAGAGGTCGTCGAGCACCACCGCGTCCTTGTAGGTGTCCATGCAGTCCCAGAAGCCCTCGTGCCGGTGGGCGCGCAGCTTGCTCGCTGCCGCGAGCCGCTCGAGCGGCTCCCGCTCCAACACCGAGTCGTCCCCGATGTAGTCGAGCGCCTCCGGCTCGAAGCAGAAGAAGCCGCCGTTGATCCAGTGGTCGGAGCGCGGCTTCTCGACGAAGCCGGAGACCCGCTCGCCGTCCAGCTCCGCCACCCCCCACTGCAGGTTGGGGCGGACGACCGTCACCGTCGCCGCCAGCCCGGCCGCGCGATGACCGCCCAGCAGCGCGCCGAGGTCGACGTCGGCGACCCCGTCGGCGTAGGTCGCGCAGAAGGTCCCGCCCGCCAGACGCTCACCGAGCGCCGCGATCCGGCCGCCGGTCGGCGTGTCGAGCCCGGTGTCGACGCACTCGACCGAAACCCCCTCCGGCCAGCTCTCCGCCGCCGCGAACCGCTCGATCTGCTCGCCGAGGTATCCCGTCGCCAGCAGGAAGCGCTCGAACCCCTGCGCCGCGTAGATCCCGATCACGTGCCAGACGATCGGCCGCCCGCCGATCTCGACCAGCGGCTTCGGCACCGATTCGGTCCGCTCCCGCAGCCGCGTGCCGCGGCCTCCGCAGAGGACGACGACCGGCGGTTTGCTCACCCTCCGGCAACGGCCGGGAGGATCGTGACCTCGTCGCCCTCTGAGATCGCCGTCTCGAGGCCCTGCTGGAAGCGGATGTCCTCGCCGGAGACGTAGACGTTGACGAAGCGGCGCAGCGTGCCGTCCTGGGTGATCCGCTCGCGCAGGTCGCCGTAGGCGGCGAAGACCGCGTCCAGCGCCTCGCCGACGTTGGAGCCTTCCACCTGCACCTCAGCTTCGCCGCCGGTCGCGGCGCGCAGCTGGGTCGGGATCTTGACGGTGACGCTCATCTAGACGCTTACCTCCTGGGCGAACTCGGAATCGAAGCTGTCGAGACTCGGATCGATCTCGTGCATGGAGAACGTATCGCGGGTCGCGTCGAGCGTCTTCAGGCCCTCCCCGGTGATGTAGGCGACGACTTTTTCCCCGCTCTGCAGCTCGCCCCGTTCGGCCAGCTTGCGCAGCACGCCGATCGTCACGCCGCCCGCGGTCTCGGTGAAGATCCCGGTCGTCTCGGCGAGCAGCTTGATCCCGGCGCGGATCTCCTCGTCGGAGACCGAGTCGACGCCGCCGCCGGTCTTCCGCGCGTGCTCGATCGCGTAGGGCCCGTCGGCCGGGTCGCCGATCGCGAGGCTCTTGGCGATCGTGTCGGGGCGCTGCGGCTTGCAGACGTCCCAGCCTTCGGCGAAGGCGGTCGCGACCGGGCTGCAGCCGTCCGCCTGCGCCCCGTTGAAGGTCGGCTGCTCGCCCTCGACCAGGCCGAGGTCGAGCCATTCCTGGAAGCCGCGGCCCAGTTTGGTGAAGAGCGAGCCGGAGGCGATCGGGCTGACCACCCGATCGGGCAGTTCCCAGCCGAGCTGCTCGACCGTCTCGAAGGCGAGCGTCTTCGAGCCCTCCGCGTAGTAAGGCCGCAGGTTGACGTTCACGAACGCCCAGGGGTGGGTCTCGGCGAGCTGCGTGCAGAGCCGGTTGACGTCGTCGTAGTTGCCGCGCACGCCGACCAGGTTGGTGCCGTAGACGCCGGTCGCCAGCAGCTTCTGCTCCTCCAGGTTGGAGCGGACGAAGACGAAGGAGTCGAGGCCGGCCGCGGCGGCATGAGCGGCGACCGCGTTGGCGAGGTTGCCGGTCGAGGCGCAGGCGACGGTGGTGAAGCCGAGCTCCTGCGCTTTGGCGACGGCGACCGCGACCACCCGGTCCTTGAAGGAATGGGTCGGGTTGGCGGCGTCGTTCTTGATCCAGATCTCGGCGTCGACCCCGAGCCGCTCGGCCAGCCGGTCGGCTCGCAGCAGCGGCGTCAGGCCCGGCTCCAGAGGGTCAGCGGGGCGGCCCGAGAACGGGAGGAAGTCGGCGTAGCGCCAGATCCCCCGTGAGCCCGCCTGGATCCGTCGCTTCGCCTCCGCCGCGTCCAGCGACGAGTGGTCGTAGCGGACCTCCAGCGGCCCGAAGCACTGCTCGCAAAAATAGCTGGCCCCGAGCTCGTACTCGGTCCCGCACTCCTTGCACTTCAAACACTCGACAGACATCCGATCACTTCCTTTGCCCTTATGTGTGAAAAAACCTCCGCCACGTGGGGCAGAGGTCCGATCGGACATCCCCCACATCTGTCAGGCCTCGCGACCTGCTGGACTTGGCACCTGCCTCGGACCGCTAGGTCCGAAATGGTTGCCGGGGCTTCACTGGGCCAGTCCCTCCACCCCTCTAGATGTGGCGCTTATGTTGGGCGAAAGCGTACCACGCCCCGGCCGACGTTTCCGATGCCTCGGGGACGGCTAACCTACGCGTGTGATCGCGATTCTCCCCCACGACGAGACGGGTGCGGCCGATGCCGAACCTCCCGAAACCACGCCTGCGGCGCAACCGTCGCGGCGAGCTCGTCACGCCGGTCGAGACCGCTGAGCCACAGGCACCCCGCGTCGAGCAGATCGAGTGGGGCGGCCTCCGCTGGGTGAACATCGAGCACCCGGGGGCGCTGGAGCGCGCTTGGCTGGAGGAGCACTTCGACTTCCACGCCCTCGACCTCGAGGACGTGCTCTCGCGCAACCAGCGCCCGAAGATCGACAACTACGACGACTACCTGTTCAGCATCCTCAACCTCCCGGTCTTCGACCGCTCCGCCAAGCGCCTCGGCGCGGGCGAGCTCGACCTCTTCGTCGGCCCCGACTTCCTGGTCACGATCCCGAACCAGCCCTTGCAGCCGGTCGAGTACCTGTTCGAGCGCTGCCGCAGCAAAGAGGAGCTGCGCGAGCAGCTCTTCTCGCGCGGCTCCGGCTACCTGCTCTACCGCCTCGTCGACGACAGCTTCGACTACTGCTTCCCGATGCTGCGCAAGATCGGCAACAAGCTCGACGCGCTCGAGGACGACATCTTCGAGGGCCGCTCCGAGGACATCGTGCGCGACATCTCCAACGTCAAGCAGGAGATCATCAACTTCCGCAAGGTGATCCGGCCGCAGCGGCCGGTGCTGCGCGACCTGGAGAAGGTCAAATCGCGCTACCTCTCCCCCGGCTTCGACCTCGAGATCTACTTCGACGACATCGTCGACTCGCACGAGCGGATCTGGGACATGCTGGAGAACTACAAGGAGGTGATCGAGGCGCTCGAGGAGACCAACGAGTCGGTGATCTCGCACCGCCTCAACGACATCCT
>DASXMH010000132.1:0-56362 GCA_036495785.1 Solirubrobacterales bacterium
GTAGCCGATGATGCGGCCGGAGGGGCCGCGCAGGACCCTCGTCCTGGTCCCCGCGTCCCCGCCGGCGACCCGCCAGCCCGGCGGGGCCGACAGGCGGGCCGGTGAGTCGGGGAGCCGCAGCGTCGTCCAGTCGGAGGGGAGGTGGCCGGGACGCAGCCAGGCGAAGGCGGCGCTGCCCTCCGTCGCTGCGGGGGGCTCGATGGCGCGTTCGTGCCGATGGGCGAAAGCGATCGGCACGAGGGCGATCAGGGCGACGATGGTGAGCATCGCGAAGCCGGTGGCCATCGCGATCGTTCGGCGGAGAGCGGTCATGGCGCTGTCTACGGAGGACCCGCCGAGGGCGTTCACCGCGCATCGACCAAACCCCCAAAAGCACCGGATCGAGACGCGGTAAGAGGAAGGCGAGGCCGACCAAGAAGCGGGCAGGAGGATCGGCTTGGCAGTCGCGTCGCGCCATGAGAGGTTCCCCCGGCAGCTCGTCCCAGCCAACCCCTCCAAGAAGGAGTCCGGTCATGAACCGCTTACGTAGCAAGCTCACCTACGCCAACGTCGTCTCGACGCTGGCGCTCTTTCTCGTCCTCGCCGGCGGCAGCGCTCTCGCGGCGAGCCACCTCGCCAAGAACTCGGTCGGCACCAAGCAGATCAAGAACGACGCGATCACTGCGGCAAAGATCGAGAACGGTGCGGTCACGGGATCGAAGATCCGGGTCTCGACCCTCGGCACGGTCCCGAGCGCGGGCAGCGCGTCGCATGCGAGCTCCGCCGACACCTCCGCTCAGGCCTCCAACGCGGATTCGCTCGGAGGGGCGCCGGCATCCGCATATGCCAGGACCGAACTGGAAGCGGTGCACGTGGTCGGCGCAGCCGGTCAGCCGGCCTTCGAACACGGATGTGGCCTCGGCGGAGGATTCGGTCCGGTCGGCTTCTACAAAGACCCGTTCGGCGTCGTCCATCTACAGGGCTTCCTCGCTGGCTGCACCGAAGGTCAGTCGGCCTTCACGCTGCCGGTGGGCTTCCGTCCCCCCACCACCGAAAGCGTCATCGTGGTCGACGGGACCAGCAACACGACCTCAGGGTTGGTGAGTGTTGATCCGAACGGCTCGGTCGTACCCTTCGGTTCCAAGGTGGGATCACTGACCTCCGTTTCCTTCAGGACGAACTGACCGTGCGGGCGGGAGGCAGCCGTCACCAAGAACGTGACCTTCTGGAGCTTTCGCGGCTCGCCGTCGGAGGTCTCAGCGACGCTTCGGGGCGACGCCGGCGAGCTTCACCCTGGTCTCCGAAAGCCAGCTCTTCGCGGTCGCGCCACCGAGCAGCGCGGCGACCGCGGTCAGCGTCTCGGTCGTCAATGCCGCCGGGACCGCGGTGGCCCCGCAGACGTTCACCTACCTGGGGTCGCCGGCTCAGGGCTCCACGACCCCGACCCCGGTGGCTTCGGCTCCGGCGCCTTGCGTCGTCCCCAAACTCAGGGGCAAGGAGCTCAAGGCCGCCAGGAAGAGGATCAAGGCGGCGGACTGCAAGCTCGGCAAGGTCACGAGGAAGGGCACCGTCGGCCGCGGCGCCAAGGTCGTCAAACAGACGCCGAAGGCGGGGACGGTCCGCGCGGCCGGCTCGAAGGTCGACGTCGTGCTCGGAGCAGCGTGACGCGCGGACCCGGGACCGATCGAGTGGCGACGGTGTCCGGGCTTCGGCGTCGAGCTTGCCGTCGAGGAAGAGGAAGGCGAGGCCACGGCCGGACCGGCGTTTCGACCCCGGCGGCCTAGCCATCCAAGCTCGAGATCGGTTCCCGGCGCGCCCGGGAGTGCAATGAGGCGACGTGGTCGACGATCGCGTCGAGGACCGCTTCCAGGGGGGCGGGGTCACGCCTTACCTGCGTGAGGATGAGGCCGCCCTGATGCGCGGCGAGTATGGCCAGCGCCAATTCCTCGGGATCGATCTCGGCCGGAAGGTCACCGCGCTCGTGCATCGCGTTGATCCCCTGGGCGATCGCCTGCTCCCAGCGGGCGAAGCCGGCGGCGATGCGGGCGCGGGACTCCGGGTCGGTCTCCGCCAGCTCACCCGCCAGCGAACCGATCGGACAGCCGCCCTGACAGTGGAGACTGCGCTGGATCGCGACCGCCTGGTCGCGCCACGCCCGCAGTGCCTCGATGCTGTCGAGGCGCCCCAGCAGCGGCTGCTGGCCATCGACGACCGCCTCGCTCTGATGGGCGATGACCGCGTGGACGAGCTCCTGCTTGTCGGCGAAGTAGTGGTAGAGCTGCGAGCTGCTGACGCCCGCGGCCGACTTCACGTCCTCGACCCCGGTCCCCGCGACGCCGCGCTCGAAGATCAGCCGGGCCGCGGCGGCGACGATCCGGTCGCGCGTCGCCTGCCCCTTTGCCGTCAGCGGCGGCGTCTCGACGATCTCGCTGCTCGTGCCCATGAAAAGAGGATAACGCGCGTTCTGGATTTGACAGTCCAGAAAAACCGTGCGAGTCTGGATCGCGCAATCCATTTTGTAGCCAAACGAGAGGATCGAGTCGATGGACCTGGAGAACAAGACCGCGGTGGTGACGGGGGCGACCTCGGGGATCGGGCGCGAGATCGCCAAACAGCTCGCCGCGGCGGGCGCGAGTGTCATCGTCACCGGCCGCGACGTCGACCGTGGCGCGCGCACGGTGGCGCAGATAGAGGCCGACGGCGGCCTGGCCCGGTTCATCGAGGCCGACCTCTGTGACTTCGACTCGATCGCTCGTCTGGCCGATGAGGTCGGCGAGGTCGACGTCCTCGTCAACAACGCCGGGACGTTCGCCTTCGCCCCGACCCCCGACCAGGACCTCGGGTCCTTCCAGGCGATGTTCGACATCAATGTTCGCGCGCCCTACTTCCTGACCGCGGCGCTCGCGCCGCGGATGGCGGCGAACGGCGGCGGCAGCATCGTCAACGTCTCGACCATGGCCGCCGCCGTGGGCCTGCCCGGCGGGTCCGCCTACGGCGCGACGAAGGCGGCGCTGGAGTCGCTGACGCGAAGCTGGGCGGCCGAATTCGCCGGCGGCGACGTCCGCGTCAACACGATCGCGCCCGGTCCGACGCAGACCGAGGGTGTGAGCGGGATGAGCGACGAAGAAGTCGGCTTCGTGACCGGTGTCACCGCACTCAAGCGGCTTGCCGAGCCGCGGGAGATCGCCGAGCTGGTGGTGTTCCTCGCCTCGCCTCGGTCGAGCTACGTGACCGGAGCCACGATCGCCGCCGACGGCGGTGCCACCGCCGTCTTCGGAAGGCAACGGGCAGATCTGGGACGTCCCGGCTTGAACCCGAAAATGAAACCCACCAAACGAACGGAGACACCATGACACTAACCGTCGGACTGCTTGTCCAACTGGAGGCGAAGACCGGCAAGGGGGAAGACCTCGGGGAATTCCTCGAGGCCGGGCGTCGCCTGGCGCTTGCCGAGGAGGGCACCGTCACCTGGTACGCCTTCAAGATCGACGAGACCCACTACGGGATCTTCGACACCTTCGAGACCGAGGACGCGCGCACCGCGCATCTGGAGGGCGAGATCCCCGTCGAGCTCGGCAAGGTGGCCGGCGATCTGTTGGCGTCCGCCCCGGACATCCGCCAGGTCGAGATCCTCGCCGTCAAGTAGGGGCCGTTGATCGACGGCCTCCCGCCCTGCGGCTTCCCGGGCGCGTCCGTCGCTCCGGCGAGTCGGCTTCGGCGGCGCGGAGGATCGAGCCCATGGCGCCGATCGCCCGGATCGTCCCGCGCGCGGTCCCGGTGACCTTCGACCGATCTGGCGCTCGGCGTAGGGGGCCGGCGTGAACTCATAGAGGATCACGAGCGGCGGCATCTCCAGCAGCATCGAGAGAGGCGCGCCCCAGGGCTCCTGGGCGTGTGCCTTCTCTCGCCCTCGCCTACGCCCGGCTGCGGTAGACAACCAGATAGGCCGCCCAGAACCACATCCGCAGTGGGGTTCGGGTTCCGTGCATGACCTTCCCCGCGGTCACCGAGGTCTGGTGCCCGCGGTCGCGGCACTCCAGAGGCGGCGCTTCGGCTGCTCACCGGCGTACCTACCGCCGCAGCGCGGACACGAGCACCCATCGGGCCATCGAGATTCGAACAGGTAGTCGCGACAGGCGTCCTCGTCGGCGAAGCGGGCCTGGAACTCGAGGATGCTGCGAGGGAAGTCGGGGCGACGAAGCTACGAATGGGGGCGGACGGAGCGAACCGGGTATGCAGGAGGGTCGTTATCTGGCGACTGTGACTGATGGGATTCGCCGGTTTTGGAGACCGGTGCTTAGAGGGAGGCGCCGCTCTAGAAGGCCAGATGCGACTGGAAATGGCGCGGGGGAACGGCAGGGGGAACGAAACGATCGTGAAGTTCGCGGACGACGCACGCAAAAAAGCGGAGGCCGCCAGGGCGATCCCGATCAACGCCGCCGAGCCCTCGAAGAACACCATCTTGAGTTTCGGATCGCGGTTGACGTTCGGGTCGCGGCTCATCCGCAGGTAGTCGCTGGTGGCCGAGGCGGTCGCGGCGCGCCTCGGAGCGCGTCTGGCGCAGCGCCCGCAGCCAGGAGAAACCCTCCGCCGGGAGCGAGAGGCCGAGGACGGCGAAGGGATGACGAAGTCGGGCTCGCCGGCGGGCGGGTTGAAAACTCGAAGGCGCCCAGCCGATCGCGAAGGCGGCTCTGCCGAGGTCCCGACCGCGGCGACGAAGGTCAGAGGAAGCGCTCGCGGCCGGTGCCGAAGGAGTGGCCCTCGTCCGGCGGCCGCTCGCTGAGGCCGATCGAGATCAGGAGGAAGGCCTGGTTGGTGGTGTCGGCGAGCGAGTGCGCCGCCTCGGCCAGCATCGCCGCCGAGCCGCTCACGGTGCCGGCGAAGATCTTCGTCTACCGCGATCGTCGCGCGCCGGGGCGCGCGAGCGCGGTCCCGGCTGGCTGGCGCTCGCCGACGAGCTGGTCGCCGCGGCGGCGGACGGGGTGGCCCGCGACGGCCACTGGCAGCCACGCCCGACGACCTCGCGTCGACGCCTCCCTCCTCGCCCAGATCCGCGGCGCCGTCGCGGTCGAGGACCCGCGCTCACGGGCGACGCTCGACGCGGTGCTGCGCGAGTTGGTCGATGACGACTACTGCTTCCGCTTCCGCTCCGAGGACCTGCCGCTGGGGGAGGCCGAGGGCGCCTTCCTCGTCTGCGGCTTCTGGCTCGCGATGGCACTCGCCCAGCAGCGAAAGCGCGAGCGCGCCGTGGCGATCTTCCAGCGCGGCCGCACCGCCTGCGGCACGCCCGGCCTCTTCTCCGAGGAGTTCGACGTCACCCAGCGCCAGCTGCGCGGCTACCTGCCCCAGGCCTTCGTCCACGCGCTGCTGCTGGAGAGCGCGGTGAGGCTCGACGCCGACTAGCCGATCGGCGGCGTGGCAGGACCGCCGAGGACGAAGACCTCCGAGGCGGTGCCGTCCTCGCTGACCTGGCTGAGGAACGATTTCACCTGGCGACCGGTGGACAGTTCGACGGCGGTCAGGAACAGCGGCCTGGTCTCGTCCTGGAAGGCGATGCGGTTGGCGCGGACGTCCTCGAAGCGGCCGGCGTCGACCAGCACCTTCTCGGCCTTGGTGAAGATGTCTTCGAGGACGCAGACGACGATCTCCTCGCGCCACACGGTCTTCGCCTTGGTCGGCCCGCGACCGTAGAACCGGGCGTGGATGTGGACGATGTCGCGGGAGATCGCGGCGACGAGCGAACCGCTCGCTCGCTCGTCCTCGAACTCCGGGACCGCCGTCCCTCCGTGCTGGTCGACCATGTGGATGCCTTTACCCGACGATTCCTTAACAACACCTATCTAAAGTTTCCCTCGCCGAGGTTGAGATTCCGAGGCGGGGGTAGCAGGCCAACACGGACACGAAGGGTGCCCTGCAACCTTCGTGTTCGCATCGCGACACCGCACGCATCCGCACGCTTCAGGCCAAGGGCGGATGAGTCGGGAAATCCATCCAGATTTGGAGGACCCGATGAGTGCAACCATCACCACCACCACGACCCCTCAGGTCGGCGGCCCCTACGAGAAGGAGCTGTGGCGCCGGTTCAACCGCCGGCGCGACCAGGCGGCGCGCGAAGAGCTGGTCAGCATCTACCTGCCGATGGCGAAGCGTATGGCTAGCCGCTACGCGGGCGTGGTCGAGCCCTACGACGACCTCGTCCAGGTGGCGAGCGTCGGGCTGCTGAACGCGATCGACCGCTACGACGCCGATCGCGGCACGCCGTTCGTCGGCTTCGCCAAGCCGACGATCATGGGCGAGTTGAAGCGCTACTTCCGCGACAAGGTCTGGACGATCCGCGTGCCGCGCGTGCTGCACGACCGGATGGGGGCGATCGAGACGGTCACCGAGGAGCTGACCGACGAGCTCTCGCGGCCACCGTCGCCGCAGGAGGTCGCGGCCCGGCTCAACCTCGAGCTCGGCGATGTGCTCGAAGCCCTCGTCGCCGACGACAGGCGCCGGCCGCTCGGCATCGACGCGCCGGTCCAAGGTGAGGGCGGCGAGGGGCCGGCGGCGGCAGAGTGGCTCGGAGGGCCTGACGAGAACTACGAGCTGGTCGAGGACCGGCTGGCGGTCGAGTCGGTGCTGGCGGGTCTGGACGAGCGCGAGCGCGACGTGCTGCGGCTGCGCTTCGTCGAAGATCTGCCGCAGTCGGAGATCGCCGCCCGGATCGGCTGCTCCCAGATGCACATCTCGCGCCTCTTGCGCTCCACCCTGCGGCGACTCCGCGAGGAGGCCGAGGCGTTCGGCTGAGCCTCAGTAGTCGCGCCGGCGCCGGTCGTCGACCAGCACTTCACTCTGCCGCGACCGGCGCGACCAGACCGCCCACTGCCAGATGGCGATGAGCAGGGCCGATCACCCCGACGATCAACAGGATCAACCCGATCGTATGCAGGTCGAAGCCCTTGACGTGGATGTGGGTGGCGAAGCGGAGGATCGCGCCGACGGCGATCAGGATGATGCTGCCCGCGAAGGTCATGTCGCAGCTATAACGGGGAGGCGGACGTTTTTGTCAGGGCGGCGCTGTCGGGAGGGCGCCGGACTCGACCCCTCGGATCCGCGAGTTTTGGGATGGAAAGACTTTCCGGGGTACCTCCGATTGATGCCACGCGCTCTCGGAGAAGCAGACCCGGCGCCTGCCGGGACGGAGACCGTCGACGCTTC
The DNA here is from genome assembly GCA_036495785.1 of Solirubrobacterales bacterium. Classification (GTDB taxonomy): domain Bacteria; phylum Actinomycetota; class Thermoleophilia; order Solirubrobacterales; family 70-9; genus VAYN01. Next base: position 7,180 of record DASXMH010000132.1, read on the forward strand.
CCACCCCAGGCGGAGCGGCCGGCGGTCTCTGTCCCGGCAGGCGCTCTCGCTGTCCTCGGACAGGCGCCTCGCGAGGCGCGCCGCGGCCGGCGACCCGGAGGCCTTCGCGGCGATCTTCCGCCGCTATCAGCAGGACCTCTACTGCTTTTGTGTCGGCATCCTGCGCGAGCCGCAGGACGCCGAGGACGCGGTGCAGAACACGATGATGCGGGCGATGCGGGCGCTGCCCGGCGAGCGGCGCGAAATGGAGCTGAAGCCCTGGCTCTTCCGGATCGCCCACAACGAGGCGGTCGAATTGCGCCGACGCGAACGGCCGGTGGAGCCGCTGCCGGCGACGATCGACCACGGCGCCGGGACCGAGGAGCGCTTCGAGCGCGACGCGAGCCTGCGGATGCTGCTCGCCGACATCGCCGACCTGCCCGAGCGCCAGCGGTCGGCTCTGGTGATGAGAGAGTTGAACGGACTCGGATTCGGCGAGATCGGCGCGGTGCTCGGGACCTCACCGGCCGCGGTCCGCCAGGCGCTCTATGAGGCGCGCCGTGGCCTGAGCCAGATGGAGCTGGGGCGCGACATGGACTGCGAGGCGGCGATGCTGGAGGTCTCCGACGCGGAGGGTCGACCGCGCGACCGTGGCGTCCGCGCCCACCTCCGCGACTGCGCCCGGTGCCGCCGCTTCCAGGCCGAGATCCGCGAGCGCGAGGGAACGCTGGCGTCGATCACGCCGTTGCCGGCGCTCGCCGCCGCGGGGTTGCTGCAGAGCGTTCTCGGCGGGTCCGCCGCGGGCGGAGCGGGGATGGCGGCCGGGGGTGCGGGTGTCGGGGGAGCGAGCACCATGGTCGGTGCCGGCGTGGGCGTCGGGGCCGGCGGCGCGGGCGCGGTCGCGGGATCGGTGGGGCTTTCGGGGGCCGTCAAGGCGGGGGTCGGGGTGCTGGCGGCTCTCGCGGTCGGGACGGCCGCGGTCGACCACGACGCGCTGCTGCGGGACGGCGGCAATCGGTCGCCGGGGGTCGAGCGTCGGCAGGCTGACGGCGGCCCCAGTGCGAGCACCGATCGCGATCCGACCCAGCGCGACGTCGGGATCGCCCGCGCGTCCGACGATCGAGCGATCTCCCCCGCCGGCCGAACCGGCCTGGCGCGCGGCGGCCGTCCAAGGCAGGCGTCCGGCGGCGAGCCGACGAACCGGGTGGCCGCCGCGGAACGGAAAGTGGGCTCACGGTCGTCGACCACGCCCGCGGCGCCCGCCGAGACGGAAAGCGCACCGACCGGGTTCACCGAGCCGCCCCGCGGGTCCCACGGCAACAGCGGAGCGGGGCACGCTCCGGCCGCCCCAGAGACCAAGGCGCCGAGCGGCGGCGCGGCGGAACCAAATGCCGCCGAGGTGGTGGACCAGGGCGAGGGCGCGGAACAGCCTGAACATGCGGCGCAGCCAGAGCAGCCGGAGCATCCCGAACACCCGTCCCACTCCGACCCCCCGGACACGTTCGAAAATGGGGCGGCGGCCGAAACGAAGGGTGGGACGACCGAGGCGAGCTCCACCGAAGCCGGCGAGGCGAAGGCGCACCCGGAACATCCGGAGCACCCCGGACACCCCGCCCACCCCGAACAGTCACAGAAGGAAAGCGCGCCGGCGGAAGAGACGGAAAGCGTCGAGGGGTCCTCGACCGCCCCCGCCCTCGAAGCGGACGCCGTATCCACCGAAGCCGGCGAGCCGTCGGCCGAATGATTTCCTGCCCTGTCCTGACAAATCCGGGCCGGGATCCGTTTAAGCATCAGATTCGTTCGAGTTTCTGTTTCAAACGCGTCCGCCGGTGAGGGCGGAGGCGCGGACCACACAGAGAGGACGACCAGATGGCTGAGACGAAAGCCAAATCGAAACCCAAACGGTCTTCGAAAGCGTCGAAATCGAAATCCAGCTCTTCCAAAGCGAGCTCCGCGACCAAAGAGGCCCCGAGCTCGTCGAACGGCAACGCCGCCGGCAGCACCGTCAAGGACGCGGCGCAGAAGGCGGCGCTGCCGCTGCTCGCGACCGGTGCCGCGCTGGCGGGCGCAGTCGTGGTGATCGTCGGCAAAAACGGGCACAAGCAGCGCAAGGTGCTCGGCGTGCCGATGCCGAAGAAGAAGGGGCACCTGCCGCACGTGAGCATGCCCAAGGTCGGCCTTCCTAAGGGCAAGGGGCTGAAGGGCGACGTGCGCCGGGTTGCCGGGGCGGTCACCGACGCGGCTGAGAAAGCGGATCTGATCGGCAAACGGATCAGCCGCGTGGCCCACTCGGTGCAGGAGGTTGGCGAGGCGACCGACGACGCGGCGAAGAAGACCTGAGACGGGCGGACCGCCGATCGCGATGCCCCCACGCACCGAGGAGAAAGGCGCCGCCGAGTATGGGCGTGAAGCTCTGGCCCAGTTCCGCGAAGCTGCCCACTATGGCGCCCGCGCGCTCGCCGAACGCAAAGCGGCGAAGGGCGCGTCCGAAGCGTCGAAAGGCATCGCCGCCAAAGTCAAGGGCGCAGCGACGAAAGACGCCCCGACGAAAGCGGCGAGCAAGGACGCGACGAGTCTCAAAGACCGCCTGTCGATCCCGCACACGGGCAGCGGCGCCGCCTCCGAGCTCGGCGAACTCGCCGACGCGACGCTTGCCAAATTCGGCAAGAAGGGCAAGCTCGCGGCGAAAGTGGGCGTCGGTCACCGGATCGTCGACCGGCTGCTCCCGGACCAGGAGGAGGACGACGAGGGCGCCGAGCCCGAGGTCGAGCCTGCCGAAGCCGGCGAGGCGCCGGAAGGCGACGACGACCACCTCTTCGACGCCCGCACCCCGATCCCGATCCAGGAGTCGATCGATGTCGCCGTCCCGGTCGCCGCGGTGTTCGACCTCTGCACGCGCTTCGAGGAGCTACCGCGCTTCAGCGACCGCATCGCCGCGGTCGAGGTCGAGGACGACACGCATCTTGCCGTGGCGCTGAGACTGGCCGGCCGCCGGCAGACGCTGGCCCTGGAGATCGTCGGCGAAGAACCGGAAGAGCGCCTCGACTGGGAGGGCGTCGACGGGGTCGAGCACTCCGGCGTCCTCACCTTCCACCCGCTGGCGCCGCGCCTCACCCGGGTCGAGCTGACGATCGAGCAGCCGGAGGAGGGCCTGGGCGAGCGCCTGCTGCGCGGGCTCGGCTTGCCGGAACGGACCGTGCGCCGGGAGCTTCGCCGCTTCAAGGCTTATGCCGAGCTTTGGGACGAGGCCAACGACTACCGGTCGGCCGATTTCAAGGACCCGGCATCCCAACCGCCCGACGAGGAGGAACAAGAGGGCGAGGAGGCCGAGGAGCCTCCGCCGGACGAGGACGAGGAGGCCGAGGAGCCTCTCGAGGACGAGGAGGTCGAGCCCGCCCCCCGCGGCTGATCGACCGCCAAAACCAAGAAAGGAACCCAGATGGCAGCCGCAATGCAGCAACAGCCCTACGGGGGGCAGATGCCCTACCGGGGCGGAAGCGGATACGTCGCGCGGAGCTCCTCGAGCGGGCTCTACGACGTGCTCGAGCTGATCCTCGACAAGGGGCTCGTGATCGACGTCTTCGTGCGCGTCTCGCTGATCGGCATCGAGATCGTCACCATCGACGCCCGGATCGTGATCGCCAGCGTGGACACGTACCTGCGCTTCGCCGAGGCGGTCAACCGGCTCGACCTGATGTCGACCGAGACGCAGGGCCTGCCGGAGCTGATGGAGGGCATCACCGAAGGCGGCGCGTCGAGCAAAACCAAAGGCGTGCTGCAGGGCGCGAAAGAGGCGCTCTTCGGCGACGAGGAAGAAGGGGACGAAGACGAGGACGAAGGCTCGACCCGCCGTCGCCGCTCGACTTCGACGACCACCAAACGACGGCGCCGCAGCGAAGCCTCCGGCTCGGGCTCCGGCCGGTCGAAAAAAAGCAAAGGCTGACTGAGCGACCGTGGCGGACACCGACGCACAACCCCGCTACGTCTACGGTGTCGTCCGCGACGACGTATCCCCGCCCGCCGAGACGGGGATCGCGGGCGCGCCGCTCGAGCTCGTCGCCGCCCGCAAGGTCGCGGCCCTGACCAGCGTCGCTCCCGACGAGTACCTCGAGGCCGGGCGCGAGGAGCTGCTCACCCACTCGCGGGTGCTGGAGCTGGCGCTGGAGCAGGGCACGGTGCTGCCGATGCGTTTCGGCGTCGTCATGCCCGACGCGGGGACCCTGCGGAAGCGGCTGCTCGAGGGGCACCGCGACGAGCTCGTCGCCCAGCTCGCCGAGATGGACGGCAAGGTCGAGATCGCGCTCAAAGGCCTCTATGAGGAAGCGGCGATCCTGCGCGAGATCGTCGCGGGCGACGCCGAGATCGCGGGGCTGCGCACCAGGATCGCCGGCGCCCCCGAGGCGGCGACCTACTACGAGCGGATCCGCCTCGGCGAGCTGGTCGCGGCGGCTTTCGCGGCGATCGGCGAACGGGACTCGGCGGCGATCGTCGAGGCGCTCCGCCCCCACGCGGTCGCCGTCGCGGTCGGCGAGCCGATCCACGAGCGGATGGCGGTCAACGCCTCGTTCCTGGTCGATCGGGCGCGGCTCGACGCGTTCGACCGTGCCGTCGAGGAGGTCGGCAGGCGCGAAGCGGCCCGCGTCCGCCTCCGTCTCACCGGCCCGCTCCCTCCGCACAGCTTCGTCGAACTCGGGGTGGCGGTCTAGATGGGCCTCTTCAAGGAGCTGGTGTTGCTCCCGGTGGCCCCGCTGCGGGGCACGGTCAAGGTGGGCGAAGTTCTCGCCGAGGAGGCCGAACGGCGCCTCTACGACGAGGAGAACATCAAACGCGAGCTGATCCAGTCCGAAATTGACGCCGAAGAGGGACGGATCGGTGAGGCCGAGCGGGCGAACATGGAGGAGGAGCTGATGGAGCGCCTCGCGGTCTCGCGCCGCCGGCGGACCGAAGAGCTCGAGGCCGAGCGCGTTCCGATCGAGGAGAGGCCGAGCGATGGCTGAGAAAAAGGACGGCAAGGCCAAGCCGAAGGAGATCGCCGCGCTGGCGGCGGAGCAGATGCAGGAACTGATCGGCAGGCCGATCGAGGGAGTAACCGGCCTCGAGAAGGACGGCGACGACTGGAAGGTGACGCTCGAGGTGCTGGAGCTGGAACGGGTCCCGACGACGACCGACGTGCTCGGCAGCTACGAGGTGACGCTCGACGCTGACGGCGAGCTGACCGGCGCCCAGCGGACGCGGCGCTATCCGCGCGGCGAGTCGGGAGAGGGCTGAGATGGCTGGCGATCCCGACACCTCGGCACCCGCCCTCTACAACCGGCGCGCCGCGCAGCCGCCCCGCGCGCCTGTCCAGAGTGGGGGGCCGGCGAACCTCGCCGACATCCTCGAGCGCGTCCTCGACAAGGGGATCGTGATCGCGGGCGACATCCAGATCAATCTGCTCGACATCGAGCTGCTGACGATCAAGGTGCGGCTGCTGATCGCCTCGGTCGAGCGCGCGCAGGAGATGGGGATCAACTGGTGGGAGTCCGATCCGAAACTCTCCAGCCGGGCCAAGGAGCTGGAAGAGGAGAACGACGACCTGCGCGATCGGCTCGAGCGCCTCGAGGAGATCGCCGGCCTGCCCGCGCCGCGGGCGGGCGAGGAGGTCGAAGTGCAGACGCGACGCCGCGAAGTGGTCGAAGAGGACGGCGAGAAGGTCGTCGACCGCGACAAGCGCCGCAAAGAGAAGAGCGACACCGAGGAGGGGCGCGGTGGCCGCGGGTGATCTCGACGCCGCGATCCAGGCGCTCGCCACCCAGTTGGCGCCGGCGCTGGTCGACGAGGTCCGCGAGGGCGTGGTCGCCGAGGCGCGCAGCGACCTGTCGCGGCGGCTGACCGACGAGCTGCTGCGGAGGTGCGGGGAAGAGCTGATTCGCGGCGGGGAGCCTCGCCGGCCCCTCGGCGCCGCTCCCCGCCGGGAGGCCGCGACCGCCGAGCCCGGACCCCCTCCGGACCCGCGGCCCGCCGAGGCCTCGCCCCTCGCCTCCCATCCGCTCGCCGAGCACGCGCGCCGGGAGGCGACCGGGCAGTACGTCTACGGCGTCGCCCCCGCAGGCGTCGCCCTGGCGCCGGACCTGGTCGGTGTGGAGCCGACGGCGCGGGTCGAGCGGATCGAGGAGGGCGGCCTCGTGGCGCTGGTCAGCGAAGTGCCACTCGCCGAATTCGACGAGGCCTCCCTGCGCGAGAACCTGAACGACGTCGCCTGGCTGGAGGAAAAGGCACGCGCGCACGAGCAGGTCCTCGAGGCGGCGCTCGACGGATCGGCCGTCGTCCCGCTGCGCCTCTGCACCGTCTTCAAGGGGGAGAACCAGGTGCGCGAGATGCTCACCCGCGAGCACCGCGTCCTTCTCGACGCGCTCGAGCGCCTCGACGGCCGGGCCGAGTGGGGCGTAAAGGCCTATGCCGATCGGGGCGCGGTCGAGCGCGAGGCGCGGTCGCGGTTCGGCGGCACCGACGACGAGGTGGAGGTCTCGGAGGGCACCGCCTACATGAACCGCCGGCGCCGCGAGGCGCGAGCGCGGGAGGAAGTCGAGGAGATCGCCGACGAGTGGGCCCGCGCGATCCATGCACGCCTGGCCGCGGTCGCTTCCGAGGCGCTGCTGAACCCGCTGCAGCGCCCGGAGCTGAGCGGCCGCGAGGGGGAGATGATCCTCAACGGCGTCTATCTGATCGCCGACGCTGAGGCGCCCGCCTTCCGGGCCGCGGTCGCCGCGCTGACGGAGGAGTTCGACCGCCGCGGCGTCGAAGTCGACCTGACCGGCCCCTGGCCCGCCTACAACTTCGTCAAGAGCTCGATCGAGGCGGCCCGATGAGTGTGCAGAGGCGTTCACTGCATAGCCGCGACGTGGCGCTGCTCGATCTGATCGACCGGCTGCTCGACGGCGGCGTCGTGATCGGCGGCGACATCACCCTGGCGGTCGCCGACGTCGACCTCGTCTACGTCGGGCTGCGGGCGCTGATCGGCTCGGTCGAGACGCTCGAACGCGACCTCGGCGTCGAGCTGACCGCCTCGGGACCGGTGCTGGAGCGGGACGCCCTATGAGCGGCGGCGGCCTGATCTATGTCTACGCCGTGGTCGACGCGGCGCCCGAGGAGCTGGGCCTCGGACTCAAGGGCGAGCCGCTGCGCGCGGTGGCGGCCGGCCAGGTCGCCGCCGTGGTCAGCGCGCACGAGTGCCCGCCCGAGCCGGACGAGGAGGAGCTCTGGCGGCACGAGGCGGTGGTCGAGCGGCTGATGGAGGACGCCGTAGTCCTGCCGCTGCGCTTCGGCACGACCGTCGCCGAGGAGGCGGCGGTTGAGGCGCTCCTGCGCTCGCGCGAGGAGGAGTTTGTGGAGCTGCTGGGCGCGGTCCGGGGCGCGGTGGAGCTCGGCGTCCGTGCCGAGCTGCCCGCGGCGGCGCCGACCCCCGTGCCGAGCGGCGCCTCGGAGGCCGCACCGAGCGGCACCGAGTACATGCGGGAGCGGGGGCGCGCGCTGCGCCGGCGCGAACAGGCGAGCGAGGCGCTCCATGGGTCGATGTCGGCACTCTCCCGCCGCTCGCTGCTCCTCGGCCCCCGCGTCGGGCCCGGCTTCCGGGGCGCCTACCTGGTTGACGCCGACAAGGTCGAGGCCTTCGCCGAGCTGGTCGGACAGCTCGGCGAGGAGCTCGACATCGAGGTCAGCTGCACCGGGCCCTGGCCTCCCTACACCTTCGTCTCCGGGGGACCGCGATGAGCGAGCGCCCCCACGCCGCGCCACACCGCGACAAGCTGCTCGCCGGCGAGCCGATGCCCGACTTCCTCGCGGAGGAGCTGGGCGGCCTCGACCAGGCGCTCCGGCGCCGCGTCAACGCCGACCGCGAGGGGCTCGAGAAAGGCCTCGCCCAGCTCGTCCTCACCCTGGTCGAGCTGCTCCGCCAGCTGATGGAGCGCCAGGCGCTGCGACGCATCGACGGCGGCTCGCTCAGCCCGGAGAAGGTCGAGCAGCTGGGGGAGACCTTCATGTTGCTGGAGGAGCGCATGCAGGAGCTGAAGGACGCCTTCGAACTCGAGGACGAGGACCTGAACCTCGACCTCGGCCCTTTGGGGAAGTTGATCTGAAAGCCGACCGAGAGGAGTCGAGATGAGCGCCGAAGACCTGCGGGACGCGTACATCGAAGCGCTGCTGGACAGGGTCACCAGCGTCCGCTACCCGAGCCACGAGTTGATCTCCCGGGCCGAAAACCTCGTCTACAAGCGCGAGCAGGCCGAACGGCTGCTGCGTTACCTGATCTCCACCGTCGACGACGTCCAGTACCCGAGCCACCAGTTGATGGACCGGATCGAGCGGATCCTCTTCATCTATCCGGGGCGGCCCTCTCAGCTGCGGCTCTAATCGGCATCGTGCTTGCGCTCGTGACGAAGCAGTCGGTAAACCACGACGCCGGTCGCCGTGCCCGCCGCGGTGGCGCCGGCCGCGGCGCGCAGCGCCGAGGGCCGCTGGCCGCCGATCCGTTGGGCCGCGGCGATGTAGAGGCTCTTCATTGGCATAATCCTCACCTTCCGTCGGGGGTGTTTGTCAGCGGGTGGCTGATCTGCGGCGCCGCTCCTCGGCGGCCCGTTGGCGGGCGTGGTCGGCGGCGCGCCGGGCCTTTGCCTGGGCGGCGTGAGTACGCGTCCGCGCCGCGTCGGCCTGATCCAGCATCCGCGCCCGCGACTCCCGCATCCGCTGCTGGGCGCGCGCCTTGCGCAGCAGCTGGGCGCGGAGGGCGCGTCGGCGTACCAGCACGCCGTGGACGCGATTGCGCCGCGTGGTTTCGAGGCCGCGGCGCCGGGCTGATCGGCGATCCGTCGTACTCATCCACCGATTCGGGTACCCGCCTTTGGGAAGGACAATCGATCCAACGTGATAGCAGGGAAGGTGAGCGAAGGGATGGCTGAGACGACCAAAAAATCGAAAGCGCGGAGCACCAAGAAAGCGAAAGCGAAATCCAACTCCGGCGGCAAAGCCAAAGCGAAATCGAAAACCAAAGCGAAAGCGAACGAGAACGGGGCGAAAGCGGCGAAGGAGACTGGCGGCAAAGCGGTCGAAGCTGCCAAAGGGGCGCCGATCGGCCCGGCCGCGAACGCGGCACTCGCCGGCCAGGCGGCGCTCGCCGGGACCAAGGCCGCGGGCCGCGCAGTCGGCATCGCGGCCTCGACGGCGAAGGTGCCGATCGTCGCGGGCGGTGGGATGCTCGTCGGGATCGTCGGCGGCCTCGCCGTGGTCCGCCGCCGGAACGGCCGCGCCGCGCAGTCCACGCTCGACGTCGACCGCGTCATCGCCGTCACCCGCCGCGCCGGCTCCTTCGGCGAAGAACTCGGCCGCCTGGCGAGCCTGATGGAGCAGGCGAGCTCCGGCTCGAAGCGCAAGTAGGGGCAGCGGCCGCCGGGCCCCAGAGAGGCGATCAGCCTGTGCGGGCCTTGACGACGAACGACTGGCGCTCGACGGGGAGGATCGGCTCGACCGGCTCGGGGTGGCCGCCGTCGAGCGCCTGCCGGGCGAGCTCCTCCGAGGAGGGCGGTCCCGTTGCCCTCGCCCGCGTGCCGCTCCTGCCTGGCGCGCCGCGGCTCCACGCCCTAACGGTCGTCGCCGGCGATCTCGTCCGCCAGCGTCTTGGCGGAGTCGACCACCGAGCGACGCAGCTCCTCGTTCGTCGCCAGTGCCACGCCGGCTGCCGCGAAGGAGGCGGCGATCAGGCCGAGGACGACCTTGCGGGCCCGGTCGGCAGGCTCGCCCCGTCGGGTCACGTCGTCTCCTTCTCCTTCGGCTCGTCGCGGGGCTCGAGCTGGATCTCGCGCTCGGCCCGCGGCCGGCCTTCGGCGAGCTCGAGGCTGCGCTCGTGCTCGGCGTTCAGCTGGTGGCCGAAGAGGATCGCCAGGTTCGAGATCCAGAACCAGACCAGCAGAGCGACCAGGCCGGCGAGCGTGCCGTAGGTCTTGTCGTAGGAGCCGAAGTTGGAGACGTAGAGCCCGAACAGGGCGGAGGCGACGATCCAGACGACGAACGCCACCAGGCTGCCCATCGTCACCGCCTTGAAGCCGCGCAGCTTCACGTTCGGCGAGGCGTAGTAGAGGATCGCGAGCAGCAGCAGGAAGACGAGGGCCATCACCGGCCACTTGGCGATCTCCCAGATATCGACCGCGGTCTGCCCGATGCCGAGCGGGTCGGCGACGGCTTCGACGACCGGGCCGGTGAGGACGAGCGAGACGGCGAGCAGCGTCACCAGGACGATCATCAACAGGGTGACGAGGAGCTGCAACGGCCGCAGCTTCCAGAACGGCCGCCCCTCGGGCGTCTCGTAGATGACGTTGGAGGCGCGCATGAAGGCGCCCACGTAGCCGGACGCCGACCAGATCGCGGCGAGGATTCCGAAGACCAGGGCGAACCCGGCCGTCTGGCGGTTCTGAGTGATCGATTCGATCGGGCCCTTGAAGGTTTCCGCCGCCGATTCGGGGCCGATTTCGGTGATGATTTCGGTCAGGCTGGAGGTGGTCGATTTGGGGTCGCCGAAGATCCCGATCAGCGAGACCATCGCGATCACGGCGGGGAAGAACGAGAGCAGGCTGTAGTAGGTCAGCGCCGCCGCCCAGTCGGTCAGGTTGTCCTCCATGAACTCCTTGCCGGTGCGCTTGACCGTCGGCCACCAGCCGGTGCCGGTGTCGGTGCCCTGGGGCGCGTAGTCGCTCCGCGGCCCCTTCCGCCGGTCGCGGAACTCCGCGTCGGAGTCGCCGCTGTCGGGACGGTCGGTCACGACCGCCTCCACCTCCAGAGCAGGAAGAGGACGAGGAGCACGGCGAGCGCCGGCGGGGCGGGATTCCTTCTGACGTCCTCGATCCTTGCCTGGGCCAGCGTCTTGACGTCGGTCTTCGCGGCGAGCGCCTCGACGGTGTCGCCAAGCTCCGCGCGCGTCGCGTCGATTTCGGCGCGGATCTCGGTCGGTGACTTCGCTTCCGCGTCGCCGGTCAGGGGCTTCTCGTCGGGGCTCATGCTCTTCCCTCCTGGGCGCGATTCTTGGCTTCCCGCACGTCCTCTTTGACGGTTTCGATCGTCTGCTCCGGGGTCGGCGGCGACGCCTGCCGGACCTTCGCCTTGCCCATCAGGGCGAGCGCGCCGGCGAACGCGGCGAGGACGACAGTGACGATCAGCGCCGCCAGCCAGGCGGTCATCGCGGTTGCCAGCATCAGGATCACGGTGGCGACCAGGGCGCCGAGGGAAAGGGCGGCGACCAGGCCGGCGCCGCCGAAGGCGCCGACGCCGGTGCCGACCTGCCTGCCTTTGAGCGCCAGCTCGGCCTTGGCCAGGTCGACCTCTTTCTGGGCCAACCGCGTCGTCTGCTCGGTGAACTGTCTCGTCAGCTCGGCGATCGACCGGGATTGCGGATCGGTGCTCATCTGCACTCCTCCGAGTCGGTTGGTTGGATCGGGACCCTTGGAGTCCCCCACCAGAGCGCGGTGAAACCTCTCGATCCGATCGAGATGATTCCTCTATGCCGAGTCGGGGTCCTCCTCGGCGGCCAGCCGCAGGGAGGCGTCGCGGACTTCGCCCTCGTGGCGTTCCTGGATCGGCAATGCCCACTCGACCAGCGTGCCGATGCTGTCCTCGCCGGCTTTCTCGTTCACCTTGCCGAGGATCGCCCAGTGGCCGACCTCGCCCGCCTCGGTCATCGTCAGGAACTCGAAGCCGTCGAGCTCGTCGGAGTCCTCGCCGAGGTAGATGTCCATGAACTCCTTGGCCTCTTTCTTCGTTTCCTGGGCCTTGTCGAGGATCGCCGTCTTCTTGCCGTCGCTTTCGCTCGCGACGTCGGTGCAGCGGCGCTCGGTCTCCTCGGCCTCCTCGCGCATGGTCTGCAGCGCCTGGGCGAGCTCGGAGTCGTCGTCCTCCAGCATGCCCTCGACTTTCTTCGTCGCGTCCTGGGCGGCCGCGGCGAGGCCGGTCACCTCGGCGAGCTTCTCCTCCAACGTCGTCAGGTCGGCCATCTCAGATCCTCCTTTGATCGGTTTCCTCCGGCCGATCGGTACCCAGCGGCGGGCCGCGGTAACGGCGGCGCAGCGTTGCCGTTTCCATTGCCCGTCCGTGGGTACGCACGGTGAGCGATCGATACGCACCTCCCGAGAAACGCCCGCCGCTAGTCGCCTACGCGGGGGCCGCCGCCGGCGGCTCAGGCGGAGGCGCCGAGATGGGGGCGGAGGATGAAGACCTCGACCGCGACCCCGTTCTGGCTCACCTGGCCGAGACAGGTCTCTACGCGACGGTCGGTCACTTTCTCGATCGCCTCGCGGAGGATCGGCTCGATCTGCTCCTGGAAGGCCTGGCGGTTGGCGCGCACCTGCTCGAAGCGCCCCCCGTCCACCAGCACCCGCTCGGCGCGACTGAAGACGTCTTCGAGGACGCAGACGACGAGGTCGTCGCGCCAGGTCGTTTTCGCCTTGGTGGGGCCGCGGCCGTAGTACTCCGCGTAGATGCCGACGACCTCCCGCGAGATCACCGCGACGATCGCGCCCGTCCCATCTCGGGTGCCGGAGTCTTCGACCGACCTATCTGCCATCTGAATCGCTTCCAAGATAACGGGTACCTTCCTGGCGATCATGGACTCGATCCATGCCTGACCAGCCCGGACACGACGTCGCGCTGGACGACGAGGATCTGGGGCGGATCGCCTCCTCGCTCTCCGACCTCTACTTCGCTCTCTACGAGGAGCGCCCGGCGGACGCGCATGCCTCGCTGACCGGGAACCTGCTCGCCTTCGTCTTCACCGACGGGCTCTCGGTGGCCGACCGATGGCTGCTACGGAGTGGTCGCGATGAGCAGCTGCAGAACTTCCGCGGCCACTTCTTCGACGTCGTCAGCGACGAGCTGGTGGGCATCGTCGGCGACCTGACCGGACTCCAGGTCAACTACTCCTTCTACGGATTCGACCCGGGAACGCGGACGACGCACGCGATCTTCATGCTCGACGACGATCCCTGAGGGCCGGCTTCGTTTCCCGCCGGGCGCGTTGGGTACCCGGCGGCACCGCTCGTCCACCAGGCCACCACGGAGGAGGCACGCACGTCGCCTCGATCGCCGCCGAGGAGTTCGGCCCCATCGAGCTCGTCTCGACCGCGATCAAGTTGCGGCTCGTCTCCTGATCTCGGGTACCCAGCCGCCCGCCGTTAAACAGGGCGCAGCCTGGGTACCGATGCGCGATGCGAGTCGTGGTCACCGGAGCGACCGGAAACGTCGGCACCAGCGTGCTGGCGGCGCTCGAACGCGATCCTCGCGTCACCGAGATCGTCGGCTTGGCGCGCCGTGTGCCGGAATCTCTCCTCCTCCCGAAGGTGCGCTGGCGCCAGGCTGACGTGACGTCCACGCCGCTGACGCCGATCTTCGAGGGCGCGGACGCCATCGTCCACCTCGCCTGGGCGATCCAGCCGAGCCACGACACCGACGCGATGGAGCGGGTCAACGTGCTCGGCAGCCAGCGGGTCTTCGGCGCCGCCGCGCACGCGGGGGTCGGCGCGCTCGTCCACGCTTCCTCGGTCGGCGTCTACGCGCCTGGCCCGAAGGACCGCCAGGTGGACGAGTCCTGGCCCGCCGACGGCATCCCGAGCTCCTCCTACTCGCGCCACAAGGCACGGGTCGAGCGGTTGCTCGACGACCTCTCGGCGGGCAGCCGGATGCGGGTCGTGCGCCTGCGACCGGGCCTGATCTTCAAGGCCGAGGCGGCGAGCGAGATCCGCCGCTTCTTCCTCGGCCCGCTGCTGCCGAACCTCTTGGTGCGGCCGCGGCTGATCCCCTTCGTGCCCGATGTCCCCGGCCTCCGCTTCCAGGCGGTGCACGCCGACGACGTCGGCGAGGCCTACCGGCTGGCGGTCGTCGGCGGCGCCGAGGGTGCCTTCAACATCGCCGCCGAGCCGACGATCGGCCCGCCGGAGCTGGCCTCGCTGCTGCGGGCTCGCCGCCTGCCGATACCAGCCGTGGCGCTCCGCACCGCCGCCTCGTTGACCTGGCACGCCCACCTGCAGCCGGCCGACGTGGGCTGGATCGACCTCGCCCTCGGCGCGCCGCTGATGGACAGCGGGCGGGCGCGGCGCGAGCTCGGCTGGGAGCCGCGGGTGACCTCGCTCGACGCGCTGGGCGAGCTGCTGCTCGGACTGCGCAAGGGGCGCGGCGGGCCGACGCCTCCGCTCGACCCGAAGGCCGGCGGGCCGCTCCGCCTGGGCGAGCTCGCCGGCCGGGTCGACAGCCGAAACCGTTTGCCCGGGGATCGCTGACGCGCGCCGGGTACTCGTCTGGTGTGAACCCGACCATCTGCCTCACCTTCGACGACGGGCCGAATCCGGTCTGGACGCTGCGCATCCTCCGGGCGCTCTGGCGGCGCGGCGCGCACGCCACCTTCTTCGTCCAGGCGCGGCGGGCGGTCGAGCACCGGGACCTGGTCGCGGCGATCGTCGAGGCCGGCCACGAGGTCGGCTTCCACTGCCTCGACCACATCCGCCACTCGCAGCGCACGATCGAGGGCGTCGAATCCGATCTCACGGTCGGCCTGGAGATGCTGGGGCGGATCGGTATCGAGCCGCGCGCCTGGCGGGCGCCGTGGGGGATCGAGACCGACGCAACGCGCCTCCTCGCCGTCGAGCGCGGCCTGCGCCTCTGGGGCTGGAACGTCGACACCCACGACTGGCGCGGCGACGGCGTGCGGCAGATCTTCGGCGCGCTCGAGGCGCAGGGCGGTCTGCGCGCCGGCGACGTGATCCTGATGCACGACGCGATCGGCCTGGGCGCCCGGCGCGACGGCTGCGGAGAGACGGTCGCGCTGACCGAGCTGCTGCTGGCGACCGCGGAGCGGGACGAATTGACGACGGCGACGGTCTCGGCCGCGGAGGGGGTGCTGGCGTGAGTGGCGTCGACGTGACGAGCGGCGCGCCCGAAACGGGGCGGACCGCGCCGAGCGGCCCGAGCGCGACGCGGCCCGACGCGGCGACGGCACCCGCGACCCTCGACCAGGCGGTCGCGGTGATCGCGGCCGGGGCGGCGGAGCTCGACCGGGCGCCGCGCTTCCCGCGCGAGGCCTTCGCCGCGCTCGCCGCGGCGGGCGCCCTGGCGACGACGATCGGCGCCGCCCGCGAGTTCGCGCCGGTGCGCCCGGAATGGGATCTGCTGCGGCGGGTCGCCGCCGCCGACGCCTCGGTCGGCCGCATCCTCGACGGCCACCTGAACGCGATCGAGCGGTTCGAAGTCGCCGCCGACCCGGCGCTGCGCGACCGGGAACTGGCCGCGGCCGCGGCGGGCGAGCGGCTGTTCGGCGTCTGGGGCGCCGACCCGGGCCCCGAAGAGGGCGCGCCGGCGCGCCTGCGCAAGGCCGGCGACGTCCTCGTCCTGCGCGGCGCCAAGACCTTCTGCTCCGGCGCGGGCGGCGTCGACGCCGCCCTGGTCATGGTCGGCAGCGACGACGGCACCGCGCCCGCGCTCGTCCTCCTCGACTGCGGCGAGGCGGTCGAAGTCGACCGCGACTGGTACCGCGCCGCGGGCCTGCGCGCCTCGGAGAGCCACCGCGTCGTCTTCCAGGACGCCCCGGTCACCGCCGTGCTTGGCGAGCCCGGCGAGCTGGCCCGCGACCCCTGGTTCTCGCGCGACGCGATGCGCACCGCGGCGAGCTGGGCGGGGATGGTCGACGCGGCCGGCTGCGGCGCGCTCGACGACCTCGCCGGCCGCCGCGCCGACGACCCGCTCGCGCAGCTCGCGGCGGGTCGCATCGTGGCGGCCCGCGGCACCGTCGACGCCTGGCTGGAGCGCGCCGCGACCGTCGCCGACGCCGCGGTCGGGACGGGCGCGACCGTCGACCCGCGCTCGACCAGCGTGGCCATGCGAGCCGAGATCGACCGCGCCGCGAAAGCGATCCTCGAGACCGCCGCCGCGGCCTGCGGCTCGCACCCCTTCGTCACCGGTGGGCGGCTCGACCGCGCCCGCCGCGACCTCGAGACCTTCCTCCTCCAGCATCGACTCGACCCGCTGGTGGCGCGGCTCGGCGCCGCGAGGCTGGTGGGATGACCCGGGCCCCGATGGCAGGCGATCGCGCCCCGGTCGAGCACTTCGAGCGGCTCGCCCGCGAGTCGGCGGACCCCTGGGCCTACGCGACCAGCGACTACGAGCAGCGCAAGTACCGCCGCACGCTCGACTACCTGCCCGAGCGCTGCGGCCGGACGCTCGAGCTCGGCTGCTCGATCGGCGTCTTCACCGCGATGCTGGCGCCGCGAACGTCCTGCCTGCTCGCGGTCGACTTCAGCCCGACCGCGCTGGAGCGCGCCCGGCGCCGGCTGCGCGGCTCCCACAACGTGCAGGTGCTGCGCCGCCGGCTGCCCGAGGAGATGCCCGGCGGCTCCTTCGACACGATCGTCTGCGCCGAGATCCTCTACTACTGGGGCGCGCGGCTGGTCCGCGTCGGCCTGCGCCGGATGGAGGCGGCGCTGGCGCCGGGCGGCACCCTGCTCGCCGTCCACTGGCGCCACCCCGACCCGCGCCGCGAGCTGACCGGCGACGACGTCCACGCGATTCTCGACGCCGAGACGCGGCTCCGGCCCGACGCGCGCCATGCGACGCCGGACTATCTGCTCGACCGGTGGGTGGCCCGCCGGTGAGCGAGGAGCGGATCGTGATCGTCGGCGGCGGCCCTGCCGGCCAGGCCGCGGCGGGCGCCTACCGCGAGGCGGGCGGCACCGGCGCGGTGACGATCCTCGCCCGCGAGCCCGACCCGCCCTACGAACGCCCGCCGCTGACCAAGGACTTCCTGCGCGGCGAGTCGGGGCGCGGGGATCTGTCGCTCGCCGACGCGCGCTGGTACGCGGAGCGGCGGATCGAGCTGCGGACCGACGTCGCCGCGGGCGAGCTCGACCTCGCCGACCGCGACGTCTGGACGCCCAACGGCGAGGCGGTCCGCTTCGACAAGCTGCTGCTCGCGACCGGCGCCGAGCCACTGGTGCCGCCGGTCCCCGGCGCCGACGGCCCCGCCGTGCAGACGGTGCGGCGGATCGGCGACTCCGAGCGGCTCGCCGAGCTCGGCCGCGGCGCCAGCGCCCTCGTCGTCGGCTCCGGCTTCATCGGCTGCGAGGCCGCCGCCTCGCTGGCGATGCGCGGCGCCGAGGTGACGATGGCGACGATGGAGGCCGCGCCGCAGGCCGAACGGCTCGGCGAGGAGGTCGCCGCCGAGATCACCGCCTGGCTCGAGGGTCTCGGCGTCGAGATCCTCACCGAGGCCGAGCTCGAGTCGATCCGACCGGCCGGCGATCGCTCCGCCCGCGCCGGCTTCGGCGACGGCGACGAGCGCGTCGCCGACCGCGTCGTGCTGGCGCTCGGGATCGAGCGCAACGACGGGCTCGCCGCGGGGGCCGGCATCGAGGTCGCCGACGGGGTCCAGGTCGGGACCTCGATGGAGTCCGCCGACCCACGCGTGCTCGCCGCCGGCGACGTCGCCTTCGCCTTCAACAAGACCGCCGGTCGCCGCCTGCGGGTCGAACACTGGGGCGAGGCGCTCAACATGGGCGAGGTCGCCGGCAGGACGCTGGCCGGGGTGGAGGCCGCCTGGGACGTCGCGCCCGGCTTCTGGTCGACGATCGGCGCGCACACGATCAAATACGCGGGCTGGGGAGACGGCTGGGAGGAGTCGCGCTTCGAGCCTGGCGAGGAAGGCGCCTTCGCCTGTTGGTACGGCCGCGACGCCGAGCTGGTCGGGGTGGTGTCGCATCTTGACGACGCCGCCTACGAGCGCGGCCGCGAGCTGATCGCGGAGAGGGCCCCGTGGAGCTGAGCGCCGCCACGCCGCGGACGCTGCCGCCGCCCGGCGAGACGGTGCGGGCGGTGGTCGTCGTCCCCGCCCACGACGAGGAGGCGCGGATCGGCCGCTGCCTCGAGGCGCTGGCGGGCCAGGTCGAGGTGGGGCCGGAGGAGTTCGAGGTGATCGTCGTGCTCGACGCCTGCGAGGACGGCACCGCGGCGGCGGTCGAGGCGGTGCGTTCGTCGTTGGTTCGGAATACGAGCCCTGACGACGAACGCACCGACGCCGGCCCGGCTATCCATGCCGTCACCGGCCCCGGCAAGGGCGCCGGTCCGGCCCGGGCGACCGGCATGGACATCGGCTGCGCGCGCCTCGAATCGCTCGGCCGCCGGGACGGTCTGCTCGCCAGCACCGACGCCGACTCGATCGTCGCGCCGGACTGGATCG
Organism: Solirubrobacterales bacterium; assembly: GCA_036495785.1. Classification (GTDB taxonomy): domain Bacteria; phylum Actinomycetota; class Thermoleophilia; order Solirubrobacterales; family 70-9; genus VAYN01. Next base: position 25,391 of record DASXMH010000132.1, read on the forward strand.
CGCGCCAGCTGGAGGCGGTCGCGGCGGGCGCCGAGGCGATCGGCGGCGAGGTCACGCTCGACGCCGCCGAAGCGGCGGCGCTGCCGCCCGGGATCCTCGCCGATCGCGAATCGCAGCTCGCCGCGCGCACCCGCGAAGCCGCTGCCCGCGGCCCCGCCGAGCACGCCCACTTCTCCGGCGCCAGCCTCGGCGTCACCCCGGACGCCTACCGGCGGGCGGGCGGCATGGCCTGGCTGGCGGCGCTCGAAGACCAGGAGCTGGAGGACCGCCTGGTCGCCGCCGGCGTCACCATCCATCGCCTGCGCCCGGTCAGCGTCGTCACGGCGGCGCGCACCGAGGGGCGCGCCGAGCGCGGCCTCGCCCGCGACCTCGAGCTGGCCCGCTGGCTCACCGAGCGCCGCTACTCCGGTGCCGACTTCTCGCCCGGGCGCCTGCTGGAGGTGAAGGCGACGACGATCGCGGCGATCCTGCCGACCCGCGAATGCGCGGCGACGATCGGCCCCATCCTCGAAGCCCTCGCGCCGCTGCGCGAGCTGGGCCTTCTCGACGAGCTGGTCGTCGTCGACGCCGACTCGCCCGACGGCACCGCCGCCGTCGCCCGCGCCGGGGGCGCCCGCGTCCTCTCCGAGTCGGCGCTGCGCCCCGAACTCGGCCCCGCGCGCGGCAAGGGCGACGCGATGTGGCGGGCGGCGGGGGCGACGAGCTCGGAGCTGCTGGTCTTCCTCGACGCCGATACCGCCGACTTCCAGGCGGGCTTCCTCACCGGCCTCCTCGGCCCGATCCTGCTCGACCCGACGCTCGCCCTGGTCAAGGGCACGTTCCGCCGGCCACTGGCGCTTGGCGGCGAGCCGCGGGAAGGCGAAGGGGGGAGGGTGACCGAGCTGGTCGCCCGGCCGCTTCTGAACCTCCACTTCCCCTCGCTGTCGGGCTTCGCTCAGCCGCTCGCCGGCGAGATCGCGATCCGCCGCGACCTCTTCGAGCGCCTCTCGGTCCCGGTCGGCTACGGGGTCGAGATCGCGATGCTGATCGACGCGTTCGAGCTGGCTGGGCTCGACGGCCTCGCTGAGATCGACCTCGGCGCCCGCCAGAACCGCCACCAGAGCCTGCGCGCCTTGAGCGCGATGGCGGGCGAGGTGATGGTCGCGGTCGAGCGGCGCACCGGCGCCGTTCCGCGCCCCGCCTACCTGGCCTTCCGGCCGCGCCCCGAAGGCCCCGGTCCGCCGGAGCTCTGGCGCCTGCGCTGCGAGGAGCGCCCGCCACTCACGGGCTGAGCACGACCTTGATCGCCCCGTCGTCCTTCTTCTGGAACATCTCGTAGGCGCGCGGCGCGTCGTTAAGCGGCACGCGGTGGGTGGCGAAGTCGTCGACCCCGAGCGGGTCGCAATCGGCGAGCAGAGGCATGATGTCGTCGATCCAGCGCTTCACGTTGGCCTGGCCCATCCGCAGCTGGATCTGCTTGTCGAAGATGTGCAGCATCGGCAGTGGGTCGACGGTGCCGCCGTAGACGCCCGAGAGCGAAACGGTGCCGCCGCGCCGCACCAGCTCGAGCGCCAGGTTCAGCGCGCTCAGTCGGTCGACGCCCCCCTTTTCCATCAGCTTCTGGGCGACCGAATCGGGCAGCAGGCAGACCATGTTCTGGGCCAGCCTGCCGATCGGCGCGCCGTGCGCCTCCATCCCGACCGCGTCGATCACCGCGTCGGAAGGTGTTCAGCCGCGAGCAGCTGACGACCGTTCTCTCGCTCGCCCCAGAGCGGCACAAGCTTCTGCTCGAGTTGCTCGCCGGCTGCGGCCTCCGATCAGCGAGGCGATCGCGCTTCAACGCCTGCACCTCCAAATTGGACGGCGAGACGCCCGAAGTCTGCATCCGACGAGCGCTGGTCAAAGGCCACATGGGTCCGCCGAAGTCGAAGCGTGGGCGTCGCGACATCCGACTATCGCGTCCACTTACCGAGAAGGCGCGCGCCCACCTGGCGGCGAAACCAGGCGAGTCGACCGACCTCGTCTTCACGAGTAGTGGCGGAGGCCCACTCGACCCCAACAACCTCCGAAAGCGGGTATTAAAGCCGCTGGTCGAGCAGGTTGGTGCTCCTTGGGCCGGGTTCCATACCTTCCGCCACACCTTCGCCTCCATCCATCTCAGCGAAGGCACCAACCTTGTCGCCCTGAGTAGGGCGCTCGGCCATCACTCGCCAGCCTTCACGCTCAGCCGCTACACGCACCTTCTGCCGGGCGAGGCGGCCGCACCCCTGGACATCGACATTGGCCTGAGTGCATTCAAATAGTGACCGCGAAGGCGGATCTGCCGGTCGGGCGCCCGGATTTGAGCGCGTCGATTGTCCTGGCCGAGCGCGTTGACCTGCAAAAGTGTGGTTTGAGGCGCTTTCAACGTCTTGGGATCCGCTCAAATTGGAGCTACGACCCCGGAAGCAGTGGCGGGCTTTGCGGTGCCGCCGTAAGAACACGCCTTTCCCAAACATCTACACTCTCGTTCGCGATGGGGATCGAGAGCGTAGCCCAGGAGGCCCTGGAGGCCGCGCTCGGCGATGGGGCGATTTTCCGCCCCGACCAGCTGGAGGCGATCCAGGCGGTCGTCGAGAGACGCGACCGTGTCCTCGTCGTCCAGCGCACCGGCTGGGGCAAGAGCGTCGTCTACTTCATCGCCACGCGCCTGCTCCGCGGCGAGGGCCTCGGGCCGACGGTCCTGATCAGCCCGCTGATCTCCTTGATGCGTGACCAGTTGAGGATGGCCCGAGATCTCGGGGTGCGGGCGGCGGCGATCAACCACTCCACCAAGGAAGACTGGCCGGCGATAGAGGAGGCTTTGGCGGACGACGAGGTCGATCTTCTGATGATCACGCCCGAGCGTCTCGCCGACGACCACTTCCGCCAGGAGACTTTGCCATCGATGCCGAAGGGGATCGGACTCTTCGTTGTGGATGAGGCCCACTGTATCTCCGACTGGGGGCATGACTTCCGTCCTGACTACCGCCGGATCAAGCGCATCACCGAAAACCTGGCGGACTCAGTCCCCCTTCTCGCGACCACCGCGACGGCCAACGACCGGGTGGTCGAGGACATCGAAGAGCAACTCGGCCCGGACCTTGAAGTAATTCGCGGCGAGCTGGGACGCGAGAGCCTCTACCTGCAGACGATCGCGCTCGCCCACCAAGCCGAGCGCCTCGCCTGGCTCGCGCAGTACCTGGGCCAGGTGGAGGGCTCGGGGATCGTCTACACCTTGACGATCGCCGACGCGCGGCGGGTAAGCGAGTGGCTCAGGCTTCAGGGCATCGACGCCCCCGCCTACTACGCGGGCGTCGGGGATGACGACAAGCGACGGCTCGAGGAGGAACTGCGCGGAAACCGCGTTAAGGCGCTGGTCGCCACCGTCGCTCTCGGCATGGGTTTCGACAAGCCCGACATGTCATTCGTCGTCCACTTCCAGCGGCCTGGTTCCGTGGTCAACTACTACCAGCAGATCGGCCGCGCGGGACGAGCCATCGACCGCGCCGAGGTGGTGCTGCTCGCGGGTGCCGAGGATGAATCGATCTCCGACCACTTCATCGGCAGCGCCTTCCCGCCCGAGCCTCTGATTCAGGAGATCCTTGCCGTCCTCGAGGGCGGCGACGGTTTCCGGATGATGGAGTTGACGCCCGTGGTGAATGCCACCGAGTCGAGCATCAAGCACGCCCTGAAGACCCTCGAGGTAGAAGGGATAGTCACCCACGACAATGCACATTGGATCCGCACCCCGAACCCGTGGGTGCCTGACAACGACCGGGTGGAAGCCGTCACCGCCATACGCCGCTCCGAGCAGGCACGGATGGCCGACTTCGTCGAGACCGGAGAGTGCCTTATGCGCCACATCACCCGCGAGCTCGATGATCCGGGGGAGGAGGACTGCGGCCGCTGTGCCAACTGCGCCGGGTCCTTCGTCTCCCTGGATCTCGACCCAAAGCTGGTGCAGGAGGCGGTCGGTTTCCTGAAGCACTCCCACCGGCCGATCGAGCCGCGAAAGGCCTGGCCGCACGGTCTGGAGGACAGGCGCGGCAAAATCCCGGCGAAGCACCGTTCCGAGGAGGGCCTGGCGCTGGCCATCTACGGGGATGCGGGCTGGGGGACCCTCGTCAAGGAAGGCAAGTACGGTGGATCGGGATTCTCCGAGGATCTGGTCGAGGCGACGCTCGAGATGATCGCCGAAGACCTCGACGCTGAGGTCTCCCCGACCTGGGTGACGGCCGTCCCCTCGCTCCGCGATCCCGCGCTCGTCTCGGGCTTCGCCGAGAACATCGCGGGCCGCCTCGGCTTGCCCTACCGTAGGGCTGTGGTCAAGCAACAGGAGACGAAGCCTCAGAAAAGTCTCCAGAACACTCAGCAGCAGGCCAGAAACGCCCTGGACGCCTTCGCAGTCGATCCTTCCGAGATCGAGGACGGTCCCGTCCTCCTGATCGATGACATGGTCGACTCCAGGTGGTCGCTTACCGTCTGTGGTGTCCTCCTGCGCGAGCAGGGTTCGGGGCCGGTATATCCGCTCGTCCTTGCGCAGACGAGCACCGCCTCCGATCCGTGACCACGCTGCCGATATCTGCCGAAGGACAGGCCGTCGCGCTGGCTGCCAGCTCCCTCGCCCTGGGCGGTCCACGATCGTCGGTAAAGCCGCTCTCGGCGACCGAATGGCACGCGCTCTCGAGGCAGATCCACCACGCCGACCTGCGGCCCCGGAATCTCCTTCATATGGGCCCCGAGGAGATGCGAGAGCGCATCGACATCGGCCCGGACCTCGCCGATCGCCTCTCAATGCTGCTCTCTCGCGGCGGCCAGCTCGCGGTGGAGGTTGAGCGTCTCTCATCGGTCGGCATCTGGGTCCTCACCCGCGCCGACGACTCCTATCCCGCGGCCCTCCGCAGGCGCCTCGGCGCCCAGGCGCCCCCGGTCCTCTTCGGCGCCGGGCGAACCGATGCCCTGAGCGCCCCCGGGCTCGCCGTTGTCGGCTCGCGGAACGTCGACGATGCTGGCCTCGAATACGCTGGGGCGCTCGGCCGCCTATGCGCCGAACAGTCACTGTCGATCGTCTCGGGCGGCGCGCGGGGTGTCGACTCGGCGGCGATGGGCGGGGCCCTGGAGCGGGGTGGGGTTGCGGTTGGCGTGACGGTCGACTCGCTCGAAAAGCTGGTCCGAAAGCGCGACTACCGGATGTCGATCGCAGAGGAGCAGCTGACCCTGGTCACCCCGTTCGATCCGGCTACCCGTTGGTATGCGGGAAACGCGATGCGTCGCAACCGGTTGATCTATGCTCTCGCACAGGCCGCCGTCGTCGTCGCCAGTTCGATCGAGCGCAGTGGGACCCGCGCCGGGGCGATCGAGGACCTCGAATCGGGATGGGTCCCCCTGCACGTCCGCGACGACGGCACTCCCGGCAACCTCGATCTGATCAGGTCCGGCGCGTCTCCCCTCCCTCCCCTCGTCTCAGAAGTGGAGATCGGCGAGCTGCTGGCCGCCCGCCCCTCGGTCAAGGTGGAGATACGCCCCGCGCCGCCCGAGCTCAAAGCCGCCCCCGAGGTGCCCGAGATCCTGGCCGCCCCGGACTCCGAGGAGATCTTCCACCTCGTCTGGCCGATCATCGCCCGCCATCTGGACGAGCCGCGCACCGAGCGTGACATCGCCCGGCACCTCGGGCTTGAGCCTACCCAGGCGCGCGCCTGGCTCCACCGGGCGGTCGAGGAAGGCCAAGCCGAGGTGAGCGATCGGCCGAAGCGCTACGTCTGTCGCCCCGTCGACGCCGGGCAGCTCAGGCTGATCGAATCCTGAGCCGTGGAGGACGCCGCCACCATCGCCCGGCTGCGGGCAGATGGCGTCGACCCGCTCGTGACTCGGGCACTTGACGGCCATGCTCGTGGAAAGCCCGACTCACTCTCGGCGCTCCTGGCCGAAGTCGGGAAGGTAGTCGAGCTGCCGGGGACCGAGGCCCGCTGCCGGTGTCATTTCGTCGAGCGCGACGGCAACGGCCTCGTCCAGGTCGAGCGCCTGGCGGAGCGGCTAGCCGAAGAGGTCGTCGACTATTGCATTCCGCGCAGCCGGATCGCGGCAGCGCGGAGGTATATGGAGGAGTGGGATTCGACCAAAGAGATGATCGCCCTCGGCGCCGAAGCCCGCGAGCTTTTCGCTCGGGTCACGCCATCGGGCGAGGGCGGCGAGCTGATGCTCTATCTGCTGCTCGAAAACCTGCTCCGGCTGCCTCAACTGTTTTGCAAGATGTCAGTGAAGACGAGCGCCCAGATGCACGTTCACGGCGTCGACGGGGTCCACGGCAGGCTCCTGGATGACGGCACGCTCGCGCTCTACTGGGGTGAGGCGAAGCTCCACGCGGCAGTCGACTCCGCGATCGACGAGTGTTTCGGCTCGCTCGCCCCCTACCTGACGGGCGGTCAGACCGGAGCGGCGAAGCGCGATCTACTTCTCCTGCGCGACAACCTGGATTTGGCCGATCCCGATCTCGAACAGGCGCTCATCGGCTACTTCGACCGCTCCGATGCGCGCTCAGCGCGGATCGAGTTCCGCGGCGCCTGCTTGATCGGCTTCGATCTCGATGATTACCCGGTCCCCCGCACCCCCGAGGCCGATGAGATCGCCGAAGATGTGGCCGAGGCGCTCGCCCGCTGGCACCAACGGATCAGCGGCAGGATCGCGGGCCACTCCCTCGAGGCGATCGAGATCGAGGTCTTCTGCGTGCCGATGCCCTCGGTGGCCGAGTTCCGCGTCGCCCTGCTCGAGAGGCTCTCCTGATGGTGGACCGAGGCGACGGGCTCGCCGGCGCGATCCTCGCCGACGCCGATTTTCGCGACGCCCTCCGAGCGATCACCTGGCGCTCGCTGATCGACGACGTGCCGACCATTGTCCCCCAGCTCATTCCCTCAGTTGAATGGGACCACGCGCTGACCTGTGCCTCCGCGCTCGCCTCGATCGGCGGTGAGCAGGCGAGTGACGCCGCGCTGCGGGTCGTCCAGGGGTGTCTCTCCGACCAGGAGTCGGGTCCGGTGGAGCGCCAGGCCGCCTTTGTCCTGCTCGAGCGGATGGGGAACACCCGTGCGGCGGCGCTCGCCGAGGAGCGCAACCTGGTCGGGCAGGAAGCCTGGGCGCAGGCGCCGGGGCCGCTGGTGCTCGACGTGGTCCGCCGGCGCCTCGAGCTGGCCATCCCGGTCACCTCGGGCGAGGCGATCCAGGCCAACCCTTTCCAGCGCGCCTTCTGGGACAGGGCGGCGGCGAACCGCTGGCTCTCGGTCTCGGCTCCGACCTCGGCCGGCAAGTCTTACATCGTCAAGCGCTGGATAGAGGAGCTTGCCGCGCGCGAGGAGAGATTCACTGCCGTCTATCTCGTCCCGACCCGGGCTCTGATCGACGAGGTGAGCCACGACCTGATCGAGCACTTCGGGGCCGGGGTTGAGGTCCTTGTGTTGCCCTGGGACCACCGACCGGGGAGCGCGGCGAAGGAGGTCTATGTCCTGACTCAGGAGCGCCTCCACCTACTACAGAGTCGTGCCCCGAGCTTCGTTGCCGACCTCCTGTTCGTCGATGAGGCTCAGAAGGTGGGCGACGGCTACCGCGGCGTTCTCCTTCAGCGCGTGCTCGACGAGGCGGTTCGCCGGGCCTCGGGCATGCAGGTCATCTTCGCCAGCCCGGCTTCATCGAATCCAGAGATCCTCCTCTCTGGCGCGCCGGGCGGGGCACCGGTCGAGGCCGAGTTGAGCGAGGAGGTGACGGTGAACCAGAACCTCCTCTGGGCGAACCCCCACCCTGGCGACTCTAGGAGATGGGAGGTTGAGCTGATCTCAGACGGCGAGGCCCAACCGGTTGGCTACGTTGAGCTCGCGGGCCGGACCACCTCGGTGAAAAAGCGCCTGCCGCTGGTCGCGCTTGGGATAGGCGGCGTCTCGACCGGCAACGTCGTCTACGTCAACTTCGCTGCGGAAGCCGAAGACACCGCCGTGCAGATCGCGGAGGGCTTGCCCGAGGTGGGGGCCGAGGAGGTCAAGGTCATCGAAGACCTGCGCGAGCTCGCCAAGGACACGGTGCACGGCGAATACCGCCTCGCCGACGTGCTCAAGAACGGCGTCGCTTTCCACTACGGAAACATGCCGACGCTTATCCGCGCCGAGATCGAGCGGCTCTTCAAGGATGGCGTCCTCCGCTACCTCGTCTGCACCTCGACGCTGCTTGAGGGGGTGAACCTGCCCTGTCGGAACATCTTCGCCCGCGGCCCGAAGCGGGGGAAGGGGACGCCCATGAGCATCCCCGACTTCTGGAATCTTGCCGGTCGTGCTGGCAGGTGGGGCAAGGAGTTCCGCGGCAACGTCATCTGCCTCGACACCGATCCCTCGGTCTGGCCGAACCTGCCGCGTGACCGCCGCCGCCAGCCGATCTCCTTCGCCTCCGGAGAGGTCCTCTCCGACGTGGAGGCGCTCGAAGGTTTCGCCCGCGCCGAGGACCCCGCCGTCGCTGCACGCGCTGATCCGCTTCGGACTTCCGTCTACAGCTTCCTGGCCACGCGGGTCCTCCAGGGCGTCGAGCTCAATGAGATCCCTGGTATCACCCTCGGCGGGAAACGGCTGGAGCGACTCGAAGGCACTCTGCGCGAGACGGTCGAGCGCGTGGAGCTTCCTCCCGACCTGATCGCCCGCCATCCCGGGATCTCCCCACGCGCGATGCAGGTGCTCCTCGACTATTTCCGCGGCCACCCCGAGCCGGCGAAGCTGATGATCTATCCGCCCGAGAGCGAGGAGGCGAGGCTCAGTTATGCCAAGGCGCTCTCGCGGTCGCGCGATTATCTCGGCGCCGATTTCGGCACCGATCCCAGGTGCGCGATGCTCGGCATTCTGGTGCGGAACTGGATGCGCGGCTATCCCCTGCGGCGGCTGATCGAGGAGCGGATCGACTATCAGCTGGAAAAGAAGGGCAAGGCCGATGTCCCCAAATTGATCCGAGAGACGATGGACGACGTCGAGGAAGTCGCCCGCTTCTCCGCCCCTAAATACCTAGCCTGTTATCTGGATGTCCACGAGGTCTTCCTCGCCCGCCGCGGGGAGAGCCTCCTCGTCGACCCCGAAACACTCACTCTGATGCTGGAGCTTGGGGTGTCGCGGCCGACCGATGTCTCATTGATCGGGCTCGGCCTCACCCGCACCACGGTCCTCGCACTCAGCGACTACCTCTACGACGACGAGCTCGACCGCGATGGGGCCCTAGCCTGGCTGCGTACCGCGCCGCTTGAGCGCTTCCGTCTCCTGCCGATGTCGCGACGCGAGATCGCGGAGGTCCTCGGCGCCGAGATCTGACTCAGCTCGTATCCGGCCCTCGGCCTGCTCCCCTCGACCGAGCGCTAATCACCGAGATCGGACCATTCTGTGGGAGGAGTACTTTCGCCGCCCGTACGTCGTCCGCAAGCGCGACGAGCATTTCGTCGGCCCTGCGCTTGATCACGTTCTGGTGGATCACTGCGCGATTTCCTCCGCGAGTTCGCGGGGGTCGACAGGCCAGCGGATGCGCCAGCTGCCGTCCCGGAACCCTGTACTCGACTCGCGTAGCTCGGGATCCAGGTCGAGGTCCCAATCGGATGGGGCCAGGGGCTCAAGCTTCCCGGCGAGGCCGGCGAGTTCAAGCTGATCGGCGAGGATCGACCGATTCAAGCACCATGAGGTTGCTGGCGAGGTTTCTGTTTCTCACGCTCGCGGATCGCGTGCTGGAGCTGTTCAGTGGCCTGGCCGTCCGCCTAAGGGGTGGCCGAGGTCTCAGGTCGGGGCAGCGCCTCTTCCTGCTTCGGGATTTCCGGCTGGAACTAGAGACCGCGGTCGAGGACGCCGAAAGCCACGCCATCTCGGACCACAGGCTCAAAGGGTCGATTTCGAAGGCCACGCCATCGGTCCGTGGGTCGAACCCGAACCCGAACAACTCGACTTCGGGTCCGTCCGCCTGGGGGCGGGGCCTTCGGGGGACGATCACCTTGGTCAACGAAGAATCGGGATCTTCCTCGACCTCGGTACACCCTCTCCCTCTCCCCCCCGGAGCTGCCCGATGAGGATGCGAGCGGGTGCGATGACACCGGCCAGAGGGTTGTACATCCTGGCGAAACCGAGTGCGAGCGGCGCGACGACGATCCCCCCGGCGACGAGCGTTCCGACCAGGGCGATCGTCCTCGAGCTCGACCCCGCGTGCCCCGCGTAAAGAGCGTGGAGGGACGCGTACTCCGCGGCGGCCGGCATGAAGACCGCGATGCTGAAAATCAGGAGGCCCCTATCTGAAGGACGGTCCCGAGGATGGTCGCACCCATGGCTTCGAGAGGCGCCTGGCATCTCGTTGCTCGACCCCCTCGCGGATTCGCTCCTCAAATCGTCGGGAGGCTTCAGCGTAGCCCTCCTCGAGCTTCTCAATCGTTCCTCGGACGCCCACGATATAGGCGACGAGGAACACCGGAACGATCGTCGCGACCGCAGCGTAGAAGGCTATGTCACTGGGTTTCATGCCGCTGTCGTCTCCTGTCGTCGTCAGGGCCCAGGCCGTCTTTCACCGGTCCTCCTCTGTCGCCGTCGGAATTTCGCGCCGCGGTCCGCTCGCCGGCCAGGTCATGGTCGGAGGGTACGTGTGGCCGCGACGGTCTTCGCTACGGGCAGGCATCGGGTTCCGGAAAGCGACGATGGTCAGTCCTGACCATGCCGTCGGAAACCTGGAACCGATCGGGAATCCCGAATTGGGTCAGATCAGGTCATGGACATCGGTGCTTGGGCCTCCTAGGGTCGCCCCATGCCAAGCGATACGGATCGGGGCAGGCACGGGTACGACGTCGTCGTCGTAGGCGGCAGTCTGGCCGGCTGCGCCGCCGCTCGCCTGCTCGCCCTTCATGGGACCCGGGTCGCGCTGGTGGAGAAGCGCCCGGCGCGCGACGCCTACAAGGTCATCTGCACCCACAACATCCAGGCTGGCGCCGTGCCCGCGATGGAGCGCCTCGGGGTCCTGCCGGCGCTCCGCAGCGCGGGCGCCGTCCGGGTCCAGGCCGACATCTGGACGCGCTACGGGTGGATACGGCCGCCGGATCGGGGACTGCGCGGCTGGAACCTGCGACGCTCGGCCCTCGACCCGATCGTGCGCGAGCAGGCGATCGGGACCCCGGGGGTCGAGTACCTGCCCGGCCAGACGGCGGTCGGACTCCAGGGAGAGGGACGGGTCGACGGCGTCCGCGTCTCCGGATCCGGCGGCGAGGAGAGGCTGTTGAGGGCAAGGCTCGTGGTGGGGGCCGACGGGCGCGATTCGCAGCTGGCCCAGATGGCGAGGGTCCCCGCGCGCGTCCGACCCCACAGGCGCTTCGTCTACTTCTCCTACTTCAGGGACGTGCCGCTTGCCGATCCCGAGCGGGGGATGATCTGATTCAGCGACCCCGACATCGCCTACATCCAGCCCAACGAGGAGGGCGTCACGATGGTCGCCGTGATGCTGTCCAAGCGGCGCCTGGACGAGTTCCGCGGCGATCCGGAGCCCGCCGTCCGGGCCCACTTCCGGGGCCTCGAAGATGCTCCGGCACTCGACGACGCCCGGCCGGTCGCGAAATGGTTTGGGAAGATCGAGATGCCGAGCACGACCCGCCCGGCGGCGGCACGGGGGATGGCGTTCGTCGGCGACGCCGCCCAGGCATCCGACCCGCTCTTCGGCGTCGGCTGTGGCTGGGCTTTCCAGTCGGCGGATTGGCTGGCCGAGGAGGTCGGGCCGGCTCTGCGCGGATCAGATCGGGAGCTCGATCGAGCGCTGCGGGCCTACCGGCGGCGCCACCGCCGCGAGCTCGGTGCCCATCATTGGCTCATCTCCGACTACTCGAGCGGGAGGCGGTTCTCGCCGGTCGAGAAGCTGATCTACTCGACCGCGGCCCGCGACCCCGAGCTCGCCGGGCGGCTCGAGGACTTCGCCGCTCGCTCGATCAGCGGCGTCGCCGGCACCCGGCGTATGCTCGCCCGGGCCACCTTGGTGCGTCTGGGGTTGGCGGGCCAGGCAGCCGAGGACGATGCCGCGGGATGCGTACGCCGTCGCGGAGTACAGTGAATCCCGATGCCGCTCTACATGGATCGTCACGACCTTCCGGACGCGACGGCTGCCGATATCGCCACCGCTCACCTGCGCGATCTTGAGCTGCAAGAGAGGTTCGGGGTGCGCTTCGTCACCTACTGGTTCGAAGAAGAGGCCGGCAGTGCCTTTTGCCTCGTCGAGAGTCCCGATAAGGAGTCCGTCGAGGCAGCCCACAGGGACTCGCACGGGATGCTTCCGCTGAACGTGGTCGAGGTCGACGAGGCGGGCGTTCGGGGGTTCTTCGGACGGCTCAATACTCACCCTCCGGGCGAGCCCTACGTGGAAAGCGCCTTCCGGGCGATCCTCTTCACCGACATGGTCGACTCCACTCGTCTCACCCAGCGATTGGGCGATCGCGAGGCGATGCAGCTGGTCCGCCAGCACGACTCGATAGTGCGTGCCGGCCTGGCGCGGTTCGGGGGCAGCGAAGTCAAGCACACCGGGGACGGGATCATGGCGGCGTTCGACGCGGCGTCCCGGGCGGTCGGCGCGGCGGTGCAGATCCAGCGGGCGCTGGGAGAGCTCAATGCCGGTGGGCACTCGGGACTACGGGTGCGCATCGGGGTTGCCGCGGGAGAGCCCGTTACCGAGCAGGACGATCTCTTCGGAGCGGCCGTGCAGCAGGCCGCGCGACTGTGCGCATGCGCACGGCCGGATTGCATCGTCGTCTCATCCGGGGTGCAGGACCTCTGCCGCGGGAAGGGAATCCGGTTCTCCGACGCGGGGCCCCTCGCAGTGAAGGGCTTCGACGAGCCAATCGGGCACTTCGAGGTCGACTGGCGTGACTGATCTCATGGATGCACTCGGTGTGCCGGCCTGAGCGCACACGTGCGCTCACCGGCAGAAGGAAGCTGCAGGCCTGACAGAAGACGCCGAAGAAGCCGACCAGCGACCCGGTCGGCGCTGACCGGCACAAGGCGTACCAGATGTCGGACCATCGACCGCTGTGACGGCGCGGAAGTCGAGCCGGTTCCAGTAGAGGCGCCCGGTGTAGACGTGGTTTTCGAGGATCGAGCGGTTCGTCGTCTTCGACCACTTCCCCGACGTGTTGCGCTTGGAATCGACGTGGCGGGGCGGGGGAGGGCCGCCGGGGCGGTTGACGTGGTCGGCGATCTCCTTGTAGCCCGAGCCGGAGAGGAAGCGCTGGAACATCTCGACGATCACCGGCGCCTGCTCGGGATCGCGGGCCAGCCGCGACTTCGTGTCTCCGGTGCGGGCTCGGCGCGGATCGGGATGGGCCTCGTGCCGCAGTCGGTTTCCGTAAGGCGCGCGACCGCCGTTGCGGTATCCCTGGCGGGTGTTCTCGGTCTGCCCACGCCGCACCTCGCGGCCCAGCTTCTCGACCTCGAACTGGTCGAGAGCCTGGAACATGTGGCGGATCAGCCGACCCTCGGGGCTGGTCTGATCCCCGGCGCTGCGGGCGTAGAAGACCTCGACACCGGCCCGGCCCGGCCCAGCTCGCGCTCGTAGGCGAGGGCGTGGAACAGCTCGCGGCTGAGGCGCGAGGTGGAGTAGACGATCACTGCGTCGAAGCGCCGCGCGTCTGGCTCCTTGGCCTCGCGGACCAGCTCGCTCCAGCCGACCCGATCGTCGCGGCGTCCGGCCTCCTGGTCGGTGAAGTCGCAGACGATTCGGCCACCCAACTCTTCGGCCTTCTCGGCGCACTCGTTGCGCTGGGAGGGGAAGGAGATGGTCGGGTCCTGCTTGTCCTTGGTTGAGAGTCGGCCGTACCAGGCGAAGCGTCGCATCAGGTGCTCCTTTCCGTCTTCGGCTTATCTGTGGCCCAGCGTTGCTGGGTCGGGTCCCATCTCCCCGCGGCGATCTCTCCAGACAGGACTGGGTCGAGCAGGGCAGCCGCGTCGCGGTGTCCCGCAGTGAGTTCGCCGGGTACCCCGACCTCTTTGGCGAGGCGGCGGAACGGCGTCGCCCATTCGGCAGGGGGAGAGGGCAGTGCTTTGGGTGCTGAGTGGGTATCGCGCAGCCCGAAGATCGTTTCGATCTCGCTATGCAAGGAGGCTGCGTCGAGGTGCGAGAGCTCGGAGATCAGCGCGAGGTCGATCAAGTCCTTGGGGCGAGTGCTCGTGCGCCCGCCCTCGTAAGTGCGGGTGTAGGCGTGAAGCTTTTCCGCCACCTGGAGCTCCAGTGGAACGGCGTCGACCTCGACGGGCTCGATTCCCGCGAAGCCGAGAAGATCCTCGGTGCGAAGCGTCTCGGTCGCCAGCGCGTCGTCGGCTCGGAAGCCGACATCGAGCAAGAAGGTCTCGAACGGGCGTCCCGCCAGGGACGCCGAAACCCGGAACCGGTGACTGCCGCCAAGGCGATCCTCGGGTTCGCCCGTCCTCTCGATCGCGAAGGAGAAGAAGTCACCGGCATCGTGACTTGCCGCATCGAGCAGCGAATCGAGCAGCTCCTCCTCGTCGGCCCGCCACTCGATGTCGATGTCCTTCGTGCTCCTCGCACGCGCAGCGAGGCGCAGGTCAAGCGCGAAGCCACCCTTCAGCAGCCATTGCTTATGGGCTACGGCGAGGAGTCGAGCGAGCAGTCGGTCGAAAGCGACACGCTTGCGATCGCGGACGAGACGCGCGCCGTCGCCATCGGCCCGATCCTTGAGGCGCTGCTCAAGCGCTTGGCGAAATGCCGGTGCGTCCTGGTATCTCACGCTGGCACCTTCTCCAGTCGGCGCTCGATGAACTTGCGGACCCGCGCCGGGCGGGACGATGCCGCCTCCCGCAGTCGGCGCGGCGTGGTCAGCCCGCGCTCCAGGGCTTGGCGGATCGCCATCTCGATCTGCTCGGGCTGCGTGCCCGTTTCGAGCACATCGACGATCGTGCGCTCCGGACTGGTCACCGGCAGGCCGGCGAGGTCGTGGGCCTCGGCTTTCGTCGGCGGCCGGTTCAGCGTATGAAGGCGGACGCCGACACGGCGCCGTTGACCTCGCTCTGCGCGCGGCAGCGAGAGGTCAACGGCGTTGGGGATCACGTCGGATAGCCCGTGGAGTTCAAGGGCGCTCTCGTGTGAGACCACAGCGCCTGCATCGCGAAGCGGGAGCCAGGCCGCCATGATGTGCTCGTAGGGGCTGGAGGGGAAATGCCGCAGCCGGTAGAGCCCTCTGCGCACCCGCTCGTAGCGACCTCCGGGCCGAGCGTGATAGCGCAGCGTGCTGCGGTCCATGCCGGCGTTTATCGCCTGCTGGGCAGTGAAATACCCGGCCTGCGCCTCTGCCTGTATGTAGAGCGCATCGTGATCTACGTCAGACATATAGAGGATATTAGCACCCAAATCTCTGACTCTCTAGGGATTAGTGGCCATTGCGTTGATGGGCGACGAGCAGGTCGAAGACCGCCTTCGCCTGCTCGCGACGAAGCTGATCGTCCAGGGCCGATCCGGGTTGCCTGCTCGATCGACATGCTGGCCCTCAGGTCGCCGATCGGGGTCGCGGCGCGACGGTCGTGGGTTGGCCGCCGCTGACTCTGCCCGACACGTTTAGCTCCATTCGCCCGTGGTCGCAAGCGGCGTTGGCTCCAAGCCAGTCGATCGGTTGGTCGGGATTGCGGAAGTCGCGGAAGATAGGGGCGAACGGGGCCTTTGGCTTGCAGATCCTGAATAGGCAGAAGGAGATCGCCACCTCCGGCGCGCGGGCAAGCTGGGGATCGCTTCGCAACAGAGCGATGGCGGTTGAGCGGCGGCGCTCCAGAGCCGCTCGCGACCCTCCGGCGAGGACGCAATGGACCGGCGGGAAGACCGGATGGCGCAGGCGCCACAGCGGCTCACCGCCCTCGCCGGCCAGCGGTACAGCTCCGCGTAACGAACCAGCTCGGCGGCGAGGCGATCGACCGAGAGGGTGGCGCGGTCGATCTCCAAGAAGCGCTGCTCGATCGCGACCCCGTTGCGGTCGAGACGCAGATAGGTCAAGACGGCATCGGCGATCAGCGCGCGCCTCCGCCGACCGCGCCCGTAGTTGAGCGGGTGGGATACCTCCTGTCGCCAGGCGAAGGGGCCGAAATCGTCCCCCCGATTGTGGGCGGCGGCGAGGAAGCAGATCGCCGAGTCGTTCACCGCGAGCGTGTGCGCTTGAAGCGCCCCGGCTGCGTCCTCTGCGCCGATCAACCGCGGCTCGCCGTCCAAGACGCTGGCCTCTCGCGCCAGTCGAGCGCCGCGCTCGGTGACGTGCCAGAGTCGGCGCGGCGAGCCGTGGGGAGTCTCGATGTAGCCGGCGAGGCCCGCCTTTCCGAGCCGGGACAAGACCTTCTGCGCCCAGCGGTAGCTGCCATCGGGGAGGTGGATGGACCGCACCTGGGCGGCGGTGAGGATGCGGTGCTGGGCGAGCGAGGCGATCACCTCGATCCCCGTCTCCGAGCACGCCGATCGGAGGGTGGCGAGATCGGTCACGGTGGCCCGCCCTCCCCGGTTGGCGCCCAAAGCGGAACCGGGTGGGCCGCGCCATCCTCGCCTGCCGGCGTCGATCGTTCGGCGGCGTCCGGCTTGCGCCTCAGCTCCTCGAGCTTGGCGAGGATGCGGGCGTCGAGCGTTTCGAGGTGGGCGATCACCTCGCCGACCTGCATCCGGGCCGCGGCTACGCCTGCCGGCGCATGGTCGTGAGCTGCCGGCGCTCCGAGAATGTCCTCGACCCTGATCCTGCCGAGGGCGAAGGGCTTGCTCAGCTCGCCGCGGTGGGTGACCTGGGCGACGAAGCGGTAGCGGCCGAGTTTGGTCAGCGCGGCCGGGTCGGGCTGGCCCGCCCACTCCTTGGTGAGCAGGGCGGCGGCTTGCGAGTTCAGCGCGGTGGCGAGCAGGTGCGAGCGGTTGGTGGTGAGCGCGTTCAACGTCTGCGGGTTCAGTCGCTCGGGGTTCTGGCAGCACGACCGCGCGGAGCCCGAACTTGGCGCTCTGCTCCAGCAGCGCGGCGACGTTGCCCGAGGCCGCGCCGTCGTAGCTCTGGACCTCGTCGAGGAAGACCCAGAAAGGACGACGGGCAGCGGGAGCAAGCTCGGACCTCGTGCGCGCCGCGTGCAACAAGTCGAAGAGGAGCAGGTTGGCGAGCAGGCGCTCGCGGGTGCCGCCCGAGCCTGGGCAGGCGAGGACGATCTCCCCGCTGTCCATCGCCTCGCGCACCCGGTAGGTGCTCTGGCTCTGACCGAGCAGGGCGCTGATCGGCGTCGAGTGACGCAGGCGGTCGACCAGGTTGGTCACAGGGGTAATCGCCTCCTGAGCGAGCAGCGGGAAGCGGTCGATCCAAAAACCCCTGCGAAGCCTTGGGCAGGAACGGGAGGACGGCGGCGCGCCAGCGCTCGTTGGAGAGCAGGGTGGGGAGCTGGAAGATCGTCGGCGCCAACTCGGGCGGCAGGACCGGTACGATCCTGGCCAGCGCCCCCGCGGCCTGCGTGGTCAGGTTGATGGCGCGGGTGCTCTGCTCGCCCCATCGCAGGGTTGCGGCGAAGGCATCGACGATCGCCTCCACCCGCGACTCGGCCGCGGCGCTCCCGCTGCCGTTCAGCTCAAAGAGGTTCCAGCCGGGCAGGCTTTGCGGTCGCGCCGAGCTGAGGTCGATCTCGACCACTCGCCCGATGAGGTCGGGATCGTTCAGGTAGGGCCTGGTCCGCTCCAGGGCGTCGGCGTGGGGGTCGAGGAAGAGATCGCCGTGGCCGGAGCGGACCAGGTGAACGAACTGGGTGATGGCAGTCTCGGTCTTGCCGTAGCGGCTGCGCCCGGCGACGTAGGAGAAGAAGGTGTCGGCGGTGCGGACCCCGACGATCCGCTCGCCGCCCTCCCCGACGATCCGGCCGAGCGGGATCAAATCGTCCTTGGTCTTCTCGAAGGTCGGCAGCTTCGGCGGTGCCGGCAGGAGCGTGCCGGAGCGCAGCACGTTCTCGGCGACGCAGTGGACGGTCGGCGGCTTTAGAAAGCCCGCCACCTCGCGGGCGGTGAGGATGCTGCGGCGTGCTGGCCGGAAGAGGCCCGAGGAGAGACGGCGGTCGAAGCCTCGCTTGCGCGTCGGAAAGTCCGAGCCGAAGAACACGGCATCGCCGATCCCGAGCCCGGCTGGGCGCAGCCAGTTCTGTGCGGCGAACGGCTCAAAGGCGGCGAGCAGGCTCTGCATCGCGAGCTTCGCGCGAGGGCGCTCGGTGGCCTGAGCGCGGAGCAGGATCTGCGCCTCGAAGAGCGGGCCGGCATCGCGCAGCTTCGCGTCGAGAGCCTGGCCGACCAGGCGGCGGTCGATCAACTCGGCGGGGTTGGCGGTGTCGCGGCGGCGCTCGCCGTCGAGCACCTCCATAAGGCTGCGCCGTTCGCCGTGTGCCCGCCGCGCCTGCCGCTTCAAACGGCGCCGCAGGCGCGAGCGGCGGCGCCCCGCTGCTGGCAGCAAGTCGAGGCAGATCGTTGATCGCTCGCGGTCTTTCGGACGAAGCGAGGCCATCGCCGCGGCGAAGGGCTGAAGCGGATCGGGCTCGTTGTCGAGCCGGGCCAGGGGTTCGACACTCGGGCGGGCCAGGGTCAACTCGGTGCGCAGCGTGACCTCGCCGGGCCTGTCGGGCTCGGGGGCAACCTCTGCCGCATCGCGCAGATCGACTCCCTCATAGCCTCGCAGGGCGTTGCGCAGGAGCTGGCGGGAGCGGGCCGGCACTTCGAGCAGGTAGACGAGACGGCCCTCACCGTCGTTGGTCAGCCGCACCCGCAGCGCGCAGGCGCGGCGATCGAACCAGCCGCGCACGCTGCGATCGGCCCGGGCCAGCTCAGCGGCGATACGCAGGACGGCCTCGGGCTTAGCGTCGAACTCGTCGGCCGGCACGATCGCCGCAGCGGTTCGCGTCGCAAGCGTGCGGCGCGTGGCGAGGAAGCGTTGTGTAGCCAGCGCGGAGGCGATAGCGGGGGTGCCAATAGCGATGGGCGCGAGCGACGCCGCGGAGGCGAGGAGCTGATCGACGCGGATGCCCGACATGGCGCGCCAGATGGCGGCGGCCATGAGCAGAGCGAAGAGCGCCAGCATGGGCCGCGGGTCGGAGCGATCCTCACCCATCATGCACCGACCTCTGGGTCACGTAGGTATGTCGGCAAAGCGCAGGTCCCGCAATCGGCGCCGTACTGCCGAATCTGGCGCTTTCGCGACTGCATCCCGGCGAACCGAGGGGCGACCTGACGGTCGGCCCGGCAGTTGAACCGCCCAGGCGACCCATTGCGATGCCCGGCTTGGATTTCCGTAAAAGGGGCTCACACCTATACGGAGCAAGAAGCAGCGAAAGTGGACCGTCTTGTGTGACGAATCCGACATTTGCCGCAGCGACGGTCGGGCTGCTTGCCTCATATCTCTTTGTCGTTTGAGGCGTGGTTTTGCGTCGCGAATTCCGCATCTACAACAACAGGGGGCCGAGCAGCGAAAGTGGACCCCCCAATTCGTGAATAACTTTCGGTTTTTCGCCTCATACCTATCCGTCGTTTGAGGAGGCGTTTTCCGGCAAAAATTTAGATTTCATGCTCGGTCGGGTTCCGGGCTCATGCCCTCTAGTCGAATGAGGAGGGAATCTGTCCCACGAATTCGCCGATGAATCGTTGCCTGTTCAGTAGCGGAGGGCGCGGGCGACCGGGAGGACTAGCCGCCCTCGCCCTTACGCTGAGACGATGGAAGCGGAGGAAGAACCCCGCGTCAACGGCGAGCCTCTCGCCGGCGCCGCGCTGTCCTCGGTCGGCGGCAACGGGGCCCGGCAATGACCCGCCAGCGCCCACCAGTGGACCGTTTGCGCCGCTTCGCGGAGGAGCACCTGCTCTACGAGGCCGGGATGCTCTACGAGGTGACGGTCAAGCTCATGAACCGGCACCACAAGGACGACCCGATCGTGGAGAACGCCTTGCTTGAGAGCTTCGGGGTCCACTCCCGGAATCTGATCGACTTCCTATGGCTCGACAAGCCGATGAAGGACACCGACGCGATCGCCTCCGACTATGTCGGCGAGTGGAAGGCGCCGACGATGTCCGAGCGACTCTCGCAGGTGAAGGGCCGCGTTGGCAAGGAGATGGTCCACCTGAGCTACAACCGACTCGACGTTTCCGAGGACGAGAAGGGCTGGCAAGTGCTCGGGATCGGACCTGAGATCACCGCTGCGTTTGGAGCGTTCGTGACCGCAGTTCCTACAGAGTGCGTGCCCGAGGGTTGGCACGAGCACGCCTATGCCGCGACGGGAGCGGTGCCACCAGAGCGAGCGCAGGAGGTGGAAAAGCAGATCGTCCGGGTCGAGGACATTAGGCCCGAGGACTTGCTGTCATCGACGGCGGCAATCGAGGCGGCGACGCGGGCAACGCAGGGTCTCTGGGTCCCGGCTGGCACCGACATGGAACGCTGAAGGCCACTCAGCCTTTTGCGAGGTCGAACCAGGTGCGAACACGCGGTGGGAGCAGCCGCTCGTGTTCATGCACGAAGTCGACGAGCTTGGTGGGCGAGATGCAGCGGATCTCTCTGGGCGGATGCCCAGTGAACTGGCCGCTCGCCGAGCATGCAAACAGGACGGTCTCGGCGTTGGGTGCGGCGGCCGCGAGCGCCTCAAGGTCGACGGCCTCGTTACCCGACTTCACCTGGACGATCGCTGGCGCGAAGGTCTTTCGGTTCAGCATCGTCCACTCATAGGCGGGGGTATCGGTTCGCCTCGCCTTCGGTAGTGCGAGGTAGTCCTCGGCAACTTGCATCCAGGTGTAGACGAGATCCTCAAGATCGTAGGGCTCAAGCTGCCGGAGAATCTCTAAGTGCGTGAAGCTGAGTGGAGCCGGGTCGCGCCCACGAAGCTTCTCCCAAAGCCATGCCGTGTAGATGCGCGCCCCCTCGTCCCACATACGGCTGAAGCTCGTCGAGGTGCCGACGAAACCACGGATGACTGCCCCTGGCACCTCAAGGTCGCTGAGCGGCTGATTCGCCCACTCGCAGTCGCGCACCTGATGGGTGTCGGTGCGCTTGGCGAGCTCGGTGTTCTCGTAGCGGTAGGGCCCGGCGATGCGCCCGAGCCGAAAGCGGCCGTGGAGGTCCCGCGTCCAGATGTAGTCGCCGATCTCGGCGTCCTCGCCGAAGCGGCGAACCGTGTGGACTGCATCCTTGGTCCAGCCAGGTTGGGAGCTGATCGCCGCCAAAACGTCCTTCAAAGAGGCGCCGTCGGGCAGCGTCTCGATGCCCCAGCCGATACCCACGATCTCGTCGTCGAAGTTGTGGTCCACCTGCTCCTGGTGGTCGACACCCGGCTTGAGCGAGCGCAGCTTCGTTCGCCATATGGTCGGCGGGGAAACGGTCAGGTTTCTTCGGACTCGTCTTTTGCAGGCTCTCCGTCGCTGCCTACAAGACTGCCGAGGAGCCTTGAGATTGCACTTTTCTTCCAGCCAAGCTGCTTGACCTTAGCCTCGACGAGGCGCGTTTGGTCGCCCGTCAGTTCTAGTCCGGCAAGCATCTCTTCACCACTGTCCTTACTGGCGAGCTCCAGATTGCCGAGCGCAAGTTCAAATGCGGAATCGGAGTCAAGCGCCGCGAGCGGTTTCAGGAGTTCGTTGGCGGCCAGCGTTCTCGCTTTTCCGCTCAGGACCCTCTGGCGCGCGATCTCCAGCAAAATCCGCCAGCGCTCGAGATCTTCGCCGGGCTTTCGCTGGGCAAGCGCTTTGACCACCCAGCTACCGCTCAGCTCTGGGAGTGCAATTGCCTCCCAGTTCGCTGCGGGCGGCGCGCTGGTACTCAGGCTCTGATCGAAGGCGGCTTCTGCGAGCTTCTGATGTTGAGGCTCCGGAAGCTGTTTCGCGGCCGCCTCAAAGCCCTGCCTTACTGCGGGTGATATCTGCGTTCCCCAAATTGGCGCGAGCACAGACCAGAGCCCGTCCTCGTCAAAGTAAGCCAGCCAGGCTATGAGCGCTCCGTCGGCTCCTTCACCGTAGTCGCGTCCAAGTTCTCCGATGGCGTTGGCGTCAAGGGGAGACGAAATTTCCTCGCCTTGCTCCCGTAGTCGGCCGGCGGCACCGAGAAGTGCTTCTGCCTTCGTCGCGTCGAGTCGTGCCTCGGGTTCCTGAGTTGCTGCCTCGCGTAGCGTCTGGAGTGCTGCTGGGGAAGCGTCGGAGAGCCAATCGTGTAGTAGGTGGCTAACTGCGGAACGCAACTGGGGTAGCTGATCAAGCTCGCCTATTGGCAATACAGCCATCGCTGAGGCTGCGCTGACGATAAAACGATCGGCACACTGGGTCGTGTCCGCCAACTCATGATCTACAAATTCATTTGCAGCGGTTGAGATTCGGAGAAACTCTTGCGCCGCTTCCTCGCTCTGCATAGGGTTTTGAGTCGCCTCCCCAATTGCCGCGTCGACCTGCGGGAAATTCTTCTCCTCGACGGGGAGTTCTTTTGAGAGAACGGCGAGACGATCCAACATGCTGCCGAAGCTGGCGGGGTCGGCTTCGGGCGCTATCCGTTCGCTCCACATCTGTCTAGCGGCGGAGTCGAACTCCGCAACGGCATCGGTGTCAATGGCGGACGGATCGATCGCCTCAAGCCAGGCTTCGCGGTCGACTGAGGAAACGGTTCGCATTCGTTGAAGCATGAGCCGAAGTAGCTCAGGGTCGCTGACAGGGGTGAGAAGGTTCAGCCGATTTTGTACCTCCGCGTCGGACTGGGGGTTTCCTGCTCGGAGTAGCCAGATCGCGAATCTTGTGACGGCGATCGCGGAGTCTTCCAAGATCTGGAGTGCAGGCAACAGCCATCCGTTGACGCTCGCCGTGCTCTCAGGCTCCTCTCCCTCTGGCGGATTGTCGGCTTTCTCCTTCGCCGCATTGATCCATCCCTGCACCGTGGGTTCGGCCTGTTTGAGCAATTTCGCCTGCTCGGATTCGGGAAGCGTCAAGAGTTCTTTCGTGGCCTCTCGGTCAATCTGGCCGATTGCCGTTGCCATCGCTACGCCGTAGAGATCGTCGGCGTTATTGAACTCCGGGAAGCTCGCGACAAGAGCGGCTCGGGCGGACGGATCTTCCACAACATCGTTTCGTTCTTTCAATTTCGTGACTAGCTGCCTGCGCTGAGGTGGTCGACAACGTCGGGCGAGGCGGACCATGTCTCCAAGGGCTCCCGCGGGCAGATCACCAGGGGATGAGAGGACGGCGCCAGTTACCAATGCAGTCGTCTCGGCGCTTAGTTCCCCGACTGCGGCAGTGGCGGCAAGCAGGACCATTACCGCGTTTTTGCGCTCGGGCGCAAGGGCAAAAATCCCAGACCAGCGCGCGAGGGTTGCGACCGCGGCCTCCTGTTGGGGGATGGGCAGTTTGTCGAGCAGATCCGCAAGGCCCTCGCTCTGACCGTTGCGCGCCATTGCTGCCAATCGATCTGATGAGGCAGCCTCAAGGCCACTTGCGACGCCAGCTTCGCTATGCATGAAGACGAGGTCGCGCGTGGGCGCCGGGAGGTTTCTGACCCGGGTCAGGTAAGCGACCAGGTCTTGTCGCTGTCGGGCGACAATCGCGTCGACCCCACTCTCATTTCCACTCATTGCTAGGACTCCTCAGGCGGGTTGGTGCCGTCGCCCTCATTTGGGTTGTCCCCGTCGTTAGGTGGCTCCAGTCCGTCCTCCGTTAGTTCCCCGTTTGGTCGCGCGCCGTATAGAAGCGGCACGAGGGGTCGTCCCCGGTCAATGAAGTCGACTGCACGCTCCCAAACCTCGGGAGCCGAGGTCCGCAGGTTGTTCTCTTGATTCCTCTCAGCAACTGCCAGGGCCGCCGCTGGCAGTTCGGGGAAGCGCTCAAGCTCATCTGCAAAAAGGGGAAACTCGGCACCTAGACAGACAAGCTGTGCAAGAGCCGCGGCGCGACCGGATAGACCGGCCATTTCCTCGGCGCCGGCGCGCCGTTCAGCGAGCCGGTGGGCGATCACATATGAGTTCAGCAGCACCTTGACCCGGCGCGGGCTGGTTACATGAGTGGGAATCAGTGCAGTTAGAACATCCTGCATTTCGTCGCGTTCTCGTAGTTCTTTCCAAAGACCCCCCCGATTCCTTACAAGGTTCTCGGCGAACTCGCCAGTGTCAGTCCAGCGCAGAGGCGGCAGTGCGATCTGGAACTGAAAGATCTTGTCGACATAGGCGCCAGCGCTACTGAAGTAAGGGTGAACTTCGTCGGCTGGCGTCTCTTGTCGAGCCTTTCGCCGTAGCGCGGCCTCGAGCGCCTGCCGATCGGCGGCTGCAATAAAGATGCAGTTCGGGACGTCGAGGAAAACGCGCATCGTCTCAAGGGTTTCGACCACCTCATCGGCCGCACAGCGGTCGAGCTCGTCAATAAAGATCACGAGCCGCTTGGCCTTCTTGGCAAGCTGACCAAAGGCGTCCTCAAACTCATCGTCCTCTGACAGCGGCGTTTGCTTGCGGGTCGCCGTTACCCCTCCGAGTAGACCGCTGACAACGACGCCGATCAGGGCCGCGACGAGAGTCGCGACGCCGCTCAGTCGGGTAAACATCGTGACGAAGCTCTCGCCGAAGGTTTCGTGTGGAGCCTCGGGACGAATCCAGGCGAGGACAAGGCTCAGGAGAGCCATGAGCACGATCCCGACTACCAGGGCTCCAGCGACGAACTTTGCGACACGCTTCCAATCCGAGCTGCCCAGTTCTTGGGTTATTTCTTCCTTGGAGAGCGCATCAATCTCGGCAGGGTCCTCGCCGAGACCGGCGGCGACGGCTCGCAGAAAGCTCCGTCGCAGCGACGTGTCGCGGTGCTTAAAAGCATCGAAGTAGACGTAGCGGCGCCCCTTTTTCTTGTCTTCAAGTCGCGAGCGCAGGAGCTTCGAGATGCCCGTCTTGCCGCTTCCCCATGGTGCGAACAGGGCGATGTTCGTCTGGGCCTCGCGGCTGTCAACGAGGTGGGCTAGCTCGGCGACGACATCCTCGTGGCGGAAGCGATCGTCGGCTTTCTCTTCGATCGATCGATCATCGATGAACTCATCCGCTGCGGGCTGATTGGACATGGCTAGGCGTGACCCTATACCGAGCATGTGCCGTACCGAGAGCTAGAAGGGATACATGAAGAAGGTCCAACTCTGAGCGGGTTGAAGGCGAACAGGGCGGCAATGCCCCCAAGCTAAGTACACGCGGTCAACTCATCGCCTGATACGAGGTCCTCGACCAGCCAGGCTGCCAGGTGACGCCCTCGACAAGATCGCCTACGGATGTTGAGTAGGTGCCGGCGAGTCGGATCAGAACGTCGAAGCTGGGAATGACTTCCCCGCCCTCGATCTTGTCGAGCCTGGGACGGTTGAGCGCAGCTCGTTCTGCTGCTTCCTTCTGAGACAGCTTGGCGCGCTCGCGGGCGCGATAGAGGTTGTCGGCGAAGCGTGCCTTGGCCTCGAAGCTGAATGCGGCGGCCGGTTCGGCCATCAGGATTCGCCCGCTGGTATCTCGCCGTTGCTCGATCCTGGCCGCTCGACTACGTCCCATTCGCCGGGCACGACGATCGTGTAGCCGGGCCTCCACTCCAAGCCGACTGCGAGGTCGTCAAGCGGCACGCCGAGGCTGCCGGCGATCCGGACCGCCGTGTCGACGCGGGGCATCCGTTCGCCGCGCTCCAGAAGGCTGATCTCGGTGCGGTGCAGCGAGGCACGGAAGCCCAGCTCTTCCTGGGAGACATCGGCCTGCTCGCGGCAGCGGGCCAAGTCCGCGCGAAGCGCGCCTTCAGCTCCTCGGTGGGTGGCGCCAGCGCGGGAGGGCGCGGGCTCACGGCTCGTCTCCCGGGATGAACAGCTCCTCAGGGTCCGGCGGCAGGCCGGGGTGGACCAGCGCGGCGACGATCGCGTCGCGCTTGCCGGTGTATCCGGGATCGGCCGTCCAGCGGTTGCTGAGCTGGCCAGCGGCGAGGATCGAGTCGCCACGCCGCAGCTTGCGGATCTCATGCCGCTCGGCGAGTGCGTCCGGCACTTCGATCTGGCAGCTTGCCCAAGTCCACAGTAGCTCCGGGCGCTCGGGGTCGGCGACCGGGAACTCGATCTCGAGGAGGACGATCGGCTCGTCGGTCGGGCTTCGCGCCAAGCGCGGCTCGTCGATCAAGGTCCGGTCACGATCGAGTGATTGAGGCCGGGCGGCGTCGACTCGGGAAAGCGCAACCGCCGCCGCCCCGCTCGATGTCCGCACATGGCTATCGGCCTCCGGGGGAGGCGTCGAGTCCGGCCAGCACGCGCTCGCACGTCTCGTAGCCGCGCCGGAACCGTTGGTTCGTTTCGGCATCCTCGCTGCTTCCCTCGACCCCGGTGAGGATTAGGCCGGCTTCGCCTTGCAGGCGCCTGAGCGTTTCCATCAGGTCGTGGGGCGGCATAGTCAACTCGACCTCCTCTCGACCGTCGTGCTGGCTCCAGCCGAGATCCTCCAGCAGGCGGAAGTCTTCGCCGAACTCCAGTCCGAGCCGCTCGGCGGTGGCGAAGTCCTTGTCTCGCTCCAGCGCGTCCCAGAGGTCGCCGATGGAGCCGAGGTGATTGCGGACCAGTTCGTAGAGCCCGTTGCGCTGGTCGCGGTCGATGGTGACGGTGCTGCGGGGCATGGTGCCCTCCCCTCGGTAGGACACCGAAGAGCCGCCTCGGATCGAGGAGCGCCATCTACCCGGAAGCACGCGCGGCGCTCTGGGAGAATCGGTCGCGCATCGAAGGTTGGTTCTTCGGTGCCAGGCCCCGGGGCGTTCACGCGCCGCCGGGGCCACTTATGTCATGCGGCCGGCGAACGTAGCTCCGCGCGGCGCCCGGATCAAGGCCTCTTTTCGGGTACCGGCGTTTGGCCCGGTTATCTTGACGCCGCTTTTTGGCTTCAGCAGTGGCTTTCACGACTGATTCCAGAGGCACGGGAGGCGCGCTTCTAAGGTCGAGTCGTTCCCCCGCCATATAAAAAGGCCCGCATTTGCGGGGCTTTTTTTGCGTGACCGGCAGATCGAAAATTGCCGTGGGCACGCTGTGGGGCACGAACGGGTCGGAGATCGGCTCGAAAAGATACCCCGACCTTCGACCGCGATGTGTTGGGAATCCGCTCTGGAAAGCGCTCCGGGGTCTTCGAAAAACTGCCCAACGAGCGCCCGAGGGGATGACCTTCGGGTAGGGAACCCGAAGGTCACAGAGAAGCCCCGATCGCTTCGGCGATTCAAGATCAACCACCCGCTCGGTGATCCCTGATAACGACGGGCAAGACCTGGTCGGTTCCGTCGGCAGACCAGGAGATCGACTGTGATCAAGGAGCGTAGCGCTCACGGCGTTCCGCGATCTGTCGTTTCCCCGGTCCTTATACAAGGCCGTTCTCGGGCCTCCATAAGAACGGCTGTTCGGCGGTCGTGGCTGGAGGGGAATCGCCGGTTCGGAGACCGGGGGTTAAGCATCCGGCGTCGCTCTGCCAAGCGACATTCGACGGCAAGCTGCTCCAGTGGAAAGGCAAAGGGAAAGAGCCGTCATTGAGAATTCGGGCGTGAGGTCGCAAGAAGCGGAGGGTCCCGTTTGGATTCGGATATGCGGCGATACACACGCGGATATGCGGCGTTTCGGGCATTACGGGCAGGTTCGGGCATTACGGGCAGGTTGTGCCCGAAACCAGTTGCGGTCGGTTCGAACCGCAAATTCGCCCGCCTGCCGGCTGGTGTTTCCCGGGCCGCGAGTCCGGCGGTCCTTCCGCGAGCTTGGCCAACCCGGTTCGGGAGAACATCAGGACAACCCGACCTCGGGACCGCGGTGGCGCTTGCGCTAGTCAGCCTTGGGTGCCGGGAACCCGATTCGTCGTACCGGTCAGTCCGAGCTCGTAGGCGAGGATGACCGCCTGCACGCGGTCGCGGAGGCCGAGCTTGGAGAAGATGCTGCCGACGTGGGTCTTGACCGTCGCCTCGGTGACGTAAAGGCGCTCGGCGATCTCGGCGTTCGACCTTCCGGCGGCGATCTCCAGGAGGACCTCGCGCTCGCGCGCGGTGAGCTCCTCGAGCCGGGAGTCGGCAGGTGAGACCGCCGCGCCTTCGCTCTCTGGCAGAAGGTGACCGTAGGCGTCGAGGAGTCGCCGGGTGATGGCGGGGGAGAGGACCGCGTCCCCGACCGCGACGGATCGGATCGCCGAGACGAGGTCCCCCGGTGGAACGTCCTTCAGCAGGAAGCCGCTGGCCCCCGCGCGGAGCGCGTCGAGGACGTGGCTGTCGAGATCGAAGGTGGTGAGGACGAGGACCCGGGCGTCGCTGGGCGTCGCGACGATGCGGCGGGTCGCCTCGATCCCGTTCATCGAGGGCATCCGCACGTCCATCAAGACGACGTCGGGCGCCAGCTCGGACGTCAGGGCGACCGCGGCGCCGCCGTCGCCGGCCTCGCCGACGACTTCAAGGTCCTCTTGCGCGTCGAGGACCATCCGGAAGCCGAGACGGACCAACTCCTGATCGTCGGCCAGCAGCACTCGGATGCTCATACCGGTAGCAGTCCGCCGGGCACGGTCAGGCGCGTCCGTACCCTCCAGCCGCCGCCGTCGGGGGCCGGTCCGGTCTCGACCTCGCCGCCGTAGACGGCAGCCCTCTCGCGCATACCGTTGAGGCCCTGGCCGGGGCCCTCCGACAGGACGCCCAAGGTGTCGGCCGCGCCCGTGTCGGTGATCTCGAGGTCGACGCGGCGTCCGTCACAGGCGAGGTTCACCACCGCCTCGGCATCCGTCCCCGCGTGTTTGAGCGAGTTCGTCAGACCCTCTTGGACGAGGCGATAGATCGTCAGCTGCATGGCCTCCGGCAGCTGCCCGAAATCGCCCTCGATCTCGAGCCTCGTCTCCAGTCCGGCCTGCCGGACCTGCTCGAGCAGGCCGGGCAGATCGTCTGACCCGGGCTGTGGTGCGGTCGGCTCGCTCCCGTCCTCGCGCAGCACGCCGAGCAGCCGGCGCATATCGGCGAGCGCCTCGCGGCCGGTCGACGCCGACAGGTCCATCACCCGGACCGCCTGGTCGGGATCGCGCCGGACCCAGGCGCTGGCCCCGGCCGCCAACGCGGTCATCACGGAGAGGTTGTGGGCGACGATGTCGTGGAGCTCACGGGCGATCCGCGCCCGCTCGGCGGCCGCCGAGAGCTGTCCCTGCTGGTCGCGCTCGCGCTCCAGCCTTCCGGCCCGCTCCTCGAGCGCCGACAGGTACTCGCGCCGCACCCGGGAGTTGCGGCCGAGTGCGGCGGCGGCGACGACCATCCCGCTGAGGAAGACGAAAGAGAGGACGGGCCCATGGGCCACCCAGCGCAGGGTGGCGAGCAGCACACCGAGCTCGAGGATCGCCCCGGCGACGACCGCGCGGCGCCACGGTTCCTGCAGGGCGACCGCGTACAAGGCGACCAGCAACGAGGTGTCCGCCAGCATCGGGCCCGCGGTCAGCCACTGGGCGAAGGCGCAGGCCGCGAGCACCAGGAAGACGCCGCCGGGAGCCCGCCGGCGCCAGAGCAGCGGGATGGTCAGGACCGGCGCCCACACCCACTCGATCGACGGCGAGGCGGCGCTCGCGGCGACGTCGGCGACGGCGAGGAGCAGCAGGCCCCCGACCAGCACGAGGTCGACGACCCGCGGGTGGCGGTCGAGGACGTCGCGGGCTTCGAGCGGCCGGTCCACCTCTCCAATCCTCACACGTCGCGTCGCTTCATCTGCCAGGCGGCCGCCGCCAGGGTCGCGACCGCGTAGGCGACGAACAGGCCGAACCCGGTCCAGGGAGCCAGCATGTGTGCGTCGGGGACCGCCTGGCCGATCGCCTGGCCCGCGTTCGACGGCAGGTAGGGGTGGATCGCGTCGCTGACGCCACTGGGCAGCAGCTCGGAGACCCCGGGGACGACGAACATGATGAAGACGAAGACCGATATGCCGCCGGCGGTATTGCGGGTCAGCGACCCGATGCCGACGCAGATCGCGCCGAGCACGGTGAGGAAGAGTGCGTTGCCGACGATCGCCCGCAGGGCGTGCGGCGATCCGAGCCCGGCGCCCAGGCCATGCGAGGCGAAGATCGCCTGCGCGCCGAAGAAGGCGACGAACGAGGCGACCAGCATCAGCACGAAGGTCACGCCGGCGAAGACGCCGAGCTTCGCCCAGAGAACGGGCAGGCGCTTCGGCACCGCCATCACGGTCGAGCCGATCATGCCGGTGGTGTACTCGCCGCTGATCACCAGGACGCCGAGCACCCCGATCGCGAGCTGGGCCAGGCTGAACCCGCCGAGCGAGAGGTCGATCGGGTGGATCCCCTGGCGTTCGTTGAGGGAGAGGTGTGACCAGCGGCCCATCTGGACGGCGGCGATGATGATCCCCAGGCCGACCATCGAGATGACGGCGGCGATGATCGACCAGCGGGTCGATCGCAGTGACCAGAGCTTGCTCCACTCCGAGCTGAAGACGTTGGCGAACGTCACCGGCCCACCGAGGCGGGGCCGCTCGAGCGCGAGGTCGGTCGCGGGCGGCGGGCTCATGCCACCGCCTCCTGGCCGGCGCCGACCGCCGGCTCCTCGCGGCCGGTGGCGAACTCGACTGCGTCCTGGGTCAAGCTCATGAAGGCCTCCTCCAGCGATACTCGGTTGGGGGTCAGTTCGTGGACGGCGATGCCGCGCTCCGCGGCGATGTCGCCGATCCGCCCGGGGCTGTGCCCGCGGATCTGAAGTAGGTCCGGCGCCTCGACTGCGATCGATACGCCCGGTCCCGCCAGGGCCTCGCCCAGCTCGGGGGCCCGCGGCGAGCGGACCAGCACCGACCCGTCCAGAGAGGCCTTGTTGACGAGGTCCTCGACCGTGGCCTCGGCGATCAGGCGGCCCCGGCCGACGACCACCAGCCGCTCGGCGGTCTGCGCCATCTCCGCCATCAGGTGTGAGGAGAGGAACACGGTGCGGCCCTCGGCCGCGAGGTTCTTCAGCAGGTTGCGGATCCATCTGATCCCCTCGGGGTCGAGGCCGTTG
>DASXMH010000133.1:0-4401 GCA_036495785.1 Solirubrobacterales bacterium
ACGCCCGCTTCCACGAGCAGGTCTTCCCGGCGCTGACGCCGCTGGTGATCGGGCTCGGCCGGCCCTTTCCCTACATCTCGAACCTTTCGCTGAGCCTCGCGGTGCTGCTGCGCGACCCCGAGTCGGAGGTCGAGATCGTCGCCCGGGTGAAGGTCCCGAAGGAGCTGCTCGGACGGTTCCTGCCGGTCGGCGCCGACGGCACCTTCGTGCCGCTCGAGCAGGTGATCGCGGCCAACCTCGACCACCTCTTCCCGGGGACCGAAGTGGTCGACTACGGCTTCTTCCGGGTGACGCGCGACGCCGACTTCACCGTCAGCGACGAGGCGGACGACCTGCTGCAGGCGGTCCAGGACGAGCTGCGCAGGCGCCGCTTCGGCGAGGTGGTGCGGCTGGAGATCGCCATCGGGATGAACCCGAGACTGCGGCACGAGCTGATCGGCGCGCTGCGGCTCGAAGACCGCGAGGTCTACGACATCGACGGGCTGCTCGACTTCGCCGACCTGAGCGAGATCGCCGACGTCCCCGGCCACGCCGAGCTGCGCTACTCGCCTTGGACGCCGGTCACCCAGCCACGCCTGCAGGGCGACGAGAGGGGCGCGGTCGACATGTTCCGCGAGATCCGCCACGCCGACCTGCTCGTCCACCATCCCTACGACTCGTTCGCGACCTCGGTCGAACGCTTCGTCGAGCAGGCGGTCGAAGACCCCGACGTGCTGGCGATCAAGCAGACGGTGTACCGGACCAGCGACGACTCGCCGCTGGTGCCGTCCCTGATCCGGGCCTCGGAACGCGGTAAGCAGGCGGTCTGCATGGTGGAGCTGAAAGCGCGCTTCGACGAGGAGGCCAACATCCACTGGGCGAAAGCGCTGGAGGAGGCGGGGGTCCACGTCGTCTACGGGATCCCGGGACTGAAGACGCACGTGAAGGCGATCCTGGTGGCGCGCCGCGAGGGGCAGCAGGTGCGCGAGTACGTCCACATCGGGACCGGCAACTACCACCCGAAGACGGCTCGCCTCTACACCGACTACGGCCTCTTCACCGCCGACCCCGACATCGGCGCCGACGTCGCCGAGATGTTCAACTTCCTCACCGGGTACGGGCGACCGGCGGTGTATCGCAAGATGCTGGTGTCGCCGACCACGATGCGGGACAAGTTCATCGGCGAGATCGAGGACACGATCGCCGCGCACGAGGCGGGGGAGGAGGCGCGGATCGCGCTGAAGATGAACTCCCTTGTCGACGCCCAATGCATCCGGGCCCTCTACCGGGCCTCGCAGGCGGGCGTGCCGGTCGACCTGAACGTGCGCGGGATCTGCTGCCTGAAGCCGGGCGTGCCGGGGGTGTCGGAGAACATCCGGGTGGTCTCGGTCGTCGGCCGCTTCCTCGAGCACTCGCGGGTCTACACCTTCCACCGGGGCGCCGAGACGCGGGTGCTGATGGGCTCCGCCGACATGATGCCGCGCAACCTCGACAGCCGGGTCGAGCTGGTCGCGCCGGTCGAAGACGCGGGGCTGCGGGCCGAAATGTGCGACGTGCTGGAGCGCTGCTTCGCCGACAACTCGAACTCCTGGGACCTCTCCGCCGACGGCGAGTGGACGCGGATCGTGCGGGCCGAAGGCGAACCGCGACGCGACGTGCAGGCCGAGCTGCGGGAGCGGGCGGCGTCGCGGGCGGCGGAGCATCTGGCGACGGCGGCGAGCGGCGCCGCGAGCGCGGCGGCGACGGGCTGACGGGGATCAGCGGATGGCGACTAGGATGTCAACGGTGGCGCGCTTCTCGCTTCTACCCCACGATCAGACGTTCTTCGATCTCTTCGTGGAGGCGGGGAAGAACAGCGTCCACTCGGCCCATCTGCTCGACCGGTTGATCAGCGTCTGGCCGGACGCCGGGACGCTTCACGAGGAGATCGTCGAAGCCGAGCACCGCGGTGACAAAGTCACCCACGAAATCATCAAACGGTTGAACACGACCTTCGTCACGCCGATCGACCGCGAGGACATCTACGGGCTCGCCACCCAGCTCGACGACATCGTCGACTTCGCCGAGGAGGCGGCCGACTTCCTCGGCCTCTACCAGGTGGAGGCGCCGATGGACCAGGCTGGGGCGCTGACCGGGGTGCTGGTGCGGGCCTGCGAGGCGCTCGCCGAGGGACTCGAGAACCTGCCTTCGTTCAAAGACCTTGACCAGTACTGGATCGAGGTGCACCGGCTGGAGAACGAAGGCGATCGGATCTCCCGCGACGCGGTGGCGGCGCTCTTCACCGACGCGATCGACCCGATGTTCGTGATCCGCTGGAAGGACATCTTCGAAGTGCTCGAGGAGGCGATCGACGCGACCGAGAAGGCCGCGCAGATCCTCGAGGGGATCGTGATCAAGAACTCGTAGCGCGCGGGCCGCTCAGGGGCGTGTAACAAAGATGTGAACGGTCCGGGTAAGTTCCCGGGCCGTGGCCTCCGACGTCATCCTCGTCCTGGTCGTGGGCACCGCCCTCGCCTTCGACTTCACCAACGGCTTCCACGACACCGCGAACGTCGTCGCGACCTCGATCTCGACCGGGGCGGCGCGGCCGCAGGTGGCGATTGCGGTCGCCTCGCTGCTCAACTTCGCGGGCGCCTTCATCTCGATCTCGGTCGCCGCGACGGTGGCGAGCGACGTCGTCGACGCGGGCGCGATCACGCCGACGATCGTCTTCGCCGGGCTGATCGGGGCGATCGCCTGGAACCTCGTCACCTGGTACTTCGGCCTGCCCTCGAGCTCCTCGCACGCGCTGATCGGCGGCGTGGTCGGCTCGGCGGTCGCGGCCGAGGGCTTCCACGTGGTCATCGCCGATGGGCTGCTCGGCAAGGTCTTGATCCCGGCGATCATCGCGCCGCTGCTCGCCTTCCTCGCCGCGGGCGCCTCGATCGGGCTCGCCTACCGGGTGGTAGGGCGGCAGCGGCCGGGGATCGTCAGTCGCGGCTTCAAATACGGGCAGATCATCTCCGGCGGGATGCTGGCGCTGGCCCACGGGACCAACGACGCGCAGAAGACGATGGGGGTCATCACCCTGGCGCTGATCGCCAACGGCAGCCTCGGGGCCGGAGCCGATCCGCCGGTCTGGGTGATCGCCTCCTCGGCGGCGGCGATCGCGCTCGGCACCTACAGCGGCGGTTGGCGGATCATCAAGACGACCGGCACGCGGATCATCAAGATGGACGCCGCGCAGGGGTTCACCTCGCAAGGGGCAGGGGCGGCGGTGATCCTCGCCTCCACGCACTTCGGCTTCCCGCTGTCGACCACGCATGTGATCAACGGCGGCGTGATGGGGGCGGGGGCGGCGAAACGGCTCTCGGCGGTGCGCTGGGGGGTGGCCGGGAACATCGTCGTCGCCTGGGTGCTGACGCTGCCCGCGGCGGCGGCGATCGGCGCGGTCACCTATGCGATCACGAGCCTCTTCGGCAGCGGCGCGGTGGGCCCGGTGGTGGTGACGGTGCTGTCGTTGGCCGCGATCGGCGCGGCGTTCGCGCGGCGGGCCCAGCGCGGCGCGCCCGTCCCGATGCAGAGTGGGTGATGGCGATGGTGGGACCGGCGGAGATCGTCGAGACGAAGGAGCTGGTGCAGACGGTCGTCTTCGCGCTAGTTGCGGGTATCGGGGTGACGGTGATCTTCTCGGTGGCGATCTGGGGGGCGGCGCGCTTCGCCGACCTCAGCCAGGAAGAACGGCGGCTGGCGGCGGGGGCGGCGGCGCTGACCGCGGGGCTCGCCCTGCTGGCGGTCCTGGCGGCGATCGTGAGCGGCGTCATCGTGATGACCAGCAAGTGAGCGCGGGCGGGGCGAGCCTGCGAGCAGCCTGCGGCTTGGGAGTACAGTTGGGGACGTGAAGGCCGCGCGGAACGTCGCGATCATCATGCTCCTGGCGCTCGGAGTCGCCTTTCTTCCGGGTGGGGGCAACGCGGTCGACACCGTGATGACGGCGATCATCATGGGCTTCCTCGCCGGGATCACCTGGATGCTCTACACGCTGAGCCGCCAGAACCAGCTCACGCTGGCGACGCTGAGCGACGGTCGGCGGGCGATCTTCTACGGCGCCTTCGGGATGCTGGCGCTGCTGATCGCGGGCCAGGACAAGCTCTGGTCGAGCGGCGGCGGGACCTTGCTGTGGATTCTGCTGCTGGCCGCCTCGATCGTCGCGATCTGGCGGGTCTGGACCGAGGCGAACACTTACTAGGCCGGGGTCGCCCGCCCGTCCCGGGTCGGTGCGCGCCCGTGGGCGCGCAGGTTCCGTCACACAGTTGGCCCTGAATTGATCCATTGCGCGCACCACGCGCGCGCATTTCGGCTTCAGGGTGGTCGGCGTGCCACCCAAGAGCGCCAACAACGCTGGTCACGGGGAGAAGGGGACCGCCTCGGTCGAGCTGGTCG
>DASXMH010000134.1:0-36520 GCA_036495785.1 Solirubrobacterales bacterium
CCCGGGAAGGGATGCGGCCGTCTCGTCCACGACCCCGGCAGGGTGTGGCCGTGGCCGAGACGGCCGGGTATGAAAGGCGTGGAGGATCTGTGACGCTCGCCGGGGATCGTCACGAAGATGCCGGGAAGGTCACTCTTCCTGGCGTCTTCTTCAGACGTCAGGAAGACGTGACCATCGTTTTGGCCCCTATAGAGGCCAAAAAGCACCCAGCGCTTTTCAGGGCCTCGATTCCGGCCCTCGGAGGGCCGGAAAGTGTGACGTTCCCGGCGCCTTCGTCAGCGATCGGGCCTCCCGGGCCTCACTCTCGGGCAGAAGGGTCACGGAAGTCCGACTTCGTGCCGTCCGTGTTTGTAACAGCCGCATCTTTGTGAGGTCGGGTCCGGGAGGGGCACCTGAGAGGATTCGTGGGATGGCAGAGGCGCAGGTGGTGAAGCCGCGGACCGAACGCATCCAGCCGGGCATCTGGCGGCTGAAGCTGCCCTGCCCGTGGCCGGGCGTGCCGCACGGGAACGCATGGGCCATGCAGCGGGGCGCCGGCATCGTGCTCGTCGACACCGGCGTTGGCGGACGGGGTCGGCTGCGGATGCTCGACATCGCCCTCGCCCAGGCGGGCTTCGGCGTCGAACAGATCGAGCTGGTCGTCTGCACCCACGCCCACTCCGACCACTGCGGGCTCGCCGCATCGATCTGCGAGGAAACCGGTTGTGAGCTGTGGATGCACCCGAAGTGGGAGCACATCCGGTTGCAGGCCGACGATCCTCAGGCAGCGCTCGAACAGCGGCTCGAGGTGGGGCGGATGAGCGGCGTGCCGATGGCTGCCCTCGACCGCTACCGCCAGGTGCGCACCGAGAAACCCGAAGACCTGATCGACGGCATCCGGGCGCCCGACCGCGAGCTGGTGCCCGGGGTCGAGGTCGAGACCGACATCGGCACCTGGAGCGTCGTCGAGACGCCCGGCCACGCCCCTTCGCACGTCTGCCTCCACCAGCCCGAGCGGCGCCTGCTCCTCTCCGGCGACCACCTGCTCGGCCGCACCGCCCTCTTCTTCGACTACGGCCACACGCCCGATCCGTTCGGCGAATACCTCGCCAGCCTCGACGCGGTCGAGCCTTTGGCGGTCGACCTCTGCCTCCCCGGCCACGGCAAACCGTTCCGCGACCCCGAGTCGAAGGTCGCCGACGGTCGCCGCCAGGCCGGCGCCCTGCTCGACCGGGTCCGCGCCCAGTTCGCCGACGGCGCAAAGCCGACCGCCTTCGAGATGGTCGAAGGGATCGTCGGCCCGGAGAACCTGAGCGCCGCCACCGGCGGCTTCATGCTGCAGATCGTCCTCGCCTGTCTCGACCACCTGGCCGTACTGGGGGAAGCCCGGCCCGTCCCCGACTCCGACCCGCAGCGCTGGCGTGCTTAAGCGCCTCCGCTCGGCCCTCGTCCTCCTCGTCCACCCGCGCAAGCTGTGGCGCGAGCATCGCCGTGCCGCCCTGGCGCTGATCGCGCTGGTGATCGTCGCGATCGCCGCGGTGATCGTCGGCTACGAGGTGCTGAAGCGCCCCGCCGACGTCCACAACGAAGCGGCGATCCGCCACTTCAAGCCGGAAAAACCGAAGGAACCGCCGAAACCCGTCCAGGGCAAACCGAGGACCGTCAACTGGCCGATGTTCGGCCTGAACCCCGCCCGCACCCGCTACCTGCCCGCGAGGGGGATCAGGCCGCCGTTCAGGCTGATCTGGCACTACACCGAGCGGCCGTTGCTCGAGTTCCCGCCGGTGTACGCCGCCGGGCGGCTCTACGCGGTCAACAACAGCGGCACCGCCTTCGCCCTCGACGCGGAAACCGGCAAGGTCCTCTGGGAACGGCGGATCGGGCGGCTGAACGCGTCTTCCCCGGCGTACCACAAAGGACGCCTCTACATCGTCAACCTGGTCCCCGGGCATATCGTCAAGATGGACGCGAAAACCGGGAAGGTGATCTGGAAACACCAGCTGCCCGGGCGGGCCGAGTCCTCGCCGCTGGTGCTCGGCAACAGCGTCTACTTCGGCAGTGAAGACGACTACCTCTACTCGCTCAGCACCCGCAACGGGAACATCCGCTGGAAAACGGAGCTGGGCGGGCCGATAAAGGCGGCGCCCGCGTTCCGCGACGGGGTGCTCTACGTCGGCGACTACGGCGGCGACATGAGCGCGGTCCGCGCCTCCGATGGCAAGCTGCTCTGGCAGAGCGGCTCGCTCGGCACCGGGTTCAGCGGGGGCCAGTTCTACTCCACCCCGGCGGTCGCCTTCGGCCGCGTCTACGCCGGCAACAACGACGGACGCGTCTACAGCTACGACCAGAACGACGGGGCGCTCGCCTGGACCCACTCGACCGGCGGCTACGTCTACTCAGGCCCGACCGTGGCGACGACGTCGAACACGCCCCCCACCGTCTACATCGGCTCCTTCGACGGCAACATCTACGCGCTCAACGCGAAGAACGGCGAAACGAGCTGGTCGCACTCGGCCGGTGGCCAGGTGGTCGGCTCGCTCTCGGCGGTCGGCAACATCGTCTACGTCGCCGAGTTCACGAGCGGCGCGACCAACGGCTACGACATGCGCACCGGCAAGCAGGTCTTCCACTACAAGACCGGCACCTACACGCCGGTGATCTCCGACGGCAGGCGGATCTACCTGGTCGGCTACTCGAGCATCAACGCCCTGGAACCGATCCACACGGTGTCGAGGATCGCCCCGGCGCGGCCGGCGCCCGCGGTCAGGAGGCTGGCGCCGGCGCGGGTGGCGCGGCCACCAGCACCGAAGCACGCCCGCCGCCCCCGACGAGCGCCCCATTCTCGAGAAGGGGAAGCGGCACGCGGATCGGGTGGGAAGCGCGGAAACGGGTGAGCGTGAAGTCGTAGGAGACGGGACGGGAGCCGACCCGGTGGAAGGCGGCCGGCAGCAGCCGCCCGGCGCGGCGGCCCGCGGCG
This sequence comes from Solirubrobacterales bacterium, assembly GCA_036495785.1. GTDB lineage: Bacteria > Actinomycetota > Thermoleophilia > Solirubrobacterales > 70-9 > VAYN01. Next base: position 2,957 of record DASXMH010000134.1, read on the forward strand.
GCCGAGCCGACCAGGTCGATCTCGCGCACCGGCGGGGGCGTCGCGGTGGCGAAGTCGGCGCCGAGGTAGTAACGGAGCGGCTGGTTCGCGGTGTAGCGGTCGGTCACCACGACCTTGCCCGGTCGGAGCGGGCCGACCGCGGCGGCGGCGTTGCGAAGGTCCTCACGCTGCAGGCGCGGCAGGCGATCGATCTCGAGGGTGAAGAAGAGCGAGCAGAGGCAGAAGGCGACGGCAGCCGCGAGCCCGGCGTTCCCGGCCCGCCTGATCCCGAAGCCCGCCCCGATCACGATCAGCAGGGGCACGAACGCCGGCAGAAGGTTGCGGCCGTCGAAGTAGTCGCGCCCGGCCGCGGCGAGCAGGAGCGCCAGGAGGACGGCGGAGCCGCCGACCAGCGCCGCCAGGCCGGCGCCGCGGCGCTCGTCCGGATCACCGCGCCAGACGAGCAGCAGCCCGGCGAGGACCGCGAGCGCGGCGGGCACTCCGAGCGGGATCGCGACTCCCTCGCGGGCCCCGTGCTCGTCGCCGTTGTCGCTGCCGACCAGCTTGGCGCCGGCCCGTTCGAGCCGCTCGCCGATCGGCTGCCCGGCGATCCAGGCGGCGTGGGCGTGTTCGCTCTGTTCGAGCGCGATCGGGCCCAGCAACGCCGCCATCGCGACGATCGCGAGGCTCGCCAGGGCGGCACCGCGGCGATTCCGCCCGATCAGCAGCAGCACCGCCTCCGGCACGATCACGAAGCCCGCGAAGTAGTGGGTCGCCAGCGCCAGGGCGGAGAAGGCGCCCCACCAGGCGAGGTCGCTCCGCGCACCGCTGCGCCGCGCTCGGGCGAAGAAGAGGAACGAGAGCGCCGTGAGCAGGAAGACGAGCGCGTAGGCACGGGCGTCCTGGGAGAACCAGATCAGCACCGGGCTGACGGCCACGGCCGCCGCGGCGATCAGCCCTGCCCGCCGCGGCAGCGGCAGCGCCACGGCCCCCAGGTAGACGACCGCGATCGACGCGGTGCCGGCGAGGGCAGAGAGGGAGCGCATCCAGACTTCCCCGGTGCCGAACGGCTTGGACCAGGCCCAGGCGAGGAGGTAGTAGAGCGGCGGCGTCGACTCGCTGTGCGGGACGGCGTTGAAGGTGTCGAGGAAGTTGGCGTGGAGAACCCGGCCGACGGTCACCGCCTCGTCGTAGCGGTAGCTCTGTAGGCCGAGGGTCGAGAAGCGGAGGACGCCGCCGAGCACCACGATGCCGCCGAGGACGGCGAGATGAGGCGGGACGGAACGCCCACGTATCGCCCTCATCCGAGCGATACTCGACGCTGATCCTTAAGGAAAGCAAGCGCGCCCCGTGATGTTTCGTCCGGCTATCCGGCTTCGACCCCGCCCGGGGGCGGCGGCGGCAGGTGCGGCGCGCCGGGCGCATAGGCGGGGAAGCGGCCGTCGTGGAGCCGGGCGGTGAGCACCGCGAGGCTTTCGGCGTAGTTCTGGATCCGGTAGTTCGAGGTCGAGCCGAAGTCCTGGTAGTAGACGAGCATCTTCGTCCGCGGGTGGGCTTTCACCCAGGCGAAGAGGTGGGAGACGAAACTCGGATCGTCGCCCGCTTCGACGCCCCACTCGGTGATCGCGAACGGTTTTTCGGGATAGCGTTCGTAGAGCCGCGTCAGCGCGCCCCATTCGGGATAGGAGGCGTAGAAGTCGGTTCCCGTCCAGTCGACCCATTTTTTGCCGGGGAAGAAGTTTTGCGGCAGGTTCTTCTTGGTGATCGGCGAGCCGGAGGGGAGTGGGCTCCAGACGATCGCCACCGGCGCCTTCGGCAGGCCGCCGACCGTCGCGTTCAGCGGCGGCAGCCCCGCTTCGGCCAGCCGCGCGTTGATCACTTTCGCCTTGCCGCCGCCATGGACGATCACGTAGATACGGCGGAAGGCGCGCCGGTAGTTGCGGGCCGAGTCGGCCGCCTCGCGCGGCTTACCCGCGCATTCGTAGGCGGCGTAGACGTTGAGGCAGCGGTTCGGCTCGCCGAGCGGCCGCACGTAGGCGCGCATCTGCTTTTCGGCGAAGAGGTGGTTGATGCGGATCAGGTAGCCGTCGCCGACCCCACGGGCGATCGCCGCCAGGCTGATCATCTCGCCACCGGTCTGCGGGTCGGCGGTGGTGAGGTGGATCATCGGCCGCGCGCGGGCGATCTCCCAGCGCTGGATCGAGTCGCGGATTTCCGAGCCCCAGGCGCGGAAGGACTCGATCACCGCCGGGTGCTTGGAGACGGCGCTGCTGAATTCGCCGAACGAGGCAGGGTCGCCGGTGTCGGAGACGCCGAAGTAGACCTGCTTGCCCTTCGGTTCGAGCACCCCCGCCGAGGCGCCGTCCGCCGCCACGCCGAGCAGCGCCGCCACCAGGGCGACGACGAGCGCCGCTGCCGCGGCCCGCGTGCGGTTGAAGCCGGTCATCGATCAAGGGCCCGGCGGAGGAGCGAGCCTTGCCGGGCAGCCGCCCATGCTGCCAACCCGACCCGCCCGGCCGGCGGCCGGCGGCGGACGCTGCAAGGCGCTTTGCGCGTCGCGCGGTCCCCAAGCCTGCAATCCGTTGCAAAGGGAAGCTCAAGCAAGGAACCTGGGGAGGAAACCGGTGTCAGCCCTTGTCGTGATCGCGATCGTCCTCGTCGTCCTGCTGCTGGTGGCGATGCTGATCGGCGGCGGCCGTAAGGCCGCCGCCGCCCGCGCCCATCGCGACCTCGGCGAGCCCGACGACTCCGTCCACCCCTTCCGCTCCCACGCCGAGGCCAGCCGCCGCTCCGACCGCGACGATTCCTAGGACGGTCCACACGACCGCGCGCCTCCGCGAGGCGCGCCCGCCACCCGCCAAGGCGAGGGCGCGCCCGTCCCCACCTAAGGTCGGCTGGTTAGGTGGGGACGGGCGCGCCCGGGCGCCCTCGGCGTGACGGCCCCGGCACGGTCCCGCGCGCCTTCCGCGACCCCCGATGTTGATGGGCCGAAAAGCGCTCCATATCAGCGCTTTCCGGCCCATCAACGAGGTGGGCGCACGGAGGCAGGTCGACTGCGCACGTAGGTGTGCCGACCGCGCAAGGAAGCATGTCGCAACGGCGCTCGGAAGTGTGCCGTCTCCCACGCAGGCCCCGGCTAAGGGCGCACGCAGGCGTGCCGTCCACGCGCCCCGGCCCGGTCCCCCGGAGTGCGTTCGCAGCTGGCGACATCATTTGGCGTCAAGTGCGAACTCACCGCTGCGGCCCCGAATGCGTTCGCACTTGGCGCCACATATTGTCGTCAACTGCGAACGCGCCGGCCGGGACCTCGATGTGAGTTCGCAGCTATCTGCGCCATGCGACGAGAACTGCGAACTCACCGCGGGGTTGCGACGGAAGCGTCCCCGGACCGTCCCGGGAAACGCGCAAGGCGCGCCCATCCCCTCATAACCGCCAGAAGAATGTGGGGATGGGCGCGCCGGAGCTCCGGGCGCGGACATCCCGCCGGTCCCGTGGCCGAGCGCGGCGGCCCCTGCGCCGGGCTCGTCAGGCGGCGAGCTGCTCGCCGTGCTCGGCGATCAGGGCGAGCACGTCGTCGGCGTACTTGCCGACGAAGGCGGGGCCGACGCCGGAGATCTCGATCAGCGCGGCGCGTCCGGACGGACGGCGGGCGGCGATCGAGGCCAGCGTCTTGTTGTTCGCCACCGTGTAGGCGGGCTTGCCGGCCGCCGCCTGCAGGCGCCACTTCTTCAGCGCCTCGAAGAGCGGCGCATCGGCGGGGGAGAGGTCGGGCGCCGGCGCCGGCGAGCCCCCGGAGCGGGCGGGGCGCCGCACCGCGATCGTCTCCGGATCGGGCAGCCATTCGAGCCGGTCACAGATGTCGCAGCAGCGCTCCAGCGGCGGCGTCTCGGCGCGGCGGTCGCCGAAGTGGCGCAGCAGCGCTTCGCGCCGGCAACGCCTCCCGTAGATGAACTCTTTGATCGCCCGGTAGGCGCGCCAGCCGCGCTCGTGGGCGATCGCCAGCTCCGGGTCGCCCGCCCGCTGTTCGTTGAAGCGCACCAGGCGGCCGAGGTCGGCTTTCATCGCCAGCAGCACCGCCCGAGCGGGCAGCCCGTCGCGCCCGGCGCGGCCCGCCTCCTGGTAGTAGGCCTCGACGCTGGTAGGGATCGCCATGTGCCAGACCGAGCGCACGTCGGCCTTGTCGACCCCCATCCCGAAGGCGTTGGTGGCGACGACCACGTCGACCGCGTCCTCGACCCCCGACATGAACCGCCGCTGGACGATCGATCGCTCCCCCCCTTCCATCCCGGCGTGGTAGGCGAGCGCCCGCAGGCCGGTCCCCCGCAGTGCCTCGGCCACCTCGTCGGTGTCGCGCCGCGTCCCGCAGTAGACGATCGCCGGCCGGTTCGCCGGGTCGGCCAGCCCGACCTCGAGCAGCGCCTGGCGGCGCGCCTTTGAGCCCTTGCCCTCCAGCGCGATGACGTCGAAGGAGATGTTGGGACGGTCGAAGCCCGCCCGCACCCGCAGCGGCTCCCTCATCCCGAAGCGCTGCGCGATCTCCACCGCGACCGGCACCGTTGCGGTCGCCGTGCAGGCCATCACGGTCGGCCGACCCAGCCGCTCGGCGATCTGCGGCAGCCGCAGGTAGTCGGGGCGGAAGTCGTGCCCCCACTCGGAGACGCAGTGGGCCTCGTCGACCGCCAGCAGGTCGACCGTGCGCCGGCCGATCGCGTCGAGGAAGAAACTCGAGGCGAAGCGCTCCGGCGCGCAGTAGACGATCTTTGCCCGCCAGTCGCGCACCGACTCCAGCGCCGCCCGCGATTCCTCCTCGTCCATCGCCGAGGAGACCATCGCCACCGGGTGCCCGGCCTGGGTCAGCCGCAGCCACTGGTCGCGCATCAGTGCGATCAGTGGGCTGACCACGATCGTCAGGTCATCGGAGGCGAGCCCCGGCAGCTGGTAGCAGAGGCTCTTGCCGCCGCCGGTCGGCATCACGATCAGCGAATCGCGCCCCTCCAGCGCCGCGATCACCGCCTCGCGCTGCCCGGGTCGCCAGTCGGCGAACCCGAGCTCGCCCAGCAGTTCGTCGGCTCTGTCGGCGGCGCTGACCACGACCGCCCAGGCTAGGCGACTCTCCGGCGGGTCACCGCTACGCCGCTTCCCCCTTGGCGATCTGGGCCGGAACGAGCGACAGATTTTCGGCCAGCGTGTCGATCACCTGGGCCAATTTACGGGTGTCGGCTTGGTCGAGTTCCCCGTAGAGGACGAAGCCGGGCCACTTGCTCGTTTCGTAGGGCTTGAGCGCCGCGTAGACCGCCTTGAAGTCGCCTTGGACCTCCTTCGAGAGGGCGGGTTTGACCTTGTCCATCAGCGGTTTGACGTCTTCGAATGCCACCTGGGAGCCTTCGACGTTGCCTTTGAAGTCGACCAGGTCGATGTGCGAGTAGCGCTCCTCCTCGCCGGTGATCTTCGAGGTCGAGACCTCGGTGAGGAGCTCGTTGGCGCCGTTGGCGATCTGGACCGCCTGCAGTTTCACTCCCTTGACTTTTTCCTGCAGTTCTTCGACATCGGCCATCAGCGCTTCGGCGACCGGGGTCATGCCGTTCGTCGTACCTTCTTCCCAGAGGGCTTTCTCGATCCGGTGGAAGCCGCCGAATTCGCTCTTCGCGACGTCGTTTTCACGCGCGTCGATGCGCGGGTCGAGGTCGCCGAAGCTCTCCGCCACCGGCTCGATCCGCTCGTAGTTGACGCGCGGCTCCGGGTAGAGCTTCTTCGCCTTGGCGATTTCGCCCGCGATCACCGCGTCGACGAACGGTCGCGTCTTCGCCACCAGTTCTTCGGTGTTCGTCTCCAGGTAGGTGCGGTATTCGGCGATCGCCCTTTCGACCTCGGGGTTGGTCGTGCCCGTCAGCCCGCCGGTCACCTTCAGCGTCCCGTTTTCTTCTTCGCCGCCGCTGCAGCGCAGCGTGTACTCGCCTTCTTCGAGGGTCAGCGCGAAGCTGCCGTTGAGGCCTTCGGTGACGTTCTCCTTCTCGCCGAGGATCGTTTCCCCGTCCAGCACCTCGAGCTCGGTCACCTTGCCGCTGCCGCCGTTTTCGACCTGGAAATCGATCGGCCCGGCGGGGGCGCTCGCATCATGCGGTTCGCAGCCCGCGTCGGTCAGCTTGAACGACATCTCCTTGGAGCCGGCCGGCGCCTTGTCGCTCGACCCGCAGGCCGCCAGGAACAGCGCCAGGAGGCCCAGGGTCGCGGCGGCGAGCAAGGCTCGGAGGGGGACACGTGTCATCTGCAGAGGGCTCCTTGGTGGGGTGGCTGGAAGAAGACCGAACTGTCTTAGGGCACCCTAACAAAGACCTACGGATTTGATCGGAAAAGAGCTTATCCGAGCAGTTCTTCGCCGACGTAGCCGCCCTGCCTGGCCCCCGGGGGAACCGCGAAGACGGCGCTGCCGACGTGCCTGATGTACTCGTTCAACGCGTCGTGGACGCCGAGTTTTCGCTGCAGCGCCACGAACTGCTTTTCCGGATCGCGCTGGGAGGCGATGAAGAAGAGGCCCGCTTCGAGCTCGCCGAGGCTCTGGTCGACGCCGTCGGTGAACGAGTAGCCGCGGCGGAGGATCTGGATGCCGCCGTTTTCCTGCTTCGAGGCGAGCCGGACGTGGCAGTCGGCGGGGATCACCGGTTCGCCATCGGGACGCTTCTCGTCCAGCGGCAGCGGGTCGAACTCGTTCTGCTCGCCGAGCGGCGCGCCGCTGTACTTGCGTCGGCCGATCGTCTGCTCCTGGTCTTCCAGCGAGGAGCGGTCCCAGACCTCGAGGATCGTCCGGATGCGGCGGGTGACCATGAAGCTGCCGCCGCGCATCCAGGCGGGCCGTCGTCGACCCGGACGAATTCGTTCATCGCGGCGGTGTCCTCGGCCTTGATGTTGGCGGTGCCGTCTTTCATCCCGAACAGGTTGCGCGGCGTTTCCTGGCTGCGGCTGGTGGTCGAGGTGCGCCCGAAGCCGAGCTGGGACCAGCGCATGGTCACCGTGCCGCGGCCGATCCGGGCCAGGTCGCGGACCGCGTGGAAGACGACCTGGGGGTCGTTGGCGCAGGCCTGGACGCAGATGTCGCCGCCCGATTCGAGCCCGTTCAGCTGGTCGCCGGGGACCGGCGGCAGCGGCTTCAGCCCGGCCGGGCGCTGCGCCGCGAGGCCGAGCCCGGGGCGGTCGAAGATGCCGGGGCCGAAGCCGAAGGTGACGGTCAGGTTGGAGGCGGGCAGGCCCTTCGCCTCGCCGGTGTCGTCGGGGGGCGCCGGCAGGTTGTCGTTTTCGGTGCCGATCATCCGGCTTCGGTCATTTCCCGCGCCGCCTGCGACCAGGCTTCCATCAGTTCGCGTAGCTCCGCCGCGCGTTCGGTTTCGAGGTCGAAGGAGGCGAAGTGCAGGCGGTCCTGGACCGGGGTGGCGATCCCCGCCTGGTGCTCGCCGTAGAAGGGGACGACCTCCGCGGCTTCCGCCGCGTCGGCTTCGGCGGCGTCGTGGCCGATCAGGTAGCCGCCCGCCCCGAGGCCGACGCCGGCCGCGCCGAGGCCCGCCGAGGCGAGCAGTCGACGACGCGTCAGCGCCATCGGGCCTAGGCCGGATTCTGGGCGGCGCCGACGCCGCCGGGCTCGGGGCTCCGGCGGCTGCGGACGGGGCGGCCGGCGCGCGGCCAGAGGACGAACAGCGCCATCGGGATCGCGTAGGCGAGGTAGACGAAGGCCTCGATCTGGGTCGGCGCGGGGCGCAGGCCGAGCATCCCGGTGAGCAGCGATTCGGAGACGGTGCCCGGGTGGACCAGCCAGCGCAGGCTCACCGTTTCGCCCTGGAAGCTGGAGATCCAGCCCGCCTCGTGGGCGGTGTGCGCGGCGGTGGCGAGCAGGCCGGCGGCGACGAAGACGAGCACCAGGCCGGTGATCCGGAAGAAGCGGCTGAGGTTGATGTGGACGCCGCCGCGGTAGAGGCCGAGCCCGATCGCGACCGCCCCGACCAGGCCGAGGACGGCGCCCGACCCGGCTGCGACCGTATTGCTCGCGTCCTGGAAGGCGGCGAGCAGGAAGACGGAGGTCTCGAACCCCTCGCGTAGCACCGCCAGGAAGGCCATCCCGACCAGCGCCATCGCCGAGCCGTGGGCCAGCGCGCTCGCCGCCTCGCCCTCCAGTTCGGCCTTGATCTGCCGCGAGTGGCGGGTCATCCAGATGATCATGTAGCTGATCGTTGCCACGGCTATGAGACCGACGATCGTCTCGAGCCCCTCTTGCTGCTTTTGCGGAAGTTCTTCGCCGACGATGTCGAGCCCGACGCCGACCGCGCTACAGAGGACGATCGCGATGGCGACCCCGACCCACATCTGGCGGAGGGCGTCGCGGCGACCCTCCTTGACCAGGAAGGCGGCGATGATGCCGACGATCAGCGAGGCCTCGACAACCTCGCGGAGGGTGATTACGAAGGTGGGGATCATGCTCTTAGGTGCCCCTGAATTAGGGCGCCCGAAAACCTAGCACGGCGCTAGGAGTTGTGGCGTCCGGCGGGACGCCGAAGGGACGGGGTTGCCACGAGGCCGGGTTGCGAGGAGGGGGTCCGATGGAGCCTTCACTCACGAACTGCGGGAGGTTCGCTCGGGGTCCATCGGCCCATCAACCAGGCGGGCGCACGGAGGCAGATCGACCGCGCACGTGGGTGTGCCGACCGGCGCGAGGAAGGGTGTCGCCTCCCGCGCGGATCCCGGCGAAGGCCGCACGCAGGCGTGCCGTCCGCGCGCCCCGGCCCGGTCCCCCGGAGTGCGTTCGCACTTAGCGACATCATTTGTCGTTAAGTGCGAACGCACCGTTGCGGCCTCCGAGTGCGTTCGCAGTTAGCGCCACATATTGGCGTCAACTGCGAACTCGTCGGGCGCGCGCCTGGTGCGTTCGCAGAAATCGTCGGATAGCGACGATAACTGCGAACTCAATCCGCGGTTGCGACGGAAGCGTCCCCGGACCGTCCCCGGACACGCGCAAGGCGCGCCCATCCCCTCATAACCGCCAGAAGAATGAGGGGATGGGCGCGCCGGACGTGGGAATCGGACCGTCTCAGCCGCCCGGCAGCCAGGGCTCCGACCAGTGGGTCACGCCCTTGACCAGCTCGTTCGCGGCGTCCGGGCCCCAGGTGCCCGGCTCGTAGGGGAGGGCCTTGCCGGGGTCGTCGAGCAGGGGCTGGACGACGCGCCAGGTCTCTTCGATCGCGTCCTGGCGGGTGAAGAGGGTGTGGACGCCGTTCAGGGCGTCGCCGAGCAGACGCTCGTAGGGCTCGGGGTCGCAGCCGGGCTCGCGTTCGAAGAGCACCTCGAGGTCGGCGGGCTCGAACTGCTCCGCGGTCGAGCGTTTCTGGAACAGCCGCAGCCGCCCGCCCGGTTCGGGCTCGATCCGGAAGGTGAGGTGGTTCGGTTCCGGCGTTTTGCCGTGACCGACCCCGAGCATGGGCGGCCGGCGGAAGACGGCCCGCACCTCGCTCGCCTTGCAGGGCAGGTTCTTGCCCGCGCGGACGAAGAAGGGGACGCCGCTCCAGCGCCAGTTGTCGACGTTCAGTTCGACGGCCGCGAAGGTCTCGGTGGTCGAGTCGGGGGCGACGTCCTTCACCTTGCGGAAGCCGTCGTATTGGCCACGCACGTAGCGCTTCGGGTCGGCGGCCCGCATCGCCTTGAAGAACTCGAGCTTCTTGTCGCGGATCGAGTCGGGGTCGTTGCCGCTCGGCGGCTCCATCCCGATCAGCCCCAGCACCTGCAGGGCGTGGTTCTGGATCACGTCGCGCATCGCCCCGACCGAGTCGTAGAAGCGGCCGCGGTCGTCGACGCCGAAGTTCTCGGCGATCGTCATCTGCACGTGGGAGATGTGGTCGCGGTTCCAGACGGGCTCCAGGGTCGCGTTGGCGAAGCGCAGGTAGGCGATGTCCATCACCGGCTCCTTGCCGAGGTAATGGTCGATCCGCAGGATCTGGTCCTCCTCGAGCACCCGGCGCAGTTCCTCGTTCAGCTCGCGGGCCGATTCGAGGTCGTGGCCGAAGGGCTTCTCGATCACCACGTGGGCGTGCTCGACCAGCCCGGCCTTGCCGAGGCCCTTGACCACGGTGGCGAAGAGCAATGGCGGGATCTCCAGGTAGAAGACCGGCTGCCCGGCGTCGCCGAGCGCCCGCTTGACCCGTTCGAAAGTGGCGTCGTCGGAGTAGTCGCCCTGGACGTAGGAGAGGCGGGCGAGCATCGCGTCGAGCGCCTCGCCGTCGGGGTCCTTGACCGTCGCCTCGACCGCTTCGCGGGCGTGGGCGCGAAGCGCCTCGTCGTCCCAGTCGTCGAGCGCGACTCCGACGATCGGCACGTCGAGCGTCCCCGCCTTCTGCATCCGGTAGAGCGCCCGGAAGGTCATTTTCTTCGCCAGGTCGCCGCTGATCCCGAAGATCGCCAGGACGTCGGCGGCCTTGTCGACGTGTCCCCGTTTGCCCCTCGCCATCGTGGGCGCAGGCTACCCGAGCCGGGGGCGCGTCGAGCGCCTAGGATGCGGGGCGCCCCGAAAGCAGTTCGGACCAGAGGAGGAAGCGCATGGAGCTCGGAATCGTCGGCCTCGGACGCATGGGGTCGAACATGGCCCGACGGCTGATGAAGGACGGCCACACGATCGTCGCCTACGACGTCGACGCCGAAGCCGTCCAGGGCCTCGAAGGCGAGGGCGCGACGGGCGCCTCGTCGTTGCAGGACTTCGTCGCCAAGCTGAGCGCGCCGCGCTCGGTCTGGGTGATGGTTCCGGCCGGGAAGATCACCGAAGAAACGGTCGAAGGGCTGGAAGGGGTGCTGGACTCCGGCGACGCGATCATCGACGGCGGCAACTCCTACTACCGCGACGACATGCGCCGCGCCAAACGGGCGGGCGAGAAGGGGATCGAGTACGTCGACTGCGGGACCAGCGGCGGCGTCTTCGGGCTGGAGCGCGGCTACTGCCTGATGATCGGCGGCCCCGACGACGCGGTCGCGCGGCTCGACCCGATCTTCGCCAGCCTCGCGCCGGGCGTCGATTCGGCGCCGCGCACGCCGGGGCTGAGCGGCGACCCGAGCCCCGCCGAGAACGGCTACCTCCACTGCGGCCCGAACGGCTCGGGCCACTTCGTGAAGATGGTCCACAACGGGATCGAGTACGGGATCATGGCCGCCTACGCGGAGGGCCTGAACGTGCTCGAGAACGCCGACGCGGGCAAATCGAAACGGCTCGACGACGCCGAGACGGCGCCGCTCGACCAGCCCGAGTTCTACGAATTCGACCTCGACATCGCGGCGATCGCCGAGGTCTGGCGCCGCGGCTCGGTGGTCGGCTCGTGGCTGCTCGACCTGACCGCGCAGGCGCTGGCCGAGAGCCCGGAACTGTCCGAATACAGCGGCCGCGTCTCCGACTCGGGCGAGGGTCGCTGGACCTCGATCGCGGCGATCGAGGAGGGGGTGCCGACGCCGGTCCTCACCACCGCCCTGCACGAGCGCTTCTACTCCCGCGACCTCGGCGACTTCGGCGACAAGGTGCTGTCGGCGATGCGCTATCAGTTCGGCGGCCACAAAGAGCGGGACAACTAGCGCCGTGCCGCTCGACCTCGAGGTCACCAACGACGAAAAGGCGGCCGCGCGCCGGGCCGCCGAGTTGATCGCCGCCGCCGGGGCCGCCGCGGTCGCCGACCACGGGACCTTCGCCTTCGCGATGAGCGGCGGCCGCTCGCCCTGGGCGATGCTGGCGATCCTCGACGAGCTGGAGGAGATGCCCTGGCGCGAGACCGAGCTCTTCCAGGTCGACGAGCGGATCGCCTCGCCGGGCTCCGAAGACCGCAACCTCACCCACATGGTGCTCGGCCTCTCGATGGACCACCAATCGGCGCTGCGTCCGATGCCGGTCACCAACCGCGACCTCGACGCCGCCGCGCACGAATACGAGACCTCGCTGCCCGAGCGCCTCGACCTCGTCCACCTCGGCCTCGGCCCGGACGGCCACACCGCCTCCCTGGTCCCCGGCGACCCGGTCCTCGAGGTCACCGACCGGCGCGTCGCGACGACCACCAACGAGTACCAGGGCCATCGCCGCATGACCCTCACCTATCCCGCCCTGGCCGAGGCCCGCCAGATCCTCTGGCTGGTCACCGGCGAAGAGAAGCGCACTCCCCTCCAGCAGTTGATCGCCGCCGACCCCTCGATCCCCGCCGGCCGCGTCCGCAACGACGCGATGACGATCGTCGCCGACCAAGCCGCCGCCCCCGAGTAGCTGCCCCGCGGTCGCGCCGTCATCGTTCGGCACGAAGGTCGAGCTTGCCAAGGAGTTGCTCGAGCTTGTCGAGCCGCTCGTCATCGTCGCCGACCATCCGCGTCAGCTGTGATTCGATCGCGTCCACGTCGAGCGGTTCGGTGACGACGAGAATCGCCTCGATGTCGAGCCAGTCCTTTGGTCGATCGAAGATCGCCTTGCAGATCACGAGGTGCTCGGGGGCAAGGATGGGGATCCTGGTATCCGCGAAGGGAACCCGGCGGGTCGCTCGTTCCATCTTGTCGTGGAAAGGGTCGTAGGAGAAGAAGAGGTCGACCGGGTTGCGGTCCCACCAGAGACGGACCTGACCGTCCCGATCGGGCGCGGTCGTGTCGGCATCGACGTCGACCCCCAGCGGCTCGAGTGCGTCGCGGACCTCGGGCCAGCGATCGGTATGGACGAAGACGTTGACGTCCACGTCGACGGTCGCCCGCGGCTCGGCGTAGTAGGCAAGCGCGAGCGCGCCACCGATGGCATGAGGGACCTTTGCGCCCGCCAGCCCACGGTGGATCGCCACGACCTTGTCGGGAAGCGCCACGGCGCCGGCGCTTGAGCTGTCCTCGCTCGTCCTCATCTCAGGTCGAGGAGATGCGAGGGAAGCCGATCTGTTCAGGGCGGCGGCGGACCGGTACGGCGTCCGCGAGCAGGAGAAGGTCGCGCAACGCGTCCCCGCGCTCGACCAAGGAAGCGCCCAGCCATTCGACCGCCGAGCTCGATTCCCCGGTGAGGGCAGTAAGCAGAAGGCGGCGAAGCCTAGGACTCGGCTCGTCCCCGCGGCCGAGCAGCCGTAGGAGGTCCCTGGCGGCCTCGTCGATCGGCCTCGGGGCGACGCTCGCACCCGCGCGGAGCGCCGCCTGCACGAGCTCCTCGCTCGACGGCGGCTTCTCGGCGCGGACGATGGCCCGTTCGATCGTCGCCGCATCGAGCTCACGAAAGGTGGCGAGCGTGCGGCTGCGTGGCCCGTCAGCAGTGGCGCGCGACTCCCTGATCTCGAACGTTCCATTTCGGCCGGCGGTGACAAAAGCCATAGTGGGTTAAATGTACCACTATAAGTCGGCGGGCAATCTGGTTCGAGCGTCGCGGAGCACTCTGAAGCGGTTTGGCCGAACCGAAGTCGGCTGAGTCGTAGTCTTCGAGGTGCAGATGAGCACCTGGGGACCGACTACCGCTGCACCGGCACCTCGCGCCGGGACGGTGGAGGTGTTGGTCGGGCTGCTGGCGGAACTGGACGAGGCGACCGAATCGGGGGTCTTCTACGACCGGGTGTGCCAGGCGGTGGTGACGCTGACGACGATGCGGCGGGCGGTGCTCCTGCTGCATGACGAGACTTATCGGTCGGTGATCCCGGTCGGCACCTGCGGCGTCTCTCCCGAGCTGACCAAACGGGTCGGCGGCACGCTGGACGAGACGCCGATCGCGCAGATCGCCCTGGAGGAGGACCGGGTGGTCGAGGTGGGGGTGAACGGTGGCGACGGCGATCTGGCCGAGTACCTTCCCGCCCGCTACGCCGAGCTGCCCGAGAGCGCCTACCTCACCTGCACGCCGATCAGCGCCGCGCGGCGCTGGCTCGGGGTGATCTTCGCCGACCGCGAAGGCGACGACTACCCGCTCGACGACGGCGAGCGCGAGACGATGATGACGCTCGGCCGGCTCGCCGCGCTGACCGCGAGCGTCGAGCACTCCACCGAGCAGCGGGAAAGCGAGCGGCGGCTCGCCGAACGGGTCGAGCTGACCCGCGACCTGCACGAGAACGCGATCCAGCGGCTGTTCGGCGTGGCGATGGCGCTCGGGTCCGACGAGGAGCTGACCAAGCAGGAGCGGATGCGTTGCCAGGAGGAGCTGCGCTCCGTCGTCGCCGACCTGCGCCGCGCGCTGACCCGCCCGCTGGAGAACCCCGAGCGCCCGACCAAGGCCTGCCTCGGCGAGTTGCTCGAACGCCTGGTCGAGCGCCGCCCGGAGCTGCGGGTCGACTGGGCCGACGGCACCGAGGTGCCGGCCGATCTCGAGCCGGTCGCCCAGCTCGTCCTCAACGAGGCGCTGCGCAACGCCGACCGCCACGCGCACCCGACCGAGATCGAGGTCCGGATCGGCTCCGACGGCGAGACCTTCAGCCTCACGGTCGAGAACGACGGCGCGGGCGACGGCCGCACGACCCGCGGCGGCGGGCTCGGGCTGAGGCTCGCGGCGCTGGAGGCGCTGCGCTACGAGGGCCTGGTCGAGTTCGGCGCCCTCGACGGGGACCGCTGGCGCGTGCGCCTCGTCGTCCCGGTGGACTGTCGATGAGCGAGGCCGCGGGCCTCCGGGTCCTGGTCGTCGACGACCACGACGTCGTGCAGTGGGGCTTCCGCCTGCTGCTGGAGCGCCAGAGCTGGGTCGAGCGCTGCCTCGCCGCGTCCTCGGGCGCCGAGGCGGTCCAGGTCTGCCGCAAAGTGCGGCCCGAGGTCGCTCTCGTCGACATGCTGCTGGGCAGCGAATCGGGGGCCGAGGTCTGCGAGGAGATCCACCAGGTCAGCCCCGACACGCGGGTGCTGCTGATCTCCGGCGCCGGGGTGATCTCGCCGAACGTCGCCCGCGCCGCGGGCGCCGCGGGCTTCATCTCCAAGGACTGGTCGGCAGTCGACGTGGTGCGGGCGGTGCGGCGCGTCTCGCAGGGCCAGGAGGTCTTCGCCGAAGCGCCGCTCGACTCGCCGCTTTCCGAGCGCGAGCAGGAGGTTTTGTCGCTGATCGCGACCGGCTCGACCAACAAGGAGATCGCCGGCCAACTTCACCTCTCGCCGCACACGGTGAAGGAGCACACCAGTGCGATCTACCGTAAGCTCGGCGTGCGGAACCGGGCCGAGGCGACCCGCCAGGCGCAGCGCCTGAAGATCCTCGTCTGACCCCGTCGCACGCCTGGCCCGCCCCCCGAATGTCGGGACTCGGTGCGTACCTGCGTCACTCGCGCGGCCGGCCGGACCAATACTCCTTACAAGTGCCGAACTCCAGCGCAGAAACCGCCTTACTGTTCCCCGGCCAGGGGAGCCAGACCAGCACGATGGCGGCGGTCGCCGCGGCCCAGCTGCCGGAGCTGGTCGAGCAGGCGACCGGCGAACTCGGCGCCGACCCCTTCGAGCAGATCGCCGAGGGCACCCACTTCGCCCAGCCGGCCCTGTTCATCGCCGGGCTCGCCCACTGGAAGGCGGCCGGGGAGCCCGAGGCGGCGTTCTGGGCCGGACACTCGCTCGGCGAGCTGCCGGCGCTGGTCGCGGCCGGGGCGCTCGAGGCGGGCGCAGGCCTTCGCCTCGCCGTCGTCCGCGGCCGCCTGATGGAGGAGGCCTCCGCCGTCCGCCCCGGCGGCATGGTCGCGGCGCTCGGCGGCTCCGACGAGGTGGTCCGCAAGGTCGGCGCCGAATACGAGCTCACCCTCGCCAACGACAACGCGCCCGGCCAGATGGTCCTCTCCGGCGACTCCGAGAAGGTCGGCGAAGCGCGCAAGGCGCTGCGCGCCGAAGGGGCCAAGGCGATCCGCCTGCCGGTCGCGGGCGCCTTCCACTCGCCGCTGATGGAGCCCGCGATCCCCGGCTACGAGGAGATCCTCGAGGCGACCGAGTTCGGGCCGACCGAGGGCGTCTTCTCCTGCATCACCGCCGCCCCCTTCGACGACGTCCGCGCCGATCTGCTCGGCGCGCTGACCCGGTCGGTCCGCTGGCGCGACACGCTCGCCGCGATGCGGGCCGCGGGCGCGACGGCCTTCGTCGAGACCGGCCCCGGCGACATCCTCACCGGCCTCTCCCGCCGCACCCTCGGCGAGGAGGTCGAGAGCCGCACGCTCGACACCGAGAAGGAGGCCGCCGGTGCCTGAGCCCTGCGCCACCCCCGTGCTCGCCGCGCCGCCGCTGGTCCGCACCGGCGCCTCGATGGTCGGCGTCGGCACCGCGCTGCCCGCCACCATCGTCCCCAACGCGGTGATCGCCGAGCGGCTCGGGATCGACGCCGAATGGATCGTCAAACGAACAGGGATCGAAGAGCGCCGCTCCGCCCAGCCGGGCGAGCGCCTCTTCGAGTTCGCCGCCGCGGCCGCCGCCGAGGCCCTTGCCGAAGCCGGCGTCGCCGCATCCGAGGTCGACCTGATCGTCCTCGCGACCACCTCCAACGAGGAGCTGATGCCCGCCGCCGCCCCCCGCGTCGCCGCCGCCCTCGGTGCCGGCAAGGCCGCCTGTTACGACATCTCCGCCGCGTGCACCGGCTTCCTCAGCGCCGTCTCGGTCGCCTGCGGTCAAATCGAATCGGGTCGCGCGGTTAACGTTCTTGTAATCGGCGCCGACCTGATGATGCCCCTGACCGATCCCGACGACCGCGCCACCGCCGCCGTCTTCGCCGACGGCGCCGGGGCGGTGCTGATGCGCGGCACCCTGGAGAGCCGCGTCGGCCCGATCGTCCTGCGCTCCGACGGCACCCGCGCCGACCTGATCCGGATCGACCGCAACGACCTGGTGATCCACATGCAGGGCCACGAGACCTTCAAGTACGCGGTCGACATGATGAGCGCCTCGACCGCCGAGGCGGTCGGCCAGGCGGGCCTCCAGCTCGACGAGATCGACCTCTTCGTCTACCACCAGGCCAACGCGCGGATCCTGCGCGCGGTCGGCGAGCGACTCGGCATCGCCGGCGAGCGGGTGGTCGACTCGATCGCCAAGCTCGGCAACACCTCGGCGGCGACGATCCCGCTGGCGCTCGCACAGGCGAAGCGGAGCGGCCACCTGCGCCAGGGCGCGCGCGTGCTGCTCGGCGCCTTCGGCGCCGGCCTCAGCTGGGGCGCCACCGTGATCGAGTGGGGAGGGGCGGTGAGCGTCGGTGTCTGACGGCGCGATCAGGCCCGAAGGCTGCGCCCTGGTGACCGGCTCCTCGCGGGGGATCGGCGCAGCGACCGCGCTGCTGCTGGCCGCCGACGGCTGGCCGGTGCGGGTGAACTACCGCTCGGATCAGGCGGGGGCGGAGGAGGTCGTCGCCAAGATCGCCGACGCGGGCGGCACCGCGACCCTCTGGCAGGGCGACGTCGCCGACGCCGCCGACATCGAGCGGATGGTCGAGCCCGGCGACGACGGCCCGGTCCTGGTGCTTGTCAACAACGCCGGCGTGCGCATGGACGGGCTCTCGCCGCAGCTCGACGACGAGCAGTGGCAGACGGTGATCGACACCAACCTGACCTCGACCTTCCGCGCCACCCGCGCGGCGCTGCCGAAGATGATGCGCGCCCGCTTCGGCCGGGTGATCAACGTCGCCTCGGTCGCGGGTCTGCGCGCCAACCCCGGCCAGGCCAACTACTCCGCCTCCAAGGCGGGCGTGATCGGCTTCACCAGGACGGTCGCCGCCGAGGTGGCGCGCCGCGGCGTCACCGTCAACGCCGTCGCCCCGGGGCTGATCGAGACCGCCTTCACCGAGGAGGTCCTGGAGGGGGAGATGGCGAAGGCGATCCCGGCCCGTCGGGTCGGGACCCCGGAGGAGGTGGCGGCCTGCATCCGCTTCCTCGCCTCCGCAGAGGCTTCTTATGTGACCGGAACGACGCTGACCGTGGACGGCGGCCTCAGCGCCTAGAAAAGAGAGAAGGAGAACCATGGCAACGCAAGTGAGCAGCGAGTCCGTCGAGAAGACGATCTACGACGGCCTCGTCGAGCTCGGCACGGAGCGGGACGATCTTTCCCGCGAGGCCACCCTGGAGAGCCTCGACATCGACTCCCTCGACCTGGTCGAGCTGGCCCAGATCGTCGAGGACGAGTACGGGGTCGAGCTGAAAGGCGACGACGTCAAGGACGTGAAGACCGTCGGCGAGGTCATCGACCTGGTGGTGGCGAAGGCCGGATGACGCGCCGCGTCGTCATAACGGGAGTCGGCGCCGTCACCCCGCTGGGGATCGGCTCGGACCCCCTGATCGACCGCTGGAGCGCGGGCGAATCGGGGATCGAGGACGGCTTCGGCCGCTGCCTCGACTTCGAGCCGGCCGACTTCCTCTCGAAGAAGGAGGTGCGGCGCGCCGATCGCTTCACGCAGATGGCGATCGTCGCCGGCGACGAGGCGATCAAGCAGGCCTTCGGCGAGGACGGCGCGCTGCCCTATGACCCCTACAAGGTCGGCTGCGTGATCGCCACCGGGATCGGCGGCCTCGTCTCGCTGGAGCGCGAGCAGGAGAAGCTGATCACGAAAGGCCCGAAAGCGGTCTCGCCGCTGGCGGTGCCGCTGATGATGGGCAACGCGGCGGCCGCCGCGGTCTCGATGCGCCACGGCCTGCAGGGCCACACCTACGCGGTCTCCTCGGCCTGCGCGGCGGGGAACAACGGGCTCGGCGACGCCGCCCGGATCATCCAGGTCGGCGACGCCGACGCGGTCGTCGCGGGCGGCGCCGAGGCCTGTATCACCGGCGTCGCCACCGCCGCCTTCGCGGCGATGGAAGCGACCTCGGCGAGCGGCATCTCGCGTCCCTTCGACGCCCGCCGCGACGGCTTCGTGATGGGCGAGGGCGCGGGCGTCCTGGTCCTGGAGGAGATGGAGGCGGCGGAAAAACGCGGTGCGACGATCCTCGGCGAGCTGATCGGCTACGGCGTCACCGCCGACGCCCACCACCTGACCGCGCCGCAGCCGGAGGGCGAGGCGGCGGCGAAGGCGATCACCTTCGCGCTGGCCGACGCGAACATCTCCGCGGTCGACGTCGACTACGTCAACGCCCACGGCACCTCGACGCCGCTGAACGACGCCGCCGAGACGAAAGCGATCAAGGCGGCGCTGGGGGAGCGGGCCGCCGACGTGCCGGTCAGCTCGACCAAGTCGGCAATCGGCCACCTGCTCGGCGCCGCCGGGGCGGTCGAGGCGATCGCGACGCTGGAAGCGCTGCGGCGGCGTGAAGCCCCCCCGACCGTCGGATGGGAAGAGGCAGAAGATGGCCTCGACCTCGATTACGTGCCAGGGTCGGCTAAACCGATCGTGAACGGGGATGGCCCGGTCGTGGCGATCTCCAACTCGTTCGGTTTCGGCGGCCACAACGCCGTCCTCGTCCTCAGCGCGAACTGAACCCTTGGCCACCGCGGTAAAAGCCCCGCCCCCAGCTCCAGCCGACACCCCGCTCGGGCAGTTGCAGATGCTCTGCGACACGGGCACGTTCCGGCCGCTGCGCAGCGGGGTCAGCAGCATGCGGCTGGGCGAGCGCGCGATGCCCGGCGACGGCGTCGCCGCGGGGGCCGGGGAAGTCGACGGCCGGCCGGTCTTCTGTTACGCCCAGGACCCGGCCTTCCTCGGCGGCAGCCTCGGCGAAGTCCACGCCGACACGATCGTCCGCACCCTGCGGATGGCGGGCGACGCGGGCGCGCCGGTGGTCGGCTTCGTGCGCTCCGGCGGGGCGCGGCTGCAGGAGGGCCACGCCGCCCTGGCCGGCTACGGCCGCATCTTCCGGGCCAGCGTCGAGCTCTCGCGGCGGGTGCCGCAGATCTCGATCCTCTCCGGCATCTCGGCGGGCGGCGGCGCCTACTCGCCCGCCCTCACCGACTACGTGGTGATGACCGAGGACTCGCGGATGTTCCTGACCGGGCCGAAAGTGGTCGCCGAGGCGATGGGCGAAGAGATCTCGATGGAGGCGCTCGGCGGGCCGAAGGTCCACGGCCGCAACGGGGTCGCCGACCTGATCGCCGCCGACACCGCCGCCGCGGTCGCGCAGACCCGCCACCTGCTCGGCCTCCTGCCGCAGAAGATCGGCGGCCAGCCGCACCC
The DNA here is from genome assembly GCA_036495785.1 of Solirubrobacterales bacterium. Lineage (GTDB taxonomy): Bacteria > Actinomycetota > Thermoleophilia > Solirubrobacterales > 70-9 > VAYN01. The sequence continues at coordinate 22,971 of DASXMH010000134.1, forward strand.
GCACCTGGTCATCGACCCCGACGGCGAGGACCCCGGCGCGGTGGTGCCGGCGGAGCAGCGCAAGGTCTACGACGTCCGCGACGTCGCCGACGCCATCCTCGACGGCGGCAGCTTCCTCGAGCTCTCGCCGCGCTGGGCGCCGAACATGGTCACCGGCCTGGCCCGCCTCGAGGGGCGGCCGGTCGGCTTGATCGCCAACCAGCCGCGCCAGCTCGGCGGCGTGATCGACGCCGCCGCCTCCGAGAAGGCGGCGCTCTTCGTCGACGACTGCAACCGCTTCGGCCTGCCGCTGCTCGTCTTCGTCGACACCCCCGGCTTCATGCCCGGCCGCATCCAGGAGCAGGCCGGGGTGATCCGCTACGGCGCCTCGCTGCTGCGGGCCTTCGCGGGCGCCCGGGTGCCGAAGGTGACGCTGGTACTGCGCAAGGCCTTCGGCGGCGCGGCGATCACGATGAACTCGAAAGACCTCGGCGCCGACGTCGTCTTCTCCTGGCCGGGCGCCCAGATCGGGATCATGGCGGCGCGCCAGGCGGTCGGCATCGTCCACGGCCGGCGCCTCCGCGAAGACGAAACGCTGTCGCGCGATGCGCTCGCCGAGGCCTACGCGGCCGAGCACCTGACGGCGCCCGCGGCGGCGGCGAGCGGCTGGGTGGACGAGGTGATCGAGCCCGAGTCCAGCCGCGAGAGCCTCGCCTGGGCACTGCGCTCCCTGAGGGGCCGTTGAGCGGTCGCGTCGTTCACGCCTACGCGGCGCTCGGCGACAGCTTCACCGCGGGACGTGACTCGGTCGATGCCGAACGCTGGGCCGATCTGCTGGCCGCCGGGATGCGGCGGGTCAACCCGGACCTGCGCTACGAGAACCTCGCGGTCGACGGCGCCACCAGCGCCGAGGTGCTCGACCAGCAGGTGGAGCCCGCGCTGGCGCTCGACCCCGACTTCGTCACCGTGATCTGCGGCGCCAACGACGTGCTGCTGGCGACCCGCCCGGACGTGGCGGGTTACACGGAGCGAATCGACGAGATCCTGCGCCGGCTGCGCGAGGGGGCACCGGAGCGGATGTTGGTCACCGCGACCGCGCCGGAGGGCTGGCAGTTCATGGAGCTTCGGCCGCGCACCGAAAAGCGCCTGATCGAGGCGACGACCGAGCTGAACGACATCACCCGCGCCGCCGCCGAGCGCTACGACGTCGTCTGCCTGCCCGTCGCCGGGCACCCGGCACTGCGCGATCCGGCAACCTTCTCGGCCGACGGACTGCACCCGTCGAGCGCCGGTCACCGCACCGTGGCGCGCGAATCGGCGATCTTTCTAGGCGACCAACTGGGCATCGAGCTCGAAATGGAGGGAGAGGAGCAAGCGTGATCCTGGAGGGCAAGAAGATCCTGGTCACCGGCATCGTCAACCGCCACAGCATCGCCTTCGCGATCGCCGAGCGGGCGCAGGCGCAGGGGGCGGAGGTGCTGCTGACCAGCTTCGGGCGGGTGAAGCGGATGACCGAGCGCTCGGCGGCGCGGCTCGACCCGGTGCCCGATGTGCTGGAGCTCGACGTCAACTCGGACGCCGATGTGGCGGCGCTGCGGGACGAGCTGAAGGAGCGCTGGGGTCGGGTCGACGGGGCCGTCCACGCGATCGCCTTCGCCCCCGGCGACGCGATCGGCGGCGACTTCATGGCGACGCCGCGCGAGAGCGCCAAGGTCGCCTTCGAGACCAGCGCCTATTCCTACAAGGCCCTGGCCGAGGCGGTGGCGCCCCTGATGACGGACGGCGGCGCGCTGGTCGGCCTCGACTTCGACGCCTCGGTCGCCTGGCCGACCTACAACTGGATGGGGGTGGCGAAGGCGGCGCTCGAGTCGGTCAGCCGCTACCTCGCGCGCGACCTCGGCGGGCTGAGGGTCCGGGTCAACCTGATCTCGGCCGGCCCGGTGCATACCGCGGCCGCCTCGGGGATCTCCGGCTTCGCCGACCTCGAGGGCCTGTGGGGCGACGCCGCGCCGCTCGGCTGGGACCCGCACGACGCGGCCCCGGTCGCCGACGCGGCCTTGTTCCTGCTCTCAGACCTCTCCCGCGCGACGACCGGCGAAATCCTCCACGTCGACGGCGGAGCGCATGCGGTAGGAGCCCCGCCACAGCAGTCCTGACCACCCACCCCGAGCGCGTTCGCAGTTAACGACAACTGTTGTAGCTGACTGCGAACGCGCTCGGTCGTCAGGCGGTGATCACCGGGTGGTTCGCGTGGAAGAGGTTCTCGGGGTCGTAGGTCTGCTTCGCGGCGCGCAGGCGCTCGACGGTCGCCGGCGGGAAGGCGACGCCGATGTCCTCGGTCTCGTCGGAGAAGCCGAGGTAGCGGCCGGCGTCCCAGCGCGACATCGCCGCGCGCATCGCTCCGAGCGACTCCAGGGTCGGCAGCTTGGCGGCGGGCTCGGGGACGACGCCGACGCCGAACAACAGGTACTCGCCGGGCAGGCTGTCCAGCGCGCCGTGCCCGTCGCCGCCGCGGGCCATCGCGCCGCCGTCGTGACGCAGCTCGACCGAGAGCAGGTTCGAGCCCGACCCCGGCCCGATGGCGCCGAGCAGCAGGTCGATCGCCTCGCTCGGCAGCTCGCTCAGCAGCATCCCCGAGCCCGCGTAGCGCGCCGGCCCGGGCGGGTCCATGTGGAGGTCGGCGATGCCGGCGGGCGGCTGCACGGCGAAGGTGTCCATGGCCGCGCCGAGGTCGCGGAGCGGGGCCAGCACCTCGGTCGCCTCGCTCTCGGGGAGGAGCGCCACCGCCTCGACGATCGCGAAGGAGTTGCCGCGCAGCGGCTCGGGGATCTCCGGCAGCGGCGGGAAGGTCATCAGCCGACCGACCGAGGTCACCTCCTCCGGCGCGCCCGCCGTCCAGCCGTGCCAGGCGTGCAGCACCTCGGCGGCGCGCTCGAGCGGGAAGAAGAGGGCTCCGGCGAAGACCTCGGTGATCGGCAGCAGCTCGAACTCGAGCGCGGTGACGACGCCGAAGTCGCCGCCGCCGCCGCGCAGCGCCCAGAAGAGCTCCGGGTCGTTGGCCGCGTCGACGCGCCGTTCGGTCCCGGTCGCGTCGACCAGCTCGACCGCGGTCACCCGGTTGCACTGCAGGCCGTGCCTGCGGCCGTACCAGCCGACCCCGCCGCCGAGGCTGTAACCGACGATGCCGACGGTCGGCGAGGAGCCGTGGCAGGCGGCGAGGCCGATCGCGGAGGCCTGGGGCACGAGGTCGCCCCAGAGCGCCCCGGCGCCGACTCGGGCGACGCGCCGGCCGGCGTCGATCGAGACCGAGTTCATCGCCGCGGTGCGGAGGAGCAGGGTGCCCGTGAGGTCACCGAGCGGCTCGGCCGCGTGCCCGGTCCGCTGGGCGCCGATCCGCAGCCCTTCGGCCTTCGCGTACTCCACCGCGTCGATCACGTCGGCCGGGCCGGCCGGGGTCACGATCGCCGCCGGGTTCTGGCTCAGCAGCACGTTGAAGGCGCCCCGGTTCGCTTCGTAGCCGTCGCTGCCGCGTGACAGAACGTCGATTGCCATCCAGTTTTCTCCTCGATTCGGGTGGACGAGACCTTCCCTGCGAGGCGCAGCGTAGAGGCAATCGACGTTCGCGTCCGTGAAAGTCGGGGTCCGCTCAGCGGGCGCCGATCTCGTGGTTGGCGTGCATCACGCGCTCCGGGTCGTAGGCCTCGCGCGCCGCCTCCAGCCGCTGCGCGACCAGGGGCGGGAAGAAGCCCGCCGCGTCGGCCCGCTCCTCGACGAAGTTGAGGTAGTGGCCCACCTCGTAGGGACGCAGGGCGCCCGCCACGCGGTCGAGGTCGGCGTCGGTCTTCTCGGCCAACGCCGGGTCGGCGATCCCGACGGCGAAGAACGCGTAGGAGCCGGGCAGGGTGGCGACGGCGCCCGCGCCCGTGGACGCGCGCGAGAGCGCGCCGCCGGCGTGGCGAAGCTCGACCGAGATCAGCGCCGAGGTCGAGTCCGGGCCGGCCGCCGCGACCAGCGCGTCGATCGCCGCCCCGTCGAGCTCACCGAGCAGCGCGAGGGCGCCCAGATCGCTCTCGCGCTCGACGAGGTCCATCAGCTATCCGATAGTCGTCCTCTCCACATCATTTCCACGTGCGACGAATATCTCACTGACCAGGCTCGGTGGGAAGAGACCCTGGGCGGCGACCCCCGGATCGGCCTCGAGGCGCGCCGCCAGCGTCGTCGGGTCGTCGAGGCCGGGGCCGCGGTAGTCGGCGATCAGGCCCCCGTCGGGGCTGGGCGGGCTGCTCTGCCGCGGCGCGACGTCCTCGCCCAGCCGGGCGAGGGTCGAGGAGAGGCCGAAGGTGAAGAGCTCCAGCGGCACCGGGCCGCGCAGCCGCTCGACCGTCTTCGAGGAGTCGGCGATGACGACGAAGCACTCGGCCGCGGCGGCGACGATCTTCTCGCGCAGGTGGGCGCCGCCGCCGCCCTTGATCAGCCAACCGTCGGGGGTCACCTCGTCGGCGCCGTCGATCGCGATGTCGAGGCGACGCAGGGCGTTGAACTCCTCGACCGGGATGCCGAGCGAGCGGGCCTGCGCCTCGGTCGCGGGCGAGGTCGCCACGCAGCGCAGGCCGCTGAGGCCGCGGCGGGCCAGCGCCGGCAGCAGGTGTGCGACGGTCGAGCCGGTGCCGAGGCCGACCGTCATGTCGCTCTCGACCAACTCGGCCGCGGCCTCGGCGGCGAGTCGCTTCTCGTCGTCGGCGCTCAAGATGGGGCGACTCTATTCGGCTACCCTCAACGTTCGCGTCTCGAACGAGAATCGCGCCAGGAAACGACAACAGGAGCCAAACACCGAGATGACCGTCACGCCCACCCAGGACTACAAGGTCGCCGATATCGGCCTCGCCGAGTTCGGCCGCAAGGAGATCTCCCTCGCCGAGGTCGAGATGCCGGGCCTTATGCAGACCCGGGAGGAGTTCGGGGCGCAGAAACCTTTGGCGGGCGCGCGGATCACGGGCTCGCTCCACATGACGGTCCAGACCGCGGTGCTGATCGAGACGCTGGTCACGCTCGGCGCCGAGGTGCGCTGGGCGAGCTGCAACATCTTCTCGACCCAGGACCACGCCGCGGCGGCGATCGCGGCGGCCGGGATCCCGGTGTTCGCCTGGAAGGGCGAGACGCTGGAGGAGTACTGGTGGTGCACCGAGCAGGCGCTGACCTGGCCCGACCAGGATGGCCCGAACATGATCCTCGACGACGGCGGCGACGCGACGCTGCTGGTCCACAAGGGCGTCGAGTACGAGGCGGCGGGCGAGGTGCCGAGCCCGGACACCGCCGACTCGGAGGAGTTCCGGATCGTGCTGGAGACGCTGGCGCGCTCGCTGGAAGGCGACGCGACCCGCTGGACGCGGGCGGCGGCGTCGATCAAGGGCGTCACCGAGGAGACGACGACCGGCGTCCACCGGCTCTACCAGCTGGCCGAGGCGGGCGGGCTGCTCTTCCCGGCGATCAACGTCAACGACTCGGTCACCAAGTCGAAGTTCGACAACCTCTACGGCTGCCGCCACTCGCTGATCGACGGGATCAATCGGGGGACCGACGTGATGATCGGCGGCAAGGTCGCGGTGGTCTGCGGCTACGGCGACGTCGGCAAGGGCTGCGCGTCATCGCTGCGCGGCCAGGGCGCCCGGGTGATCATCACCGAGATCGACCCGATCTGCGCGCTGCAGGCGGCGATGGAGGGCTACGAGGTGCGCAAGCTCGACGATGTCGTCGACACCGCGGACATCTTCGTCACGGCGACGGGCAACAAGAACATCATCACCGTCGACCACATGGCGAAGATGAAGCACAACGCGATCGTCGGCAACATCGGCCACTTCGACAACGAGATCGAAATGGCCGCGCTCGAATCCTCCGACGCGGAGCGCACCAACATCAAGCCGCAGGTCGACGAGTGGAAGTTCCCCGACGGCCACGCGATCATCGTCCTCTCCGAAGGTCGCCTGCTGAACCTCGGCAATGCCACCGGCCACCCGAGCTTCGTGATGTCGAACTCCTTCACCAACCAGGTGATCGCCCAGATCGAGCTCTTCACCCGGCCGGAGAAGTTCAAGGCCAAGGAGGTCTACATCCTCCCCAAGCACCTCGACGAGAAAGTGGCCCGCCTCCACCTGGCCGCCCTCGGCGTCGACCTCACCGAGCTGACCCCCGATCAGTCCGCCTACCTCGGCGTCCCGGTCGACGGTCCCTACAAGCCCGACCACTACCGGTACTAGGCGCGGGCAGCGCCTGGGATGTCGGCGGGCCGAAAAGCGCTCCATATCAGCGCTTTTCGGCCCGTCGACCTATAGTCGCCGGGGTGGATGCGCGGATCTGGGTTTCGGCGGGTGGTGCGGCGCCGCGGTCGGTGGCGTTGAGTGGGGAGCGGACGGTGATCGGAAGGTCGCCGGATGCGGATCTGACGCTCGAGGACGACGCCGTCTCCTGGAACCACCTGGAAATCGAGCGGCGGGGGCAGGTGCTGATGGCGACCGACCTCGACAGCAGGAACGGAACGGCGCTGAACGGTGAGCCACTGGATCGGCCGCGCCGGCTGCGGGACGGCGACACGCTGATCGTCGGCGGCCACCGGCTGGAAATCTCAGGCGGCGGCAGCCCGACGCCGGTTGCGGCCACCGTGGCAGCGGCGGAGCCGGGGGTGGCCCTGAGCGAGGAGGAGCGGGCGACCGCCGCCGCGCTCGTCGCCCCCTACCGGAGCGAGGGCGCCTTCGCCGGCCGCCCGGCGACCCGCGCCGAGATCGCCGCCGAGCTGCACGTCTCGGAGCGCACGGCCCAGCGGCGGCTCGACGCCCTGGCGGCGAAACTCGAGGTCGGCGGCGACGCGGGCCGCGACCGCCCCCGCCAGATCGCCGCCCGCGTGATCGAGCTCGGCCTCGACCGCCGCTGAGCCCGGCCCTGTCGGTTCCGGATGACGGGCCGAAAACCCCAGCAGGAATGGGGTTTTCGGCCCGTCAACACCGTGGCCCGGAGCGGGCCAGACGTGGCTCGGTGGGGGGCGTGGGTGTCGTTGGCGGATACGGCTCCGCGCCGGAGCATCGGTGGCACCGAATCACCGACGCTCGAAAGGAGCATCAGATGTCACCTCACACGCTCTCAATTCGCACGATGTTCGTCGCCGTCCTCGCTCTGTTGGCGATGGCGATCCCGGCCGCCGCCTCGGCCGCGGCCCATCGCGGCAGCGCCGTCGTCTTCTCGCAGACGCGCACCGTCGAAGGGGTCGAAGAAGGCGGGCTCTTCGCGGTCAAAGACGGCCACCAGAACCAGCTGACCGAAAATCCCGCCGACGCCGAACCCTCGTTCTCGCCGGACGGGCGAACCATCGCCTTCGCCCGCGAAGGCCACATCTACTCGGTCCGCCCCGACGGCTCGGGCGAGCGGCGCCTCACCAACGGCCAGGTGCTCGACTCGCGGCCGCAGGTCTCGCCGAACGGCCGCGTCGTCCTCTTCGAGCGGCGCAGCGCCGAAGGCCAGCCGGCCAACCTCTACACGGTGTCGATCGAAGGCGGCCCGGCCAAGGACCTCACCCCGGGCCCGGAAGAAGCCAGCGAAGCGCGCTTCTCGCCTGACGGCAAGACGGTCGTCTTCGTCCGCACCACGCCGGCGGCAGGGCGCACGAACGCCGACCTCTACTCGATCCGCCCCAACGGCACCGGCCTCACCCGCCTCACCACCACCGGCCGCGTCGACGAGTTCGACCCGCGCTACTTCGCGGGCGGGATCGTCTTCAGCCGCGGCAACCAGTCCGAAGGTCCCGCCGGCTACGCCGACATCTACACGATGAAGCGGGACGGCAGGCGGGTGAAGCCGCTGGTCGAAGGCGTCGGCTCGGCCTACGTCGAAGACGTCTCGCCGCAGGGCCACACGCTGATCTTCCGCCGCGACCGCGGCCTCTGGGAGAAGAAGATCGGCCCCGGCAAGGCCAAGAAGGTCGCCGAACTCCCGGACGGCTCGCAGACCAACTCGGTCTTCTCCTCCGACGGCCGCAGCGTCGCGACGCTGATCGAAACTCGCGAAGGCCAGCAGCTGATGGCGATCAACCTCGCCAACGGCCGCAAGAGCGACCTGGCCGAAGCCTACGGCGGCGAAGGCGAAGACGCCTTCGGCCCCGTGATCGACTGGCAGCCGGTGCGCTGAGGTGACGCCCGGTCGCCAGGTGAGGTGACGCCACCGGGCGGTATAACCGCCCGGTGGCAGACCTCGCCCTCGGTGACGAAGTCGCCGGATACCGGATAGACGCCCGCCTCGCCCGTGGCGGGATGGGCGTCGTCTACCGCGCCACCCACCTCGGCCTCGACCGGCCGGTGGCGCTGAAGGTGATCGCCCGCGAGCTCGCGGGCGACGCCTCGTTCCGGGAGCGCTTCCTGCGCGAGTCGCGGCTGGCGGCGCGGCTCGACCATCCGGCCGTGGTCCCGGTCTTCGACTCGCGCGAGGTCGACGGCGACCTGTTCGTCGCGATGCGCCTGGTCGAGGGCGGCGACCTGCGCGGCCTGATCGACCGCGAGGGCCCGCTGCCGCCCGCCCGGGCGACCGCCCTCCTCGGCCAGGTCGCGGCGGCGCTCGACGCCGCCCACGCCGCCGGGATCGTCCACCGCGACGTGAAGCCGCACAACGTCCTGGTCGAAGGCGACCGTGCCTACCTCTCCGACTTCGGCCTCGCCAAGTCGCTCGAGGAAAGCGGCGGCAGCATGGCGTCGGTGGTCGGCACCGTCGCCTACATGTCGCCGGAGCAGTGGCGCGGCGAGGCGGTCGGGCCGGCGGGGGACATCTACTCGCTCGGCTGCGTCCTCTACGAGGCAGTCACCGGCGTCGTCCCCTTCGCGCGCGCCGACGCCGACCCAGAGACGACCCCGCGCCTCCCGGCCGGGCTCGAGGCGGCGATCGAGCGCGCCACCGCACCGAATCCGGCCGACCGCTTCGCGAGCGCGGGCGAGCTGATCGAGGCGGCGCGCGGGGGAGAGGGCTCGGCCGAGCGCCCGACCCAGGTCCTGAGTGCCGACACCGACCCTCGCCGCCCGGGGACTGTCACGAGGGTCGACCGCGGGGTGGGGGACTGGCGGGAAGCGCGGCGGCGCCGCCTCCTCGCCGCCGCCGGGGCGCTGGTCCTGATCGTGGCGATCGCGGTGGGCGTCCGCCTCCTCATCTCCGGGGGTTCCGGGCCCTCCGTCGCCGCCCCGGTCCCGATCGGCGAGCCGCCGCTGCGGATCGCGGCGGGGTCGGAAAAGATCTGGGTGCTCTCCGAACCGGAAGGCACGCTCACCCGGATCGACGCCGAATCCGACGAAATCACCGGCGCCCCGATCGACCTCGGCAAAGGGGTCGCCGCGGTCGCGGTCGGCGGCGGCTCGGTCTGGGTCACCGACGCGCGCACCGGCGAGCTGCTCCGGGTCGACGACGAAACCGGCGCGGTCACGCAGCGAATCCCGGTCGGCGGCCATCCCGGGCCGCTCGCCTACGGCGGCGGCCGGGTCTGGGTCGCCGACCGGGACGGCGCCGGGATCACCGCGGTCAACGCCAAAGGCGGCCACGTCGTCCGCCGTCGCCTGGGCCCACACACCGCGCCGCTCCGCCTGGCCACCGGTGCGGGCTCCCTCTGGGTCTCGAGCGCCACCACGGGCCAGGTCCACCACATCGGCCTCGGAGCCTTTGCCATCGGCAAATCGATTCCGGCGGGCCGCCACCCGGCCGGGATCACGGTCGCCGACGGTCTGATCTGGGTCGCCGACGCCCGTTCTGGCTCGGTCATCCGCGTCGATCCCTCGGTGCAGGCCGTCAGCGGCTCACCGGTCGAGGTCGGCGAACGTCCGGGCGGCATCGACGCCGGCACCAGCGCGGTCTGGGTGACGCTGGCGGGCGAAGACGCGGTCCGCCGCCTCGAACTCCCGTCCGGCGAACCGGACGGCGGGCGGGTCGCCGTCGGCCCCGAACCGGCCGCCGTCGCCGTCGGCGAGAGCGCCGTCTGGGTCGTCAACGACGGTGACGGGACCGTAACCAGAATCGAACCCTGACGGCTAGGATCGTAAGGAGTGCCGCAGGACATCGACCAGCTCTGCATCAACACGATCCGCACGCTGTCGATCGACGCGATCCAGAAGGCCAACTCGGGCCACCCGGGGACGCCGATGGCGATGGCGCCGGTGGCCTACGCGCTCTGGCAGCGGCACCTCCGCTTCGACCCCGAAGACCCGATCTGGCCGGGGCGCGACCGCTTCATCCTCTCCGCCGGCCACGCCTCGATGCTGCTCTACTCGATGCTCCACCTCGCCGGGGTGAAGGCGGTCGACCCCGACTACGAGGTGGTCGGCAGCGAAGCGGTCTCGATGAAGGGCATCGAAAGCTTCCGTCAGCTCGACTCGAAGGCCCCTGGCCACCCCGAGTACCGCTGGACCTCCGGGGTCGAGGCGACCACCGGCCCGCTCGGCCAGGGCGTCGCCACCTCGGTCGGCATCGCGATCGCCTCCAAGTGGCTGCACGCCACCTACGACACCGACGAATCAGACCTCTTCGACTTCGACACCTACGCGCTGGCCGGCGACGGCTGCCTGATGGAGGGCGTCTCCGGCGAAGCCGCCTCGATCGCCGGCCACCTGCGCCTCGACAACCTTTGCTGGATCTACGACAACAACCACATCACGATCGACGGCAAAACCAAGCTGACCTACGAAGATGACGTCGCCGCCCGCTTCATGGGCTACGGCTGGAACGTCACCCGGGTCGGCGACGCCAACGACCTCGGCCTGCTCGACCGCGCCTTCGAGGAGTTCAAGCGCGAGGAGGACCGCCCGACCCTGATCATCGTCGACAGCCACATCGGCTGGGGCTCGCCGCACAAGCAGGACACCGCCGCCGCCCATGGCGAGCCACTCGGCGAGGAGGAGGTCCGCGAGACCAAGCGCGTCTACGGCTGGCCCGAAGACGCCCAGTTCCTCGTCGCCGACGGGGTCCGCGAGCACTTCGCCGCAGGCGTCGGCAGGCGCGGCGCCGAGGCGCACGCCGCCTGGATGCTCCGCTTCGAGTCGTTCAAGGCCGAGTCGCCCGAGCTCGCCGCCCAGATCGACGCGATGCAGCGCCGCGAGCTCCCCGACGGTTGGGACGCCGCGATCCCCTCCTTCGAGGCCGACGAAGCGAAGGGCATGGCGACCCGCAAAGCCTCGAACAAAGTCGAGAACGCGATCGCCGCGAACCTGCCCTGGCTGCTCGCCGGCTCCGCCGACCTCACCGACTCGACCTCGGTCCGCCTCTCCACCGACGGCGCCGCCGACTTCGAGCCGGGGCAGTACGGCGGCCGGCAGCTCCACTTCGGCATCCGCGAGCACGAGTCGGCGGCGATCGCCAACGGGATGTCGCTGGCGAAGCTGCGGCCGCTCTGGTCGACCTACCTGACCTTCTCCGACTACGCCCGCCCGGCGATCCGCCTCTCCTCGCTGATGGAGCTGCCGATCGTCCACGTCTTCACCCACGACTCGATTGGCCTCGGCGAGGACGGCCCGACCCACCAGCCGGTCGAGCAGATCGCCTCCCTCCGCGCGATCCCCGGCCTCGACGTGATCCGCCCCGCCGACGCCAACGAGGTCGCCGAGGCCTGGCGCCTGGCGATCGACCGCCACCACCAGCCGGTCGCCCTCGTCCTCACCCGCCAGGACGTGCCGATCTTCGACCGCACCAGGTACGCATCAGCAGAAGGCACCCGCCGCGGCGGCTACGTGCTCGCCGACCCCCCGGACGGCGACCCCGAGGTGATCCTCATCGCCACCGGCTCCGAGGTCGCCCTGGCGATCGTCGCGCACGAGGAGCTGGCCGCCGCCGGCACCCGCTCGCGGGTCGTCAGCCTGCCCTGCTGGGAGCTCTTCGACCGCCAGGACCAGGCCTACCGCGACGAGGTCCTGCCGCCCGCCATCCGCGCCCGGGTGTCGGTCGAGGAGGCCTCGACCCTCGGCTGGGACCGGTGGATAGGTCCGGAGGGTGCAATGGTGGGTATGCACACTTTTGGTAGCTCGGCACCCCTCAAGGACGTGATGAGCGAGTTCGGGTTCACCCCCGACAAGGTCGCCGAGGCCGCCCGCGGCGCGATCGAGCGTGCCGCCCGCATCGGAACTTCGAATTAGAGAAGACAAGGAGCCCCAAATGAAACCGACGCAGAAACTGCACGATCTCGGACAGAGCCTCTGGGTCGACAACATCACCCGCCTGATGCTCGCCGAAGGCACCCTGAAGGGGTACATCGACGAGCTCTCCGCCACCGGACTGACCTCGAACCCGACCATCTTCGACAAGGCGATCGGCGCGGGCGACGCCTACGACCAGCAGATCGCCGAGGTCAGCGGCACGGCCGAGGACCCCGACGGCGCCGGCGCCAACTCGAACGAGAACGTCTTCTTCGAGCTCGCCCTCGCCGACCTGCGCGACGCCGCCGACCTCTTCGCCGACGCCCATACCCGCACCGCCGGGGTGGACGGCTTCGTCTCGCTGGAGGTCTCGCCGCTGCTCGCCGACGACGCCGAGGCGACGATCGAGCAGGCCGCGAAACTGCACGCCAAGGGCGAGCGCGAGAACCTCTTCATCAAGATCCCCGGCACCGTGCCCGGGCGTACGGCGATCGAGGAGTCGATCTTCGCCGGTATCCCGATCAACGTCACGCTGCTCTTCGACGACCAGCAGTACCTCGGCGCCGCCGACGCCTACATGAAGGGGATCGAACGGCGGATCGAGGCCGGGCTCGACCCGGTCGTGCCGTCGGTCGCCTCGATCTTCATGTCGCGCTGGGACGTCGCCGTCGCCGACGAGGTCCCGGCGGAGTTGAAGAACCGGCTCGGGATCGCGATCGGCGGGCGTGCCTACCACGCCTACCGCGAGCTGCTCGACTCGGACCGCTGGATGCGCCTCGCCAACGCCGGCGCCCGCCCCCAGCGCCTGCTCTGGGCGAGCACCGGGACCAAGGATCCGGAAGCCTCCGACACGCTCTACGTCGAGGCCTTTGCCTCGCCGTTCACGATCAACACGATGCCCGACAAGACGCTCGAGGCCTTCGCCGACCACGGCCAGATCGGTGACCTGATGGACCCGACCGGGGCCGGCGCCGAGAACACCCTGAAGGAGTTCGAGAAAGCCGGGATCGATCTCGCGGCGCTCGCCCAGCGCCTCCAGGACGAGGGCAAAGCGAGCTTCAACAAGTCCTGGGAAGAGCTGCTGAAGACGATCGGCACGAAGCGCGGGGTGACGGCCGGGTGAGCGTCACCGCCGCAGGCTCGCTGCGCGAGGCGCCCGCCTGGGGGCGCCTCCAGTCCCACTTCGCCGAGGTCCGCAAGCAGCACCTGCGCGACCTCTTCGCCGCCGACCCGGAGCGCGGCGAGCGCCTCGTCGCCGAGGGCGCCGGGCTCTTCCTCGACTTCTCGAAGAACCGGATCACCGACGAGACGCTGATGCTGCTCGGCGAGCTGGCCCGCGAGCGCGGCGTCGAAGAGCGCCGCGAAGCGATGTTCCGCGGCGAGCACATCAACGTCTCCGAGGACCGCGCCGTCCTCCACGTGGCGCTC
>DASXMH010000135.1:0-25356 GCA_036495785.1 Solirubrobacterales bacterium
TTGGTGATCTCCCGCAGCTCCACCCTCGCCGCCATCCTGGCCCCCGATCGTCGCTTGCGCTCAGAGCACCACTTCGGCGGCGAGGCGCCGGAGCCTGGTTATGGAAACCGGCAAACGTTGGTGGTCACACCACTAGCTGTAGTTCCTCACCACGTTGTTCATCCGGGCCTCCTTGAAGGCTGGGGGTGCGACCCACCCAGATCAAGGAGGACCCGGATGAGGATCCACGCTAACGCCCGCACCTGCCCGAACTCCCGTCGCCTGCTGGTCAGGCGCATCGAAGACGAAGGCTGGGCGCTGACCCCGGCGGCCGAGGCCGCCGGGGTCAGCGAGCGCTCGGCGAGGAAGAGGCTGTCGCGCTGGAGGGCCGAGGGGGACGGCGGGCCTCCTCGACCGCAGCTCCGCCCCGAGGCGGCGCCCCACGCGGGTGCCCGCGGACCGTCTCGAGGCGATCGCCGCGCTGCGGCGGCTGCGGATGACCGCGGCGGAGATCGCCGAGGTGCTCGGCATGGCGCTCTCGACCGTCTCGCGGTGGCTGCGGAGGATCGGCCTGGGCAGACGCGGTGCCCTCGCGCCGCCCGAGCCACCCAACCGCTACGAGCGCAAGAGGCCGGGCGAGTTGATCCACGTCGACGTCAAGAAGCTCGGCAGGATCAACGCACGGGGCGCCGGGCACCGGGTCACCGGCGACCGCCGCGGGCAGGTGAGGGCCACCGTCGACGGGACCTCACGGCGGGCGACCGGCTGGGAGTTCGTCCACGTCTGCGTCGACGACGCCACCCGCCTGGCCTACGTCGAGGTCCTGCCCGACGAGAAGGGGCAGACGGCCGCGGGCTTCCTGCGGCGGGCGGCCGCCTGGCTGGCCTCGATGGGGGTCGCGGTCGAGCGGGTCCTCTCCGACAACGGCTCCTGCTACGGCTCACGGGCGCATGCCGAGGCGTGCTCGGAGCTCTCGATGCGCCATCTCTTCACCCGTCCCTACCGGCCCCGGACCAACGGCAAGGCCGAGCGCTTCATCCAGACCCTGACCAACGGCTGGGCCTACGGCGCCATCTATGGCTCCTCGGCCGAGCGCACCGCGGCGCTGCCGGGTTGGCTCGACCACTACAACTTCAAAAGACGACACGGCTCCCTCGGCCACAGGTCGCCCGCCGCTCGGCTCGCCGAGCTGGAACAACCTAGTGGGTAACTACAGCTAGCGGGGGTTGATTCCACCGCGCGGCGCCCCCAGGCGCCCAGCGGTCGAATGGTCCACCGCCCTCCGCCGCGAGCGCGCCCGTCCCCACCTAAGGTCGGCTGGTTAGGTGGGGACGGGCGCGCCCGGGCGCGAGCGGCGAGACGGTCCCCGGCACGGTCCCGCGCGCCTTCCGCGACCCCCGATGTTGATGGGCCGAAAAGCGCTCCATATCAGCGCTTTCCGGCCCATCAACGAGGCGGGCGCACGGAGGCAGGTCGACCGCGCACGTAGGTGTGCCGACCGCGCGAGGAAGCGTGTCGGCTCCCGCGCGGGGAAGATCCCCGGCGAAGGGCGCACGCAGGCGTGCCGTCCGCGCGCCCCGGCCCGGTCCCCCGGAGTGCGTTCGCAGTCAGCGACACCATTTGTCGTTAAGTGCGAACTCACCGCTGGGGTCCCCGAGGGCGTTCGCACTTAGCGACGTCATTTGTCGTCAACTGCGAACGCACCGGCCGGGCCCCCGATTTGAGTTCGCAGTTATCTGCGCTATGCGACGAGAACTGCGAACTCATCGCGGGAGGTGCGACCGAAGTGTCCCCGGACCGTCCCGGACACGCGCAAGGCGCGCCCATCCCCTCATAACCGCCAGAAGAATGAGGGGATGGGCGCGCCGTCCGTCAGGAGTTTCCGCCGCTCAGCGACCGAAACTCGACGCTGAGGCTCTTGACGGTCTAGCGGCCGTAGCGATCTTGGAGGCGGACCACGTCGTCGAGCTGGGGGGTCGAGGCCTCCAGGACGACCGAGTCCTCGAGCGCCTCGATGGTGTGGACCGTGCCCGGCTCGATCCGCCAGGCGAAGCCGGGGCCGATCTCCTTGTCGGTCAGCTCCTCGACGCTCGGGCCCTGGGTCAGGCGCAGGCGGCCGGAGAGGAGGTAGGAGGACTCGTCCTTCTCGCGGTGCACCTGCAAGGAGAGCCGGTGGCCGGCGTTCACGTGGAGGAGTTTCCCGGCGTAGTGGGGCGTCTGCGCCCACCAGATCTCATAGCCCCAGGGCTTCTCGACGCGGCGGGGCTCGACGCTCGGCTCGGGCGCGATCGGCACGGATCGATCCTATGACTCGACGGCGGCGTCAACGCGGCTGGGGTGGACGCCGCCGAGGGCGAAGATGGCGACGCCGATCGCCGCCGAGACGAGCGAGCCGCCGAGGATGCCGAGCTTGGCGGCGCCGACCAGCAGGGGGTCGTCGTAGGCCAGCGGGGTGATGAAGAGGGACACGGTGAAGCCGATGCCGCCGAGCGCCGCCGCCCCGATCAGGCCGCGCCGGTCAACCCCCGAGGGGAGGGCGCCGAGGCGCAGGCGTAGCGCCGCCAGGGTCGCCCCGGCGATGCCGAGGAACTTGCCGACCACCAGGCCGACCGCCACCGCCAGCGCGATCCGCCGGCCCTCGGGGTCCGACAGCTCGCCGCCGCCCAGCTTCACTCCCGCATTGGCGAGCGCGAAGAGCGGCAGGATCACGTAGTTGACCCAGGGGTGGAGGCGGTGTTCGAGCTCGCCGAGCACGTCGCGGCCCTCGACCGGCGCCGCGGGCGTGATCAAGGCGAGCGTCACCCCGGCCAGGGTCGCGTGGACCCCGGACTCGAGCGTCGCCACCCAGACGAAGAGGCCGAGCGGCACGTAGACGAGGATGCGCCGCACCCCGAGCAGTCGCGTCGCGACCACGCCGGCGAGGCCGGCCACCGCCACCGCCAGCCAGCCGAGGCTGAGGTGGTCGGTGTAGGCGACCGCGATCACGCAGATCGCGGCGACGTCGTCGACCACCGCGATCGTCACCAGGAAGAGCTTCACGCCGATCCCGACCCGGTCGCCGAGGAGCGCCAGGACGCCGATCGCGAACGCCGCATCGGTCGCCATCGGGATCCCCCAGCCGCTCGCGTGGTGGCCGCCGCTCACCGCGAAAAAGATCGCAATCGGGGTGACGACGCCGCCGAGGGCGGCGATGATCGGCAGCGCCGCCCGCTTCGGGTGGCGCAGCTCGCCGGTCACCAGCTCGCGCTTGATCTCCAGCGAGATCAGGAAGAAGAAGAGCGTCATCAGGCCGTCGTTGACCAGCCCGCCGAAGGTCTCGTGGATCGACGCGTCGCCGATCCCGATGTTGACGTGGGTCGCCCAGAATGACGCGTAGCCGCCCGCGTCGATGACGTTCACCCAGAGCAGCGCCGCGGCGCTGCCGATCAGCAATGCCAGGCCGCCGCCGGCTTCGGCGCGCAGGAAGTCAGCCCGCAGCAGGTCGCGCATCGATCCAGCCGGGGCAGAGGTAGGCCTCCTCGAAGCCGGCGCGGAGGATGTTGGCGTAGCTGGACGAGGGGCGGCCCGGGACGCGGGCGCCGGTCTCGACGAACAGCGTGCGGACGCCGGCCCCCGCGGCGTCCTCGATCCGCCGGCGCAGCAGCGCCAGCTGGCAGCCGCGCCGCCGGCCACCCTCGAGCGTGCCGCCGATTCCCAGCTCGGCGATCTCACCGTCGAGGAACATCGCCGCGCACGCCTGCGGCTCGCCGTCGACCAGGCCCACGTAGCAGCGCCAGCGCGGGCGCCCCGGCAGCCCGCCGAAGAGATCGGCGACCCAGGCCGGCAGCTCGAAGGCGGTGGCGGCGATGGTGGCGAACGGCAGTCCGTCGGCGGACTCCGCGTCCGCCCGCCCGACCTCGACGACCTCGACATCGGCGTTCACCTCGAACCGGGGCGGATGGGCGTCGCGGACGAATTTCATCCAGCCGGGGAGCGGGGCAAACCCTTCGCCCTCGAGCACGGTCGCCGCCGGCCCGGACCCCGGCAGGTCCGGGCTGACCGGCACGCACACCCGCACCCCCTGGCCCCGCGCCCACTCGATCGCTTCGGCGAGAAAGCCCTCCGCGGCCGCGTCGCCACTGGCCGAGTCGAGGATCAGGTTCAACATCGGCACCCGGGGCAGCGCGGCGACGACGTTCGCCTGGACCGGCCCGAACTCCGCCCGTCGTACGCCGTGCTCGGCCGCGACGCCGGGCGGGACCGCGTCCCAAAGCTCACGCCAGAAGCGCTTCTCGATCCGGTCGAGCGCGGCCGGGTCGAACTCGGTGCCCCCCTTGGTGACGGGTGCCATCGGGAAAGACAATATGGCGGCGGATGGCGGGCTGTAGCCTGCGATCAGTGAGCGTCACCACGTCCAGCGCCCGGCAGGACCGCGCCGCCGACCGGGTGGCGACCGACCAGGTCATCGTCCTCTTCGGGGCGACCGGCGACCTCGCGAAACGCAAGCTCCTGCCGGGAATGTTCCACCTCTCCCAGGTCGGATTGATGCCGAAGGGCTTCCGCATCATCGGCGCCGCCCGGCACCCGATCTCGACCGACGAATTCCGCGCGGTTGCGCGCGAATCTGTCGAACACTCGGGGCGGAAGCCGGACGCCGACGGCGCCTTCGACGAGTTCGCCAAGTCGCTCAGCTTCGTCGGCGTCGGCGACGGTTTCGCGCCGCTCGGCGAGGCGGTCGACGCGGCGAAGCGCGAACTGGGCGGCGACCCCGATCTCCTCTTCTACCTCTCGCTGCCGCCGAAAGCGGCGGCGGGGACGGTCGATGAAATCTGCAAGCTCGACGTCGACCCCGACGCCCGGGTGATCACCGAGAAGCCCTTCGGCACGGACCTCTCTTCGGCCCGCCGGCTGAACGAACGCCTCCACTCGGTGTTCAAGGAGGACCGGATCTATCGGATCGACCACTACCTGGGGCGCGAGGCGGTGCAGAACCTGCTGGCGCTGCGTTTCGCCAACGGCATGTTCGAGCCGGTCTGGAACCGCAACCACATCGACCATGTCCAGATCGACATTCCGGAGACGCTTTCGATCGAGATGCGTGGCAGCTTCTACGAGGCGACGGGCGCCTTCCGCGACATGCTTGTCACGCACGTGTTCCAGGTGCTCGGCTTCGTCGCGATGGAGCCGCCGACCACGCTGGAGCCGAAACCGCTCGGGCTGGAGCGCGAGAAGGTCTTCGACTCGATGCTGCCGCTGCGCCCCGAGGACGTCGTCCGCGGCCAGTACGTCGGCTACCGCGAAGAGGAGGGGGTCGACCCCCACTCCGACACCGAGACCTTCATCGCGGTCAAGGCCTTCGTCGACAATTGGCGCTGGGAGGGGGTGCCTTTCTACCTGCGCTCCGGCAAGCGGATGGCGGAGAGCCACCACGTCCTCACGATCGCCTTCAAACAGCCGCCGCGCCGCATGTTCCCGCTCGACGAGGCGCTGATCCCGGAGGACTTCGGCCGCGACCACCTCACCTTCGAGCTCGGCGAGCCCGGCAGCATCTCGGCCTCCTTCCTCGCCAAGGTGCCAGGGGCGACGATGCAGCTCGGCGAGGCCCACATGCAGTTCACCTACGCCGACGCCTTCGGCAACAACCAGGCCGCCCTCGACCCCTACGAGCGCCTCATCCACGACGCGATGAACGGCGACCGCACCCTCTTCACCAGCTCCGACGCGATCGAGCGCCTCTGGGAGATCTCCCAGCCGGTACTCGAAAATCCGCCTCCCGTGATCCCTTACGAGCCCGGCAGTTGGGGCCCGAAGGAGAGCGACGCCCTGATCGCCCCGCGCCGCTGGCACCTGCCAAGCGACCACATTTAGGCCCGCCAACCCGAGGGTGTGGCCGATGCGGCGAGGCTTGGTTGCGAAGGCCGCGCCGGGGACCGGGGGAGTGGGCGTAACTGGGCTCGAACCAGTGACCTCCAGCTTGTCGAGCTGGCGCTCTCCCAACTGAGCTATACGCCCCGGGGCGCCGGAATGTAGCAGCGGGGCCGACTCGACCGGGTGCAGCCGGCGCACACGTCGGGCTACCCGATTTTCGAGGAGATTGCCTGGAGACTGCAACTTTTCCCTTGAGGAGGGGTTATATGCCCGTCGTCGAAAACACGGCGGCCGAAACTTCACAGGCTTGAGGACCGACGAGCCAGCAACGTCACAGTCGCTGGTGGTACGTCCTTCGGAAACAGGGGGCCCCGTCAGGGGCCCTTTTCCGTTCCGGAGGCGGCGTCGTAACGGCGGTTCACAATTTCGTGCCCGCGAATCGCCATAATCGCCGCGTGAACTCGACCGAGACGCCGGGCGGGTCGGGGAACATCCCGGCCGGCTGGTACGACGATCCGAGCGGCGAGGGCCTGCGCTGGTGGGACGGCGAGCGGTGGACCGAACACATCCACACCGCCGAGAGCGCCGCCGCGGCGACCGCCGCCGCGTCCGGTGACGGCGAGCCCGAAGGGGCGCCGCCGCGCGACCTGGTGAAACTGCGCGAATCGATCCGCAACCGCGGCGCCAAAACGGTCGGGATGTTCCTCGGCGGCGCCGTGTTGGTGATCGTGGTGATCGCGCTGCTCGTCTCCGGCGGCTCGGAAAGCAATCCCAACGGCGCCCCCGGCGCCGGCTCGCCGGGGGCCGGCCAGACGGCCGGCGGCTCGAAGCAGGCTCAGATCAAAAAGATCGAAAAACAGCTGAAGAACAAGAACCTCTCCAAGGCCAAGCGCAAACAGCTCCAGGCCGAGAAGAACCAGCTCGAAAAGGACGGCAAGTCCGCCAAGCAGCAGGGCTCCGGGGGCAAGCAGCAGAACGAATGAGCGGGACGTCCTCGCGCGGCCGCCCCGCCCTTCGCAACCGCCGCTCCTCAGGCGCTGAAGCTCATCGTCAGCTGGGTGAGCCGGATCGAGTTGCCGGTCGGGTCGCGGAAGCCCGCGTCGATCCCGTAGGGCCGCTCCTCCGGCGCTTCGACGAACTCGACCCCGTTCGCCCGCAGCCGCTCGTAGTCGGCCTGGCAGTCCTCGGTGGTGAGGAACGCGGTGCCGCAGAAGCCCTTCGCGGAGAGGTCGCGGACCTGGGCCTGGGTCGCCGCGTCCATGACGGGCTCGCCGGGGATCGCCATCAGGACGATCGAGACGTCCTCCTGCCCGGGCGGGCTCACGGTCAGCCAGCGGAAGTCGCCCATCTCGGGCATCGTCACGTCCGAGCGCACCTCGAAGCCGACCTTCTCGGTCCAGAACTTGAGCGCCTCCTCCTGGTCCTGCACCCATAGCTGCGCGTTGGAGATCTTCATCTCGTCCCTCCTGTTTCGGAATTGCCTGTGGCGGCGACTCTAGGAGTCGCTCGGCGCGCTGTCTTCTCGAAACGTGCGCTTTTGCGGGCGGGCGTAGGCGCGCACGATGCAGCCGGGGACGAGCGCCCGCGAGGAGGCCGGTGGGAAGGACGCGCGGTAGGCGGTCGGGGTCTTGCCGAAGGTTCGTTTGAAGCTCGTGGTGAAGGAGCCGACGCTGGTGAGCCCGACGTCGAGGCAGATCTCGGCGACCGAGCGGTCGGTGTTGCGGAGCAGCGCCGCGGCCCGCTCGAGTCGGCGGGTCAGCAGGTAGCCGTGCGGGGACTCGCCGAAGGCGCGGCGGAACTCGCGGCTGAAGTGGGCGCGCGAGAGGCCCGCCGCGCCCGCCATCTCCTCGACCCCGAGCGGCTCCGCGTAGCGGGCGTCGACGAGGTCCTTGGCGCGCAGCAGGTGGCGGGCGGGCGGGGCGAAGGCCATCAGCTTCGCAGTCTAGGCTCGCGGATTCGTGATCGGGACCTATGGAGCCGCCCTCGCCGTCTGCGTCGCCTCGTTGGCGATCGGGCAGGCCGTGATCGCCCTCTGCGGTCGGCGCCGCTGGTCGTGGACGGCGGCCCCGGTCGGCCTGGCGATCCTCTGCGCGGTCTGCTGGGCGACGGTGCGGCTGCCCGGGCACGGGTCGATCTCGGCGATCGTCGTCCTGCTGCTGGTCGCCGCCTCGCTCGCCTACCTACAGGGGCGCGGCGTCTGGCGCGAGGCGTTCACCGCGGGCTGGCCGGTGGCGGTCCTCGCGGCGCTCGGCGCCTCGCTGCCGTTCATCGTCGAAGGCCACTTCGGCATCCTCGGCACCAGCTTCAACCCCGACATGTCCCAGCACCTGCAGGCCGCCGACCAGCTTGCCCACGGCCACTCCGGCCAGCTGATCCGCCAGGGCTACCCGCTCGGCCCGCACTCGATCGTCGTCGCCCTCAACAAGGGCCTCGACATCGGCCTGGTCAAGGGGTTCAGCGGGCTGACCGTGGCGGTCGTCGTGCTGGCGCCGCTGACCGCGCTCTCGGCCTTCCGCGATCTGCGTGCGCTGCCCCGCACCGCGGCGGCGCTGCTGGTCGGCCTCGCCTACGTCGTCGCCAGCTACTTCGCCCAGGGCGCCTTCAAGGAGGTGATGCTGGCGCTCTTCCTCCTCGGCTTCGTCCTCTTCCTGCGCGAGACCGCGCGCGAACCGGTCGGCTCCCCGCTGCGCTTCGCCCCCGCGGCCCTGATCGCGGTCGGCGCCGTCTACACCTACAGCTTCCCGGGGCTCCTCTGGCTCGTCGGCACCGCGGTCGTGTGGGCGCTGGTGGAATTCGTGACTTCCGCGGGTGGCGCGCCGATGGGGGCCCCCCGCCGCGCGCAGGCGAAGCCGAGCACGGCGGAGGAAATCGGGGCGACAGGACCCGCGGTTGCGAGGCCGGTCCTGATCGCCCTCGGCGTGCTCGTCGTCTTGGTCGCTCCCGAGATCGGCCGGATGATCGACTTCCACAAGTTCGAAACCTTCGACCCCAACGGCCCGGGCCTCGGCAACCTCTTCGGCCAGATCTCGCCGTTCGAGGCGCTCGGGATCTGGCCGTCCGGGGACTTCCGCCTGGCACCCGGGGACGGCGCCGTCCCCGCCATCGCCTATTACCTGGGCGCGGCCTTCGCCACCGTCCTCCTCATCTACGGCATCTGGCGTTGTTGGCGGGGGCGCGAGACGGTCGTCCTCTCCGGCCTCTTCGTCGCCGCGGTCGCCTACCTGGCGGCGCGGGTCGGCGGCACCGCCTACACGGCGGCGAAGGCGATCGAGATTGCCGCCCCGCTCTGCGCCCTGACGATCCTCCTGCCGCTGACCGAACGGGCGGTGTGGAGAGTTCCTCCCGCTATGCGGGAGGAACTCTCCACGGGCGCGTCCGGGGATCGCGTCGCTGCGGCGCGACGCGACGCCCCCGAGGACCGCGGCGGCCTCGTCGCCCTCGCGGCCTGCGTCGTCTTCTTCGTCGTCGCCGGCCTCTGCTCGGCGCTGGCGCTCGCCAACGCGCCGGTCGGCCCGTCGTCCTACTCGCCCGCGCTGACCGGCCTGCGTCCCCCGGTCGCCAATGGCTCCACGGTCGTCCTCGCCTCGCCCGAATTCCTCGAAGACGACCACGGCACCAACTACATCGCCTGGGAGCTGCGCGGCGGCCGGGTCTGCATCGAGACCCGCGAAGAAGCTGACGGCGGGCCGCCGAGAGGAGTCCGCTACGTGGTCAGCCAGGGCTCGAAGCGTCGGCCGCCATTCAAGGGCCTGCGACTGCGCAAGGTCGCCTCGCCCTACGTGCTCTGGGAAGTGACCGGGCCGATCGCGGCGAACAGCGTCTGTCCGCTGATCGCCGTCCGTCAGGCCCGCCAGGGCCCCGCCCGCTGACCGCGCTCGTCGCTGGTTCGGCATACGGGGACTGACGACGAACGCGCCTGCGTCGGCAGGCCGCGCGAACGGGCCGCCACGTACCATGGCGTTTCGTGGAGGCCGCAACCGACAAGATCGTCGTCACGCTCCCTGACGGGACGCCGCTGGAGCTGCCCGCGGGCGCGACCGGTGCCGACGCGGCGGCGGCGATCGGTCCGGGCCTGGCGAAGGCCGCGCTGGCGATCAAGGTCGACGGCGCCCTGCGCGATCTCGATGCGCCGCTGCCCGAGCACGGGGCGGAGGTGGCGATCGTCACCGAGCGCGACCCCGAGGCGCTGGAGTTGATCCGCCACGACGCCGCCCACGTGATGGCCGAGGCGGTGACCGAGCTCTACCCGGGCACCAAGGTGACGATCGGCCCGCCGATCGAGTCGGGCTTCTACTACGACTTCGAGTTCCCGCCCGATACAAAGATCAACGAGGACGACCTGCCGAAGATCGAAGCCGCGATGCAGAGGCACATCGCCGCCGACGAGCACTTCAGCCGCCGCGTTGTCCCGGTCGGCGAGGCGATCGAGATCTTCGGCTCCCAAGGCCAGGGCTTCAAGGTCGAGCTGATCGAGGACCTGGTCAAGAACGAAGGGGTCGAGACCGTCTCCCTCTACAAGAACGGCGACTTCGAGGACCTCTGCCGCGGCCCGCACTCGCCCTCGACCTCCCGCATCAAGGCGATCAAGCTGAGCTCGGTCGCGGGCGCCTACTGGCGCGGCGACGAGCACCGCGAGCAGCTCACCCGCATCTACGGCACCGCCTTCTTCTCGAAGAAGGACCTCGAGGCCCACCTGGAGCGGATCGCCGAGGCCGAAGCGCGCGACCACCGCCGGCTCGGCCCCGAGCTCGACCTCTTCATGCTCCGCCCCGAGGCGCCCGGCATGCCCTTCTGGCTGCCCAACGGCACCACGCTCCTGCACCTGATCGAAGACCAGGTCCGCGAGCAGCTGCGCAAGCGCGACTACAAGGAGATCGCCACGCCGCAGGTGCTCGACGAGGGCCTTTGGCACCGCTCCGGGCACTGGGACAACTACAAGGACGAGATGTACTTCATGCAGGACGACGACCGCCGCTACGCGCTGCGGCCGATGAACTGCCCCGGCGCCTGCCTCGTCTACGGCTCCGACCGTCACTCCTACCGCGAGCTGCCGCTGCGGCTCGCCGAGTTCGGCCGGGTCAGCCGCAACGAGCGCGAGGGCGTCCTCCACGGCCTCCTCCGCGTCCGCGCCTTCACCCAGGACGACGCCCACGTCTACTGCACCGAGGACCAGATCACCGCCGAGGTCGCCTCGATCTGCGAGGCGATCGACGAGCTCTACGCCCGCTTCGGCTTCGACGACGTGAAAGTCGAGCTCTCGACCCGGCCCGACAAGTCGATGGGGACCGAGGAGCAGTGGGGGAGGGCCGAGGCGGCGCTCGCCGAGGCGCTCGACTCGCAGGGGCGCGAGTACGAGCTGAACCCCGGCGACGGCGCCTTCTACGGGCCGAAGATCGACTTCCACATCACCGACGCGCTCGGCCGCTCATGGCAGTGCGGCACCTGCCAGCTCGACTTCCAGATGCCGGAGCGCTTCGACCTCAGCTACACCGGCACCGACGACGCCGCCCACCGCCCGGTGATGATCCACCGGGCGCTGCTCGGCTCGATGGAGCGCTTCGCGGGAATCCTGATCGAGCATTACGCGGGTCGCTTCCCAACCTGGCTGGCGCCGGTGCAGGCGATCGTCCTGCCGATCTCCGACCGCCACAACGACTACGGCCGGCGCGCCCACGACGAGCTGCGCGACCTCGGGGTGCGGGTCGCGATCGACGACCGCTCCGAGTCGATCGGGCGCAAGATCCGCGACGCCTCCCTGGGTCGCTATCCCTACATGCTGGTGGTCGGCGACCGCGAGCAGGAAGCCGGGGCCGTGGCGGTGCGGTCGCACGCCGACGGCGATGTCGGGGAGATGGGCTTCGCCGAGTTCGCCGCGCGGATCGAGAAGGAGACGGCCGCCGCATGAGCCGCGCGGCTTGCGAACCGGCGATCTCTGTCTATACTCCCCAGAACTTGACTGTGGGTATCTCAAATAATCGCCGTGGCCGCTGAGCGACCCGTGCCCACGATCCGTAGCCTCGTCCACTTGAAGCAACTCCACTCTCACTAGTGCCGGTTCCGCGTAGGTTCGATCGGCGCCCACCAGAGCGCGACACGACGAGGATCAACGAGCGGATCCGCGTCCCGCAGGTGCGCCTGATCGGCGCCGACGGCGAGCAGCTCGGGATCGTCGACACGAGCGAGGCGCTGCGCCGCGCCCAGGACGCCGACCTCGACCTGGTCGAGGTCGCGCCGAATTCGAAACCGCCGGTGACCCGGATGCTCGACTACTCGAAGTACAAATACGAGCAGGAGCAAAAGCAGAAGCAGGCGCGCAAGCACCAGCAGCAGGTCAACATCCGCGAAATCAAGCTGCGGCCGAAGATCGCCACGCACGACTACGACACCAAGAAGGGTCACGTCGAGCGCTTTCTCAAACATGGCGACAAGGTCAAAATCACGATCATGTTCCGCGGGCGCGAGCAGGCCCACCCGGAGCGCGGTCGGGCCCTTCTGCAGAAGCTCTTCGAGGATCTCGGCGGGCTCGGCACGATCGAGTCGGCGCCGCTGCAGGAAGGCCGCAACATGAGCATGCTGCTGGCGCCGAGCAAAGAGGCGCGCGCGGCGGAGGGGGCGGCGACCGTCCCCGACGCCGCCGAGGCCGACAGCACCGCCGCCGAGAGCTAGGCGGATTTCACCGCCCGAGGTGCCCGGACCGCCGGGCCCGGCGGTCCGGGGACGCTTCGTCGCAACCCCAGGAATGCGTTCGCAGTTCTCGTCGCATAGCGCAGATAACTGCGAACTCAAATCGGGGGCCCGGCCGGTGCGTTCGCAGTTGACGACAACATGTGGCGCTAACTGCGAACTCACCCGATGGCGCGTCCGGTGAGTTCGCACTTAACGACAAATGGCGTCGCTGACTGCGAACGCACTCCGGGGGGACCGGGCCGGGGCAGGTGGACGGCACCCCTGCGTGCGCCCTTCGCCGGGATCTGCGCGGCAGGCGGCACGCTTCCGTGTGCGGTCGGCACACCTACGTGCGCGGTCGACCTGCCTCCGTGCGCCCGTCTCGTTGATGGGCCGGAAAGCGCTGATATGGAGCGCTTTTCGGCCCATCAACATCGGGCCTCGCGGATGGTGCGCGGGATCGTGCCGGGACCGTCACGCCGCAGGCGCCCGGGCGCGCCCGTCCCCACCTAACCAGCCGAAGCTAGGTGGGGACGGGCGCGCTCGCTCGGCCGGGCGGTCGTGCGGACGCCCTGGACTCAGGCGCTCAGCAGCTCCGGGTCGAGCGGGGCGAGGATGTCGGCGATCCGCTCGGCGGCGCGGCCGTCCCAGAGCGGCGGGCGCTCGGGGTGAATGGCGGGGCGGTCGGCGAGCGCCGCGGGGATCTCGGAGATCGCGCCGGGGTCGAGGCCGAGCAGCGTGTTGGTGCCGAGCTCGACCGTCACCGGCCGCTCGGTGTTGGCGCGCAGGGTGAAGCAGGGAACGCCGAGGTAGGTCGTCTCCTCCTGGATGCCGCCCGAGTCGGTGAGGACGGCGCGGGCGTCGGTCTCCAGCGAGAGGAAGTCGAGGTAGCCGAGTGGCTCGATCAGCCTGAGGCCCTCTGGCGGGCTCCGGTCCTCGAGCGCCTCCATCATCTTGCGCGTCCGCGGGTGGACCGGGAAGACGACCGGCATCTCCTGCGCCAGGTGGGAGAGTTGGGCGACCGTCTCGGCCAACAGGGGGCCGTCGACCAGGGCCGGGCGGTGCAGGGTGACCAATAGGTAGGAGCCGGGGGAGAGGCCGAGCTTCGCCGCCGCGCCGGCCGCGGCGATCCGCTTCTCCAGCGCGACCAGCGTGTCGATCATCGTGTTGCCGACGAAGTGCATCCGTTCCTGTGCGATGCCTTCGGCGCGCAGGTTGCCGATCGCGTCCTCCGAGTGGAGGAAGAGGTGGGAGCCGAAGCGGTCGGCGACAATCCGGTTGACCTCCTCGGGCATCGAGAGGTCGAAGCTGCGCAGGCCCGACTCGATGTGGGCGACCGGCACCTCCATCTTCACCGCGGTCAGCACCGCGGCCAAGGTCGAGTTGACGTCGCCGGGGACGACCACCAGGTCGGGGCGCTCCTCCTCGATCACCGGCTCGAGCCGCTCCATCGTGCGCGCCGTCTGCTGGGCGTGGGTGCCTGAACCGACCTCGAGCATGTGGTCGGGAGCAGGCACGCCGAGCTCCTCGAGGAAGACCTCCGACATCAACCGGTCGTAGTGCTGGCCGGTGTGGACGATCGCGTGGCGACCCTCCGGCAATCGGGTGCGCATCGCCGCGATCACCGGCGCCGTCTTGACGAAGTTGGGGCGGGTGCCGACGACGTAGAGGATGCGCATCGCGGCGTGACACTACTCAGCGTGTCGGTTCTGCTTCAATGCAGGACCCGTATGCCGAAGATGAAAACTCATTCGGGCGCCAAGAAGCGCTTCAAGAAGTCGGCCACCGGCAAGATCCGGGGTCGTCATTCGTACTCGAGCCACATCCTCGAGAAAAAGTCGCCGAAGCGTAAGCGGAACATGGCGAAGCCCGCGCACATCGCGAAAGTCGACGTGCCGAACGTTCGCAAGTTGCTCGGAGGCGGCAAATGAGTCGCGTCAAGCGCAGCGTCCACGCGCGCAAGAAGCGCCGCAAGGTGCTGAAGGAAGCCAAGGGCTACTTCGGGCGCAAGCATTCTTCTTATCGGTTCGCCAAAGAGCAGGTGCAGCGGTCGGGCATGTACGCCTACCGCGATCGGCGCAACCGCAAGCGGACTTTCCGCCGGCTCTGGATCACCCGGATCAACGCTGCCGCGCGGCAGAACGGGATGAGCTACTCGGAGTTGATGCACGGCCTGAACCAGGCCGAGGTGGAGGTCAACCGCAAGATGCTGGCCGAGATCGCCGTCTCGGACCCCGAGGGGTTCCGCCGATTCGTGGAGATAGCCCGGGAGGGTGCGGCCGCCTGAGCGCAGGCTGACACTTTGACTCTTCCGGGCGGGCCGCAGATGCGGCCCGTTTTGCGTTTCAGAAGGGGTTGAGGAAAGCCGAGAAGAACACAGCGCCACCAACACACAAGCCGATGACGATCGAGAGCAAAGACAACGAGAAGCTGAAGCTGGTCCGCAAGCTGCGGGAGCACAAGCGCCGCGAGCGGGAGGGGCTGTTCGCGACCGAGGGCGAGGACCTGCTCGAGGCCGGGTTGGCCGCGGGCGCCGAGCCGCGCTTCGTGCTCGTCGCCGCGGGCTCGGGGCTCGATGGCGAGGAAGTCGAGCCCGAGTTGCTCGCGTCGGTCGCCTCGCTCGGGTCGGGGACGCGGGCGCTCGCGGTCTGGCCGCTTGCCTGGACGGCCGAGCCCGTCGCGCCATGCGTCTACCTGCACGGGGTCGGCGACCCGGGGAACGTCGGCACGATCGTCCGCACCGCGCACGCGCTGCTCGACGCGACCGTCGCGCTCGGTCCCGACTGCGCCGACCCGTTCGGCCCCAAGGCGACGCGGGCGAGCATGGGATCGATCTTCGCGCGGCCGCCGGCGCAGGCCGCGGTCACCGACACCCCGGCGCCACGGGCCGCGCTCGTCGCCCACGGCGGCGCCGGCCTCGACGCCCTCGCCGGCGCCGCGACGCTCTGCCTCGGGGCCGAGCGCGAGGGACTCCCGGACGAGGTCCTCGCCGCCTGCGAGGCGACCGCGACGATCCCCCTCAAGGGCGCCGCCGAGTCCCTCAACGTGGCCGCCGCCGCGGCGATCGCCTGCGAGCGGCTCGGCGCGCAAGGCGGCGCGCGGATATCGTCGCCCGTCATGTCAACGGAGCGGCCCGATGCTTGAGCGGATCGAGAAGATCAGGGTCGCCGCGACCGAGGCGATCGTCGCCGCCTCCTCGAGCGCCGAGCTGGAGGAGCTGCGGGTCAAATATCTGGGGCGCAAAGCCGAGCTGACGCAGATCCTGCGCGGGATCGCGCAACTGCCGCCGGAGGAACGCGGGCCGGTCGGCGGCGCCGCCAACAAAGCTCGCAAAGAGCTCGAGGGCCTGATCGAGCAGAGCGCCGAGCGCCTCGACGCCGCCGAGCTCGACGCGAAACTCATCACCGACCGGATCGACGTGACGATGCCTGGCGCCCCGCCCCGCCCGCTCGGCCACCAACACCTGATCGCCCGTACCACGCGGCTGATCGAGGACATCATGGTCGGGCTGGGCTACGAAGTCGCCGAAGGCCCGGAGATCGAGCACGACTACTACAACTTTACCGCCCTGAACCACCCGGTCGGCCACCCGGCGCGCCAGCTCCAGGACACCTTCTACATCCAGTCGCACCCCGACGTGCTGCTGCGCACCCACACCTCGCCGATGCAGATCCGGGCGATGGAGACGCAGGGTCCGCCGATCTTCATCGTCATCCCCGGCAAGGTCTACCGGCGCGACTCCGACGCCACCCACAGCCCGATGTTCCACCAGATGGAGGGCCTGGCGATCGCCGAGGGCCTTACCCTCGCCGATCTGCAGGGGACGCTGCTGGAGATGTCGCGGGCGCTCTTCGGCGACACCCGCGAGGTGCGGCTGCGGCCCCACTACTTCCCCTTCACCGAGCCGAGCGTCGAGGTCGACGTCTCCTGCTTCCAGTGCGGGGGCACCGGCTTCCTCGCCGACGGCAGCCGCTGCAACCTCTGCAAGGGGCAGGGCTGGATTGAGATCCTCGGCGCCGGGATGGTCGACCCGAACGTGCTCGGCTTCGTCAAGGAAGCGGGTTATGACCCCGAGAAGGTGCAGGGCTTCGCCTACGGGCTCGGGATCGAGCGCGTGGCGATGCTGCGCCACGGCATCCCCGACCTGCGGCGCTTCTTCGACAACGACGTGCGGATGCTGGAGCAGTTCGCATGAGGGTCCCGTACACCTGGCTGCGCGAGTACTGCGACCCCGGCGTCTCCGCCGAGGAGCTGGCCGAGCGGCTGGTGATGACCGGCACCGAGGTCGAGCGGGTCGAGATCGCCGGGCCGCCGACAGCAGACAACTTCGTCGTCGGCAAGGTGACCGAGGCGGTCCAGCACCCCGACGCCGACCGGCTGCGGGTCTGTACGGTCGAGGTCGGCGAGGACGGCCCGCGGACGATCGTCTGCGGCGCCCCCAACGTCGCCGCCGGGCAGACCGTCGCGGTGGCGCTCCCCGGTGCGCGGATGCCTGGGGGCGAGAAATTGCGCAAGGCGAAGCTCCGCGGCGTCGCCTCGGAAGGGATGATCCTCGCCGCCGACGAGCTCGAGATCGGGGACGACCACGACGGCACGCTGGTGCTCGACGACCGGCTCGCCGCAGGCACGCCGCTGACCGAGGTGATCCCGCTCGCCGAGCCGGTGCTGGAGATCGAGGTGACCCCGAACCGCAGCGACTGCTTCGGCGTGCACGGGGTGGCGCGCGAGGTGCACGCGGTGACCGCCGCTCCGCTCGGGCCCGACCCGTGGGCCGAGGACGCGCCCGCCGAGGGCGAGGGCAGCGTCGAGGACCTCGCCAAGGTGACGGTCGAGGTGCCCGAGCTCTGCCCGCGCTTCACCGCCCGCGTCTTCACCGACGTGAAGGTCGGTCCCTCGCCGCTCTGGTTGCAGGAGCGCCTCGCCGCCGCCGGCCAGCGGCCGATCTCCAACGTCGTCGACATCACCAACTACGTGATGCTGATGACCGCCCAGCCGCTCCATGCCTTCGACCTCGACAAGGTCCCGGGCGGCGAGCTGATCGTCCGCACCGCGCGCGAGGGGGAGAAGCTGACGACGCTCGACGGGGTGGAGCGGGAGCTCGACGCCGAGACCGTCCTGGTCTGCGACCGCGAGCAGCCGACGGGTGTCGCCGGGATCATGGGTGGCCAGGTCTCCGAGGTCTCCGACCAGACGAGCACGGTGTTGCTCGAGGTGGCGAACTGGAACGGCACCAACATCCTGCGCACCTCGCGCAAGCTCGGGCTGCGCTCCGAGGCCTCGGCGCGCTTCGAGAAGCAGCTCCACCCGGACCTGACGATGCGGGCGCAGGCGGTCGCCTCGAAGCTGATGATCGAGCACTGTGGCGCGAAGCTGGTGCCAGGGACGATCGACGTCGCCGCCCCGGCGCCGCCGCCGCGGACGCTGCGGCTGCGCGGCGCCCGGGTGATCGGCATCCTCGGCATGGAGATCCCGCAGGCCGAGCAGGTCGGCTACCTGGAGCGGCTCGGCTTCGGCGCCCGGGTCGACGGCAACGACCTCGAGGTCAGCGTGCCGCCCGACCGCTACCACGACGTGACCCGGGAGATCGACCTGATCGAGGAGGTCGGCCGGCTCTATGGCTTCGACCGGCACCTGCCGACGACGCTGCCGACCGTCGGCGAGGGCAAGGTCGGCCGGCTGAGCCGCACCCAGCGGCTGCGGCGGCGGGCGGAGGACGAGCTGCGCGACCTCGGCTTCGACCAGATCGTCGGCTGGAGCTTCACCGACCCCGGCGAGGCCGGGCGCCTCCGCATCGAGGAGCCCGACCCGCGCGCCGACCCCATCGTGGTCGCCAACCCGCTCTCCGACGAGGGCGCGGCGATGCGGACGACGCTGCTCGGCTCGCTGCTCGACGTGGCGGCGCGGAACCTCTCGCGGGGCGCCGAGGCGGTCGCCCTGTTCGAGGCCGGCGCCGTCTACCTGCGCGGCGCGCCCCCCGAGACGGGCGGCCCGCTGGCGGGGAACTTCCCCGGCGACACGCCTGCTCCGGCGACCGAGCCGCACCGCTACGGCGCGCTCGCGGTCAAGCCGTTGGTGCCGCGGTCCTGGCGGGGCGGCGGCGAGCCGGTCGACTTCTTCGCGCTGAAGGGCGTGCTCGAAGCGCTCGCCGCCGGGCTCGGCTGCCCGCCACTCGAGTTCGCGCCGACGACCGAGCCTTTCCTGCACCCCGGCCGCAGCGCCGCGGTGTCGATCGGCGGCGCGCCGCTCGGCTGGCTCGGCGAGGTCCACCCGCTGGTCTGCCGGACCTGGGACATCGCCGCCGCGGTCGGCTTCGAAATCGACGCGGCGCCCCTGCTCGCGGCCGCGACGCTCGGCGAGGAGACCTTCGAGGACGTCACCACCTTTCCGGCGGCGCTGCGCGACCTCGCCGTCGTCGTCCCTGCCGAGACGCCCGCCGCGGAGGTGCGCGCCGCGGTGCTGGCGGGTGGGGGAGAGCTGCTGCGGGCCGCGGACGTGTTCGACCTCTACGAAGGCGAGCAGCTCGGGGAGGGAAAGAAGAGCCTGGCGTTGGCGCTCGAGTTCCGCGCCCCCGACCGCACCCTCACCGACGAGGAGGTGGACGCCGCGCGCGCCTCGATCGAGGCGGAGCTGACGAAGATCGGGGGCACGCTCCGTGCTTGACCTGGACGCCAAGCAACCGCTGAATGGCACGCCCGCGGCGCGGGTCCTGGTCGCCGGGGCCAACGGCTTCACCGGCGCGCTCGCCGCGAAGATCGTCTGGGAGCACCCGCGCCTCGAGCTCGTTGCCGCGACCTCCCGCTCCGACGCCGGCAGGCGGATCGACCAGATCTACCCGCGCTACCGGGTGCCGGTCGAGCTGAGCGAGCTCGACCTCGGCGACGCCGACCTCCTCGACGGGATCGACGCGGCGATCGTCGCCTACCCGCATGGCGCCGCTGCCCCGACCGACGCCGCCCTGCGCGCGGCGGGCATCAAGGTCGTCGACCTCTCCGCCGACTTCCGCCTCCGCGACATGGGCACCTACGAGCGGTGGTACGGCGCCCACGGCGCGCCCGAGCTGTTCGGCACCGGCGTCTACGGGCTGACCGAGATGTACCGGGAGGAGCTGCGCGGCGCGGATCTCGTGGCCACCCCCGGCTGCTACCCGACCGCGACCGTGCTGGCGCTGGCGCCGCTCGCCGAAGAGGGCCTGGTCGCCGACGTCGCCGTCGCCGCCTTTCAGGGCACCTCCGGCTACGGCCGCTCCACCGACGACGTCGTCCACTTCACCTCGATGACCGAGAACGCCTTCCCCTACAAGGCCGAGGGGCACCGCCACCGGCCGGAGATCGAACAGGAGCTGGCGGCGCTCGGCAGCGCCGCGACGGTGAGCTTCGTGCCGGCGCTGGTGCCGCTCGACCAGGGCGAGCTGGCGACCTGCTTCGCCCGGCTGACCGAACCGGTGGGCAAGGACGCCGCCCAGGCGCTCTATCGGGAGCGCTACGCCTCGGAGCCATTCGTCCGGGTGCTCGACGGACCGCCCAACCTGCGGGCGCTGCGCGACACCAACGAGTGCCACGTCTACGTCACCGTCGACGAGCACGGGCGGGCGATGGCCTTCGGCGCGATCGACAACATCTGGAAGGGCGCTTCCGGCCAGGGCGTCCAGAACCTGAACCTGATGCTGGGCCTCGACGAGACGGAAGGCCTTCGGTGAACGCGCCAGGGAACGCGCCGAAAGCGGACGCGAAGCGGAGCATTTCGGCTGACCACTTCTTCCGGTCACGGTGGGTGGACCCGCCGGCGGGCGTCGAGGAGCTCGACGCCGCGCGGCTCGCCCCCGGCTTCCGGGCGGGCGGCGCCTACTGCGGGCTGAAGGGCGGCGGCACCGACATCGGCCTGCTGGCCTGCGAGGCCGAGCGGGTCGACTCGGCCCTGGTCCTCACCCGCAACGCCTCCGCGGCGGCGCCGATCCGTGTCTGCCGCGACGTCGTCGACCGCGACCACGTCCGCGCCGCCGTCGTCAACTCCGGCAACGCCAACGCCGAGACCGGCGAGAAGGGTTTCGCTGACGCTCTCGCGATGTCCGAGCGGGCCGCCGACGCGCTCGGCCTCGAGACCGCCCAGGTCGCCGTCGCCGAGACCGGCGTGATCGGCGTGCCGATGCCGATGAGCGCCGTGCTGCCGGGGGTCGAGGAGGCGGCGAAGCACCTCTCGGCCGATGGCGGCACCGTCTTCTCGGAGTCGATCATGACCACCGACCGCTGGCCCAAGCGGGTGACGCTCGAGCTCGACGGAATCACCCTGTCGGCCCAGGCGAAGGGCGGCGGGATGATCCAGCCGAACATGGCGACGACGCTCTGCTTCGTCCAGACCGACGCCGTCGTCGACGACCCGGCCGCGGCCCTGCGGCGCGCGGTCGACGCCTCCTTCAACCGGATCACCGTCGACGGCCAGATGAGCACCAACGACACCGTGCTCCTCCAGGCGACCGGCGCCTCCGGCAAGCCACTGCCGCCGGGGCTGCTCGACGCCGTGCTCCTGCAGCTGGCGATCGAGGTCGTCCGCGACGGTGAGGGCGCCCACCGGGCGGGCCGGATCGACGTCACCGGCGCTGCCGACCAGGATGAGGCCGAGCGCGTCGCCCGGGCGATCGCCAACTCGCCCCTGGTCAAGACCGCCCTCTACGGCCGCGACCCCAATTGGGGCCGGATCGCCCAGGCGGCCGGCGCGGCGCTGGCGGGTGCCGACATGGACGAGATCGGAGCTGAGTCGATCGACGCCGCCGAGCTCGGGGCCGATACCCCCGAGGCGAACATCGCCCTTCGACTCAGTCGGGGCGACGCTCGTGCCCACGTCTATTTCGCCGACCTCGGTCACGAGTACGTGACCCTGAACGCGGAGTACACGACGTGACCGAGCGCGCCCCGCAATCCCGAGCGGCGGCCACGAGCGTGCAGACGCTGCTCGAGGCCCTGCCCTACATCCGCGAGTTCCACGGCCGCACGGTGGTGATCAAGTACGGCGGCGCGGCGATGCTCGACGAGAACCTGCGCGACGCCTTCGCCGCCGACGTGGTGCTGCTCAAGTACGTCGGCCTCAACCCGATCGTGGTCCACGGCGGCGGCCCCGAGATCACCCGCTACATGGACAAACTCGGGCTCGAGGTGCAGTTCGTCGAGGGCCTGCGGGTCTCCGATGGCGACACGGTCGAGATCGCGAAGATGGTCCTGGTCGGCAAACTGAACTCGGAAATCGTCCAGCGGCTGAACCGGCACGGCTCACCCGCGGTCGGCCTTTCCGGCGAGGACGGGACGCTCTTCGAGGTGGCGCCGGCGCCGAACGCCGACCGGATCGGCTTCGTCGGCGAGATCCAGCGGGTCGACGTCGACGTGCTGAACCACATCGCGGTCGACTACATCCCGGTGATCGCCTCCTCGGCCTCCGACCGCACCGGCCAGTCCTACAACGTCAACGCCGACGAGGCGGCGGGCAAGGTGGCGGCGGCGCTGGGGGCGACCAAGGCGATCTTCCTCACCGACGTCGAGGGCTGGCTGGCCGACGCCGAGGACGAGTCTTCGCTGATCTCCCGCGCCGCGGTCGGCGAGGTCGAGGCGGCGCTGCCGGGTCTCTCCGGCGGCATGCGGCCGAAGCTGCAGGCCTGCGTCGACGCGGTCAACGGCGGCGCCCAGTCGGCCCACATCATCGACGGCCGCGTCCCCCACAGCCTGCTGCTGGAGCTCTTCACCGACGCCGGTATCGGCACGATGGTGGTGCCGTGAGCACGAGCGGAAGGACGACGATGGGACTCGCCGAGACCCGGGCGCTCGAGGAGCGCTACCTGATGCGCACCTACAAACGCGGCGCGGTCGACTTCATCCGAGGTGAGGGCGTCCACCTCTACGACGCGGACGGCAAGGAGTACCTGGACTTCCTCGCCGGGATCTCGGTCTGCTCGCTCGGCCACTGCCACCCGGCGGTGGTCGCCGCGGTCACCGAGCAGGCCGAACGGCTGATACACGTCTCGAACCTCTTCTACACCGAGCCGATGGCGCGGCTGGCCCAGCGGCTCTCGGAGTCGAGCCTCGGCGGCCGCGTCTTCTTCTCCAACTCCGGGACCGAGGCCAACGAGGCGGCGATCAAGGTGGCGCGCAAGCACGCCCACGCGCGCGGCGTCGCCAAGCCGGAGATCGTCAGCTTCGAGGGTGAGTTCCACGGGCGGACCTACGGGGCCCTCTCGGCGACGCCGAAGCTGGCGCGCAACGAGGCGCTCGGTCCCTACCTGCCCGGCTTCGTCTCGGTTCCCGACAACGACGCCGACGCCCTGCGGGCGGCGATCGGGCCGAACACCGCGGCGGTGCTGATCGAGCCGATCCAGGGCGAGTCGGGCGTCTGGCCGACCTCCGACGAGGCGCTGCTCGCCGCCCGCGAGGCCTGCGACGAGGTCGGCGCGCTCCTGATCCTCGACGAGATCCAGACCGGCGTCGGGCGGACCGGCTCGCTCTGGGCCTACCAGCAGACGCCGGTGCGGCCCGACGTGATCACCAGCGCCAAGGCGCTCGGCGGCGGCATGCCGATCGGCGCCTGCATCACCGGGCCGGAGGCGGCCGAGGCGCTGCAGCCGGGCGATCACGGCTCGACCTTCGCCGCAGGGCCGGTCGCGACCGGCGCCGCGCTCGCCGTGATCGACGCGGTCGACGACCCGACGCTGCTGCGCTCGGTGCGGGAGCTGGGGACGCGGCTGCGGGGCGGCCTCGAGGAGCTTCCCGGCGTCGCCGGCACGCGCGGGCGCGGCCTGATGGTTGGCGTCGCGCTCGCCGACGGAATCGACGCCGCGGCGCTCGGCGCCGACCTCCTGGAGCGCGGCCTCGTGGTCAACGTCCCGGCCCCCGGCACCCTGCGCCTGCTGCCGCCGCTGGTGGTCGAGGCCGACCAGATCGACCGCGCGGTTGGACTGATCGGCGAATCGCTTCTAGGGTTTGGGGCCACGTGAGCTCCGACCGCACCGCAAAGCGCAGGGAGATCGAAGACTCGACCGCGGCACGCCTCGCCGAGATCGTCGCTGCCGCCGAGAAGGCGGCGAAGCAGGTGATCGACGAAGCCGAGGAGGAAGCGCGGGCGCGGCTCGACGACGCCCATGAGGAGGCCGACCGGATCGTCGCCGAGCGGCTCGCCGGGCTGGCCGAGCTGACCGACGAGATCGGCTCCCAGGCGGAGGCGCTGAGGCGCCAGGCCGAGGCGCTGCAGCGGGCTCTGGTCGAGGCGAAGGCGGAGCTGGGCGGCGCCGAGGAGCCTGACGTCCCGACGCGGAAGGGCCGGGTGCCGCCCGCGCCCGAGCCGGGTGGCGGCATGCCGGTCGGGCCGGCGCTGACCGTGGTCGGCCCGCCCGAGGACGGGCGCGAGAACGGCTGGCCGGGGACGGACCGGCGCGGCACGCGGCGCGAGGAGCCCGTCGCCGAGGTCGAGGCCGACGGCGCGGCCGGATCCCAGGACTTCGAGGCCGATGGGCCCCGTCCCGTCGGCACTCCCGCCGGGGCGCGGCTGCTGGCGACCCAGATGGCGGTCTCCGGCTCGAGCCGCGAGGAGATCGCGGCTCGCCTGCGCAGCGGCTTCGCGATCTCCGACACGCGATCGATCCTCGACGCGATTCTCGGCCCCGAGAACTAGTGTCGGGTCACTAGAGGGACTTCGGTCCCGACGGCGTAGAGGTATGAGATGAACGAGGATCCGACCAGACTCATGAGCTATGGCGACGAGCCCCCGCGCCGCCGCCGCCCGCCCCAGCAACCGCACGGCAACCTGCGCCTGGTGGTCCTGATCATGGGCGCGGTCATCTTCGGCCTGATCATCGCCCTGCTCGTCTCCTGCGGCGGCGGCGAAACCAAGACGGTCACGGAAACCACCGAAATCACGCGCGAAGCGCCGGCAACCGGGTCGCAGGAAAAAGGCGCCGAAGAAAAAGAAGAAGGTGCCGAAGAAGGCGAAGGCACCGAAGAAGAAGCGGAAACCGGCGGGATCGAAGAAGAAGAATTCGTGCCGGAAGAAGAACTTGGCGAAGAAGAACTCGAAGGGGAAATCGAAGAATTGCCCGAAGAAGAAATCTTCGAAGAAGAAGGCGGCGGAGTGGAAGCTGAATGACGGGCGCTGACCCGACGCAACAGCGTCCGACCGCAAGCTATGAGGCCGATCCGTCCCAGGTGGACAGGGTCCTGCTGCTCTACTCCGGCGGCCTCGACACCAGCGTGATGCTGAAGTGGATCCAGGACTCCTACGACGCCGAAGTGGTGACGCTGACGGTCAACCTCGGGCAGCCGGGGGAGGACTACTCGGTGATCGAAGAGAAGGCGAAGCGGCTCGGCGCGGTCGAGTGCCACGTGGTCGATGCCCGCGAGCAGTTCGCCGCCGAGTTCGTCGCCCCCGCGATCAAGGCCAACGCCCTCTACGGCAACGGCTACCCGCTCTTTACCGCGCTCGGCCGGCCGCTGATCGCGCAGCTTGCGGTCGAGTATGCGCGTAAGTCAGGGTGCGACACGATTGCCCACGGCTGCACCGGCAAAGGCAACGACCAGGTGCGGATCGAGGCGACGGTGGCGACGCTGGCGCCGAAGCTGAAGACGATCGCGCCGGTGCGCTCCTGGGCAATGGGGCGCGACGAGGAGATCGCCTACGCGCGCGACAACGGGATCCCGGTGAAGGGTGGGACCGAGGTGGCGCCGTACTCGATCGACGACAACCTCTGGGGGCGCTCCTCGGAGGGACGCTGGATCGAGGACCTGGAGCACGCGCCGGAGGACGACGTCTTCCAGCTGGTCACCCGGCCGGAGGACGCGCCCGACGAGGCCCAGGTCGTGAAGATCGGCTTCGAGGCGGGGCTGCCGGTGTCGA
>DASXMH010000136.1:0-1881 GCA_036495785.1 Solirubrobacterales bacterium
GTTCGATGGGCGTCGACGTCAAATAGGAGACCTTCGATGGCCCACGGAAAACGCTTCCGCATGCAGCACCAGAAGGTCCAGCGCGACCGGCTCTACCCGCCGGTCGAGGCGATCGGCCTGATCAAGCAGACCGCCAGCGCCAACTTCGACGAGACGGTCGAGCTGCACGTGCTGCTCGGCGTCAACGTCCGTCACGCCGACGAACAGCTGCGCGGCACCCTCGCCCTCCCGCACGGGCTGGGCAAAGACGTCTCGGTCGCGGTGTTCGCCCAGGGCGCCAAGGCCCGTGACGCCGAGGCCGCCGGCGCCGACTTCGTCGGCGCTCAGGACCTGGCGGAGAAAATCCAGGAGGGCTGGACCGACTTCGACGTGGCGATCGCGACCCCGGACATGATGCCGGTGGTCGGCCAGCTCGGCCGCATCCTCGGTCCCCAGGGCAAGATGCCGAACCCCAAAGTCGGCACCGTCACCGAAGACATCGAGAAAGCCGTCCAGGACTCGAAGTCGGGCAAAGTCGAATACCGCACTGACCGCCAGGCGATCGTCCACATGGCGATCGGCAAGGCCTCCTTCGACGACGAGAAACTTCTCGACAACTACCAGGCCGTGATGGACGAGATCATCCGCGCCAAGCCCGCCGGGGCCAAAGGCAAATACATCCGCTCGGCGACCCTCGCCACCACGATGGGCCCGGGCATCCGCGTCGACACCGGCAAAGCCGTCGACCGCGAGCTGGTCGGCGCCACCACCGGCGCCTCCGACTCCGAGTAAGCGGCTTCTTCCGTCGCCCCAGGGGGCGAACTTGTAGGCGCTAGTTGACCTGCCTCACCACGTTCCGAACGCCATGAAGTAGATCCGGGCCCGCCGAGAGGCTGTGGGTGTCGAAGCCCCCGACCTCGAGGAGGACCCGGAATGCAGCACCGTAACGCCCCGCTCACCCCTCTCGGCAGGCGCCGTCTGGTGGCGCTCGTGGAAGACGACGGCCTCACGTTCGAGGCGGCCGCGGCCGCCTCGAACGTCTCGAGGTCGACCGCCCATGACTGGGTCTGGCGTTGGCGCCGGGCGGGCGAGGAGCAGCGGGCCGATCTGAGTTGCCTCGAAGACCGTTCCTCGGCTCCGCACCGTCGGCCGTCCCTCACGGCCGAGGCGGTCCACGACCACGTCTGTGAGGCACGGAGACGCACCGGCTGGGGTCCACGCCTGATCGCCTCCGAGACCGGCGTCCCCCACGCGACCGTGTCGCGCTGCCTGCGGCGCCGCGGCCTCTCGCGTCGCCCTTCCGCGCCCAAGGAGGCGGTGCGGCGCTTCGAGTGGCCCTGCCCCGGTGACCTCCTGCAGATGGACACCAAGCGCTTCGCCCGCTTCACCAGGCCCGGCCACGCGGTCACCGGCGACCGCTCCCGCACCGGCGCCGAGAAGCGCGAACGGATCGGATACGAGACCGCCCACTCGATCGTCGACGACCACTCCCGCCTCGCCTACATCGAGCTGCACCGCGACGAGAGAGCCCCGACGGTGGTGGGGTTCGTCGGGAGGGCGATCGCCTTCTTCCGCTCCCACGGGATCGAGCCGCGTCGACTTCAGACCGACAACGCCTGGACCTATACGAAGAACCGCGACCTGGCCGATCTCCTGGCCCGGGAGGGCATCTCCCACCGCACGATCCCGCCGCGCACCCCGAAGCGCAACGGCAAGGTGGAGAGATACCAGCAGACCCTCAAACGGGAGTGGGGCCTCGGGCAGCGTTACCGATCATCCACCCACCGGGCCGAGGCGCTGCCACACTGGCTCGAGCACTACAACCACGCCCGACGCCACAGCTCGATCGGCGACCGGCCCCCGATCACCCGCGTTCGGGACGTCTTGAGGCAGGACAGCTAG
>DASXMH010000137.1:0-7928 GCA_036495785.1 Solirubrobacterales bacterium
TCGGGCCGGCTCTCGCTCGGGCCGATGGGCGAGCGCTTCGAGCGCGCCTTCGCCGACTTCCTCGGGGTCGAGGACGCGGTCGCGGTGTCGAGCGGCACCGCGGCGCTCCACCTCGGTGTGCGCCAACTCGGCTGGGGGAAGGGGGACGAGGTCATCACCAGCCCCTTCACCTTCGTCGCCTCCTCCAACTGCTTGCTCTACGAGGGCGCGAGGCCGGTCTTCGTCGATGTCGACCCGGAGACGCTGGACATCGACCCCGCGGCCGCCGCGGTGGCGGTCACCGAGCGCACCGTCGGCCTCCTGCCGATCGACATCTTCGGCTGGCCCGCCGCCTGGCCCGAGCTCGAGGCGCTGGCGGAGCGCCACGGCCTGGGTGTGCTCGAGGACGCCTGCCAGGCGCTCGGCGCGGTCGACTCGGAGGCCCGCATGGTCGGCTCGCGCGGCAACTTCGCCACCTTTGCTTTCTACGCGAACAAGCAGATGACCACGGGGGAGGGCGGCATGATCGTCCCGACCGACGCCGAGACGGCGGCGCGCCTGCGCAGCGAGCGCAACCAGGGCCGCGCTGTCGACATGGGCTGGCTCGACCACGACCGGCTCGGCTTCAACTACCGGCTCTCCGACGTGGCGGCGGCGATCGGCCTCGCCCAGGTGGAGAAGCTGCCGCGGCTCCTCGACCGGCGCGCCGCGGTCGCGGCGATGTACGGGGAGCGGCTGGCCGCGGTGCCGGGTGTCGCGGCGCCGATGGCGGCGCGCGGGCGCGAGGTGCGCAGTTGGTTCGTCTACGTGGTGCGGCTCGACGACGAGGTCGACCGCGACGCCGTGATCAACCGCCTGCGCGAACGCGGCATCGACTCCAAGGATTATCTGCCGAGCATCCACCTCTTCCCGCACATCCGCGAGCTCGGCTACCGCGAGGGCCAGTTCCCGATCGCCGAGGCCGCCTCGGCGCACTCGATGGCGCTCCCGTTCTTCCCGCAGATGACCGAGGCGCAGGTCGAGCGGGTGTGCACGGAGCTGGCCGCCGCCGTCGACGCCTCGCGGCGAGCCGCGGGCCCAGGGTAGGTTGGGGCGCGATGGCACGCTTCCCAGGCAATGATGGCGCCGACGGCGACGCGCCGGCCCGGTTCCGCAAAGAACCCGATCCCCGCTTCTGGCGGATGAACCGCTCGCTGCCCTTCGACTGGCAGCTGGCGCCCTACGACGTCCTGCAGTCCCAGGCACACGCGCGCGGGCTCGCTCGGATCGGCGTGATGACCGAGGCCGAGGCGGAGGAGATCGCGGCGGGCCTCGACCGCGTGCTGGCGCGGATCGAGGCGCCGGGCTTCGCTTTCGAGGAGTCCGACGAGGACATCCACATGGCGATCGAGCGGCTCCTCGGCGAGGAGGTCGGCCCGGTGGCGGGCAAGCTCCACACGGGGCGCTCGCGCAACGACCAGGTCGCCACCGACATCGCGATGGTCGTCAGTACCGCCTCACGGCGGGCGATGCGCCTCTGCGCCGCCGCCATGGACGGGCTGCTCGGCCTCGCCGAGACCCACGTGGACTGGCCGATGCCCGGCTATACCCACCTGCAGCGCGCCCAGCCGGTCTACCTCGGTCATCATCTGCTCGCCTACTTCTGGATGCTCTCGCGGGATACCCGGCGCTTCGGCTTCGCCGCCGATTCGGCCAGCGTGATGCCGCTCGGCTCGGGAGCGCTGGCGGGCGTCAACTGGCCGATCGACCGCAAGATCGTCGCCGCCGAGCTCGGCTTCGCCGGGATCACGCCGAACTCGCTCGACGGCACCTCCAACCGTGATTTCGTCATCGACTACCTGAGCGCCGCGGCAACCTGCGCGATGCACCTCTCGCGGCTCGGCTCGGAGCTGGTGATCTGGTCGAGCAGCGAGTTCGGCTTCGTCGAGCTGGACGAGGCCTTCTCCTCCGGCTCCTCGATCATGCCGCAGAAGAAGAACCCCGACTCGGCCGAGCTGCTGCGGGCCAAGAGTCCGCGGGTCGCCGCCGCCCACCAGACCCTGCTCGGGGTGATGCACGCGCTGCCGCTCACCTACGGCAAGGACATGCAGGAGGACAAGGAGCCGCTCTGGGACGCGATCGACACGATCGAGGCGAGCCTCGAGGCGGCGGCCGGGATCCTCGAGGACATCGTCTTCGACCGCGGGCGGCTGGAAGAGGCCTCCGGCGACGAGATGCTGGCGGCGACCGAGGTCGCCGACCTGCTGGTCCGCCAGGGCGTGACGTTCCGCGAGGCCCACGGGATCGTCGGCGAGTTGGTCCGCGACGCGATCGCCGCCGATAAGCCCCTGTCCGGGCTCAGCCGCGAGGA
Organism: Solirubrobacterales bacterium; assembly: GCA_036495785.1. Taxonomy (GTDB): domain Bacteria; phylum Actinomycetota; class Thermoleophilia; order Solirubrobacterales; family 70-9; genus VAYN01. The sequence goes on from DASXMH010000137.1 coordinate 2,330, forward strand.
GATCGCCGCCCGCTCCGAGGTCCTCGGTGACGACGCCGGCGACGAGTACTACGAGGTCCTCCAGCGCTCCAGCTGGCTGGAGTCGAAGCGCATCGCCGGCGGCACCGGCTCCGAGCCGCTGGCCGCCCAGATCGACGAAGCGCGCTCGGCGCTCGCCGCCGTGCGCGAGGCGGCGGGGGCGTCCTGAGCGCCGTGCCGCGGCGTGACGCCCGCGGGGACGGTCCGGTGCCCGGCGCCGCGGCCCCCGATGGTCCTGCGGCGCCTGTCCAGGAACCGTGCGCGTCAGACCCCGGTCTTGCGACGGCCAAGCGGCTCGACGTCGACTTCTTCGGCCGCTCCGTCCACGCGGTCGCACGGGAGCTGATCGGCTGCCGGCTCCTCTTCGACGGCGTCGGGGGCACGATCGTCGAGACCGAGGCCTACGAACGCGAAGACCCGGCCAGCCATTCCTTCGTCGGCCTCACCGAGCGGACCAAGGTGATGTTCGGCCCGCCGGGCCGCGCCTACGTCTACCTCTCCTACGGCATCCACAGCCTCCTGAACTTCGTCTGCGAACCGGAGGGGGACGCGGCGGCGGTGCTGATCCGGGCGCTCGAGCCGACCACGGGGCTGGAGACGATGCGGGCGCGCCGCTCCGCGGCCCGCTCCGACCTCGACCTCTGCTCCGGCCCCGGCAAGCTCACCGAGGCGCTCGGCGTCACCCTCACCGAGAACGCCGACCGCCTCGACCGCGACCCGTTCCTGCTCCTCGCCCCCGACGGCGACCAACCTGCGGTCGTCACCGGACCCCGGGTCGGGATCACCAAAGCGGTGGAGCGCCCCTGGCGTTTCATGGCCGCGGGCAGCCGCTACGTCTCCCGCCCGCGCCCGTCCTGAGACCCATGCCGTGGTGCCGTCGGGGCGACGGCCCATCCGGTGCGTTCGCCAGTTATCGACAACTGTTGTGGCTAACTGCGAACGCGCTCGAGGGGGTCTCGCGTCCCGGATTTGCCCCCGGCGCGCCCATCCCCACGTAAGTTCGCTGGTTAGGTGGGGACGGGCGCGCCTTGCGCGGGGATCGGGCCGGTCCGGCGACACTTCGGTCGCAACCCCACCAGAGGCCCTGCCGGCGCGTTCGCACTTGACGCCAACATGTGGCGCTAACTGCGAACGCACTCGGAACCCCAGCGGCGCGTTCGCACTTAACGACAAATGATGTCGCCAACTGCGAACGCACTGCGGGGACCGGGGCGGGGTGCGTAGACGGCACGCCTGCGCACGCCCGTCGCCGAGAAGCCGCGCAGCAGGCGACACGCTTCCTTGCGCGGACGTGCGCAGTCGCCCTCCGTCCGTGCACCCGTCTCGTTGATGGGCCGAAAACTCAAGACATGCTTGAGTTTTCGGCCCATCAACATCGGCGTGCTGCGGAAGGCCGGGCGGGACGGTGCCGGGCGCGCCCCACCTCGGCTGCGAGGTCGATCGGCTAGCCCGCGGTGACGCCGCCGCCCGCCGCTGCGCCGCCGCCTTCGACCGGCGCTTCGGGCGGGGGAGCCGCTTCTTCGACCGGCGGCGCCGTTTCTTCCGGCGCTTCTTCGACTTCTTCGACCGGGGCTTCGGTTTCGCCGCGCCCGCCGGTCGTGCCGCCCGCTTCGACTTCTTCTTCGGGGACGAATTCTTCTTCGGTTTCGAAGCTTTCTTCTTCCGGCACGAATTCTTCTTCTTCGAATTCGCCGGCTTCGATTTCTTCTTCGGCTTCCGAGCTCGACTTGCCTTCGTGTTCCTTGGCTTCCTTCGCCCGTTCCTTCGCCCGCTTTTCGGCCAGGTGCTGTTTCTTGATTTCTTCCCAGGCGGTGATCACCCGCGCCCAGATCATCGCCGGGTAGGTGCCGCCCATCACCGGGCCGCCGTTGTAGAGGGTGAGCATCGGCGTCGTCGTGTCGGGGTAGCCGACCCAGACGCAGGCGGTCACTTCGGTGGCGACGCCGCCGCAGAACCAGGCGTCGCCCTCTTCCTCGGTCGTGCCGGTCTTGCCCCACTCTTCCGGCGCGCCGGTCTGGGCGGCGGTCCCGGTGCCCTCGGAGACGACCGTTTCCATGATCGACTTCTCCTCGGCCACCGTTTCTTCGCTGAAGACCTGGTGGTGGATCGGGTGGTTTTCGCCGCCCTTGATCGGCTTTCCGTTCTTGGTCACTTCGGTGAAGGCGAGCGGCGTCTTGCCGGGGATCGGCGCGAGACTGCCGGAGATGCGGTCGCCGTCGTTGCCGAGGGTCGAGTAGGCGTAGGCCCAGCCGAGCGGCGAGACGCCTTCCTTCAGCCCGCCGAGCGCCATCGCCGGGTTGGTCGACACCGGGTCGTCGTAGCCCGCTTTGTGGATCGTTTTGGCGATCGAGCGGGTGCGGTCCTCGATCGTCTTGCCCGGCAGCCCTTCCAAAGCCAGCCCGGCATAGATCGAGTTGTCGGAGTAGGTGAGACCGCAGGCGATCGAGCACGACCCGAGGTAGCCTTCTTCGTCGTTGTGCACGGTGAAGGTTTCGCCGCCGTGCTTGCCGAAATGGAAGGTCCGTTGTTCGGAGGGGAATTCGGTTTCCGGCGAGATGCCCGCTTCGAGCGCGGTCAGCAGCGTGAAGGGCTTGATCGAGGAGCCCGGCTGGCGCCGCCCCTGGGTCGCCAGGTTGAAGGGCGCGGTTTCGAAGTTGGGACCGCCGACCATTGCCTTGATGCCGCCGGTGTGGTCGTCGATGACGACGACCGACGCGGTCGCGGGCGAGTAGCCGAGGTAGGAGCTGACCGCTTCTTCGGACGCTTCCTGGAGCTGCAGGTCGAGGGTCGAGTGGACTTCGAGGCCGCCGAAGTAGGCCTTCTCGGGCCCGTAGCGTTCGACCAGTTGCTGGCGCAGGAAGGCGGTGAAGTAGGGGGCGCGCGACTGCAGGGTCGGCGGTTTGATGTCGGCCGGGGCGGGCAGCGCCTTGTGGATACCTTCGACGTATTGCTGGTGGGTTATGTAGCCCTGTTCGACCATCTTTTCGAGCACCAGGTTGCGGCGCGCAAGCGCGTCTTCAGGGTTGACCTTGGGGTCGAAGGCCGAGGGCGAGGCGATGATCCCGGCGATCATCGCCGCCTCCCAGGGCTGGAGCGCCGCGGCGCAGCTGTCGTCGGTACTACAGCCGGGGTGGGCGGCGCCGAAGTAGGTCGCGGCGGCCGCCTCGATCCCGTAGGCGCCCTCGCCGAAGTAGATCGTGTTCAGGTACTCGGTGAGGATCTTCGACTTCGACCAGTGCTTGTCGAGTTTGTAGGCAAGCGCCGCCTCGCGGAACTTCTCCAGGATCGTGCGGCTGCCTTCGGCTTCGAGCGCGTTCTTGACGAACTGCTCGGTGATCGTCGAGGCGCCCTGCTGGGCGCTGCCGCTGATGAAGTCGCTGACCAGGGCGCGTCCGATGCCGCGCAGGTCGACGCCGTCGTTTTCGTAGAAGCGGGCGTCCTCGATCGAGACCACCGCGTTCTTGATGTTGGGACTGATCTGCGACGAGTTGAGGAGGATTTTGTTCTGATCGGAGGAGAGCGTGCCGATGTCGTGGCCGCTCGAATCGACCACCTCGCTGTTTTTCTGCGCCTTGTACTTGGCGAAGTTGTAGATCGCCGGCAGGTCCTGGGAGACCGCGGCCATCATCCCGAAGACCATCGAGAAGATCGCGAGGATGCCGAGCCCGAGCAGCACGAAGAGGAACCGCAGCTTCTTCAGGCGCGGCTTGCTCCGTTTCGGTGGGCCGGGAGCAGCGGGGGCGAGCGGCGTTGCCGGGGGCACCGGCGGAATCTCGCCACCGTCGCTGCGTCGACGCTTGAGTAGTGAGACGGCCATCAGGCGGGGAACGACAAACAAAAAAAGGCGCCCGAGCGGGCAGCAGGACCCGTCGAGCGACGCGCGGAGTCTAGCATTGCGCGCGTGCCGGACTTGACGCGCAACGCGGTCGACGTGCTGCCCGAGGGGCGCCTCGCCGAGCAACTGAAGATGGATCGGCCGCTGCGGGTGAAGCTGGGCATCGACCCGACCACCGCCGACATCCACCTCGGCCACACGGTGGTGCTCGGCAAGCTGGCCGAGTTCCAGGCGGCGGGTCACACGGTCGTCCTGATCGTCGGCGACTTCACCGCGCGGGTCGGCGACCCGAGCGGGCGCTCCGCCTCGCGGCCGGTGCCGACGCCGGAGGAGATCGAGGCGAACGCCACGACCTACCAGGAGCAGGCCTACAAGATCCTCGACCCGGCGCGGACCGAGGTCCGCCGCAACGGCGAGTGGCTGGACATGAACCTGCCCGAGCTGCTGAAGCTGATGGGGTCGACGACGGTCGCCCGGCTGCTCGAGCGCGACGACTTCCAGAGGCGGATGGAGGCAAACGCGCCGATCGCCGCCCATGAGCTGCTCTACCCGCTGTTGCAGGGCTACGACTCGGTGGCGATCGACGCCGACGTCGAGCTCGGCGGCACCGACCAGAAGTTCAACCTGCTCTTCGGGCGCGACGTGCAGGGCGCCTACGGCAGGCCGCAGCAGTCGATCATGACCCTGCCGATCCTGGTCGGCACCGACGGCGCGCAGAAGATGAGCAAGAGCCTTGGCAATTACGTCGGGGTGACGGACCCGCCCGCCGAGATGTTCGGCAAGCTGATGTCGATCCCCGACGAGGCGATGAACGAGTACTTCCGCCTGCTGCTGGGCGAGCCCGGGACGCCGGAGGGCCCGCCAAACCAGGCGAAGCGCGAGCTGGGGCGGCGGATCGTCGACCGCTTCCACGGCGAGGGGGCCGGGGCGGAGGCCGAGGCGGCGTTCGACCGGGTCTTCGTCCAGCACGCCGTGCCCGACGACCTGCCCGAGGTCGACCTCGGCGAATACCTGGGGGATGGGAACGGCGACGTCCACCTGCCGCGCCTGCTGGCGGGCTCCTTCGGGATCAGCTCCAGCGAGGCGCGTCGCCTGCTGGCCGGCGGCGGCGTAAAACTTGACGGCGAGCCGCTCGCGGCGGATCCTCTGGACCTGCCGGCGGCGGCGCTTGCGGGGCGGGTTTTGCAAGTCGGGAAGCGGCGTTTCGCGAAACTTCACGCCTCGGGCTAGACAAGCTCCCGCGATCGCGCTATATTCCCTCGCCCTCTGGGGCTCCCGTGTGGAGCCCCGGCGTCTGAGAGAGGCGAATCCCGTCTCGGAGGCGCAACGGTCTTTGAAAACTGAGCAGCGTGCATCTCCGTGGGTCAATCCAATCGACCTGCGGAATGTTCAGCCCGACCCATTCGGTGCGCCAGCGTGCCGGATGGTCTTGATTTACCTCGTCATGACGGCCGCCGTACTTGTGTACTCGGCGGCCATGAAGTCATTGACAGGCTCTCTGTAGAAGTAAATTTCACGGAGAGTTTGATCCTGGCTCAGGACGAACGCTGGCGGCGTGCTTAACACATGCAAGTGGTGCGACGAACCAGGGCTTGCCCTGGGGCAAAGCCGCGAACGGGTGAGTAACACGTGAGTAATCTGCCCCGATGACCGGGACAACCCGAGGAAACTCGGGCTAATACCGGATGATGAGCCTTGGCGTAAGCCTTGTCTCTAAAGGAAGCTTCGGCCTCCGCATTGGGAGGA
>DASXMH010000138.1:0-17231 GCA_036495785.1 Solirubrobacterales bacterium
ACCGGAGACGTCACGGATGATCCTCCACTCCTTTCATACCCGGCCGTCTCGGCCACGGCCACACCATGCCGGGTCGTGGACGAGACGGCCGCATCCCTTTCCCCGGGCGCCGGCTTCCCCGGGCCACAGACTCGATCTCTACCCGTCTATCTCCACATCCCGGTGCTTCACCCGCACGACCACGTCGTCCCGGTTCTCCAGGTCCAGCCGGATGCGGTCGGCGACGGTAACCGAGCGGTGGCGGCCGCCGGTGCAGCCGATCGCGATCGTCAGGTGGCTCTTCCCCTCGGTCACGTAGGCGGGGACGAGGAACTCGAGCAGCGGCATCAGCCGGCCGTAGAACTCGCCCGCCTGGGTCCCCGACTCGACATATTGGCGGACGATCTCGTCCTGGCCCGTCAGCGGGCGCAGCTCGAGGTCGTAGTGCGGGTTGGGCAGGAAGCGGACGTCGAGGGTGAGGTCGGCGTCGCGCGGCGGTCCGTTCTTGAAGCCGAAGGTGAGCAGGGTGAGCGCCAGTTTCCCTGCCCGCTCCGTCCCCAGCAGCTCCTCGGAGATGCGGCGGCGCAGTTCGGCGCCGGTCAGGTCGGTGGTGTCGATGACGATGTCGGCGCGCTCGCGCAGCGGCGCCAGCACGGCCCGCTCGGCGCGGATGCCGTCGACGATCCGCCCTTCCGGCGCCAACGGGTGGCGACGGCGGGTCTCCTTGTAGCGGTCGAGCAGGGTCGCCTCGTCGGTCTCGAGGAAGAGCAGCTTCGGCTGCGGCCCCTCGCTCTCGAGGTCGTCGAGCACCTGCAGCAGGTCTTCGAAGTACTCTCCGCCGCGCACGTCGGAGACGATCGCCGCGCGCTCCACCCCGGAGCCCTCGTGGATGAAGAGCTCGCCGAGCCCGGCGATCATCCGCGGCGGCAGGTTGTCGACGCAGAAGTAGCCGCCGTCCTCGAAGGCCGCGATCGCTTCCGACTTGCCCGCCCCGGAGTGCCCGGTGATGATCACCAGGTTCATCTCGCGGCGCGCCCGCTCCTTCCGGATGGTGTCGGTCTCGCTAGCCAATGCGGTGAAGTTGCTCGTGGATCTCGCGACCGAGTTTGCCAGGCAGGCCGGGCACGCTCTCGAGTTCCTCGCGGCTGGCGGCGAGGAACCGCTCCGGCGAGCCGAAGTGTTGGAGCAGGGCGCGCTTGCGCGCCGGCCCGACGCCCTTCAGCTCGTCGAGGACGGAGCCGGTCATCGCCCGGTCGCGGCGGCCGCGGTGGTGTTCGATCGCGAAGCGATGCGCCTCGTCGCGGACCCGCTGCAGCAGCTGGTTGCCCTCGCTGCCGCGCGGCAGCTCGATCGGCTCGGGGCGGCCGGGGACGAAGACTTCCTCCTCGCGCTTGGCGAGGCTGACGATGGTGACGCCGCGCTCGGCGAACGGCGCCAGGGCGCGCATCCCGGCGGCGAGCTGGCCTTTGCCGCCGTCGATCATGATCAGCGAGGGGAGCGAGGCGAAGCTCTCGTCGCGTTTGCCGTCGTGCGGGGAGAGGTCGGCCTGTTCGAGGTAGCGGTTCATCCGTCGGGCCAGTACCTCCTCCATCGAGGCGAAGTCGTCGGGGCCCTGCTCGCCGGGCTCGCGCAGGTCGCCGCGCACTTTGAAGCGGCGGTAGTCGGACTTCTTCGGCGCGCCGCCCTCGAAGACGACCATCGAGGCGACGGTGTGCTCGCCGCCGATCGTCGAGATGTCGAAGCCCTCGATGCGGACCGGCAGCTCCTCCATACCGAGCGCCTCGGCGAGTGAGCTGAGCGACTCGACGCGGCGGGCGCGGCGGTGCTCGCGGCGGAGGCGGTCCTGGTCGAGGGCCAGTTGGGCGTTGCGCTCGGCGAGCTCGCGGAGGCGGCGTTTGTCGCCGCGCTCGGCGGCGTGGACGTCGACCGAGGTGCCGCGCCGCTCGCTCAACGCCTCGGCGATCACCAGCGCGCGGTCGCGCAGGTAGGGGCCGACGATGATCGTCCGCGGCATCGAGGGCGAGGCCGAGTAGTACTGGCCGATGAACTCCTCGGTGACCTCGGCGACGTCGCGTTCGCCTTCGTTGTCGAGGTAGAAGCTCTGGCGCTCGGCGAGGATGCCGTCGCGGACCTGGAAGACCTGGGCGTTGGCGTCGGCCCCCTCGACCGCGACGCCGATCAGGTCGGCGGTCCCGACCGTGCCGCCGGCGACGCGCTGGCGCTCGAACAGCGAGCGGATCGCTTTCAGGCGGTCGCGGTAGATCGCGGCGCGCTCGTATTCCTCGGCGCCCGCGGCCTCGGCCATTTTCGCTTCCTGCTCTTTTTCGACCTGGCGGTAGCGGCCGGAGAGGAAGTCGACGATCGCGTCGATGTTGCGGCGGTACTCCTCCTGGCTGACGTGGCCTACGCAAGGCGCCCCGCAGCGTTTTATGTAGTAGTCCAGGCAGGGGCTGCCGGAGCGGCGGCCCGGCTCCGGGCCCTCGCAGGTGCGGAACTGGAACAGTTTGCCGAGCAGGTCGAGGGTCTCGCGCAGGCGCTTGGCGCTCGAGAACGGGCCGAAGTAGGCGCGGTGGGCGCGGTGCTTCTCGCGGGTGAAGTAGACGCGCGGGTAGTCCTCGTCGAGGCTGACCGCGACGTAGGGGTAGGACTTGTCGTCGCGCAGCCGGATGTTGAAGCGCGGCCGGTGGCGCTTGATGAAGCTCTGCTCGGCGAGCAGCGCCTCCGACTCGCTGGAGGTGACCAGCGTGTCGATCCGCTCGATCCGGCTGGTCAGCCGCGGCTCGCCGCCGCTGAAGTGCGAGGCGATCCGTTTTTTGATCGACCGCGCCTTCCCCACGTACAGCAGCTCGTCGTCCTCCCCGTAGAAGAGGTAGACGCCCGGCTGGTCGGGCAGCTTGCGGCGCTCCTCGGCAATCCGCTCCGCGCGATCGAGCCCCCCGCTCCCACTGCCGTTCTGGTTCTCTGCGGCCATCTCCCCAAAGGGTAGGCTGCCGCCCACCGCTGCTTCCGAGCTTAGGTGGTCATATACACCCCGAAAGTCGGAAGCACGCGCAGACAGGGCGACCACGAGGAGCGAGATGACCACCCCACCGGACCTGAACACGCTGCGGATCGAGATCGACGGCGACCTCGCCACGCTGACCCTCAACCGGCCTGACTCCTTCAACGCGATGAGCCCCGAGATGATCGGCGAGCTCGTCGCCGCGATGGCCTGGCTCGCGGACGAGGGGGACTTCCGCGCCCTCATCGTCACCGGCGCCGGCGCGGCCTTCTGCGCGGGCGGCGACGTCAGCTGGTTCCGCAAAGGGATCGAAGACGACGACCTCGACATCTCCGCCAACGTGCGCCGCGGCGCCGACGCCCTCCACCAGGCGATCATCGACCTCCGCCGCATCGAGCAGCCCGTGATCGCCGCCGTCAACGGCCCCGCCGCCGGCGCCGGCTTCTCACTCGCCCTCGCCTGCGACCTCCGCATCGCCGCCGACGGCGCCTTCTTCGCCCCCGCCTACGGCCGCATCGGCGCCTCACCCGACGGCGGGATGACCTACTTCCTCCCCCGCGTCCTGGGACCGGCAAGGGCCCTGGAGCTCCTGCTCGAAGACCCGAACCTGGAAGCCGACGCCGCCCTCGAGATGGGCCTGGTCACCGAGGTCGTCCCCGCCGACGACCTCATGCCCCACGCGCGCGACCGCGCCGCCAAGCTCGCCAAGATGTCCCCCCACTACGTGAAGATGGCCAAACGCCTGGTCGCCGTCAGCCTCGAGAACGGGATCGCCGACCACCTCCAACTCGAGCGCCACGGCATCGCCGACAGCATGGCCACCGAAGACGCCCGCCAAGGCATCACCGCGTTCTTCTCCGGCGAGAAACCCGAGTTCAAGGGCCACTGACTACGTTGATGGGCCGAAAAGCGCTGATATGGAGTGCTTTTCGGCCCATCAACCGGGAGCGTGGGCGGTGAAGAGGGCGACGGTGCCTTGGATGCGGATCGTGCGCTGAGGGAAGACGGAGGCGAGGGCGGCGTCTGGCTCGGCGGGGCCGTCGGCCCAGTTGTGGAGGATGCCGCGGCGGTTGCTGAGGGTGAGGGCGGTGCGGGCGAGGGGTGAGATGTGGACGCCCTTGCCGAGACTCGTCACGCCGAAGAAGGTTCCGCCAGGGGCGAGGGCGCGGCCGGCGTGCTCGAAGGTGATGCCCTTTTCGGCCATAGAGCCGGGCAGGCAATGGAGCAGGTGGGTCATCGCCACCGATTCGTAGGTGCCCGGTGCGAGGCGCCAGTCCTCGAGGACGTTGGCGCGGTGGGTGCGCGGCGCGTAGCGGGCGAGCCGGCGGGAGGCAGCGGCGAGCGAATCCGGATTGAGGTCCATCAAGGTGATCTCGGGCTGCGACACCGGGAAGCAGCAGGCGTCGAGCAGGGTCCCGGTCCCCACCCCGATGTCAAGGTGGCGGGCGGAGACGTTCGTGTCGTAGTGCTCGACCAGCCGCGACTTCGGGCAGCGCCAGAGCACCGGACTGTTGAAGCCGTAGACGACCGCGTCGTAGACCGAGAGGAAGCCACGGGTGTAGACGGCCTGGCCGGCGTGGGCCGGATCCTCGCGGTCGACGGGCCGAAAACCGGACATATAGACAGGTTTTCGGCCCATCAACCGGGGGTGCCGCGGCGGAAGCCGCCCTCGGCGTCGATCACCTGACCGGTCATCCAGGCGCTCTCGGGCGAGACGATCCAGGCGACGACCGGTGCGATGTCGTCGGGGCGGCCCCACCGGCCCGCCGGGAAGGCCGGGCGCAGGCGCTCGCGCAGCTCCGCTGAAGGCCAGCCAGTGTCGACCGGCCCCGAATTGACCGCGTTGACGGTGATCCCGCGATCGGCGAGTTCGTCGGCGAGCGTGCGGGTGACCTGATGCACGGCGCCCTTGCTCATCACGTACGGCAGCTCGCCGGGCATCGGGCCGAGGTGCTGGCCGGAGGTGAGCAGGACGATCCGCCCGTCCGGCCGGCTGTCGTCGTGGCTCGCTGCGAACGCCTGGACCAGCAGGACCGCCGCGCGAGCATTGACCGCCCACGCCCGATCCAGCTCCTCGGCAGTCACCGTCTCCAGCGACTGGTCGGAGCTGTGGGCGTGGTTCACCACCAGAGCATCGACGGCGCTGAACGCCTCGACCGTGCGCTCGATCACGCGGCGAGGAGCATCGGGGTCGCCGAGGTCGGCGTCGAGCACCGCGAGGTGATCGGACGGCCCGCCGAGCGCGGCGACGATCGCGTCCACCCCAATCGACTCGCGACGCAGGGACTCGGTGCGCGACCCCCTGGTCTCCACGCCCGCCGGCGGGAAGTGGTGGATCAGGACTCGGGCGCCTTCGCCGAGCAGCCGCCGGGCGATCGCGAAGCCGATGCCCTCGCGATGCCCGACGCCGGTCACGACGACGACCCGCCCTGCGGATGCCCGATCCACGATCGCCCTCCCCGGTCAGGCGAAATGGTGGCCGCTCAGGCGGGCGGCGCCATCATCCGGGTCACCGATTCGCCGACGAAGCTGGGCTTCTCGGCGCCCTCGACCGTGATCGTGAACTTCGTCACCGCCTGCCACCAGCCACCGTCGAGCTCGTCGAAGGAGAGCAGCTCGGCGGTCGCGCTGATCCGGCTGTCGACCGGGACCGGCGCCGGGAAGCGCACCTTGTTCCAGCCGTAGTTGACGCCGAGCGCGAAGCCGCTCGCCTGGACCAGCTGTTTGCGGAAGCCGTCGGCCAACGAGAGGGTCAGGTTGCCGTGGGCGATCGTGGTGCCGTAGGGGCTCTCGGTCTTCGAGCGCTCCGGATCGACGTGGATCCACTGGTGGTCGCCGGAGACCTCGGCGAAGGCGTCGATCAGGTCCTGGGTGACCGTGCGCGAATCGCTCGGGCCGATCTGCTTGCCGACGATCTCCTTCATCCCCTCGACGCCCACCACCGCGAAGCTCGCCATCAGTCGCTCCACCAGTTCGGCAGCACTTCGCCGTCGTTGTCGTGATGGGCACCGACCGCGAGCACGGAGAGCCCGTCGGGACCGCCTTCGAAGCACCGGGCCACCTCGGGGGAGACGCGGATCGCGTCGAGCTCGACCACCTCGACGATCTCGTCGTCGAGTTTGATCCGGCCCGAGCCGGCGATCACGACGTAGATCTCCTCCGCCTCGTCGTGCTTGTGACCGAACGGCATCCGCTTGCCCGGCTTGACTTTGATGTGGGAGAGCCCGGTGCGCTCGGCCTCCAGGTCTTCGCGGGCGAAACGGGCCTCCTGGAACTCATCGGCCCCGAACCCGGGCGCGGAATCCTTCACCTCGCCGAGGTTCTTATGGGTGTACGCGGCCATCTCACTCCTCTCTTTCGTGACCCTCTTGTGACCCTGTTGACGCGTTCCGTAGCCTAGAAGGGCATGACCGGTCCCGTCAGTCGCGTCCTCTCCCAGTCGCAACTGGACATGCTCGCCCAACATGGCGAGGAGATGACGGCGGCGGTCGGCGACGTGCTCTTCGAAGTCGGCGACGTGAGGTACCCCTTCATCGCGATCCGCGAGGGCGAGGTCGCGATCCTCGACCCGAACGACCGCGAGATCGTCCGCCATGGCGCCTCCGGCTTCCTCGGCGAGATGAACCTGCTCTCCGGGCAGACGGTCTTCCTCACCGCGGTCGTCACCGAGCCGCTGCGCTACGTCGCGGTCGAGCGGGAAACGCTGCGCGGGCTGCTCTTCGAGGACGGCGTCCTCTCCGACATGCTGCTCTCGGCCTTCGTGCAGCGGCGCGAACTCCTCCAGCGCCAGGAGGGGGTCGGGATCGAGATCGTCGGGCCGACCCACCATCAGCCGACCCGCGACCTGGTCGAGTACGCGAAACGCCAGCGTCTCCCCTACACCTGGCACGACCCCGTCGAGGACGCCGAGGCGGCGGCGCTGGTCGCCGACATGGCGCCGGAGGAGATCCCGCTGGTGCGGCTGCCGGGCGGCGCCGAGCTCCGCCGGCCGAGCAACGGGGAGCTCTCGCGGGCGCTCGGGATCGGCCTCGAGCTGGCGCCCCGCGAAGAAGTCGACCTGCTGATCGTCGGCGGCGGGCCAGCCGGGCTCGGCGCCGCCGTCTACGGCGCCTCCGAGGAGCTGAATACGTTGGTGGTCGAGAGCCGCGTGCTCGGCGGCCAGGCGGGGATGTCGCGGCGGATCGAGAACTACCTCGGCTTCCCGGCCGGGATCAGCGGCACCGAACTGATCAGCCGCGCGATCACCCAGGCGCGCAAGTTCAGCGCCCGCACCGCAACCCCCTACCGGGCGCTCTCGCTCGAACCAGGCGGCGAGGCCGGCCACGTCGTGAAGCTGGAGGATGGTCACGAGGTGCTGGCCAAGGCCGTGCTGCTCTCGACCGGCGCCGAATACCGCAAACTGCCGGTCGACGACCTCGAGCAGTACGAGGGCCTGAGCGTCTTCTACGCGGCCGGCCCGCCGGAGGCGCAGCTCTGCGGCGCCCAGCGGGTCGGTGTCGTCGGCGGCGGCAACTCGGCCGCCCAGGCGGCGGTCTGGCTCGCCCGCGGCGGCGCCCTCGTCACCCTCCTGCACCGCCGCGCCGACCTCGCGGAGACGATGTCGGCCTACCTGATCGACGAGCTCGACCGCTACGGCGTCGCGGTTCGCGACCGCAGCGAAATCTGCGAGCTGCACGGCACCGACGGCCGACTGGAGGGCGTCAAGCTGACCGACGGCGCCGAGCTCCCCTTCTCGTTCCTCTTCCTTTTCCTCGGCGCCTCGCCCTGCACCACCTGGCTCGGCGACTGCATCGCCCGCGACGAGAAGGGCTTCGTCCTGACCGGGCCGGACGCCGGCGCCGAGGGCCTGCTCGAGACGAGCGTCCCCGGCGTCTACGCGGCGGGCGACGTCCGCTCCGGCTCGATGAAGCGCTGCGCGACCGCGGTCGGCGAGGGCGCCACCGTCGTCCGCTTCATCCACGAGCACATGGTGAGGGCGCGCGAGCAGCGTCAGGCCGCCGCGGGCTCCACCTGAGGGCGCTGCCGCGGTGAGGGCGCCGGGCCGCCGCCGTTCGCACCCGCGCCCTCGACGATCACCCGGCAGGGACGCTTGGCGAGGACGTAGCGGGTGGTCGGGCCGAGCAGGCGCTCGTCGCTGGGCGCGTGCTCGGTGCTCAGGTAGATGAGGTCGGAGCCGCGCTCGAGCGCCTCCTCGACGATCGCCTTGCCGGGGTTGCGGCAGCGCACGAGGTTGACCCGCACTTTGAGGCCGCGGCTGCGGGCCGCGAGTCGGGCGGCCTCCAACGCGCTTCGCGCTTCGGCTTCGAGCTCGTCGAAGCCGCCGTCGGGGAGATGGTGCTCGCGCGGGACTTTGAGCACGTAGAAGACCTCGACGGTCGCGTCGGGGTCGACCACGCCGGCGGCGCGGTGCATCGCGTCGATGTCGATCTCCGGACCGAAGATCGGCACGAGCGCCGACTTGTAGGAGACCTCGAGGAAGTCGAGGGGCCGATCGCTCCGGCGCACCTGGGAGATGGCGCGCGGATCGATTCCGAGGCGGCGGCGATAGAGCAGGTAGCCGCCGAGCCCGAGCAGGAGCCAGGCGCTGCCGATGATCCGCGCCTCCGGGTGCAGGACGATCACCGAGACGAAGGCGGCGGCGGTCCCGACCGCGCCGATCACCGCGGTCAGCGGGATCTCTGCGCCGCGCCAGCGGACGTTCCAGGGGGCCTTGTAGGGCCGATAGCGGTCGGGGTCGCGGCGGCGCAGGGCGATGATCGAGAGGTGCGCGATCGTGAACGACAGCATCGCCCCGAAGCTGTAGAGGTTGCCGAGGAAGGTGGTGTTGCCCGGCAGCACGAGCACGGCCGCGATCAGCGAGAAGAAGAGGATCGTGAACCAGGGCGTGTGGTAGCGCGGGTGCAGGCGGGCGAAGGCGCCGGGTAGCTGCCGGTGCTCGGCGAGCGACCAGGAGAGCCGTGAGATGCCGATCATCCCGGCGTTGGTGGCGATCAGCAGGATCGTCGCCGCGAGCGCGCCGACGTAGTAGCGCGCGACCGTCGCCACCTCGCCGTGCAGGTGGAGCGCCGAGACGATCCCCAGCACCGGGTCTTCCGAGTAGGTGCTGCCGAGCGCCGTCACGTAATGGCCGGCGGCATCGTGGTGGACGGGCAGCGCCGACAACGCCACCACCGATATCCCCGCGTAGATCCCCAGCACCGCGATCAGGACCAGGTTGACCGCTTTCGGCACCTGCTCGCCGGGGTCGCGGGCCTCCTCGGCCATGTTGGAGACGGTCTCGATCCCGGTGTAGGCGAGCATCGAGATCGAGACGGCGAAGATCAGCTGCGAGAGGCTCGGCGCGGTGCCGAGGTGGACCTGATTCACAAGCACCGACGGGTGGAGCACCAGCACGGCCCCCAGCCCGACCAGGGCGAGCTGGGTGAAAAGGTCGAGGACCGCGAGCCCGATGTTCAGCTTCGCCGACTCGCCCAGCCCGCGGATATTCACCACGGCCAACAGCACGATCGTCCCCACCCCGCCGATCACGTCGCCCGGCGAGTGGCTGAGCGCCGGGAAGAACGCCGCCAGATAGTGCGGGACGAAGAAGGCGCTGATCGCGATCGTGAGGATGTAGTCGAGCGACAGCCCCCACCCGGCGATGAACGAGACGACCTCGTTGAACGCGTGCCGCGCGAACGACGAGGACCCGCCCGCCTCCGGGAACATCGCCGCGCCCTCGGCATAGGTCTTCGCGGTCAGCGCAAAGAGCCCGCCCGCGAACATGAAGACGACGGGCGTCAGCCCCAGCGCATGCGCCGCGACCAGCCCGAGCGCGTAGTAGATCGACGACCCGACGTTCCCGTACGCGGTCGCGAACAACCCCGGCACCCCGACGGTTTTCCGCAGTCCTCTGGTCTTCAGCTGGGCCATTCGGGATCGACCCCCGATGGTCGATCCGCGCCCGTGAAGACCGCATCAAGATCCGCCCGATCCGCATCAAGATCCTGTGAAGATCCCTGCAAATCGGCAGGGCGGCGCTGCGATTACGTCGGCATCGGGACCGACACGACCTCGAGCCGATCGATCCCTGTGAAGTCCCCGGGATTGCAGGTGTACACCGGCAGGTCGTTGGCAATCGCGATCGCCGCGATCATCGCGTCATAGGCCCGCGCCGCCGCCTTTCGGCCCGCGCCGCGCAGGGCCGCCGCGACCGCCCCGAAGGCACGCGCGGCATCGACATCGAATGGCAAGGGTGCGAAATCGGCCTCGGCCCACTGGAGGTGGGCCTGGCGCCGCGCCTGCTCGTCGTCCTCGCGGGCGACCAAGGGACCGACGGCAAGCTCGGCAAGGGTGACTGCCGTGATAATCGGCTCGGCCGGCAGGGCGCCTGCGTCGGGGAGGCGCCGCAGAAGAATGAACGTCGAGGTGTCGAGTATGCCTCGCCCAGCAGGTCCAGGCGCCGCGCTCACAGCGTCCAGTCCAACAGCCGGTCGATGTCCTCTCGCAGAGTGACCGGATCCACCTCGGGCAATCGCCTCGCGCGCTCGAGGACGGCGTCTGCCGAGAGCGGGGCACGGAGAGGGCGCAATTCGGCAACCGGCCGACCCGACCGGGTGATCGTTATCTGCTCCCCACTGGCCGCGCGGTCGACGACCTCCCCGCCTTGATTGCGTAGTTCTCGGATCGTCACCTTCGTCACGTCGAAAAGCGTATCACGCGTGATACAAGTGGTGCCGCTCATGCGACCAGCCTGACTTCGAAGGTGGGGAAGGCGAAGGGCGGCGGAGCCGCCGAGGAGGGCCATGATGCGGGCGACGTAGGCGCTCGTCTCGGGGATCGCGGGGACGCAGTTGCAGGCTTCGACCGGGGCCGGGCCGGCGTTGTAGGCGGCCAGGGCCAGCTCGGGGGAGCCGAACTGGTGGATCAGGTCCGACATCAGATGGGCCTGGGCGTCGATCGCTTCCACGGGGTCGTGATCGCTTTGACCTCGGACAACCGCTTCCGACTCGCTATCCCCTGGACAGTCCGCCGCGATCCGTGGCTACAATTCAATTGTGGGGCCTCACGCTTGGCCAGACCTTCCCGACAATCTCAAGTGGACTCTTGAGATCATGGAAGAACGGCTCGAACGCACCAGTCAATCTCCGCGCGAGCTCTCGGCGCGCGCCAGAGACCTTCGCGTACAAGCTGCGGGTACCGAGATCAAAGGCTTTCGGGACGCGGCTGTGGCACTAGCGGATCGCTACGAAGAAGCTGCTGCAGCCCGGCTGGCATCAGCCTAGATTCACCCTTTCAACAGATCACGCAGGCCGGTCGCAATCTGACGCTGTCGGGCGAGGAGTTGCTCGATCTCCGGGCCGATGCGTTCCATCTCGGCCTTGAT
Organism: Solirubrobacterales bacterium; assembly: GCA_036495785.1. Classification (GTDB taxonomy): domain Bacteria; phylum Actinomycetota; class Thermoleophilia; order Solirubrobacterales; family 70-9; genus VAYN01. The sequence goes on from DASXMH010000138.1 coordinate 11,346, forward strand.
TTCCTTCATAGTGACGGCCGCCGTTGATGATTCGAGGAGGTCCCGTTCGCTCCACCGGCCCGCGAGCTGACGCGCGGTGAAGGTCACGTTCGGCAGCATCTTGGTCACGACCTCTGCCGACTCCCTAAGGAGTCCTTCCGTTTCAGCGGTCATTGATCCCTGCGCGCGCAACTCACGGGACATGTCGAAGATTGCCTCATGGGCGATCATCGCGGAGGCCAAAAGCGCGTCGAGGCGCCTGAGCTCTGTGGGGCGCATGCCCACTCAGACGGCGCGGCGTCCGAACTTGCCACCGATCCGCGGGGCAATGACCGCCTCCTCGCCGATCAAACCCAAAAGAGCCATGGTGAGAGCCGCTTCAGATCGCAGATCCTGCTCGACAGCGCTGCTAGGCAGGATCGACTTGAGGTGCTCGCTGTGAGCAACCTTTGCAACGGCAATCTCGCCGTAAGTGGCAATCACCTCCTCCCCGACTTGGTCGGCCAGGTGATCGCCGTACTGTGACTGCCAATAGGCAACCTCCTCCTCCATCACTGGATGATCAATGTTGATCAAGACCGCCCCCTCCGGATGCTCCGGGTGATTTGGGGCCCAGGCGGCCAACATGCCCTGGTCGAGGTCATCGGCTCTGACGCTTACCCAAGTCGGAATTCCCCCACCAACCTGCACTCTGGCCGCTGAAATCGTGCCGGACGAAGAACCGGTATTACGATCTCCTCCCGTCCCACCCGCCTTTCCCCCTCCCTGACGGTTGGCGCCGGAAGACCGTTTAACGGCACGGGGCATTGACCCCGCCTGATCCGGATTGAGTTTGAGCGGTCCTCCCTTTCGCGCGCGCAACTTGAACATGCGCCATCTCGAGCCAAAGCGCTCTGCGAGACGCTCCTTCCAGGATTCATCAGCGATCGTTCCACTGCCCCCGGCTCGTGCGGCACGGATTGCGTCGCGAATCTCGGCTGGCATGTCTTCCGCCAATTCGGCGCCCCAGTCATTGATGGGAAGGGGCTCGCCCGCATGCGGGCCACCCATCACCAAGAGAGAATTTCGATCCCCCCTTGGATAGACGCCACGCTTACTGCCCTTCTCATCGAAAGCAGGAGGGCGAAGGATTAACCACAACTTCGAGCGGACGCTCGACTCGAGCACTCCGAAGGATCTATAGGTGGAGTGGTGATTGGTGACGTCATACAACTCATGGCCGTAGAGAGCCGCGATATATCCACCCTGAGCAGCGTATGACTGGATGCCGGGTCGGTCTCCATCCCACAGGTACCAGTCGACAAAGGTCCCGTCGGCCAGCTCTTTGCTGCCGGACGCACCGAGGCGACCACGTTTGAATTCTTTTTTTGGGTACTCGATGTAGAACTTCGCACCCTCGATCCTGCGGCGGTTGGTCCGTCTATCACCGCCACCAGACACATGCGCCATCTCCTCGCTTACGGGCCAGGTCTTCGGGTCAGATTGCCTGAGCTCGTCCACCGTGATCTCGGTTGAGTCGGCCAGGTCCCAAATCCGGCGATTGAGGTAGGTCGACACCCCCTTGATGTCTGCCTCTCCAGGCCGGTTCGGATCGCCAAGGACCGTGGCAGCGATCGGCTCGTCACCCAGCAGGACTATCGCGGTGCCATGACCTTCGATCCAGTCGGGCTTGACCGACGCCCAATCGCAGCCATGTTCCTCATCAAAAAAAGGGGTCACAACCTCTTCGATTCGCACTTCGCCCGAATCTGCATCAACCGCCTCGAAGTTGCGCAAACCATACTCCCCCGTCGCGGGGTCAGCCATCACCCAAATCATCGCCGCTTCCCCATCCACCCACGAGACGACCACGAGGCCGTAGCGGTTCCAAGGCAGCAGTGATGACTTAGCCCCGATCCCAAAATTCTCATGTAGGCCGCCGATCGGCTTCCCTCCACCACCCCAGACGTTGAAGAAGCCAACGAGCTGCTCCGGCGTCATTCCTTCGCCGTTGTCAACTATGAGCCGACGGTAGACACCCAACTCGCGAACGGCCTGCCACTCGATACCAAATTCGATGCGTGACGCACCAGCCTCGATCGAGTTGACTAAAGTCTCCCGCACCCACTGGTGTTCGCCGCCCTCGCGGTATACACGGTCAACATGATGCTTGACGCCAGAGACCTTCATAGGCGTCACCGACGTGCCCGAGCTTTGCACGTTCATTTTGCCTCGCTTTCTCCAAGGGACCCACAGGTCGCTTGAAACTTGGCTAGAGCACAACTGCCCTAGCAGGCTATGTCGCGTCCTAGGCTCAGATCGCCTAGGACGATGTAGAAAGTACCACGTCGTCCTGCTACTTCTCGGCTCGGCCGCCACGATCCCTCAGGCAACGAGCCTGACCTCAAACTCCGGCACAGCCAGTGCCCCCGCGCCCCCCAGTAGGGCCATGATGCGGGCGACGTAGGCACTCGTCTCGGGGATCGCGGGGACGCAGTTGCAGGCTTCGACCGGGGCCGGGCCGGCGTTGTAGGCGGCGAGGGCCAGCTCCGGCGAGCCGAACTGGTGGATCAGGTCCGACATCAGATGGGCCTGGGCGTCGATCGCTTCGACCGGATCGAATGGGTCGGCGAGGCCGTAGGAGGCAGCCGTGCCGGGCATGAACTGGGCGATGCCCTCCGCCCCGGCCGGGGAGACGGCGAAGGGATTGAAGTTGCTCTCGGCCATCAGCTGGGCTGCCAGTAGCGCCGCGGAGACGTTCCATTTCGCCGCCGCGTCGATCAGGGGGTCGCGGAAGCGCCCGGGGACGAAGCTGGGCAGGGTCGCTCCGCCGGGCGGCCCGGCGTCCTGCCCCGGGCCCGTCACGGCGTTTCCGGCTTCCGAGCATGGCGGCGGACCGTCCGTGTAGCCGAAATGCCAGGCCTCCCAGGAGTAGCGCTGGACGAAGCCGAAACGGGTCGCGCTTGCCGCCAGCCAGGTGTAGGCGGATTCTGGCCCGAGGTCCAACTCGGTCGCGCAGCGGTGCAGTGAGGTGCCCGGCGGCGCCACCCACTTCGGGTCCGGATGGGCGGCAAAGAGTTCGGCCTGTTCGGCGTCGGAGCGGAAGCCGGAGACGACGATCAGCGTGATGCCATCGGCGGCAGCCGCGGCCGCCATCTGGTCGTAGGCGGCCGCCACGTCCGGCCGCATGCCCTCTCCGTTGCGATAGACGAGCGGGCCGCTGTAGCCGCCACCACTCGCCATCCCCGGGCCCTCGCCGCCGGCACTTGACACCGGCGCGGCCGCTTCGGCTTCGGCGCTCGCTTCGACCTCCTGCGGCTCGACCGACCCGAGGTCGAGCTCGCCGACCACGGTCGTCTTCGCCCGCACCGGCGCGAACGAGGAGCGGTCGGGGAACGAAACACGGAGGTGGCTCGCGTCGACTTCGTTGTGGCCGGCGGCAGCAATCGCGGCGTCGCGCGCCCGATCCAGGTACGCCGTCTTCTCGAGGTGGGACGGGTTGGGCGCGCCGTTAGGCAGGCGCGGCGGCGAGAGCAGGTTCGGCAGGTCGTCGCGCATCGATCGGACCGCCGAGATCGCGGCCAGGTCCGCCGCCCGCTGGGCGCGGCCCTTGCCGGTCACCGCCCCGGCGATCGCGACCAAGGCCAACGCTCCGGCGATCAGGACGAAGCAGCCGCCCACCGCGAGGACCAGCGCCTGGCCCGACTCGTCGCGCAGCCCGCCGGTCCTCCCCATTCGTCCACGGCTCCGAACCTTCGCCGCGCCGGGTCCGTAATCCGGGCAAACCTCCAGGAAGGAGTTGATCCGATGCACCAAGCTCGATCCCGAGCGGTCAGGTCGCACCGTGCCCGCAACCTCGCCGCCCTCGCCCTCGCCGCTGTAATTGCGGTCGGCGCGCTGGTCGCACCGATGGCCCTCGCGCGCGGCAGCAAGACCGTGGTCGGCGAGGCCCAAGCTCCGAGCCTCCACAAGACCGTCCTCACCAACACCAAGGGGCTCACCCTCTACAGCCTCAGCGTCGAGAAGAACGGCAAATTCATCTGTACCGGTTCCTGCACCAAGACCTGGTTCCCGCTCCTCGTCGCCCGCGGGACCAAGCTGGCCGGGCCCGTCAAGCTGGGCACGATCAAGCGCCCCGAAGGGAAGATGCAGGTGACCTTCAAGGGCCTGCCGCTCTACACCTTCGACGGGGATTCCGCCAAGGGGCAGGCGAACGGCGAGGGGTTCAAGGACGTCGGCACCTGGCACGCCGCTACCCCCTAGCTCCCCGACCGAGCAAGCGACCAAGGAGCGACTCCGGCAGCCCGCCGGAGTCGCCTCCGAGGACGCCGAATCCGGCCCGTCGCTCGACCACCCAGCCGAGGCGGCGCTTCAGCACCGCGACCCGCAGGCCGCGCCGGAGCAGATCGTCGACCGCAAGTCCGACCAACGGCCGCGTTTCCACGAGGTCGGCGCGCAGGAGCGCCGCGTCGGGTCGCGGAGCTCCTGGCGTGTCCAGGAGCGGCTGCAGTAGGCCCGGCGCCACGTGGACGACCGCGAGGCCGCCGCGGGCGACGGTGACCGCGGTGCCGGCCGCCGCCAGGCCGTCATCGTCGGCGGCGACCGAAAGGTGGCAGACCTCCCCCCTCGCCGCCGGGCGCTGGGCGGGCAGCCGCGCCGCCAGCCGCTCCTCGAGACGGTGCGCCGAGGCGGAGGCGATCAGGGTCGGCCGCACCACCCGGCCGCCGACATCGACCAAGAGCGCCGCCTTCGCCACCCCCGACCCGGCGCAGGACAGCGCCGCGGCGGCGCCCCGCGAGCCCTCGGCACCCCCGACCGCCGTTACCACGACGACCGTGCCGTGCCGTGGCGCGGTGAAGGCGCCCTCTGTGGCGGTGCCGAAAACCCCGCGCGACGCCGGGTCGGGTCGCCCAAGCAGCACCGGGCCGAAGCGCGTAGGCACATCGGTTGCCGGACTCGTCGCAACCGAGGACGCTGGAGAATCGACGACGCTCAGCTCCTCGGTCGGTGGCTCCGGAGCAGGCCACGGAGACTGAGACGCGCCGCTCATTCGGCCGACCTCGCGCTTGCGCTGCTGGTCACGGCAAGGTGGTCGGCGATCGCGCCGAACGGGGACGGCGGGCGCAGGCGGACCGACACCTCTTCGCCTTTGACCGACACCGAAACGTCGTCCGAGGCCCAGCCGGGGAGCGCGTCGCGCGCGGCTTGGGCGGGCGAGCCGCCCTCGGCGAGGGCCAGGGCCCCGGCCTCGGCGGCACCGTCGGCGAGGGTCAGCGCGTAGCCGGCGGCGAGGAGCTGGAGGGAGATCAGCGCGGCGAGCAGAAGCGCGGGCACGGCGGCGACGAGTTCGACGGTCGCCTGCCCTGTCTCGTCACGCAGCAGCCGCTGGTCCGCGCGCCGCGCAACCTGGCTGCCGCGCCGCGGTCCACCTTTCCCGCGGGAAGCGGACACGTCAGCCATTGCCGTCCCCCAGTCCGCTCCGCGCCCCGACCTTCACCTCTGGGAGATGCGGCAGCAGGGTCGGCACCGGCACCTTCACCGAGACCGCGGCGTCGCCTTCGTCTTCTTCTTCGACCACCGCCCCGTCGCGCATCGCCGTCGGCAGCGCCCGCCGCGCGGCCGCCTTCGCGTCACGGCCGACCAGCGCCGCCCGGGCGCCGGCCCGCGCGGCCACGCTCGCCGACCAGAGAGCCTGGCCGGCGAGCGCTATCTGGGCCGCGACGGCGAGCGCCAGCAACAGGAAGGGAACGGCCGCGACCAGCTCGACCGAGGCGGTCCCCTCTTCTCCGCGACCTGCGTTGTCAGCGCTCGTGGGTGGCACAGCAACCACCCTGGAGGGCAAAAGCGCGCGCGTGGTGCGCGCTTTGAATCAATTTCGGGTCAACTGTGTGACCGAAGTGGGCCGCCCGTCCACTCCGCCACGCGCGC